>JOBE01000014.1 GCA_000717735.1 Streptomyces griseoluteus | reverse complement strand
AAGACGGCATACGATATCTAGTACGGTCTCGTGGGCTCGGAGATGTGTATAAGAGACAGCCCCACCACCCCCCCCACAACCCCCACGCTTTTCAGCGAAGGAGCCCGAGTGACCCGCCAGCAGTCCTCGCACCGCCGCACCGCCACCACCGCCGCCGCCCTGATCGCATCGGCCGCCATGGTCGTCGTCGGAGTCCAGACCGGATCCGCCAGCGCCGATGTCCAGCGCGAGGCCGGCGCCACCGCGCTCGTGCTCACCGGCTCCGAGCGCGCCGCCGCCGTCCAGGAGGCGCAGGCCGGAGCGGCCGCCACGGCCAGGGCCATCGGCCTCTCCGGCCAGGAGAAGCTCGTCGTCAGGGACGTCGTCAAGGACGCCGACGGCACCGTCCACACGCGCTACGAGCGCACGTACGAGGGCCTGCCCGTCCTCGGTGGCGACCTCGTCGTCCACCAGAAGAAGAACGGCTCGCGCGCCACCACGAAGGCGACCGAGGCCCGTATATCGGTGGCGAGCACGGCCGCGAAGGTCACCGCCGCGACCGCGGGCAAGGCCGCCGCCGCCTCCTCCGACGCGCGGTCCGCGACCCCCTCCTCGTCCCGCAAGGTGGTCTGGGCGGCCACCGGCAAGCCGGCCCTCGCCTGGGAGACGACCGTCACGGGCGTCCAGGCCGACGGCACCCCGAGCGAGCGCCACGTCATCACCGACGCCGCCACGGGCAAGGAGCTGTACGCGTACGAGGCGATCGAGACGGGCACCGGCCACACCCAGTACGCGGGCACGGTCACCCTCGGCACGGCCCCCTCGTACACCCTCACGGACACGGCCCGCGGCGGCCACAAGACGTACGACCTGAACGGCGGCACCAGCGGTACCGGCACCCTCTTCACCAACAGCACCGACACCTGGGGCAACGGCCTGGCGACGAACCGCGAGACCGCCGCCGCGGACGCCCACTACGGCGCGGCCCTCACCTGGGACTTCTACAAGAACGAGCTGGGCCGCAACGGCATCCGCGGCGACGGCGTCGCCGCCTACTCCCGCGTCCACTACGGCAACGCGTACGTCAACGCCTTCTGGTCCGACTCCTGCTTCTGCATGACGTACGGCGACGGCGCGGGCAACGCCAAGCCGCTGACCTCCATCGACGTGGCCGGCCACGAGATGACCCACGGCCTGACCGCCGCCACCGCCAACCTGCGCTACAGCAAGGAGTCGGGCGGCCTCAACGAGGCCACCTCCGACATCCTCGGCACCTCGGTCGAGTTCTACGCGGCCAACGCCTCGGACGTCGGCGACTACCTCATCGGCGAGAAGATCGACATCCGCGGCAACGGCACCCCGCTCCGCTACATGGACAAGCCGAGCCGCGACGGCAACTCCGCCGACTACTGGTCCAGCAGCCTCGGCCGCCTCGACGTCCACTACTCCTCGGGCCCGGCCAACCACTTCTTCTACCTGCTGTCCGAGGGCAGCGGCGCCAAGACGCTCAACGGCGTCTCCTACAACTCCCCGACCTTCGACGGCTCCACCGTCACGGGCATCGGCCGCGCCGCCGCCTACAAGATCTGGTACAAGGCCCTCTCCACCTACATGACCTCGTCCACCAACTACGCCGGCGCCCGCGTGGCCACCCTCTCGGCGGCCGCCGACCTCTACGGCGCGGGCAGCCCGGAGCACACCGCCGTGGCCGCGGCCTGGACGGCGATCAACGTCAAGTAACCACCCTCACCACCCAGGGGTCGCCCGGCGCAAACGCGCCGGGCGACCCGCTTCGGCCGAAGACCGTCCGCGAGGAGGTCTTCAACGAGGAGGCCGTCGCCCGCCTCAACGACGTCGCCGGCCAGCGCCGCTCCCGGCTGACCACGGAGCAGGAACTCCCCCCGCTGCTCCAGGTCCTGGCCTTCGGCGGCGCGCTCGTCCTGATCCCGCTCACCTTCCTGTACGGCATGCGCAGGCTGCGGATCCAGCTCCTGTTCGTCGCCTCGCTCGCCGCCCCCATCGGCTTCAGCCTGCTCCTGGTCCTGGTGCTCGACCGTCCCTTCGCCGACGACCTGAGAGTGGGCCCCGCCCCGTACCAGGAGGGGGCGCTCGCCCGGTACTGGAGCCCGTGAGCCGCTGACAGACAGCGACCGACCGTGACAGCGGTCAGGTGACCGGCTCCGGCGCGGGCCCGGGACCGGGCAGAGGACCAGGATGCGGCCCTGGCTCCGGGGGAGGGCCGCCCGGCTGAGGATCCGGCTCGGGCTGCGGCGGCGCCGGCGGCACCGGATCGGGCCCGCCGGGTCCGGGCACCGGACCGGGAACGGGCCCCGGCTGCGGGCCGGGACCAGGGCCCGGCACCGGGGTGGGACTCGGCGGAACCGGGTCGCTGGGCGGATGCCCCATCGCCCCAGCAGCCGCCCGGGGCCCAAGGCCGGGCTTCGGCCCGGGCCCCGGACCTGGCTTCGGCCCCGTCCCGGGTGTCGGTTTCGGGGACCGCGGGTCGACCGGGAAGGGGTGCGTCGGGGGTGCGGGGGGTGGTTCCGCGGGGTCGTGGGGGAGTGGACGGGTGGGTGGCCCGCTCTTCGTGCTCATCATGGCGATCCGCCTCCTTCGACGTTTGCCTTTGCCAACCACCGGCTACCCGCGAGCGTCCGCGTCACGCGTGGGGTCCTGACGACGGCCCGCGCCTCCTCCCGCGCGGGGCGGGAGGGGCGCGGGCGCGGCGCCACGATGTCCTCGTGTTCCGCGGCGTGACTACGGCGCGTCCGGATCAGCGGCGGATGCCCGCGTACGCCGACGGGGAGATACCACCCTCCGCGCCCGGCGTGCCGCCCACGGTCCATATCCGGCCCGCCGCGTCGGCGGCGGCCCCGTACAGGTAACCGGCTCCGGCCGGATCCTCGGTACGACCGCCTGGGAAACCCGGGCGCAGGCCCGACAGGACGTTTTCCGGTGGATCGCGGAACATCACAACCGGGAGCGGCTCCACTCGGCCATCGGCTACACCACGCCGTACCAGGCGAGGCTTCGCTGCCAGGTCGCGGCGGAAGTCACCGGTGTGCGGGACGATCAGTGCCGGGTCGTGTGGCAGGACCCGTGGGACACGAGGCGTACCCAGCACGCCCGGGTGGACTGCTACCAGAAGGAGCAGACGGGTGACACGGTACGGGTCAGCGCCCGGCCTTGGCCGGTCCGCGGAGAGGCGGCCGACCTGGAGGACTCCCGCTTCATGACGGTCCAGGAGCGGGAGGTCTGCTCGGGATCACCGTGGCGACCGTACGGCAGGCCCGCAGCCTGCGACGGCTGCGCCACCACCTGCGAACCGGCGCCGGCTCGACCGCCACCCCGTCCAGACGGCTGATCGTGCCCTGGTGGAGCCGGGCCGCCGGAACCCTGGGTCTGACCGGCCTCTGCCTGATGGCTCTCGCCTACGGCTTCGGCCGCCCGGTGGCAGCGGAGGCGACCCGCCTGACCGAGTACGGCTGCGCGGTCGCCTGGACCGACCCCTGGGACGTCACCCGCCAGACGGCGGAGGTCGACTGCGAGCGAACCTCCGCCGGCGGCACCCTCAAGATCAGCGCCCTGCCATGGCCCCTGCGCGGCGAGGCCTTCGACCGGGGCTTCACCCCCGCAGCCCTCGGCCTCCTCACCCTCCTCGGCCTGGCCCCCGCACTCGCCGGAACCGCCCTCCGCTCCCACCGCGCACGCAGAACGCCCACACTCACCCGGACTCCCACTCTTCGGCCCGCCGCTCCGTCGCTCTCACCCGAGCCCCAGCCCCTGGCGAAGCCCGACGACGTACTGACACGGGACCATCTCGGCGCCGTTGCCGCACTGCTCCTCTCCCGCACGCCCCCTGGCCGCAGCCGCAAGACGAAGGAGCGCGCCGAGCCCGATCCGCGTACCGGGCCGTGGTGGCTGTCCCCGGTACTACGCCGGGTGACTCTCAGGGCGGGCATCTCCTGGGGCGCGCTGATCGCCCTCGCCGTCATCGGCGTGTGGTCGGGAGGGTGGTGGGCGGCAACGGTCCGGCTCGCCACGGACACGCCGACGCCCGCGACCGCGAAGATCGGTCAGGTGTACGACGAACTGCCGCTGGAGCCCTGGCTGCTGCCCGCCGCGGCTGGCCGCGTTGGTGTACGTCGAACCCGGAGCCCTCCACCTGTCTCCGCAGGGCACGACCAGCTCGCACGAGACCACCGAAAGCCCCTGGGTGGTGGCCTTCGTCGACGGCCGCCCCTTCTGGCCGCTCAGCCCCCTGATCGACCTCGCCGACGAAGAGGAGACGGAGAACCTCCGGGAGTACGTCGAAGACCTGGTGCCGCACGGCGTCACCCTGCCCGGCTCGGCCGCCGGTGGACCTCCCCGGCAGCCTGCGGAAAGGTCATGACGCGCGGCGCCGCCCGGGCCTGGCCCGGACGGCACCGGCACCATGGGCGTTCATCAGCCCGCGCAGCCCAGTGACTTCTGGACGGCCGGAAGATACGCCCCGATGAACCGGGTGAGGTCCTCGCGCCGCTGCGGCACGTCCTCCGGGAGATCGCCGGGGACGTGGGCCTCGACGATCACCTTCCGGTCCGTGCCCTGGCGGCGGCAGAGGGCCGTGGCGAGTGCCCCGCTGTCCGCCACGCGGCCCTGGTCGCCGACGCTGATCGCGGCGGGGTGGCCGTACCGGTCCAGCTCCCGCCGCCGTACCTGTACCGGGTCGGTGTCCGGCGGGGCGAGATCCGTCCTCAGATACAGCGCGAGGGCGTCGTCGACGTGGATCTTGCAGACGAGGCTTCCCTTGCCGAGGTCCGCCGCATCGGCCCCGAGCTTCTCGCCCGTGGGGAGCAGCGGCCGGAGGACGTCCGCGGAGACGGTGACTCCGCAGATGTCGCCGGGTGCCGCGTACGACGAGGAGCCGAGGCATCCGGCGGTGCCGAGCAGTGCGACAACTGCCGCGGTGAGCGGGACGGTGCGCGGGCGGCCCGGCGCGCTTCTCGTACGGGTGGTCAGCCCGTGCATCCTGCCGCTTTCTTGGCCGCCGGGAAGTAGGCGGTCATGAACCGGACCAGGGCTTCCTTGCGCGTGGTGGCGTCGTCGCGCTTGGGGTAGAAGCGGAAGGCCTGGGCGACGAAGACCCGTTTCTCTCCCTTGACGGAGCAGCGGGCGGCGGCGCCGACGGCGATGTCGGTCGCCAGTCCGTCGTCACCGATGTCCACGGGGGTGCCGTCCGGCATGTAGTAGTCCCACATCCCCCGGTAGTTCTTGTCCGCGGGTTCCGGGCGGGTCTGCAGGTCGAGGATGCGGTCTTCGTCGATGAACACGGCACAGCGACGCAGGTCCTCGGCCGAGTTCGCCGTACTCGTGGTCAGCTTCTCGCCGGGAAGAAGCACCGGCCTGAGCACGGCGGGATCGACGGGGACCCCGCACAGTTCGCTGGGCGTCGTGTATTCCGCCTGCGTCTGTGTGCACCCGGCCGCCGCCAGCAGGGTGAGCGCCGCGAGCGCGGTGGCCGTGCCGCGCCTCACTGGTCACCTGCCAGACCCTGTGCCTGCTCGTTCCCCTGTGCGGCCGCGCCGTTGATCCTTCCCTCAAGCAGGTACGGACTCGACCCGTGATCCGGGTTGGCCCTCGCCCACTCCTCGGAGATGGCCCGGAGCTGGTTCGACCGGTGCTGGAACGTCTCGCCGTTCTGTTCCTGGATGCCCTTCTCGATGCGCGCCTGTTCGTCGAGCTGCCACTGGTAGGCGAGGGCGTCGACGCCCCGCTGGGCGATGTCGCCGACGACGGGGATGAAGTTCGCGGCGCCGCCGAAACCGTGGTAGCCCCACTTGGCATCCCAGGACGGATCTTCCTTGTCCGTCTTCAGAGCCTGGTAGCGGGCCTCCTCCAGGAATCCGATGGTCGTTCCGGCACGTTCCAGGGTCTCCTCCGACTTCGCCACCTGATCCTCGTGGATGTCGCGGAGGATCTCCCGGTTCATGGCCTCGTTGAGCATGCCGTATGCCTCCTGGTCACGGGAGATCTGCTTCGAGACTTCGAGCAGCTGGCTGCGGTCCAGCTGGCGCGGATCGCCGTCCTTCTCCGAGAGCGAGCTCGCCGAGTGGTGCACGACGTCGCTGTGCCGGGAGAGGACCTTGGCCATGTCGTCGCGCATCTCCGACGGGAACTCGTCGCCCCGCGCCGACAGGTACTCCAGGGACCGGTCCAGGACCTTGCGGTGCTCGGGCGTGAGGTCGACCTGACGGGCCGTGGGGTCGTTCGGGTTCATGCCGGTGGCGGCGGCGGCCAGCGCGGCGCCGGTGGCGTTGATCGCCGAGTTGCCGTCCTTGCTGTCCAGCGGGGTGTCGTCGAAGATCTGGCGGTCGCCGAGGACGTACTTGGCGTTGTCGGGGTTGTCGGCGCCGAAGAACTCGGTGGCCGCGTTGGGGCTGGTGGACAGCGCGGTCATGAACCCGGTCATGGGGTCGCGGCCGAAGTCCTCGCCGATGAAGTTCATCTTCGGCATCGGCGGCACCCCGCCGTTCCAGTAGTTGGCGGGGAGCTTCATCTTCTTCTCGGTCTCGACGAGCTTGTTGCCGTAGTCGTTGAGGAAGCGGTTGTCCCAGTCGCCGGTCCGCATGAGGTTGCTCATGATCTGGAAGCCGTACGGCTGGGCGCCACGCGTCTCGATGCGCTGGTCGCCCAGCTTCACCATGTCGTTCTCCCAGTTGCGCATGGCGGGGCTGTCCGACTGGGTCGCGCCGGCCAGGACGAGGGAGAGGTTCTGCTGGAAGTCGCCCAGCTCCTTGAGGCGCGCCCGCTGGAGGCTGCCGCCGTCCGAGGGGTCGGACAGGTCGGCCCAGAAGTCGAGGAGGCCGCGCGGGCCGAGCGTGGTGGCCAGCTTCTCCTGGAAGAGCCGGTCGTCCTTGTAGGCGGCGAGGCCCTTGTTGAGCTGGTCGAACTCCTCGGGGGTGAGGTCGTCGCCCTTCTTCTTCAGGAGCTCCGCGATCCGGTCGGCGTCCTTCATGGCCTGGGCGGCCCGGTCCCGGTTGTAGTAGGCGGCGTCGGAGAAGCCGTACTCGGTCTGGCCGACGAGCATGGTCAGCGCCTGGGCCGCGGTGCTGTCGCTCTCGGTCGCATGCTCCAGGATCTTCTGCACCTGGTCCCGCAGGGCGGTGGCGTCCGCCGGGGAGTGCTCCGGCACCTCGTGGCCCTTGGCGGCCCGGTCCGGGTGGATGTTCATGGTGACCGTGAAACCGCCGTTCCCGGTCTCCACCACAGTCAGGTTCCGGGTCAGGCCCTGAGCGATCGCCTCGTTGGCTGAGGCGCATGGCGGTCTGCTTCTCGTCGCCCGCTGTCCTGATACCGGCCCATTCCTCGTCGAATGACACAAGATCCCCGTGTGATGTCACGGTCTGACGTGTTTGCGATCGTGAGTGCGATTCACCATAGTGCCGTCGGATGCGCGGGTGGAGACCTGGGCGGTGACTCAGCCGCGCTCCAAGTGATGGCCGCCGCAGGCCGCGCCCGCCGCGCCCACGCCACGGCCGTCATGCACGGAGCACCCCCGCCCGAGGAGCCGACCGGTGGACAGTTTGCGGAGAGCGGTGGTGACCGGGGCCGATGGGGGTTCAGAAGAGTTCGATGACGCCATCGCCCAGGCCGGGGTCGTAGACGGCCCTGCGAGGTGCGAAGGGAACCTTCCAGTCGCCCGTGCCCTTGTACACGTAGAGGCTGTGGTAGCCGCTGCTGCCGTCGTCGTACGCGATCAGGTCGTTCCGGCCGTCGCGGTCGGTGTCACCGACGCCGACCAGGCTCGTGTACGGGTTCCAGCCGCCCCCGATCCTCGTGCGGGGCGCGAAGGTGCCGTCGCCCTTGCCGAGGTACAGCCAGAGGGTGCCGTCCCTGTCGCGTGCGATGAGGTCTCCGGCGGGGGCGCCGCCGATGTTCCCGGTGGCGGTGAGCCGGTTGTAGACGCCCCAGCCGCCGCCGATCCTCTTGCGCGTGGAGAACGGAACGTTGACATTGCCGGTTCCCGGGTAGAGCCACAGGACGCCGCTCCTGTCCGCGGCGATCAGATCGGGTCTGCCGTCACCGGTCAGATCGGAGCCACCGGTGATCTTGTCGTAGATCTGCCAGCCTCCGCCGATCCGCGTGCGCGGTGCGAAGCCCTTGCCGCTGCCGGCACGGAGCCAGAGCACGCCCGTAGCGTCACGGACGACGATGTCCCCGGCGAGGGTGCCGCCGATGTTCCCGGCGGCGACGATCCGGTCGTACCCGTACCAGCCGGTGCCGAGATCGAGCGGGTTCAGGCTCTGGGTGGGGGAGGCGCTCTCGATCTGCCGGATGTCGTAGGAGCGCAGACGTCCCGCCCCGTCGCGGGAGAGCAGGTCCGGCGAGCCGTTGTCGTCGAAGTCGTGCGGCTTCGGCGCGCGGGTCACCGTGAAGGTGCCGGTGCGCACGATGTCGGGGCCGATGCCGTTGGCGGGCTTCGCCGTCATGGTCCAGGTGTAGGCACCGTTGTACGCGGGGACGCCGCTGTCGAACCGGCCGTTCCACACCAGGGGGAAGTCGAGTACGCCCTGCCGGGGAGTGGGTGAGGCCGCGCCTCCGGAAAGTCCGGAGGCGGTGTGTGTCACCCGGAGGGAGGCGGTCGCGTTGAAGCGGCTCAGAGTCCACGTGGCCCGCAGCTCTCCGCCGTTGCGGTCGAAGTCGACCGTCCCGCTGGGCGGAGGGGTTTCTCCGGTGGTCATGAGGGCGGTGGGCTGACCGGATCCGGTCACCAGCGCGGCAACGGGCCTGCCGGTCGTGTCCGGGGCGATCCTGTACAGGCCTTCGCCGTGGTCGACGGAGCCGCCCAGGACGAGCAGGTTGCCGTCGGCGTCGTAGGCGCTGGACACCACGTGATCCAGGAGTTTGACCGTCTCACCCGCCCTCGACCGGGCGGTGAGTGGATGGAGGGGGTCCTTCCATGTGGCGGTGCCGCCCCGGGCCCGTGCGTACGCCACCCAGTCGCCGATCGCGCGAACGGTGAAGTCGTGCGTCCCGGTCGGACTGTCCAGGGTCACCCACTCGATGCCGGAGCCGCCCCTGGGCGCGACGGCGACGGCGAGCTTCCTGGACGCGGGCGCCTCGAACCACGCCATGTGGGTCGGCGACAACGCGAGGGAGATCGCCCCAGGGGCGATGGTGCCTGTCTCCGTCACGGAACCCGTGGAAAGGTCGACCGCCCCTATGCGTGTCCGGGAGAAGCCGTCCACAACGGCGCGGTAGGAGACCGCGAGATCGTCGGGGCCGCTGCTGTAGTGCATGTGCGGCACGGGAGTGGCACCGGTCGGCACGGTGACCTTCCGGTCGACGATTCGGTCTCCTTCCACGGAGACCACGTGCAACTCCTGCACGTTGTCCACGCTCGTCGACATGAGGAGCCGCGTGCCGACGACGCGGCGCAGAGTGTAAGGGGTCGCGCCGGCGCCGAGAGCGGAAGTGTCGATCACCAACCGTTCCGCGCTCCCGCCCATGTCGGTGAGCGTGTACACGGATCCGGCCTGGGAGGCGACGATGTCCGTACCCTCGGCGCCCCAGTGGGTACCGGTGGGCAGCACGGTCGTGGCGCCGTCCGCGAAGCGCGTCCACCGGTACGTGAGGGCGCCACCGCTGTCGGCCTTGGTGAGCATGCCTTCCCGGCCAGCGCTGACGATCATCGAACCGGCCGGAATCGGCAGCCGTCCCTGCTGGTCCGAGTCCGCCGAGGCCGCGGCATCCAGACCGGCCGGAACCGCCGCGACAGGTGAGGCGGTCAGCCCGGACGTGGTCACGGCGAGCACAACCGCGACGGCCAGGCCCAGCCGTGTCAAGGGTGCACGAGTGTCCAACAAGGTAGTCCCCTTGCAGTTACGGGCCGCGTTCGGGAACAGGGCCACCTATCGGAAAGCGATGCACTACTTCCGCCAGGGGCCCGGGCCGCGCGGCCGAGAACCCTTCCCAGGCGGTTCTCGCGCCAGGCTTCCGATCGGCGGAACCTGAACTGGCTGACCCCAGGACCGTATCGACACTCATACGGCCGGACACAGGGCTGATCCGCTCCGAATACGCCCTTCAAAGTTGCCGGATACTGGCAACTCCTCTCGATCGCCGCACGGTAAGCCCTCCGGCGACCCCGACGTCCGCATGAGGTAGGGGCTTGCCGGGTACGGCCTTGTCGCTGGCTCCGAGCTCGTCAGCGCCGGAGACGTCGACCGTGACGGCAAGGCCGAACTCCCCGCCCACAGCCCGCCTGAGAAGACGGATCCGGGGCGCCATGACCGCCAAAGAGAGCAACGGACTAAGGGCCGTTTACGTTGAGGCATGTACGAGAAAGGGCCTGACCAGCGTTTCCGCTGATCAGACCCTCTGTCCGGAAGTGCCCCCGGCAGGATTCGAACCTGCGCACACGGCTCCGGAGGCCGTTGCTCTATCCCCTGAGCTACGGGGGCGTTGCCGCGATCAGCGGCGACGGGTAGAACCCTACCAGCTCTCCGGGAGTGGCTGTGAACAGGTATTTCCGGGGCGTCACCAGGGGGTGGGTCCCCCGCACGGGTCAGAAGTGGGTAAAACCCGGACGCGGCTGCGGGGGGCGCCCTACTCTCGTTCGTGTGTCAGGCGTGTCCGGTCGGGTGCTCGTTGTCGATGACAACAAGGTGATCCGGCAGTTGATCAGGGTCAATCTCGAACTCGAGGGGTTCGAGGTCGTGACCGCGGCCGATGGTGCCGAGTGTCTGGATGTCGTACATCAGGTTCGTCCTGATGTCGTCACCCTGGATGTCGTCATGCCCCGACTCGACGGGATCAAGACGGCCGAGCGGCTGCGGGCCGATCCGCGCACCAGCCATCTGCCGGTCGCGATCATCAGTGCCTGTGGTGAGCACGAGGTCGCCGGCGTGGCCGGGTCCGGTGCCGACGCCTTCCTCGCCAAGCCCTTCGAGCCTGCCGAGCTCGTCCGCGTCGTGCATCAGCTGATGCAGCGGGAGCCCCGTGAGCGGCGCGAGCGTCCGGAGTCGGGCGGGCCCGACGGGGGAGAAGAACCTGCCGCAGCGGAGGAACGGCAGGAGGAGCCGGGGACCCGACGTGCCGGCAGCACCCCGGGGATGCACTGAGCCCGGTTCGTTCCGGGCCCACGGTTTCCGATTCGCAGTTCCGGATTCGCAGTTCCGGATTACGGTCCCGGGTGCCCCCGGCGCCCCCGGGTCGCGATTGCCGGATCACCGTCCCCGATCCTCGTTCCCGATCACCTTCCGGGCCCCGCCCGCCCCCCCGGGTGCCCGCATGGCGAAACCCGTTCGCGTTTCGACCCCCCTCCTCCCCTAGGCTTGACCCGTGACCCCCGCGGACCTCTCCCTCACCGTGCTGCACGCCGTGCGCCGTGCGGTCGACGACGGTGCGCTGCGGGTCGACGTGCCTCCGCGGGTGAAGGTCGAGCGAGCCCGGCCCGGTGGCACAGGGGAGTACGCCAGCAACATCGCGCTCACCCTCGCCCGGCCCGCCGGGCGCAGCGCCCTCGACGTCGCCGGGATCCTGGAGGAGCGGCTCCGTGACGCACCCGGGCTGCGGGGCGTCGAGATCACCGGGCCAGGGTTCCTGAACTTCACCCTCCGGCGGGACGCCGGTGGCGAGCTGGTGCGCGAGATCCTCGCCGCCGGGGCCGGGCAGGGTTCCGCGTACGGGAGCGGCAGCGCCCTCGCCGGGACCACCGTCCGCTTCGCCCGCCCCGTCGAACCGCGGGCCGTCCTCGTCACCGAGACCGTCGTCCGGCTCCTGCGGGCGCACGGGGCCGACGCCGGCTTCGGCGGTGCCGAGCGGATCCACGTACGGCCCGGGGCCTACGAGCCCGACGTCCTCGGCGTCGACGCCGCCCGCTGGGCCCTGCTCCGGTCCGCTCCGCAGGACCGGCCGCTCGACGGGCCGTCCCTCCTGGTCCAGCACGAGCGCAACTCCCTCTTCCGCGTCCGGTACGCGTACTCCCGGGTGCGCCGGCTGCTCGTCAACGGCGCGCAGCTCGGCATCACCCCCTTCTACGAGGACGAGACGTCCGTAGACGCGCCCGAACTCCTCGGTCTCCTCGGCGACCACCCCGCCGTCCTCCTCGCCGCCGCCCGCCACCGCGCCCCCGACCGGGTCGCACGGCACGGGGAAGCGACCGCCGACGCGCTGCTCGCGTTCCAGCACACCGTTCTGCCGCTCGGCGACGAGAAACCCTCGGCCGCCCACCGTTCCCGGCTCGCGCTCGCCGAAGCCGCCGGGACGGTGCTCGCCGGTGGCCTCTCCGTGCTCGGCATCAGCGCACCCGACCGGATCTGAGAGAGCAGAAGAACAGACATGAGCCGTTCCGCCCACCCCGCAGGGCCCCGCCACGCCGACGTCCTCCCCGAGGGGCACTACACCGCACCCGCGGCCGACCTCAACGTCCTCGACCCGAAGGTCTGGTCCCGGACCGTCGACAGGGACGAGCGGGGCGTCGTCACCGTCGGCGGCATCGGCGTCGACGCGCTCGCCGAGGAGTTCGGCACGCCCGCCTACTTCCTCGACGAGACCGACTTCCGTGCCCGCTGCCGCGCCTGGGCCGAGGCCTTCGGCAAGGACGCGGACGTCTTCTACGCCGGGAAGGCGTTCCTCTCGCGTGCCGTCGTGCGGTGGCTCAAGGAGGAGGGGCTGAACCTGGACGTGTGCTCCGGCGGCGAGCTCGCCACCGCCCTCTCCGCCGGGATGCCCGCCGAGCGGATCGCCTTCCACGGCAACAACAAGAGCGAGGAGGAGATCCGTACCGCCGTCGAGGCCGGCGTCGGGCGGATCGTCCTCGACTCCTTCCAGGAGATCGTCCGCGTCGCCCACACCGCGCAGTCCCTCGGCAAGCGGCAGCGCGTGCAGATCCGGGTGACGGTCGGCGTCGAGGCCCACACCCACGAGTTCATCGCCACCGCGCACGAGGACCAGAAGTTCGGCATCGCGCTCGCCGGCGGGCAGGCCGCGGAGGCCGTACGGCGTGCGCTGAAGCTCGACGGCCTGGAGCTCATCGGCATCCACTCGCACATCGGGTCGCAGATCTTCGACATGGCCGGCTTCGAGGTCTCCGCCCGCCGCGTCGTGCAGCTGCTCGCCGAGGTGCGTGACGAGCACGGCGTCGAGCTGCCCGAGATCGACCTCGGCGGCGGCCTCGGCATCGCGTACACCTCCGAGGACGACCCGCGCGAGCCGCACGAGATCGCCAAGGCGCTCGGCGAGATCGTGACGCGCGAGTGCGGGGCCGCCGGGCTCACCACCCCGCGCATCTCCGTCGAGCCCGGCCGCGCGATCGTCGGCCCGACGGCCTTCACGCTCTACCGGGTCGGCACGGTCAAGCCGCTCGAAGGGCTGCGCACGTACGTGAGCGTCGACGGCGGCATGTCGGACAACATCCGTACAGCCCTGTACGACGCCGAGTACAGCGTCAGCCTGGTCTCGCGGACCAGCGACGCCGCGCCGATGCTCTCCCGGGTCGTCGGCAAGCACTGCGAGAGCGGTGACATCGTCGTACGGGACGCCTTCCTGCCCGCGGACGTGGCGCCCGGCGACCTCATCGCCGTGCCGGCCACCGGCGCGTACTGCCGGTCCATGGCCAGCAACTACAACCACGCGCTCCGGCCGCCCGTCGTCGCCGTCCGCGAGGGCGAGGCGCGGGTGATCGTCCGGCGCGAGACGGAGGAAGATCTCCTGCGTCTCGACGTCGGATGATGAAATAGTCGAGCGATGGTCGAGTGATGAAATAGATGTCTCAGGATCCGGACAGGGGGCGGAAACCCCCGTCCGGTGAGTGAGACTGGTTCCACCGCGGAACCGCGGAGACGCGAACCGCAGAGACACGAAACGTAGAGATACGAAGCAGGACGGGAAAGAGGTCGGATGATGCGTACGCGTCCGCTGAAGGTGGCGCTGCTGGGCTGTGGAGTGGTCGGCTCAGAGGTGGCGCGCATCATGACGACGCACGCCGACGACCTCGCCGCGCGCATCGGCGCCCCGGTCGAGCTCGCCGGCGTGGCGGTCCGCCGCCCGGACAAGGTCCGCGAGGGCATCCCCGCGGAGCTGATCACGACCGACGCCACGGCCCTGGTCAAACGGGACGACATCGACGTCGTCGTCGAGGTCATCGGCGGGGTCGAGCCGGCCCGCACCCTCATCACCACCGCCTTCGAGCACGGCGCCTCCGTCGTCTCGGCGAACAAGGCCCTGCTCGCCCAGGACGGCGCGAGCCTCTACGCCGCCGCCGAGAAGCACGGCCAGGACCTCTACTACGAGGCCGCCGTCGCCGGCGCCATCCCGCTGGTCCGGCCGCTGCGCGAGTCCCTCGCCGGCGACAAGATCAACCGGGTCATGGGCATCGTCAACGGCACCACGAACTTCATCCTCGACAAGATGGACACGTCCGGCGCCGGCTACTCCGAGGCGCTCGACGAGGCCACCGCCCTCGGGTACGCCGAGGCCGACCCGACCGCCGACGTCGAGGGCTTCGACGCCGCCGCCAAGGCGGCCATCCTCGCCGGGATCGCCTTCCACACGCGCGTGCGCCTCGACGACGTGTACCGCGAGGGCATGACCGAGGTCACCGCCGCCGACTTCGCCTCCGCCCGGCAGATGGGCTGCACCATCAAGCTGCTCGCCATCTGCGAGCGGGCCGCCGACGGCGGCTCCGTCACCGCGCGCGTGCACCCCGCGATGATCCCGCTCAGCCACCCGCTCGCCTCCGTCCGTGAGGCGTACAACGCGGTGTTCGTCGAGGCGGACGCGGCCGGGCAGCTCATGTTCTACGGCCCCGGCGCCGGCGGCTCTCCGACCGCCTCGGCCGTCCTCGGCGACCTCGTCGCCGTGTGCCGCAACAAGCTCAACGAGGCCAACGGCCCCGGCGAGTCCGCGTACACCCAGCTGCCCGTGAGCTCCATGGGCGAGGTCGTCACGCGCTACCACATCAGCCTCGACGTGGCCGACAAGCCGGGCGTCCTCGCCCAGGTCGCGACGGTCTTCGCCGAGCACGGTGTATCCATCGACACCGTCCGCCAGCACGGTCGACAGGACGGAGACGGCGAGGCCTCCCTCGTCGTCGTCACCCACCGCGCGCCCGACGCCGCCCTCTCCGGGACCGTCGAGGCACTGCGCAAGCTCGACACCGTGCGCGGTGTCGCCAGCATCATGCGTGTTGAAGGGGAGTAAGGACCCATGACCAGCAAGGGCACCCACCAGTGGCGCGGCATCATCGAGGAGTACCGGGACCGCCTTCCGGTCACGGACACGACGCCGGTCGTCACGCTCCGTGAGGGCGGTACGCCGCTCGTTCCCGCTCAGGTCCTCTCCGAGCGCACGGGCTGCGAGGTGCACCTCAAGGTCGAGGGCGCCAACCCCACCGGCTCCTTCAAGGACCGGGGCATGACCATGGCCATCTCGAAGGCCAAGGAGGAGGGGGCGAAGGCCGTCATCTGCGCCTCCACCGGCAACACCTCCGCCTCCGCCGCGGCCTACGCGGTGCGCGCCGGCATGGTGTCGGCCGTCCTCGTGCCGCAGGGCAAGATCGCGCTCGGCAAGATGGGCCAGGCCCTCGTGCACGGCGCGAAGATCCTCCAGGTCGACGGCAACTTCGACGACTGCCTGACGCTGGCCCGCGCGCTCTCCGAGAACTACCCGGTGGCGCTGGTCAATTCGGTCAACCCGGTCCGCATCGAGGGCCAGAAGACCGCCGCGTTCGAGATCGTGGACATGCTGGGCGACGCTCCCGACATCCACGTGCTGCCCGTCGGCAACGCCGGCAACATCACGGCGTACTGGAAGGGGTACCGCGAGTACGCCACCGACGGTCTCGCGACGCACCGGCCGCGCATGTGGGGCTTCCAGGCCTCCGGTTCCGCGCCGCTGGTGCGCGGCGAGGTCGTCAAGGACCCGTCGACGATCGCCACCGCGATCCGTATCGGCAACCCGGCCTCGTGGGACTACGCGATCGCCGCGCGCGACGAGTCGGGCGGCTTCATCGACGAGGTGACGGACCGTGAGATCCTGCGCGCCTACCGTCTGTTGGCCGCGCAGGAGGGCGTCTTCGTCGAGCCCGCCTCGGCCGCCTCCGTCGCCGGTCTGCTGAAGGCCGCCGAGCAGGGCAAGGTCGACCCCGGCCAGCGGATCGTCTGCACGGTCACCGGCAACGGCCTCAAGGACCCCGACTGGGCCGTCGCCGGCGCGCCGCAGCCGGTCACCGTCCCGGTCGACGCAGCCACCGCCGCCGAGCGCCTCGGTCTGGCCTGATCCCGATCCCTCGAGTGGGGCAGCAGCACTGATCGAAACCCGATCAGGAACGTACATAGGCGCACAGGTTGGCTCGCGACACGCATCGTGCGCCTCCTGTGCGCCCTATGTCGCGGCAGAACCTTCCTTCGATAGGCTGTACCGAACCCGCCCCGACGCATATGCGCGGTGTCGTTGCCGTTGTCGCCTTCGTGGCCGAAACGGCCCCCGGGTTCTCGTGTACTTCCCCTGAAACACCCGCTGTTCTGAAACACCGTTGTCGCAATCAAGGAGAGTCATCGAGCGATGGCCGGTCCAGCGTTCCGCGCCGCCGCCGTACGGGTGCGCGTCCCCGCCACCAGCGCCAATCTCGGTCCGGGCTTCGACGCCTTCGGCCTGTCGCTGGGCCTCTACGACGACGTCGTCGTCCGTGTCGCCGACTCCGGGCTGCACGTCGACATCGCCGGCGAGGGTGCCGAGACACTCCCGCGCGACGAGAGCCACCTGCTCGTACGCTCCCTGCGCACGGCCTTCGACCTGCTCGGCGGACAGCCGCGCGGCCTCGAGGTCGTCTGCGCCAACCGCATCCCGCACGGCCGCGGCCTCGGCTCCTCCTCCGCCGCCATCTGCGCCGGCATCGTCGCCGCCCGCGCCGTGACCATAGGCGGGGACGCCCGGCTCGACGAGGCCGCCCTCCTGGAGCTGGCCACCGAGATCGAGGGTCACCCCGACAACGTCGCCGCCTGTCTGCTCGGCGGATTCACGCTCGCCTGGACCGAGTCCGGTGCCGCGCGGGCGATCAGGATGGATCCCTCGGATTCCATCGTTCCGGTGGTTTTCGTCCCCGGGAAGCCGGTGCTGACCGAGACCGCCCGCGGCCTCCTCCCGCGCACCGTCCCGCACGTGGACGCCGCCGCCAACGCCGGGCGCGCCGCCCTCCTCGTCGAGGCCCTGACCCGCCGCCCCGAGCTGCTGCTCGCGGCCACCGAGGACAGGCTGCACCAGGAGTACCGGGCTCCCGCGATGCCGGAGAGCCTCGCCCTGGTGAACCGGCTGCGGGCGGACGGCGTCCCCGCGGTCATCTCCGGCGCGGGCCCCACGGTGCTCGCGCTGGCCGAACACGGTACGGCCGACAAGGTCGCCCGACTGGCGGGCGAGGGCTGGGCCGCCAACCGGCTCGACCTCGACGCGCACGGAGCGAGCGTCCTGCCGCTGGCGCCCTAGGGGCGCGGCGGCACGGACGCCGGGCAGCGTCCGTGTCAGGAGATTGCCGGTGAGGGAGAGGGGGAATGTTTGTCGGAGCCGGTAGTGTTAACCTCAAGTCAGCACCCGGCGCCTTTGTGGCGCGGTGCTGAGTGTCCCCATCAGGGACCACCGATTCTTCCGGGAGCCTCCCCAACTGCCTGAGCAGCCTGCCTGAGCAGTTTCGAGCACGCTCCGGAACCGGCACGACACCCCTCGCTCTTCTGCAGTGAGGCCGAGCAGGGGGCGCTCGGGCCGGACCCACAGCACGTTCTCTTCTCCGCCGTACCCGGCGGGACCACCGCCCCGGACACGGTCCACCCACACGGGACCGCTGCCGGACAGCACAACCGGTCGCCGAGCCAGATGGCCGACGTCCGCTCCAGGGAAGGACCCTTCGTGAGCGACACCACCGATCTGATGGGCGTGACTGCCGACAGCAGTGTCGACGCCGCGCCCGCCGCAGGTGCTGCCACCGGCGGCACCGCACGGCGCCGCCGCTCCGGCACCGGCCTCGACGGCATGGTCCTGGCCGAGCTGCAGCAGGTCGCGTCCGGCCTCGGTATCAGGGGCACCGCGCGGATGCGCAAGAGCCAGCTGATCGAGGTCATCAAGGAGGCCCAGGCCGGTGGAGGCTCCGCCGCCCCCGCCAAGGCCGCCGACGCCACCGAGACCAAGCCGAAGCGCCGCGCCACCGCCAAGACCCGTACGGGCGAGACCGCCACCGAGGCCCCCGCGCCCAAGGCGGAGAAGGCCGAGAAGGCCGTCGCCCAGCAGCAGATCGACATCCCGGGTCAGCCGGCGTCGGACGACCAGCCGGCCGGTGAGCGCCGTCGTCGTCGGGCCACCGCGCCCGCCGGTTCGCCGGAGGGCGAGGTCAAGGCCGAGGCCCCGCAGGTCGTCAAGACCGAGGCCCGCGCCGAGACCCGTACCGAGGTCAAGGCCGACACGCAGACCGACACCAAGGCCGACGCCGCCGTCGACGGCGCCGAGGGCCGTGGCCGCCGTGACCGCGGCGAGCGGGGCGAGCGCGGGGAGCGCGGCGAGCGCCGTGACCGCCGTGACCGTCAGCGCGACCGCGGCAAGGGCGACGAGCAGCAGGGCGGTGGCCAGGGCGGCCAGCGTCAGCGCCAGGGCGGCCAGGGCCAGGGTCAGGGCCAGCAGGTCCAGAGCCAGCAGGCCGGCCCGCAGGCCGGTCCGCAGGACGACTACGACGACGAGGCCGGCGGCCGCCGCGGGCGCCGCGGCCGTTACCGCGACCGTCGTGGGCGTCGTGGGCGTGACGACTTCCAGGCCGGCGAGCCGCAGGTCGCGGACGACGACGTCCTGATCCCCGTCGCGGGCATCCTCGACATCCTCGACAACTACGCGTTCATCCGGACCTCCGGCTACCTGCCCGGTCCGAACGACGTGTACGTCTCCCTCGCCCAGGTCCGCAAGAACGGTCTGCGCAAGGGTGACCACGTCACCGGCGCCGTGCGGCAGCCGAAGGACGGCGAGCGCCGCGAGAAGTTCAACGCGCTGGTCCGCCTCGACTCGGCGAACGGCATGGCCGCCGACTCCGGCCGCGGCCGCCCCGAGTTCAACAAGCTGACCCCGCTGTACCCGCAGGACCGGCTCCGTCTGGAGACCGACCCGGGCGTGCTGACCACCCGGATCATCGACCTCGTGTCGCCGATCGGCAAGGGCCAGCGCGGTCTGATCGTGGCCCCGCCGAAGACCGGCAAGACCATGATCATGCAGGCGATCGCCAACGCGATCACCACGAACAACCCCGAGTGCCACCTGATGGTCGTCCTGGTCGACGAGCGTCCGGAAGAGGTCACCGACATGCAGCGGTCGGTCAAGGGCGAGGTCATCTCCTCGACCTTCGACCGTCCGGCCGAGGACCACACCACCGTCGCCGAGCTGGCCATCGAGCGCGCCAAGCGTCTCGTGGAGCTGGGTCACGACGTGGTCGTCCTGCTCGACTCGATCACCCGCCTGGGCCGCGCGTACAACCTCGCGGCGCCGGCCTCCGGCCGCATCCTGTCCGGTGGTGTCGACTCGACCGCGCTCTACCCGCCGAAGCGCTTCTTCGGTGCCGCGCGCAACATCGAGGACGGCGGCTCGCTGACCATCCTCGCGACCGCGCTGGTCGACACCGGTTCGCGCATGGACGAGGTGATCTTCGAGGAGTTCAAGGGCACCGGCAACATGGAGCTCAAGCTCGACCGGAAGCTCGCCGACAAGCGCATCTTCCCGGCGGTGGACGTCGACGCGTCCGGTACCCGTAAGGAAGAGATCCTGCTCGGCGCCGACGAGCTCGCCGTCACCTGGAAGCTGCGTCGCGTGCTGCACGCGCTCGACCAGCAGCAGGCGATCGAGCTGCTTCTCGACAAGATGAAGCAGACGAAGTCGAACGGCGAGTTCCTGCTCCAGATCCAGAAGACGACGCCCGGCGGCAAGAACGACGACTGACGCGAGACCCGCGTCACACGACGAGAACCGGGCCTCGTGCCCGTAACCCCGCCGTGACCTGCGTGAACCACTGCGCCCACCGTGCCCCGCACGGTGGGCGCAGTGCTGTTCCCGTCGTCTCTCACCCAAACCTCACAGGTCCATATGCAACCCTTTCGGGTGCTTCGCCGTCACATATGGTGAACCGAGGGCCCGAGGGAAGACGATGACCGAACAGAGCAAGAGCGCCCGAATAGGCGGCGCGGGAAGCGGCCGCCGCCGCAAGCCGCCCGCCCCGCGCAGCCGCAGAACGGCGATCCTCGTCTCGGGGGCCGTCGCGGTCCTCGTCCTCGGCGGCGCCGGACTCGGATACGTGTACGTCAAGCTCGACGGCAACATCAAGGGCGTCGACATCAACGCCCAGCTGGGCAACGACCGCCCCGACGACGTCGACGACGGCTCCATGGACATCCTCGTCCTCGGCTCCGACTCGCGCGCCGGCGACAACGGCGCCTACGGCAAGGACGAGGGCGGCGCCCGCTCCGACACCGCGATGGTCGTCCACGTCTACGAGGGCCACAAGAAGGCGAGCGTCGTCTCCATACCCCGCGACACCCTCGTCGACCGGCCCTCCTGCACCGACGGCCGGGGCGGCACCGTCGCCGGCGAACAGCGGGCCATGTTCAACACCGCGTACGAGGCCGGCGGCCCCGCCTGCGCCGTCAAGACGGTCGAGTCGATGTCGGGCATCCGCATGGACCACTACATCGAGGTCGACTTCACCGGCTTCAAGAAGCTCATCGACGAACTCGGCGGGGTGGAGATCACCACCACCACGGCCATCAAGGACGACAAGAGCCACCTCGACCTCCGGCCGGGCACCCACACCCTCGACGGCGAGCAGTCCCTCGGCCTCGTCCGCACCCGCAAGAGCGTCGGCGACGGCAGCGACCTCGGCCGCATCCAGCTCCAGCAGGCCTTCATGAAGGCCTTCATCGACCAGGTCAAGGACGTCGGTGTGCTCGGCAACCCGACGAAGCTCCTCGGCCTCGCCGACGTCGCCACCAAGGCCATCACGCCCGACTCCGAACTCGACTCGGTCCAGGAGCTGATGGGCTTCGCGAAGGGCCTCTCCGGCATCGGCGCCCAGAACGTCCACATGGTCACCCTGCCCGTCGAGTACGACCCCCGGGACCTCAACCGCGTCATCCCCCTCGAAGCCCAGTCGCGGCAGGTCTGGACGGCCCTGAAGAACGACCGGCCGATCCCCGCGTCGGCGACGCGCGACGCGGCCACGGGCAAGGCCGACGGCGTCGTGAGGTAGCCGGGGAATACTTCCGCCCGGACCCCGGTTTGGGCAGATGCGGCCAGTCCTGGCAGACTGGTACGTCGGCCCCGGTTCACGCTCGTCGCAACCCGCGGAAGCGACCCGGAGCCCTCCCGAAACTAGGAGACACCTTGAAGCGCGAGATTCACCCCGAGTACGTCGAGACCCAGGTCAGCTGCACCTGTGGCGCGTCGTTCACCACCCGTAGCACCCTCACCGAAGGCACCATCCGTGCCGAGGTCTGCTCCGAGTGCCACCCGTTCTACACGGGCAAGCAGAAGATCCTCGACACCGGCGGCCGCGTGGCCCGCTTCGAGGCCCGCTTCGGCAAGGCCGGCTCCGCCGCGAAGTAGCGAGCCCCTGCGCCGGTCCACGGTCGCCCCGCGCGGGTGGCCGGGACCGGCGCTTTGCCGTCCCCGTAGCAACTGACGAAAAGACCAGGAGCCCCCCGATGTTCGAGGCGGTCGAGGAACTGGTCGGCGAGCACGCCGGCCTGGAGACGAAGCTCGCGGACCCGTCGGTCCACGCCGACCAGGCGAACGCGCGCAAGCTCAACAAGCGCTACGCCGAGCTGACCCCGATCGTCGCCACCTACCGGGCCTGGAAGCGGACCGGTGACGACATCGAGACCGCCCGCGAGTTCGCGCACGACGACCCCGACTTCGCCGCCGAGGTCAAGCAGCTGGAGAAGGACCGGGAGCAGCTCACCGAGAAGCTCCGCCTGCTCCTCGTCCCGCGCGACCCGAGCGACGACAAGGACGTCATCCTGGAGATCAAGGCGGGCGCGGGCGGCGACGAGTCCGCGCTCTTCGCCGGCGACCTGCTCCGCATGTACCTCCGGTACGCCGAGCGCGTCGGCTGGAAGACCGAGATCATCGACGCCACCGAGTCCGAGCTGGGCGGCTACAAGGACGTCCAGGTCGCCGTGAAGACCAAGGGCGGCAACGGCGCCACCGAGCCCGGCCAGGGCGTCTGGGCCCGCCTCAAGTACGAGGGCGGGGTGCACCGCGTCCAGCGCGTCCCCGCGACCGAGTCGGCCGGCCGCATCCACACCTCCGCCGCCGGCGTGCTCGTCACGCCCGAGGCCGAGGAGGTCGAGGTCGAGGTCCACGCCAACGACCTGCGCATCGACGTCTACCGCTCGTCGGGCCCCGGCGGCCAGTCGGTCAACACCACCGACTCCGCCGTCCGCATCACGCACCTGCCGACCGGCATCGTCGCCTCCTGCCAGAACGAGAAGAGCCAGCTCCAGAACAAGGAGCAGGCCATGCGCATCCTGCGCTCCCGGCTGCTCGCCGCCGCGCAGGAGGAGGCCGAGTCCAAGGCCGCCGACGCCCGCCGCAGCCAGGTCCGCACCGTCGACCGGTCCGAGAAGATCCGTACGTACAACTTCCCGGAGAACCGGATCTCGGACCACCGCGTCGGCTTCAAGGCGTACAACCTCGACCAGGTGCTCGACGGGGAACTCGACCCCATGATCCAGGCCTGCGTCGACGCCGACTCGGCCGCCAAGCTCGCAGCGGCGTAAGCAGCGGCGTAAGTTCCGTAAGTCCCACCCCGCACCACGGAGGACCAGCGTGCAGTCACTTTCTGGGGGGCGACCCCCAGGCCCCCGAAGTCTGCTGCTCGCCGAGGTGGCCCAGGCCACCCAGCGGCTGGCCGACGCCGGCGTCCCCTCCCCGCGTTTCGACGCGGAGGAGCTCGCCGCGTTCGTCCACGGCGTCAAGCGGGGGGAGCTGCACAACGTCAAGGACGTCGACTTCGACGCCCGCTACTGGGAGACCGTCGCCCGCCGCGAGGCCCGCGAACCGCTCCAGCACATCACCGGGCGGGCGTTCTTCCGCTACCTGGAGCTCCAGGTGGGACCCGGGGTCTTCGTGCCCCGCCCCGAGACCGAGTCGGTCGTCGGCTGGGCCATAGACGCCGTACGCGCCATGGACGTCGTCGAACCCCTCATCGTCGACCTCTGCACCGGCTCCGGGGCCATCGCGCTCGCCATGGCCCAGGAGGTGCCGCGCTCGCGCGTGCACGCCGTCGAGCTCTCCGACGACGCCCTCGTCTGGACCCGCAAGAACGCCGAGGGCTCCCGCGTCAGCGTCCACCAGGGCGACGCGCTCAGCGCCCTCCCGGAGCTGGACGGCCAGGTCGACCTGGTCATCTCCAACCCGCCGTACATCCCCCTCACCGAGTGGGAGTACGTGGCGCCCGAGGCCCGCGACCACGACCCGGAGATGGCCCTCTTCTCCGGCGAGGACGGCCTCGACACCATCCGTGGCATCGAGCGCACCGCCCACCGGCTGCTCCGCCCCGGCGGTCTCGTCGTCATCGAGCACGCGGACACCCAGGGCGGGCAGGTGCCGTGGATCTTCAACGAAGAGGCCGGCTGGGCCGACGCCGCCGACCACCCGGACCTGAACAACCGGCCGCGCTTCGCGACCGCCCGCAAGGCCATGCCATGACCGGCATGACGGCGACGACTGGCATGACTGCGATGACGAACCACGCGTACGAGGAGGCCGGGAACTGATGGCACGGCGATACGACTGCAACGAGGCGACCGACCGCGTGACCGGTCTGCGCGAGGCCGCGTCCGCCGTCCGCCGGGGCGAGCTGGTCGTGCTGCCCACCGACACCGTGTACGGGATCGGGGCGGACGCCTTCAGCAGTGAGGCCGTGGCGGACCTGCTGGCCGCCAAGGGCCGTGGCCGCAACATGCCCACGCCCGTGCTCATCGGCTCCCCGAACACCCTCCACGGCCTGGTCACGGACTTCTCCGAGCAGGCCTGGGAGCTCGTCGACGCCTTCTGGCCCGGCGCCCTCACCCTCGTCGCCAGGCACCAGCCGTCCCTCCAGTGGGACCTGGGCGACACCCGTGGCACCGTCGCCATCCGCATGCCCCTGCACCCGGTCGCCATCGAGCTGCTCACCGAGGTCGGCCCGATGGCCGTGTCCTCGGCCAACCTGACGGGCCACCCGTCCCCCGAGGACTGCGACGCGGCCCAGCAGATGCTGGGGGACTCCGTCTCCGTCTACCTCGACGGCGGGCCCACGCCCGGCATCGTCCCCTCGTCCATCGTCGACGTCACGGGCAAGGTCCCGGTGCTGCTGCGCCAGGGCGCGCTGTCCCCGGAGGAGCTCCGGAAGGTCGTACCCGACCTCGAGGTGGCGAGTTGACCGCCCCTGAGGGGCGTGGCATAGCGGGGTTCGACGACAGCAACACCTTCCGCATCCTCCACGTCAGCACCGGCAACGTCTGCCGCTCGCCCATCACCGAGCGGCTGACCCGCCATGCCCTGTGCGACCGCCTCGGCGACCCCCTCGGGGGCGGCCTGATCGTGGAGAGCGCGGGTACCTGGGGCCACGAGGGCGCCCCCATGGAGGCCAACGCGGAACTGGTCCTCGCCGACTTCGGCGCGGACTACAGCGGCTTCGTGGGGCGCGAGCTCCTCGACGAACACGTCATCCGCGCCGACCTGGTCCTGACCGCGACCCGCGACCACCGGGCCCAGGTCATCTCGATGGGCCATTCGGCGGGCCTGCGCACCTTCACCCTGAAGGAGTTCACCCGCCTGGTCCGTGCGATCGACCCCGCCACGCTCCCGGACGCCCGTGACGAGGGCATGGTGGAACGCGCGCGTGCCCTGGTCCGCGCGGCGGCGGCTCTACGCGGGTGGCTCCTGGCCCCGTCGGTCGACGCGGACGAGGTCAACGACCCGTACGGGGCGCCCATCACGTTCTTCCGCTCGATCGGCGACGAGATCAACCAGGCGCTGGAACCGGTGGTCACGGCGCTGACGGGTGTGTCGGCGCGGGATTGACTGCGCGGCCACGTCCGGCGGTCGGAGGCCGCCGCAGCGGCCCGATGCCCGGGAGGCTCCTTGGGGCCGAGTGGTGCGAGGGGCGCGTCGGGAGGAGTCGACGGGCGGGCAAGGGGACCGGTGCCTACATTGGTGACATGTCGGTCACCGTGCCCCTCCATGAGGACCTCGACGTCCTGCGCCGCCAGGACCCCGAGATCGCCGACGTGCTGCTCGGCGAGGTGCGCCGGCAGACCGACAGCCTGCAGTTGATCGCGGCCGAGAACTTCACCTCGTCCGCCGTCCTCGCGGCCCTCGGCTCCCCGCTCGCCAACAAGTACGCCGAGGGCTACCCCGGCGCCCGTCACCACGGCGGCTGCGAGTACGCCGACGCCGCCGAGCGGATCGCCGTGGAACGGGCCACCGCGCTCTTCGGAGCCGACCACGCGAACGTCCAGGCCCACTCGGGCTCCTCGGCCGTCCTGGCGGCGTACGCGGCCCTTCTGAGGCCCGGTGACACGGTCCTCGCCATGGGCCTGAACCACGGAGGGCACCTCACCCACGGTTCACCCGCCAACTTCTCCGGGCGCTGGTTCGACTTCGTCCCGTACGGCGTGGACGCCGAGACCGGGCTCGTCGACTACGAACAGGTCGCCGCGCTCGCCCGCCACCACCGCCCCAAGGCGATCGTGTGCGGCTCCATCTCCTACCCCCGCCACCTCGACCACGCGATCTTCCGTGAGATCGCCGACGAGGTGGGCGCCTACCTCATCGCCGACGCGGCCCACCCCATCGGCCTGGTCGCCGGGGGAGCGGCCCCCAACCCGGTGCCGTACGCCGACGTGGTCTGCGCGACCACCCACAAGGTGCTGCGGGGCCCGCGCGGCGGAATGATCCTCTGCGGTGACGACCTCGCGGGGCGGATCGACCGGGCGGTGTTCCCGTTCACGCAGGGCGGCGCCCAGATGCACACCATCGCGGCCAAGGCGGTCGCCTTCGGAGAGGCGTCCACCCCGGCGTTCACCGGGTACGCCCATCAGGTGGTCGAGAACGCCCGGGTGCTGGCCGCCGCGCTCGCCGCCGAGGGCTTCGCCCTGACCACCGGCGGCACCGACACCCACCTCATCACCGCCGACCCCGCCCCCCTCGGCGTCGACGGCCGCACGGCCCGCGCCCGGCTGGCCGCCGCCGGCCTGGTGCTCGACACCTGCGCCCTGCCCCACGGGGAGGCGCGCGGCATCCGGCTCGGCACCGCGGCCGTCACCACGCAGGGGATGGGCGCGGTGGAGATGGCCCGGATCGCCACCCTGTTCACCGCGGCGCTGCGGGACGACGCCGGGGAGACCGCCCGGGTCCGGGCGGAGGTACGGGCACTGACGGGGCGTTTTCCCCCGTATGGACGCTGAGGGAAGGCCGGGGAAAGACCGAGCGCAACCGTTCGGGTGCCCCCGGTGTCTCAAACCACATGGACGGCACGGCTAGGGTGTGGGGCTGAGATGGCCAGCGATTCCTGTGGGGCAGCCCGTGCGTGATTACCTGCTGACGCTCTGTGTCACGGCCGCGGTGACCTATCTGCTCACCGGTCCGGTGCGGAAGTTCGCCATCGCGACCGGGGCGATGCCGGAGATCCGTGCCCGCGACGTACACCGAGAACCGACACCGAGGCTCGGTGGCATCGCCATGTTCTTCGGGCTGTGCGCGGGACTCCTCGTCGCCGACCACCTGCAGAACCTGAACAGCGTCTTCGAGCTGTCCAACGAGCCGCGCGCGCTGCTCTCCGGCGCCGCCCTGATCTGGCTGATCGGCGTCCTCGACGACAAGTTCGAGCTGGACGCCCTGATCAAGCTGGGCGCGCAGATGATCTCGGCGGGCGTGATGGTCGCCCAGGGTCTGACGATCCTGTGGCTGCCGATCCCCGGCGTCGGCGTGGTCCTCCTGACCCCGGCGCAGGGCACGCTCCTGACCGTCGCCCTGGTGGTCCTCACCATCAACGCCGTCAACTTCGTCGACGGTCTCGACGGCCTCGCCGCCGGCATGGTCTGCATCGCCGCCGCCGCCTTCTTCCTGTACGCGTACCGCCTCTGGTACGGCTACACGATCGAGGCCGCCGCCCCCGCGACGCTCTTCACGGTCATCCTCATGGGCATGTGCCTGGGCTTCCTGCCACACAACATGCACCCGGCGCGGATCTTCATGGGCGACTCCGGCTCGATGCTGATCGGACTGATCCTGGCGGCCTCCGCCATCTCGATCACCGGCCAGGTCGACCCGGACGCGCTGAAGATCTTCGAGGGCTCGACCCGCGAGGCCACCCACGCCGCCCTGCCGGTCTTCATCCCGCTGCTGCTGCCGCTGACGATCATCGCGATCCCGATGGCGGACCTGGTCCTGGCGATCGTGCGCCGCACCTGGAAGGGCCAGTCGCCGTTCGCGGCCGACCGCGGGCACCTGCATCACCGTCTCCTGGAGATCGGCCACTCGCACAGCCGCGCGGTGCTGATCATGTACTTCTGGTCGGCGCTGATCGCCTTCGGGACGCTGGCGTACTCGGTCCACTCGGCCTCGATGTGGATCGTCCTCTGCGTCGTCGCGCTGAGCGCGATCGGCCTGGTGCTGCTCCTGCTGCCGCGCTTCACCCCGCGCGCCCCCCGCTGGGCGGAGTCGGTCGTACCGCCCCGCTACCGCCGGCGCAAGAGGGTTGCCGCCGCGGAGGCCGTTCAGGAGCCCGCCGTGGACGAGGAGGAGCGGATTCCGGTGCCCGCGGGTCTCCACGGCTCCACGGCCATCGGCAACCGCGCGCGCTTCACCGACCGGCGGAAGGCCGGAACGCCGAGTTGACGAAAGCCGCATCAGCGGCCACTACCAGACAAGACGCCCTCCTGTCGCGCACACACGCGCGGAGTAACTCTCATGTGTGACAGTTGGCACACCGTCCGGGTAAAGAACTACTCAAATAGTTTGTGATACCGTTCACGAGACCCGGCGACAGAGCCGAAAGACCGTAGTGCGACGGTCCGTTGGCCCCGAGACCCACCTCGGACCGGGCTTACGCTCGTCCATGACGACACCATCGCCCCCTCCATCAAGCGGAGACACCGCCATGCCGTCCAACGACGTACGCACCCTGCTGCACACTGCCGTCCCCACCGCTGCCGTCGGCGCTCTTGCCACGGTCATCAGCGGGGTGGTCGCCGGTGGCAAGGGTGCGATCGGCGCCGTCGCCGGCACTCTGGTCGTGATCCTCTTCATGGGTGTGGGCCTCGTGGTGCTGCAGCGGACGGCGAAGTCGCTTCCGCAGCTGTTCCAGGCCATGGGGCTGATGCTCTACACGGCCCAACTGCTGCTGCTCTTCATCTTCCTGGCCTTGTTCAAGGACACGACGCTGTTCGACTTCAAGGCATTCGCCTTCACGCTGCTCGCGACGACCGTGGTGTGGGTCGCCGCACAGGCCCGGGCCTACATGAAGGCCAAGATCATGTACATCGAGCCCGAGAAGTCGGGGTCGAAGTCGTGAAGGGTAGGGCCGGGATAAAGCCGCGTTCGGCTTCCTGCTATCGTCCGGTGCCAACTGCGGCACTGCGGGCGCGGGCATCCGAGACGCCTGTCCCAGCGCGAGGCTCGATGCCGAACCGCCGCCCCCTTATCCGTAAGACCAGTCCAGTGCCGACCCGCGGCTGCGTGCCGCGCCGACACAACGAGGTTGCCGTACCTATGCGCCACGCTGAAGGAGCCCGCGGTGAGTGCTGACCAGACGCTTGCCTTCGACCCGGATTGCCACATCTTCACCGGATGTGGCTTCCCGGCGCCGGGCCTGCACACGTTCATGTACGAGCCCATGTTCTCCGTGGGTGGCTTCGACTTCACCAAGCCGATGCTGCTCGCCATCCTGGGTTCGCTCGTGGTCGTCGGGTTCTTCTGGGCCGCCTTCAACAAGCCCAAGCTGATTCCCGGCAAGATGCAGATGGTCGGTGAGGCCGGGTACGACTTCGTGCGCCGCGGCATCGTCTACGAGATCATCGGCAAGAAGGACGGCGAGAAGTACGTCCCGCTGATGGTGTCGCTGTTCTTCTTCGTGTGGATGCTCAACCTCTGGTCGATCATCCCGCTGGCCCAGTTCCCGGTCACCTCCCTGATCGCCTTCCCGGCCGGTCTCGCGTTGATCGTGTACGTCCTCTGGGTCTCGCTGACCTTCAAGAAGCACGGCTTCGTCGGCGGCTGGAAGAACATCGTCGGTTACGACAAGTCGCTCGGCCCGATCCTGCCGCTCGTCGTGGTCCTCGAGTTCTTCTCGAACCTGCTGATCCGGCCCTTCACGCACGCGGTCCGACTGTTCGCGAACATGTTCGCCGGTCACCTGCTCATCGTGATGTTCTCGCTCGCCACCTGGTACCTCATGAACGGCCTCGGCTTCGTCTACGCCGGCGCCTCGTTCGTGATGGTCCTCGTGATGACCGCCTTCGAGCTCTTCATCCAGGCCGTCCAGGCGTACGTCTTCGTTCTCCTGGCCTGCAGCTACGTCCAGGGCGCGCTCTCCGAGCACCACTGAGCCCTGACCGGCAGCACCACCCCCAAACCAACAGTCGTCCGGTGGCCAACCCCCACCGGGTCCTTGAAAGAGAAGGAAGAACCGGCATGTCCGCTCTCGAGACTCTCGCCGCCGTCAACGGAAACGTCGCCTCGATCGGCTACGGCCTCGCGGCCATCGGCCCCGGCGTCGGCGTCGGCATCATCTTCGGTAACGGCACCCAGGCCCTCGCCCGTCAGCCTGAGGCGGCCGGCCTGATCCGCACCAACCAGATCATGGGTTTCGCGTTCTGTGAGGCGCTCGCCCTCATCGGCATCGTCATGGGCTTCGTCTACAAGTAAGCCGGACCGACAGCCCAACTTTTACGGAAGGCACTGATGTGAACGCTCTGCTTCTTGCGGCAGCGGCGGAGGAGCAGCCTCCGCTCATCCCGCATCTCGACGAGCTCGTCATCGGCCTGATCGCCTTCGTCATCGTCTTCGGCTTCCTCGCCAAGAAGCTCCTCCCGAACATCAACAAGGTTCTGGAGCAGCGTCGCGAGGCCATCGAGGGTGGCATCGAGAAGGCCGAGTCGGCCCAGATCGAGGCTCAGAGTGTGCTGGAGCAGTACAAGGCCCAGCTCGCCGAGGCCCGCCACGAGGCCGCGCGTCTTCGCCAGGAGGCGACGGAGCAGGGCACCGCGATCATCCAGGAGATGAAGGCGGAGGGCCAGCGCCAGCGCGAGGAGATCATCGCGGCCGGTCACGCGCAGATCGAGGCCGACCGCAAGGCCGCCTCCGCGTCGCTGCGCCAGGACGTGGGCAAGCTCGCCACCGACCTGGCCGGCAAGCTGGTCGGCGAGTCCCTCGAGGACACCGCCCGCCAGAGCCGCACGATCGACCGCTTCCTCGACGAGCTCGAGGAGAAGGCCGAGGCCGTCCGATGAACGGAGCGAGCCGCGAGGCACTGTCCGCCGCCCGCGAGTCCCTCGACGCGCTGACCGACAACACCTCGGTCGACGCGACGAAGCTCGCGGACGAGCTGACGTCCGTCACCGCGCTGCTCGACCGCGAGGTGTCGCTGCGCCGGGTCCTGACCGACCCCGCTCAGTCGGGTGAGGCCAAGGCCGAGCTCGCGCAGCGACTCCTGAGCGGTCAGGTGGGCGGCGAGACCGTCGACCTGGTCTCCGGCATGGTGCGTTCCCGCTGGTCGCGCTCGCGTGACCTGGTCGACGCGGCCGAGGAACTGGCGAACATCGCCGACCTCACCGCGGCGCAGAAGGCGGGCGCGCTCGACGACGTCGAGGACGAGCTGTTCCGGTTCGGCCGGATCGTGTCCTCCAGCCCCGAGCTCCGCTCGGCGCTGACGGACAAGGCCGCCAAGGCCACCGCCAAGGGCGAGCTGCTCCGCAGCCTGCTCGGCGGCAAGGCCCACGCCACCACCGAGCGTCTGGTCGTCCGTCTGGTGACCCAGCCCCGTGGACGTAGCCTGGAAGCGGGACTCGAGTCCCTGTCCAAGCTCGCCGCGGCGCGCCGGAACCGGATGGTCGCCGTCGTCACCTCGGCGGTGCCGCTGTCCGACCAGCAGAAGCAGCGCCTCGGTGCCGTCCTGGCCAAGCTGTACGGCCGCGCGATGCACCTGAACCTGGACGTGGACCCGACGGTCCTCGGCGGGATCACCGTGCAGGTCGGCGACGAGGTCATCAACGGTTCCATCGCGGAGCGCCTCGACGAGGCGACCCGTCGACTGGCCGGCTGACGGCAGCCACAGAACACAGCATCACAGCATCACCAGCGGCCCGGTTGGGCCGTGCAGAGATTGCAGAAGATTCCTGGGGGTCGGCCCCCAGACCCCTTAAGAAACTTCGGGCCCAACAAGGAGAGCAGGGAACCCAGATGGCGGAGCTCACGATCCGGCCGGAGGAGATCCGGGACGCACTGGAGAACTTCGTCCAGTCGTACCAGCCGGACGCGGCCTCGCGCGAGGAGGTCGGCACGGTCAGCCTGGCCGGTGACGGTATCGCGAAGGTCGAGGGTCTTCCCTCGGCCATGGCGAACGAGCTGCTGAAGTTCGAGGACGGGACCCTGGGTCTCGCGCTGAACCTCGAAGAGCGCGAGATCGGTGCGATCGTCCTCGGCGAGTTCAGCGGCATCGAGGAGGGGCAGTCGGTGCAGCGCACCGGCGAGGTCCTCTCCGTCGGCGTCGGTGAGGGATACCTGGGTCGCGTCGTCGACCCGCTCGGCAACCCGATCGACGGTCTCGGCGAGATCGCGACCGAGGGCCGCCGCGCCCTCGAGCTGCAGGCCCCGGGCGTTATGGCCCGTAAGTCGGTGCACGAGCCGATGGAGACCGGCTACAAGGCCGTCGACGCCATGACGCCGGTCGGCCGTGGTCAGCGTCAGCTGATCATCGGTGACCGTCAGACCGGCAAGACCGCGCTGTGCGTCGACACGATCATCAACCAGCGTGACAACTGGCGCTCGGGCGACGTGAACAAGCAGGTCCGCTGCATCTACGTCGCCGTCGGCCAGAAGGGCTCGACCATCGCGTCCGTTCGCGGCGCCCTGGAAGAGGCCGGTGCGCTCGAGTACACGACGATCGTCGCCGCCCCGGCATCCGACCCGGCCGGCTTCAAGTACCTGGCGCCGTACACCGGTTCCGCCATCGGTCAGCACTGGATGTACCAGGGCAAGCACGTCCTGATCGTCTTCGACGACCTGTCGAAGCAGGCCGACGCCTACCGCGCCGTGTCGCTGCTGCTGCGCCGCCCGCCGGGCCGTGAGGCCTACCCGGGTGACGTCTTCTACCTGCACTCGCGTCTCCTCGAGCGCTGCGCGAAGCTCTCGGACGAGCTGGGTGCCGGTTCGATGACCGGTCTCCCGATCGTCGAGACCAAGGCGAACGACGTGTCGGCGTTCATCCCGACCAACGTCATCTCCATCACCGACGGCCAGTGCTTCCTGGAGTCCGACCTGTTCAACGCCGGCCAGCGTCCGGCCCTGAACGTCGGTATCTCGGTCTCGCGTGTCGGTGGCTCCGCCCAGCACAAGGCGATGAAGCAGATCTCCGGCCGCCTTCGCGTGGACCTGGCCCAGTTCCGTGAGCTGGAGGCGTTCGCCGCCTTCGGTTCCGACCTGGACGCCGCCTCCAAGGCGCAGCTGGAGCGTGGACAGCGCATGGTCGAGCTGCTCAAGCAGGCTCAGTACCAGCCGATGCCCACCGAGAACCAGGTCGTCTCCGTCTGGGCCGGTACCACCGGCAAGATGGACGACGTCCCGGTCGTCGACATCCGTCGCTTCGAGGCCGAGATGCTGGCGTACCTCCGCCAGAGCCACTCGGGCCTCATGACCTCCATTCGTGAGGGCGGCAAGATGTCGGACGACACCCTGCAGGCCGTGGGCGACGCCATCGCGGAGTTCAAGAAGCAGTTCGAGACCTCTGACGGCAAGCTGCTGGGCGAGGACGCTCCTGCCGCCGTCAACGTCTCGAAGTGACGACGGAAGGGACCTGACTCATGGGAGCGCAGCTCCGGGTCTACAAGCGTCGCATCAAATCCGTCACCGCGACGAAGAAGATCACCAAGGCGATGGAGATGATCGCCGCCTCGCGTGTCGTCAAGGCGCAGCGCAAGGTACAGGCGTCGACTCCGTACGCGACCGAGCTGACCCGCGCGGTCACGGCGGTGGCCACGGGTGCCAATGACAAGCACCCGCTGACCACCGAGGCGGAGAACCCGATCCGTGCCGCGGTCCTGCTCCTCTCGAGCGACCGCGGTCTGGCCGGCGCCTTCAACTCCAACGCCATCAAGGCGGCGGAAAAGCTGACGGCGAAGCTGGAGGGCGAGGGCCGCGAGGTCACCGTCTACGTCGTCGGCCGTCGTGGCATCGCGCACTACAACTTCCGCGAGCGGAAGCTGGCCGGTACGTGGACCGGGTTCACGGACCAGCCGTCGTACGGCGACGCCAAGACGATCGCGGCACCGCTGATCGAGGCGATCGAGAAGGACACGGCCGAGGGTGGTGTGGACGAGCTCCACATCGTCTACACCGAGTTCGTCTCGATGATGACGCAGACGGCGGTCGAGGCCCGGCTGCTGCCCCTCAGCCTCGATGAGGTGGCGAAGGAAGCAGGCGAGACGGACACGCTCCGTCCGCTGTACGACTTCGAGCCGTCGGCGGAGGACGTCCTCGACGCCCTGCTGCCCCGGTACGTCGAGAGCCGGATCTACAACGCGCTGCTCCAGTCGGCTGCCTCCAAGCACGCCGCCACGCGCCGCGCGATGAAGTCGGCTACCGACAACGCGGGAGACTTGATCAACAACCTCTCCCGACTTGCCAACGCGGCCCGCCAGGCCGAAATCACCCAGGAAATCAGCGAGATCGTCGGTGGCACCGCAGCCCTGGCCGACGCGACCGCGGGGAGTGACAAGTAATGACGACCACTGTTGAGACGGCCGCCGCCACGGGCCGCGTCGCCCGGGTCATCGGCCCGGTCGTCGACGTGGAGTTCCCCGTCGACGCGATGCCGGCGATCTACAACGCGCTGCACGTCGAGGTCATGGACCCGACCGAGGAGGGCGCGACCAAGACGCTGACCCTCGAGGTCGCCCAGCACCTCGGTGACGGCGTCGTCCGCGCCATCTCCATGCAGCCCACCGACGGTCTGGTCCGCCAGGCCCCGGTGACCGACACGGGCACGGGCATCACCGTCCCGGTCGGCGACGTCACCAAGGGTCGCGTGTTCAACACGCTCGGCCAGGTGCTGAACGACGACGAGTCCACCGTGGCCGACGCGCCGCGCTGGACGATCCACCGCAAGGCCCCGGCCTTCGACCAGCTCGAGTCCAAGACCGAGATGTTCGAGACCGGCCTGAAGGTCGTCGACCTTCTCACCCCGTACGTCAAGGGTGGAAAGATCGGTCTGTTCGGTGGTGCCGGTGTCGGCAAGACCGTTCTGATCCAGGAAATGATCGTCCGTGTGGCCAAGCTGCACGACGGTGTGTCGGTCTTCGCGGGCGTCGGCGAGCGCACCCGTGAGGGCAACGACCTCATGGTGGAGATGGAGGAGGCCGGCGTTCTGGACAAGACCGCGCTGGTCTTCGGCCAGATGGACGAGCCCCCGGGCACCCGTCTGCGCGTGGCCCTCGCCGGTCTGACCATGGCGGAGTACTTCCGCGATGTGCAGAAGCAGGACGTGCTGTTCTTCATCGACAACATCTTCCGCTTCACCCAGGCCGGTTCCGAGGTGTCGACCCTGCTCGGCCGTATGCCCTCCGCGGTGGGTTACCAGCCGAACCTGGCCGACGAGATGGGTCTCCTCCAGGAGCGCATCACCTCGACCCGTGGTCACTCGATCACCTCGATGCAGGCGATCTACGTCCCCGCGGACGACCTGACCGACCCGGCTCCGGCCACCACCTTCGCCCACCTCGACGCGACGACGGTTCTCTCCCGTCCGATCTCCGAGAAGGGCATCTACCCGGCCGTGGACCCGCTGGACTCCACGTCCCGGATCCTGGACCCGCGCTACATCGCGCAGGACCACTACGACGCCGCCACGCGCGTCAAGGGAATCCTGCAGAAGTACAAGGACCTCCAGGACATCATCGCGATCCTCGGTATCGACGAGCTGAGCGAGGAGGACAAGCTCGTTGTCCACCGCGCCCGGCGTGTCGAGCGCTTCCTGTCCCAGAACACCCACGCGGCGAAGCAGTTCACCGGTGTGGACGGTTCGGACGTTCCGCTCGACGAGTCGATCGCCGCGTTCAACGCGATCTGCGACGGTGAGTACGACCACTTCCCCGAGCAGGCGTTCTTCATGTGTGGTGGCCTCGAGGACCTCAAGGCCAACGCCAAGGAGCTCGGCGTCTCCTGAGCCCCGTGCTCTCCCGAGGGGGGCGGGTCCGTCCCGCCCCCCTCACCACGCCCACTAGAATTGACCCCAACACCCGGCACGACCGCCGGGTGGTGACCCGAGGAGCCACCCTTGGCTGCTGAGCTGCACGTCGAGCTGGTCGCCGCGGACCGGAGTGTCTGGTCCGGCGAGGCCACCCTGGTCATCGCGCGTACCACCTCCGGCGACATCGGCGTCATGCCCGGCCACCAGCCGCTGCTCGGTGTGCTGGAGTCGGGCCCGGTGACCATCCGTACCAGCGAGGGCGCGACCGTCGTCGCGGCCGTCCACGGCGGATTCATCTCGTTCGCCGACGACAAGCTGTCTCTGCTCGCGGAGATCTGCGAGCTGGCGGACGAGATCGACGCCCAGCGCGCCGAGCGCGCGCTGGAGCGTGCGAAGGCGGACTCCGACGCTGCCGCCGAGCGGCGCGCCGATGTCCGGCTGCGCGCGGTAGCGGTCCGCTGACGGTCCGCGCCGAGTAGTAGTGCCCTCAGCCGCGGCACGGTTGGAATTTTCCAGACCGTGTCGCGGCTGAGGCGATGCAGATGCAGGTTGTATTCGGTTGTGCCGGCGGTGCCGGCTACGGGACGCAGCGAGGAGGTCGGTGAAGATGTTCCTCGCTCTGCTCGTGTGCGGCCTGGTCGTCGCACTGGTGGTGATCGGGCTCTTCGTCTTCGGCTTGCGCCGCAGGCTGATCCAGCGGGCCGGCGGCACCTTCGACTGCTCCCTGCACTGGAACGTCCCCGACGACCCGGACCCGACCGGCAAGGGCTGGGTCTACGGTGTCGCCCGCTACAGCGGTGACGAGATCGCCTGGTTCCGTGTCTTCTCGTACGCTCCCCGGCCGCGCCGGGTCCTGGAGCGCTCGTCCATCGTGGCCCTGGAGCGCCGGATGCCGGAGGGCGAGGAGGAGCTCGCGCTGCTCTCCGACGCGGTGATCCAGCCCTGTATGTACGAGGGCGTGCGGCTGGAGCTGGCGATGAGCGAGGACGCGCGGACCGGTTTCATGGCCTGGCTGGAGGCGGCGCCTCCCGGGCAACGGGTGAATGTCGCCTGAATTCTTTGCCCGTTGAATGGGGCCCCCGGACGAAGTCTGGGGGAGGGTGAATGTCGTAGACGTGGTGCGTGAAGAAGCGGGGGTCGGCGTGCTGCGCCGGCCCCCGCTTCGTCTTTCGCGGCCTGTCGTACGTGCTAGTTCAGGCCGTTGTTGATGGCGCCGACGAGTTCGCCGTTGCCGGTGTCGCCGCTGAACTCCCAGAAGAAGGCGCCGCCCAGGCCCTGGTTCTTCGCCCAGCTCATCTTGGACGTGACCGTGGCCGGGGTGTCGTAGCTCCACCAGTTGGTGCCGCAGTGGGCGTACGCCGTGCCCGCGATGGTGCCGGTGGCCGGGCAGGAGGCCTTGAGGACCTTGTAGTCCTCGATGCCCTGCTCGTAGGTGCCCGCCGCGGGGCCGGTCGCCGTGCCGCCGGGGGCGGACTGGGTGACGCCGGTCCAGCCGCGGCCGTAGAAGCCGATGCCGAGGAGCAGCTTGTTGGCGGGGATGCCCTTCGCCTTGAACTTGGCGATGGCCTCGGCGGAGTTGAAGCCGGCCTGCGGGATGCCGGCGTACGAGGTGAGCGGGGAGTGCGGGGCCGTCGGGCCCTTGGCCGCCCAGGCGCCGAAGAAGTCGTACGTCATCACGTTGAACCAGTTCATGTACTGCGCGGCGCCCGCGTAGTCGGCGGCGTCGATCTTGCCGCCGGCGGAGGCGTCGGCGGTGACGGCCGCGGTGACCAGGTTGTTGGCACCGAACTTGGCGCGCATGGCCTGCATCATGTTCTTGAAGGACGCGGCGCCGCTGGTGTCACACGACAGACCGCAGGCGTTCGGGTACTCCCAGTCGAGGTCGATGCCGTCGAAGACGTCGGCCCAGCGCGGGTCCTCGACCAGGTCGTAGCAGGACTGGGCGAAGGCGGCCGGGTTCTGGACGGCCTGGCCGAAGCCGCCGGACCAGGTCCAGCCGCCGAAGGACCAGAGGATCTTGATGTTCGGGTAGGCCTTCTTCAGCTTGCGCAGCTGGTTGAAGTTGCCGCGCAGTGGCTGGTCCCAGGTGTCGGCGACGCCGTCGACGGACTGGTCGGCGGTGTAGGCCTTGTCGTAGTCGGCGTAGGCGTCACCGATGGTGCACTTGCCGCCCGTGACGTTGCCGAAGGCGTAGTTGATGTGGGTGATCTTGGACGCGGAGCCCGAGGTCACGATGTTCTTCACGTGGTAGTTGCGGCCGTAGACGCCCCAGTTGGTGAAGTAGCCCATCTTCACGGTGTTGCCGACGGGCGGGTTGGTCCCGCCGCCCGTCGTGCGGACGGAGGCGGCGCCGCTCGCCGGGCCGGTCTGGTCGATGGTGTCGCGGGCGACGACCGTGTAGCTGTAGTCGGTGCCGGCGGTCAGGCCGGTGTTGGTGTACGTGAGCCCGGTGACCGTGGCGATCGTGGTGCCGTCGCGCTTGACGTCGTAGTTCTTGACGCCCTTGTCGTCGGTGGCGGCCGTCCAGGTGAGCTTCACCGAGGTGTCGGTGATGGCGGAGGCGACGGGGGTGCCGGGGGCCGAGGGGGCGTTGTCGCCGGGCTGGCTGGTGCCGTCGCAGGGGCCTCCGTTGACCTTGCAGCCGGTCGGGGATCCGGATCCCGTGCCGTTGAAGCCGAAGGAGATGCTGGCGCCGGGGGCGAGGGTGCCGTTCCAGCCGACGTTCTTGGCGGTCCAGTGGGTGCCGGAGCCGGTGACGGTGGCGTCCCAGGCGGAGGTGACGGCCGTGCCGGCGGGGTAGTCCCACTCGACGGTCCAGGAGGAGAGCGTGGTGGTGCCGGTGTTCTTCACCGTCCACCTGCCCTCGAAGCCGGTGCCCCAGTCGGAGGCCTTGGTGTACGTGGCGGTGGCCGATGCGGCGGCTTCGGCGGGGGTGGCGAGGCCGACCATGGCGGCCAGCGGCAGGATCAGGGCGGTCAGACCGGCGGCGGCCCGGTGTCTGAACCCTGTTCTGCGCGTCGGTGCTTGAGTGCTCAACGGTGCTCCTCAAGTTGCGGACGGACATGGGTGGGGGTGGTCCGTGAAGATGCGCGCGCCCCGCGAGCGTAGGAAGGTCTGTACCAATCGTCAAGAGGTCCAGACCAACGTCACCGCCGTTCTGTCAGACGCCCAACTCCTGGGCCAGCACCGCCGCTTGGACCCTGCTCCGCAGCTCCAGCTTCCCCAGCACCTTGCTGACGTGCGTCTTCACCGTCGCCTCCGCCATGTCGAGCCGTACCGCGATCTCCGCGTTCGACAGACCCTGCCCGAGGGCGGAGAGCACCTCGCGCTCCCGGGGTGTGAGCGACGCGAGGATCCCGGGATCCGACGTCCGTACGGGACGGCTCGGTGCCGCGAACTCGGCGATGAGACGGCGGGTCACCGCGGGGGCGATCAGGCCCTCGCCGCGCGCCACCGTCCGTACCGCCTCGATCAGCTCCCGCGCGTCCGCGTTCTTCAGCAGGAAACCCGACGCGCCCGCCCGCAGCGCCCCGAACACGTACTCGTCCAGGTCGAAGGTGGTCAGGACCAGAACGTCGGCGAGGCCCTCCGTGACCACGATCCCCGTCGCCGTCACCCCGTCCATCCGCGGCATCTGCACATCCATCAGGACCAGATCCGGCCGGAGTTCGCGGGCCAGCTCCACCGCGCGCTCGCCGTCCGGGGCCTCCCCGACCACCTCGATGTCCGGCGCGCTGCGGAGGATGAGGACGAGCCCCGCCCGCACCGCGCTCTGGTCCTCGGCGACCACCACCCGCACCGTCATGTCCTGTCCTCCTCGTTCCTGTCCATGGGCAGCTCCGCCCGTACCCGCCATCGCTTCCGCCCCTCGCCGTCCGACACCGGACCGGCCTCGAAGGCCCCGTCGAGCAGGGCCACCCGTTCCCGCATCCCCACCAGGCCCGCCCCCGAACCCGGGGCGGTCGGCCCCGGGCGCTCCCCGTACGGACTCGTCACCTCCACGGAGAGGGCGTCCGGACCCTGTACGAGCGTGATCCGCACCTCGCCGGGGGCCGCGTGCTTGAGGGCGTTCGTCAGCGCCTCCTGCACGATCCGGTACGCGGCCAGCTCCACCGGAGCCGGCAGCGCTCCCGCCGACTCCCGGGTGTCGTCCAGGACGAAGGTCAGCCCGGCGGGGTCGCCGTTCGGCCCCGCCTGCGCGACCAGCGCGTCGAGGGCGGCCAGGGTGGGCGCGGCGGCCGGCTCCGTCTCCGCGCCGCTGTCCCTGAGCAGCCCGATGAGCCGCCGCATCTCCTCCAGACCCGCCACGCTGTTCTCCCGTATCACCGTGAGGGCCTGCCGGGTCGTCCCCGGATCGTCGAGGGAGAGCGCCGCCGTCGAGTGGATCGCGATCGCCGAGAGATGGTTCGCCACCATGTCGTGCAGCTCCCGTGCCATCCGGGCCCGCTCCGCCACCACCGCCTGCGCCCGGTCCATCTCGGCGAGCAGCGCCGTCTGCTCGGCGCGCAGCCGGGCGGCCTCCGCCGCGTTCCGGTGGTTGCGCACGATCGAGCCCGTCACCGCGGGCAGGAAGGAGACCATGCCGGTGAGCGCGCCCACGAGCAGCGCGATGGCGTTCTGCCACCAGACCAGGCAGACGACCGCCGTCGTGACGGTGATCAGTCCCATGACGTACGGGATGCGCCGGGCCTGGGCGGGTGTGCCGTACAGCACCGCCGCGTAGACCACGTCCGTGAACATCAGAACCGTGGCGAGATTGCCGTTGGTGAGCTGGTCGCCGACGATCGCGAGGGTGGCGACGATCAGGGCGAACCGCGGAGCGGTACGGCGCAGCGCCTCCGTCGCGGCCATCACGGTCAGCGGGATCAGCGTCGCCCAGCGCTGCCCGAAGACGTGGTCGTGCGTCACGTACAGCCCGAACGACCACAGGAGCAGCCCGCCGGCGAGTCCGCAGACCGCGATGAGCAGGTCGACGCGGTGGGGGCGGGGGAGTGCGGGGCTGGGGAGCGTCACGTACTCATCCAACACGGCCGCCCGCCGGGGGACCTCCTCGTCCGGGCCGATCCGGCCCTCCGTCGAACGATGTAGACGCACTTCGTCACCGGCGACGACGAACGCGGCCGGATCCCACGGGACGCTGAGGGGGAACCGAAAGGGGAACCGTCGTGATCGTCACGCTGATCGTCGTCTGTGAGATCGGTTTCTGGGTCCTGCTGGCCGCGGGTCTCGCTGCCCGCTACCTCCTGAAGATGCCCCGGACGGGTGTCGCCCTGCTGCTGTGCGAGCCGCTCCTGGAGGTGCTGCTCCTCGTCGTCACCGCGATCGACCTGAAGAACGGCGCCGATCCCAGCTGGAAGCACGGCCTCGCCGCCGTCTACATCGGCTACACCGTCGGTCACGGTCACCGGACCGTGAAGTGGCTCGACGGCCACGCCGCCCATCGCTTCGGCGGTGCGCCGCCGCCCGTGAAGCCGCCGCGGTACGGCATGGCGCGCGCCCGGCACGAGGGCGCGGTCTGGCTGGGCTCGGTGGTCGCCGCCGCCGTCGCCTCGGGCCTGCTGCTCCTGGCGATCTGGTACGTCGGCGACGACGGGAACACGGACGGGCTGCGGAGCTGGATCTTCTTCGCCTGGCGGGCGGCGGGCATCCACGGCCTGATCGCGCTCAGCTACGCGATCTGGCCGAAGAAGGCGCCGCACGGGCTCTCGCGCGATCTGCCGCACGGTCGCGCGCACGGTACGTCGGGCGAGGCTTCGCACGGCACTGCGCACGACGCTTCACGCCATGGTTCAGCGGTCCCCGCCCGGGACCCAGAGCACGTCCCCGACCTCCTTGTTCGCCGTACGGGCAAGGATGAAGAGCAGGTCTGAGAGGCGGTTGAGGTAGGTGGCGGTGAGGGTGTTCATCGTCTCCCCGTGGATCTCCAGGGCCGCCCAGGTGGAGCGCTCCGCCCGCCGGACCACCGTGCACGCCTGGTGCAGCAGGGCAGCGCCGGGTGTGCCGCCGGGCAGGATGAAGGAGCGCAGCTTCTCCAGCTCCTCCAGGAAGCGGTCGCAGTCGGCCTCCAGCTTGTCGACGTACGACTGCTCCACCCGCAGCGGCGGGTACTTCGGGTCCTCCACCACCGGCGTGCAGAGGTCCGCTCCCACGTCGAACAGGTCGTTCTGGACCCGGACGAGGACCTTCACGACCTCCTCGTCGAGCTGCCCGAGGGCGATCGCCGTCCCGATGGCGGCGTTGGCCTCGTTGGCGTCGGCGTAGGCCGAGATCCGCGGATCCGTCTTTGCGGTCCGGCTCATGTCGCCGAGGGCGGTGGTGCCCTGGTCGCCGGTACGGGTGTAGATGCGCGTCAGATTGACCATGGGGCCAAGCCTAGTTATGCGCCGGCGCTTCGGAACGTCCTTGTGCCCACCGTCACGGCCAGTGCCGCCACACCCAGGGCGACGAGCACCCCGTACAGCAGGGCCGGTGTCGTGTAGTGGCCGACGTACGCCTCGCGGACCGCGTCCACCAGGTAGCGGAACGGCATGAGGTGCGAGAGCGCGTCGAGCCGGCCGGGGGCGAGCGTCATCGGCAGGGGTGAGGCTGATGTCGTCGAGTCCGTTCAGGAGACGCCACCGGGCGTTCTCGTCGAGCTCGAAGTCGGCGTCGGTCCCGGCGGCCAGGACACCGTCGTCGGCTGCATCACCCGCGAGATGACCACGGGCGGCAAGGCGACCGCCGTCTCGCGCAAGGCCCTCGTGCTCCTCGACGAGATCGAGGAGCTCCTGAGCGAGCGGGTGCTGACGTACGCCGCGCGCGAGCGCTGACGGATACGGAGTACGTGAGGAAAGACAGGACCTAGGCCGTCACCGGCGGACGGGCGCCCGCGACCGCCGCGAGCGCGTGGGCGGCGCGGACCGCCTCCGCCTCCGTGCTGAAGCGGCCGAACGCGATCCGCACGCTGCCCCGGATCCGCTCGGGCGGCAGCCCGATCGCCCGCAGGACGTGCGAGGGCTCCTGCGCAGAGCTGTTGCAGGCCGAGCCCGTCGAGACGGCGAGGCCGGCGACCTCCAGGAGCAGCTGCTGCGCGTCCACGTCCGGGAAGGACAGGTTCACCGCGTGCGGCAGGAAGCCCGGTCCCGTACCGCTGTTGAGCGTGTACGGGACCCGGTGCGCCAGCTCCGTCAGGAACCGGCCCCGCAGCCCCGCGAGCCGTACCGCCTCCTCCTCCCGGCCCGCCGCGAGCACTCCGACGGCCGCGCCGAGGCCGATGACCGCGGCGGTGTTGAGCGTGCCCGCGCGCAGTCCGCGTTCCTGGCCGCCGCCGTGCAGCAGCGGCGCCAGCGGCGCCCGGTCCGAGAGCCGGTTGGAGACGTACAGCACGCCTACGCCCTTCGGGCCGTAGATCTTGTGGCCGGAGAACGTCAGCAGGTCGACGCCGAGCGTCCGCACGTCCACCGGCAGCGAGCCCACCCCCTGGGTCGCGTCGCAGTGGAGCGGAACACCCGCCGCGCAGGTGATCGCGCCGATCTCCGCCACCGGCTGGACCGTGGAGATCTCGTTGTTCGCGAGCATCACCGAGACCAGCGCGGTGTCCGGCCGCAGCGCCGCCGCCACCCGCCCCGGATCGATCCGGCCCTCGCCGTCGACCGGCAGCACCGTCACCTCGTGCCCCGCCTCCCGCAGCGAACGGCACGTGTCGAGCACGGACTTGTGCTCCACCGCCGTCGTCACCACATGGCGGGGCCCGCCCGTCCTCGCGGCGACGCCCTTGATCGCCAGGTTGTTGCCCTCCGTCGCGCCGGAGGTGAAGTAGATCTCGCTGCGCCCCGCCCCGATGAGCCGGGCGACCGCCCCGCGGGCCCGTTCGACCTCGCGGAAGGCGCGGATGCCGGCGGCGTGCGGGCTGGACGGATTGGCGTAGCAGTGGGTGGCGGCGAAGTTCATCGCCTCGACGACCGCCGGGTCCATCGGGGTGGTCGCCTGGTGGTCGAGATAGATCGTGGCCATGCCGGTTCTCTCCCTCTTCCGCTGGGGCGGGTGGTCAGAAGTCGTACGCGGTGTAGGTCAGGGCCGTCGGATCGGCGCAGGCCGCGTCGGCGAAGACCAGCACGATCTCCTCCTCGGGCGTGCCCAGGGTGCGGAGGTAGATCTCGGCGCCCTTGGTCACCTTGTCCCGGTCGGCGAGCGAGTTGATGTCGATCACATGGCGGTGGGCGCAGTCGGGGAAGGCCCGCAGCCGGGCGAAGTAGCGCGCGAAGTACTCGGCGACGATCAACGGGCAGCGGGGCACGACGTGATCGCCCTTGACGACCCCGGCGAGCACCTTCTCGTACTGGCGGGAGCGGAAGACGATCTCGTCCCCGTCGAGGGAGAACAGCGGCTGGGCCGCCGGTTCGCGCAGCCACCGTTTCATCGAGCGGGCGGCGCGGTTGCGCAGGTTCCGCTCGCGGGTGACGGTGAAGTCCGTCCCCGCCTCGGCGGCCGCGGCCGTGAGCGGGGTCAGGTCGGTCTCGGCGGGGCCCGCGGCCGGCAGCGTGCAGACGTCGGTGGAACAGGACATCCCGAGGTCGTTGACGATGACGTCGTAGAGCACCTTGTTGCCCCGGTGGAGCCGGCGCGCGGCGGCACCCGTCTCCTGGGCCAGGGCGAAGGAGTTGAGCGAGAAGGCGCCGATGCCGACGGCCGTGTCGAAGTACCCGCCCGCGACGAGGAGCGCCGAGCGGGACGTGGGGGAGACGGTCTCCAGGAGGGGCGCGACCCGGCCGGCCGGGACCGTGCGCCCCCGAGGGGCGAGAGGGCTTGTCGTGCTGGTCACGTGTGCACTCCGTTCTTCCGGGACGGGGATCGATCGGGCGATGCGGGGGGCGTGTCCGGCGACGTGGCGGAGCTCCGGCCCGTGCCGACGGCCGCGCCCACCACGCAGAGCACGGCGACCCACTGGACCCAGGAGAGCCGCTCGCCGAGCAGGGCGAGGCCGACCAGGGCGGCGATGACCGGCTCCACCGTCGACAGGACGGCGAAGACCCTCGGGGGCATCCGTCGCAGCGCGGCGAACTCCAGGGAGAACGGCACCACCGTCGTCAGGACGGCCACCGCGAGGGCCGCCCCGAGGACCCCCGGTTCCAGCAGGACACCGGGGGAGGGCAGGCCGAGGACGGGCGCGGTGGGCAGCGCGAGGACGGCGGCGACCGCGAGCCCGACGGCCAGGCCCGAGCCGCCGGGTACGGCCCTGCCGACCCGGGCCCCCAGCAGGATGTAGCCGGTGAGCGCCGCTCCGGTGAGCAGGCTCGCGGCCAGGCCGACCGGGTCGTCCATGCCCTTCGTGCCGCCGAGGACGAGCAGGCCGGTACCCGCGAGCGCCACCCAGATCCGGTCGAGCGCGCGGCGCGAGGTGAGGGCGGCGAGCAGCAGCGGGCCGCTGAACTCCAGGGTCACCACCACTCCGAGTGGGAGCCGTGAGGTCGCCTCGTAGAAGGAGAACTGCATCACGGCGAAGACGGCCCCGTAGGGGAGCAGCAGTCGCCAGTGGCTGCGCAGGAGCCGGGGCGCGGGCCGGGAGAGCAGGCAGAGCAGGGTGGCGGCGATGAGCAGCCGCAGCAGGGTCGCTCCGGCCGGGCCGGTCTGCTCGAAGAGCCGTTTCGCGAAGGCGGAGCCGAACTGGAGGCTGACCATGCCGGTGAGCAGGAGCAGCGGAGCGGGGACGGTCCCCGGGGCGTACGGACGCATGACGGCACCTCCTCCCGAACGACGGCAGCCGGACGAGTGCGCTCGACTGTATACCCCCATGGGGTATGTGGCGACCGTGCGGGAGCCCGAACGGGGTGTTGTGAGTGTGACGTCCGTCAAAGAGGGCGTGACGCGCATTACTTCACGGTCACATGGCGGCTCCCGACCGCTAATCTCCGCCGGAGAGCCAGAAGTGAACAGGCGTTAAGGGGTGGAACATCGTGGCCAGGAAGCTCGCCGTCATCGGGGCCGGACTCATGGGGTCCGGCATCGCACAGGTCTCGGCACAGGCGGGCTGGGACGTCGTCCTGCGTGACGTCACCGACGCCGCCCTCACTCGTGGAACCGACGGCATCAAGGCGTCGTACGAGCGGTTCGTCGCCAAGGGCAAGCTGGACGCCGCCGACGCCGAGGCCGCGCTCGGCCGGATCACCGCCACCACCGAGCTCGAAGCCGTCGCCGACGCGGACATCGTCGTCGAGGCCGTCTTCGAGAACCTCGACGTCAAGCACGAGATCTTCCGCTCGCTCGACAAGATCGTCAAGGATGGCGCCGTCCTCGCCTCCAACACCTCCGCGATCCCGATCACCAAGATCGCCGCGGTGACGGAGCGTCCCGAGGCCGTCGTCGGCGTCCACTTCTTCTCGCCGGTGCCGATGATGCAGCTCGTCGAGCTCGTCCGCGGCTACAAGACCAGCGACGAGACCCTCGCCGCCGCCCGGGAGTTCGCCGAGTCCGTCGGCAAGACCTGCATCGTCGTCAACCGCGACGTCGCCGGCTTCGTCACCACCCGGCTCATCTCCGCCCTCGTCGTCGAGGCCGCCAAGCTCCACGAGTCGGGCGTCGCCACCGCCGAGGACATCGACATCGCCTGCAAGCTCGGCTTCGGTCACGCCATGGGCCCGCTCGCCACCGCCGACCTCACCGGCATCGACATCCTGGTGAACGCCGCCAACAACATCTACACCGAGTCCCAGGACGAGAAGTTCGCACCGCCGGAGCTGATGCGCCGGATGGTGGACGCGGGTGACATCGGCCGCAAGAGCGGGCAGGGCTTCTACAAGTACTGAGCCGGACCCGCCACCCCGCCTCACCCCGTGGGGTGAATTCAGGTACCGGTTCGCTGACAAGGCGCAACGCTTCTGCTGTCACGGCAGTCAGTTGTTGCGAAGACGGAGCACTCTCGGGGAGCACATATGCATATCAGGGGCGACCACGTCGAGCTGGTCGTCGGGGGCCGCCTCGACGTCCGCAGCGCGGCGGACGCCCGTACGGTCCTGCACTCGGCGGTCGACGACGGCGTCGGCGACCTGGTGCTCGACCTGACCGGCCTCGACTCCTGGGACGCGACCGGACTCGGCGTGATCATGGGCGCTCACCGACGGGCCGGCCGCTGCGGCAGGCGCCTCGTGCTGCGCGGGGTGCCGCCCCAGATGCAGCGGCTGCTCGTCGCCACCCGGCTGCACCGCATCCTCGCCATCGAGGGCGGCCTCGCCCTGGAGTCCCTGCCCCGGGTCTGACGGACCTCGAGGTGGCGGACCCGGCGGTGCCCGCACGGGTGCGGGCGTGAGGCAGCCGTACGGGTGCGGGCGTGTGAAGCCGCTGCACGGGTGTGGGCGTGTGAAGCCGCTGCACGGGTGCGGGCGTGTGAAGCCGCTGTGTGAACCAGGCGTCACGCTCAATCCTCACAAGACCATGACGTCTTGGTCTCCGGGGCACCCCACCTGTTCCCGGGCGCCTGACCACGGTCTAGGGTTCGGTCGCCTGCACATTGACGGAACCACCCGGCGGGCACCGGACACCGCTTCTTGGGGGCTTGGACCATGGACCCGATCAACCGGGGGCCGGAGGAGTACGGACACGACTCCGAGGGCGAAGGCGCCCGCCAGGGACGCGGCACGCCCGCATCCGCGCCCGCACCCGCGCGTGCCCGCGTCGTCCGGATCCTCTCCGGCGACCTGCTCGTCACCGTCAACCCCGTGGACGGCAGCGAGATCGAGCCCTGCCCGCCAGGACAGGAATCCGCCGCCCCCCGCCCCCGTACCCCCGAGGAGCGCGCCGAGGCCGCCCGCGCCGCCGCCCCGGCCGTCCCGCCCGGCCCGGCCGCGCCCGCGCTGCCCCTCCTCGAACGCCAGGAGGAGCGCGAGCGCCTCGCCGCCATCCTCGGCCGCGGCCGCTCCGCGCGCCTCACCGGCCCCGCCGGATCCGGCCGCACCGCCCTCCTCGACGCCGTCGCCGCCGACTGCGCGGGCCTCGCCCCCGACGGAGTCGTCCGGCTGTCCGGCCACCACCGCACCCCGGCCGAACTCCTCCACGAGCTCTTCGCCGCCGTCCGGTACGCCCCCGAGCACCGGCCCGGCCGCGCCGAAATCCCCGACCGGCTCCGCGACGTCGGCGCCGTCGTCGTCGTCGACGACCTGGAGTTCGGCGGCGCCGCCCTCGACGAGCTCCTCGCCGCCGCCCCCGAATGCGCCTTCCTCCTCGCCGCGGGACCCGACGTCCCGGCGCCCTCACCCGAAGCCCACGTCGAGGAGCTCCACCTCGCGGGCCTCGGCCGCGGCGCCGCCCTGAAGCTCCTGGAGAGCGCCGCGGGACGTACCCTCACCGACGACGAGGCCAACTGGGCCGGCGACCTGTGGTTCGAGTCCGAGGGCCTGCCGCTGCGGTTCGTCCAGGCCGGGGCACTGCTCCGGCAGCGCGACCGGCTCCGCGTCACCCCGGCCGAGTTCGACGCCTTCGGCGCCCTCGAAGAGGCCTTCGGGCCCGCCGACCCCGCCGCGGTGGCCGCCGTCGCCGCAGCGGCCTTCGACGGAGTCGAGGACCACGACGTCGAACTGCGCGAGATACCGCTCCCCAGCCTCGGCGAGGGCGCCGCGCCCGCAGCTCTGCTCGCCTCCCGGCTCAGCCGGTCCGCCCAGACCACCCTGCGCTTCGCCGTCGCCCTCGGCGGCGAGGTCCCGCACCAGGCCCATCTGCCGGCCCTGGTCGGCGACACCCACGCCGACGCGGCCCTCGGCGAGCTGATGGCCTGCGGCCTGCTCTCCCCGGTCGGCCCCCGCTACCGGCTCGCCGTCGGTGTCCTCACCCAGTTGCTCGCCCAGGGGTACGGGACCGAGGCCGCCGACCGCGCCCACACCGTCGCCCAGCACTACGCCTGGTGGACGACCCACCCGTCCGTCACCCCGGAGCGGGCCGCCGCCGAGTCCGACGCCCTCCTCGCCGCCCTGGCCGTCTGCGTCGGTTCGGGGACCGCCCCCGCGGCCGACGCGGAGGTGACCGCCGAACACCGCGCCACCGCCGTCCTGCTCGCCCGCGCCGCCGCCCCCGCCTTCGCCGCGGGACTGCACTGGGGCGCCTGGGAACGCGCCCTGCGCGCCGGGCAGGAGGCCGCCCGGCTCACCGGAGAGGTCGCCGAGGAGGCCTACTTCCACCACGAGCTCGGTGTCCTCGCCCTCTGCACCGGCAACCTGGAGCGGGCCCGCGCAGAGCTGGAGGCCTCCATCGGCATGCGCGGGGTGCTCGCCGACAAGCGCGGCACCGTCGCCGGCCGCCGGGCGCTCGCCCTCGTCGCCGACCTCGCGGGAGACCACGGCGCCCCGGCCGGCGCCCGCGCCGAGGGGCCCGTCTCGCCGCCCCGCGGCACCCCGGCCCTGCGCGGCCCGGCCGCACGCCAGGGCAGGGAAGCCGTCACGGCCGCCCTGCCGCTCGGGCCGGTACAGACCGCTCCGCCGGTCGGCCCGGTGGGGCAGACCGAGGCCGCTGCCGTGCCGGCGTTCGCGTTCCCCGACTTCGCCGACAAGGGCCCGACGCTCGTCACCCGCCCCGACACCGACCACGGCGACGGCCGCCGCAGCCTCAAGAGCGGCATCCTCACCGGCGCGCGCCGCAACCTCGCCGCCGTCGGCGCGGGCGCGCTCCTCGTCGCCGTCCTCGGCACCGTGGTGACCCTCGGGGCCACCTCCGGCAGCGGCGACGACCCGGCCGTCGACCGCGTCACCTCCGACAGCACCGCGACCGATGACCCCGTCGACGACGGTGCGGACGGCACGGACGGCGAGGAGCCGCCGGCCGAGGGCGAGGCGGGGAAGCCGGGCGAGACCGGCGACCCCACCCACTCCGGCTCCCCGAGCCCGTCCGGATCCGGGAGCGCGTCGCCGTCCTCCTCCACGAGCCCCGGCGCCACCGGCTCGTCGACGCCGTCGGACTCCCCGACGGCGACGACGTCCCCCACGGGGACCACGGAGCCGCCGACGGCTCCCACCACGACGAGCGGGCCGCGCCCGACGACCACGCGCCCGGCGCCGACGACCACCTCGCCGAAACCCCCGACGACCACCACCTCACCGACGCCGACGCCCTCGACCAGCAGCGAGACGAGCACGCCGAGCCCGAGCAGCTCGACGACCGAGGAGAGCGGCCCCAGCGACTCCGCCTCCTCGACCCTCGGCGCCCCGACCGCCCCGGCCGACTCCACGAGCGCGGAGACGCCCGCCTGACGGACCTGCCCCGACGGCGTACGACCGACGGGTACGACGACGGCCCCGGGTGCGTTCCACCGCACCCGGGGCCGTCGTCGTACACCGCTCAGAACAGCCGCAGCTTGTCGTCCTCGATGCCGCGCATCGCGTTGTAGTCCAGGACCACGCAGCCGATGCCGCGGTCCGTCGCGAGCACCCGCGCCTGGGGCTTGATCTCCTGCGCCGCGAAGACGCCCCGCACCGGCGCCAGATGCGGATCGCGGTTGAGCAGCTCCAGGTAGCGGGTCAGCTGCTCGACGCCGTCGATCTCGCCGCGCCGCTTGATCTCCACCGCGACCGTCGCGCCGTCCGAGTCCCGGCACAGGATGTCCACCGGGCCGATGGCGGTCGGGTACTCGCGGCGGATCAGGGTGTACCCCTCGCCGAGGGTCTCGATGCGGTCGGCGAGGAGCTCCTGCAGGTGCGCCTCTACGCCGTCCTTGATGAGACCCGGGTCCACACCCAGCTCGTGCGAGGAGTCGTGGAGGATCTCCTCCATCGTGATGATCAGTTTCTCGCCCGCTTTGTTGATCACGGTCCAGATGCCCGCCTCACCGTCGGCACCCTCCTTGAGCGTGCACGGCGGCGACATCCAGTTGAGCGGTTTGTACGCCCGGTCGTCCGCGTGGATGGAGACGCTTCCGTCTGCCTTGACGAGGATCAGACGGGGCGCGGAGGGCAGGTGGGCCGTGAGCCGGCCCGCGTAGTCCACGGAGCAACGGGCAATGACGAGACGCATGGTCCGCAACGCTACAAGACGGGCGCTCTTCCGCGCGATTCGGGCATCGGCCGGAGGGCGCCGGGGCATGATCCTGAGCCGAACACCCGTCGGTTATCAGCCGGTTGTGTTCCCAATCTCCTGGTGCGGGCAGGACCGCGCGCTTACCGTGGAAGCTGGAGGTCGTCGTCCGCGCACGCTGCGTGTTCGGCCGACCGGTCCTCGCCCTGCCCGCAAGACCCCGTCCGCGGGGTCGCGAGAGGAGAACCCATGTCGCTCGACGTCTCACCGGCACTGTTGGAACAGGCCGAGCGAGGCGAGGTCGACGAAGCCGACTTCGTCGACTGCGTCCGGACCTCCCTGCCCTACGCATGGGAGATGATCAGTTCTCTGGTGGCCCAGCTGAAGGTCGACGGCGGAGAGTTCGCCGACAACCAGACGCCGCCGCCGAATGAGCAGGCACGTGGTCAGCTGCTGCGCGCGCTCGCCAGCGACGCCATTCGTGGTGCGCTGCAGCGGCATTTCGGGGTGCGTCTCGCCTTCCAGAACTGCCACCGCGTGGCGGTGTTCCCGCTGGACCCGGCGGTGGACGAGCGGCTCGCCCGCTTCACGTCCGTACGGGGGCAGCTGCTGAACCAGTCGCCGACACTGCGCGACTGCTGAGACATGGTGCCGCCGCTCCGCGTCGCGGGAGACGTGGTCGACGCGTGCCGACACGCGTCGACCACGCAGCGATGCCGGAGCGGCGGCACGGTCCCGGCCCTGAAAGCCCTCCCGGACGGGCCTCTCACACGGCCTCACGGTCCGCCTCACACCAGGAGCGGCAGCACCTCCGCGCCGAGCCGCCGGACGTTCTCCTCGGTCGCCGCGAGGTCGCCCGAGCCCTCGGCGAGCAGGGCGAAGCGCGTGATGCCCGTACGCTCCGCCGTCGCCGCCAGCCGGTCCGCGGCCCGCCGGGGCGTGCCCACCGGATGCAGACCGCACAGCAGCTCCGTGTACGCCACGGGGTCCCGCATCGACCGGAGCCGGCCGTCGACCGTGACATGCGCGTCGAGACCCTGCTTCAGCCAGCCCGGCATCGCCTTCACCAGCGCCTCCGCCGCGTCCGCCCCCCGGTCCGCGAGCTGCGTCACCCCCGCCGAGACGTGGCAGGACCCGATCCGCGCGATGTCGTCGGGATTCCGCCCGGCCTCCCGCGCGTACCGCGTCCAGGCCGCGACCATCTCGGCCTTGTTCTCGTCACCGCAGTGCATGCCGAGCAACATCGGGAGACCGCGCTCCGCTGCGAGTCGCACGCTCTTCGGCGAGGTGCAGGCCACCACGACCTCGGGCGACGGGTCCCCGCCGATCAGCTCGTCGGGACGGGGCACCACCGCGACCTCGCGGAAGGAGAATCGTTCGCCCTCGGCGCCGACGCGCGGCTCGGTGAGCCAGCGCAGCAGCAGATCGAGCGATTCGGGGAACCCGTTCTCGTACGCGTCGAGACCCGCGCCGAACACCTCCAGGTCGACCCAGGGACCGCCCCTGCCCACCCCCAGGGTGAACCTGCCGCCCGAGGTGAGGTGCAGCAGCGCCGCCTGCTCACCCAGGGAGACCGGATGGACGGTCGGCAGCACGCTCACCGCCGTGCCCACCCGCAGTCGCCGGGTGCGGCCCAGGAGCAGCGCGGCCAGTGTCACGGCCGACGGGCAGACCCCGTACGGCACGAAATGGTGCTCGGCCAGCCAGACCGAGTCGAGCCCCGCCTCCTCGGCGACCTCGGCGGTCCGCACCGCCCGGTGCAGCGCCTCACCCTGTCCCTGGCCCGGGAACTGGGCGGCCAGAACGAACGTACCCACGCGCATCGCCTTCTGCCTCCTTGCGGCCGACGCGTATCTCCCCTCGCACTGGCAACAACGTCTGACACGTGCCAAAGGCAACGGCCGTTCATGAAGTTCTTGCGATTTTCGGCTAAGCCGTCCCGGAGGGGGCCCGGGGCACCGCGTCACGGCCCGTAGGCTTGGAAGACGGTCCGTGTTCCCAGACCCAGTGAGGTGTGCCCGTGTCCCCGCGCCACAACCGCTCCCGAGGCGGCGAGAAGCCCGAACAGCAGCAACGGGGCGACCACGGCGACCGGTACGGCGGCGTACAGCGCACGGAGACCTGGCAGGGCGAGGAGTGGTACGTACGCCTCGTCGCCGGGGCGAGCTCACCCGGCAAGCGCTACCGCTGCCCCGGCTGCGACCAGGAGATCCCGGGCGGAGCCCCGCACGTCGTCGCCTGGCCCGAGTACGGCGGAGTGGACGACCGGCGCCACTGGCACAAGGCGTGCTGGAACGCGAAGGACCGCCGCACCAGCAGGGTGCAGCGGTCCCGGAACGCGCCGAAGTACTGAGGGCGGCTACACGTCCCGCTTGTTCAGCAGGGCGAACGCGCCGGCGAACACCACCGCCGTGCACGCGAACATGATCAGCAGCGGCTCCCAGCCCGCCGGGCCGTCCTCGCCGAACGGGGCGGCGTCGCTGTACAGGGAGATCATCTGCGAGGGGATCGAGTACGTCAGCAGGAACTGCTGCACCGACCTGAGCGACTCGGAGAACATGAACATCGCCGCCACCAGCGGCAGCAGCAGCACACCGATCATCACGGTGATCGCGCCCGCCGAGTGCCGGACGAGGGTGCCGACCGCCATCGACAGCAGTCCGAGCAGCGCCAGATAGGCGCCCGCGCCGATCGTCGCCCGCAGCCACTCCATGGCCGTCGGCTCCGCCGCGTCGACGATGGAGACCTGTGCCACGGCCACGAGCGCGGCGATCACCGTGGTGAGCGAGAAGACCAGCAGGAAGAAGACGACGGCCTTCGCCGTGAGCACCCGGGCCCGGCTGGGGCAGGCCGTCAGGGTCGTGCGGATCATGCCCGTGCCGTACTCGGAGGAGATCGTCAGCACCCCGAGGGTGATCACGCAGATCGAGGCGGGCAGCATCCCGAAGAAGCCGAAGCCGAGCGCGGCCTCGTCGCCCATCGGCGCCTCGGAGGCCGCGGCGATCGCCGCCACGCCCAGGCCGATGCCGACCATGAGCAGGATCGTCACTCCCAGCGTCCACATCGTCGACCGCACCGAGCGGATCTTCGTCCACTCGGAGGCCAGCGCGTCACCGAGGTGCGCCCGGCGCACCGGGATGGGGGAGACGTAGCCCTGCGGGGCGTGGTGGTACGGAGCGGGGGCGGTCATCGGGCGTCCTTGGGGGTGTCGCTCGGCTGAGGCTGCTGCTGCGGGGAGGTGTACGGGTTCTGTCCGGGCGGCGGCGGGGCGTACCAGCCCTGCTGCGGCACGTCCTGGACCACCGGCGGCTGGGGCGGCATCCCGTACCCAGGCTGCCCCGGGTGCTGCACGGGCGGCTGGAGGTGCGCGAGCTTGTCGTCGGTGGAGCGGTAGTCCACGGCGCCCTGCGTCAGACGCATGTACGCCTCTTCGAGGGAGGCCTGGTGCGGGGACAGCTCCCAGAGCCGTACGTCCGCGTCGTGCGCCAGGTCGCTGATCCTCGGCAGCGGCAGGCCCGTCACCCGCAGCGCGCCGTCCGGCTCGGACATCACCTGGCCGCCGGCCTCCATCAGCGCCGCCGTCAGCTTCTCGCGCTGCCCCGGCTCGGTCCCCGGGGTCCGCACCCGGGCGAAGTCGGCGGAGTTCGCCGAGATGAAGTCCGTGACGCTCATGTCCGCGAGCAGCTGCCCCCGGCCGATCACGATCAGGTGGTCCGCCGTCAGCGCCATCTCGCTCATGAGGTGGCTGGAGACGAAGACCGTCCGGCCCTCGGAGGCCAGCTTCTTCATCAGGTTCCTGACCCAGAGGATGCCCTCCGGGTCCAGGCCGTTGACCGGCTCGTCGAAGAGCAGCACCTGCGGGTCGCCGAGGAGCGCCGCCGCGATGCCGAGCCGCTGGCCCATGCCGAGCGAGAAGCCGTTGGAGCGCCGCCTGGCCACGTCCTGGAGGCCGACCACGCCGAGGACCTCGTCGACGCGCTGCGCCGGGATGCCGGCGAGCTGCGCCAGCGACAGCAGATGGTTGCGCGCGCTCCGCCCGCCGTGCACCGCCTTGGCGTCGAGGAGCGCGCCGACCTGCCGGGGAGCGTTCGGCAGCTGCCGGAAGGGGTGGCCGCCGATCGTCACGTGTCCGGCGGTGGGCTGGTCGAGGCCCAGGATCATGCGCATCGTGGTCGACTTGCCGGAGCCGTTGGGCCCCAGGAAGCCGGTGACGACACCGGGCCTCACCTGGAAGGAAAGGTTGTACACGGCCGTCTTGGCGCCGTAGCGCTTCGTCAGGCCGACTGCCTCGATCATTCTGCAGCCCCATCGACAGGTCGGTCGCATCCATGTCGGGGCGTGGCGGCCTTCGGCCGGAGCCCCCCGTATGAGCTAGGAGCTTATCCAGCCATTGACGGTTCCGGCGAAGCGGAGGGAAACCTCCGGGAGAATCCCTGGTCATCCCCTACGGGGTCGGACGTCCCGCTTCCCCCACGGGTCGGACGTCCCGCTTCCCCCACGGGTCAGGCGTGCGCTTCCCCCACGGGTCAGGCGTGCGCTTTTCCCACGGGTCAGGCGTCCGCTTCCCCCATGGGTCAGGCGTCCGCTTCTTCCACGGGTCAGGCGTCCCGCTTCTTCAGCACCAGGTAGCCGCCGATCAGCGCGGCCGCCACCCAGATCAGCATGATCCCGAGCCCGCCCCAGGGGCCGTACGCAGCCTCCTCCGAGTTCATCGCGTTCGGCACGACCTGCATGATCTTCGCCCCGGCCTGGTCGGGGAAGTACGCGGCGACCTCCTTCGCCTTCGGCACCGCCGACAGGATCTGCGAGACCAGGAAGAAGAACGGCACCAGGATGCCGAGCGACAGCATCGACGAGCGCAGCATCGCCGCCACACCCATGGAGAACAGCGCGATCAGACCCATGTAGAGCCCGCCGCCGATCACCGCCCGCAGGACGTTGTCCGCGCCGATCGAGGTCCGGTGCTCGCCGAGCAGAGCCTGCCCGAGGAAGAAGGAGAGGAAGCTCGTCGCCAGACCCACCACCAGCGCGAGGGTGCCCGCCACCGCGATCTTGGAGAAGAGGAAGGTCGCGCGCTGCGGCACGGCGGCGAGCGAGGTGCGGATCATGCCGGAGGAGTACTCGGTCCCCACCACCAGGACACCGAAGACCACCATCGCCAGCTGCCCCAGGATCATCCCGGAGAAGCTGATCAGGGTCGGGTCGAAGGTGGCCCGTTCCAGATCGCTCAGGTCGTCGAAGGTGGAACTCATCAAGGCGCACAGCGCCGCGCTCATCGCCACCGTGACGAGGAGGGCGCTCGCCAGCGTCCAGACGGTCGACGACACCGTCCGGATCTTGGTCCACTCGGACTGCAGGACCGCGGATGCCGCTGCCATCGTCAGGCTCCCTGAGAGGTCGGGTCGGAGGCGGGGCCGGAGGGCGTGCTCCACTGGGGGCCGGGTGCCGGCCCGGCACCGTGCACGTCCGTGCCGTGCGCGTGGTACTCCACCGCACCGGCCGTCATCTGCATGAACGCCTCTTCGAGCGAGGCGCGCTGGGAGCTCAGCTCGTGCAGCACGAGACCGTGCTCCGCCGCCAGTTCGCCCAGCTTCTCGATCGCCACCCCGTCCACCTCAAGGGTGCCGTTGCCGGCCTCGACCGCGATGAATCCGTTGGCGTGCAGCAGGTCCCTGAGCCGTTCCTGCTGCGGTGAACGGAGCCTCACATAACTGCGGGAATTCTGCTGGATGAAATCAGCCATCGACGTGTCGGCCAGCAGCTTTCCCTGCCCGATCACGATCAGATGATCTGCCGTCAGCGCCATTTCACTCATCAGATGGCTGGAAACGAAGATCGTTCTGCCCTCGGCGGCCAACGCCTTCATCAGATTTCGGATCCAGTGAATTCCCTCTGGATCAAGTCCGTTGACGGGTTCGTCGAACATCAGGATCTCGGGATCGCCGAGCAGCGCGGACGCGATGCCGAGCCGCTGCCCCATGCCGAGGGAGAAACCCTTCGACTTCTTCCGCGCCACCGGCGTCAGACCCACCAGGTCCAGCACCTCGCCCACCCGGCGCTCCGGGATGCGGTTCGACTGCGCGAGACACAGCAGGTTGTTGTACGCCGACCGGCCGCCGTTCATCGCCTTGGCGTCGAGGAGCGCCCCGATGTACTTCAGCGGCTCGTCCAGGTCCCGGTAGTGCCGGCCGTCGATCCGGACCGTCCCGCTCGTCGGGTTGTCCAGGTCGAGCATCATCCGCATGGTCGTCGACTTGCCCGCCCCGTTCGGCCCGAGGAAGCCGGTGATCACGCCGGGACGCACCTGGAACGAGAGGTGGTCGACCGCCGTCTTCGGCCCGTAGCGCTTGGTCAGGCCCTCAAGCTCGATCATGCGTACCAACGTAAGGGCGCGCAAAACCCCCCGCCACCGGAGTGACGGGGGGCTTCGGGCGACGCTGCGGAGCCGTCAGGAGTGTCAGCGGGTCTGCTGGGCAGGAACGCCCGCCGGACGCTCGTCGTCGATCGGGGAGCCGGCCGCCGCCACCGCGGCACCGGTCAGCGTCGCCAGCATCTCGCGGACGTTGGTCAGCTGGGCGTTGATCGAGTCGCGGCGGTTCGTCAGGGCCGCGAGCTCGCGCTCCGACTCCGAACGGATCCGGTCGGCCTTGGCGTTCGCGTCGGCCACGATGTCCTCGGCCTGGCGCTGCGCGGTCTCCACCGTCTGACGGGCCCGGCGCTCCGCGTCCGTCCGCAGCTTCTCGGCCTCCAGGCGGAGCTGCTCGGCGCGGTGCTCGATCTCCGCGAGGCGCTTCTCGGCCTTCGCCTGACGCGAGGCCAGGTCCCGCTCCGACTGTTCGCGGCGCTTCGCCAGGTTGGTCTCGAAGTCCGCGGCGGCCTGGGCGGCCTTGGCGCGGGTCTCCTCGAAGAGGGCGTCCGCCTCCTCGCGCTTCGACTGCGCGTCCTTCTGCGCCTCGGCGCGCAGCGTGTTGGCCTCGCCCTGCGCCTTCTCGACGATGCGGACGCCCTCGTCCTCGGCCTTCGACTTGCGCTCGGCCGCGAAGGACTCGGCGTCGTTGCGCACCTGCTGGGCGGCCGACTCGGCCAGCTCGCGGTGCTGCTCGGCGGCGCGACGGGCCTCCTCGCGCAGGTCCTTCGCCTCCTCCTCGGCGAGCCGCAGGATCTTCTCGACCCGGGCGCCGAGTCCCGCGTACGACGGCTCGGCGTCGGTGACCTGCGCCTGGGCGTTCTGCGTCTCGAGGTGGAGTTCCTCGATGCGCTTCTCCAGAGAGGTGATGCGGGACAGAGCACTGTCACGGTCGGACACGAGCTTGGTAATGCGGTCGTCCACCTGACCGCGGTCGTAACCGCGCCGCACGAGCTCGAAGCCGAAGGGGGAGGATGTGTCGCTCATGGGTTTCCTGTCGAATGAGACCGGTGAGGTGTTAGAGGGAATCCTAGGGGCCGAAGCGGCGTGTCATCGAGCGTATGCCCGTTTGATCTGGAGAATGTCCAGCCTTTTGAGTGGCTAGCCGTCCTGGGGCTTGCCACCCGAACGAGTGGAGCCCGCCGACGCACCCGCCTTGGCTCCCACCGCCCCGGCCGACTTCGTCCCGGCGGAAGGCGTCTCGAAAGACTCCAACGCCTCCAGGACGTCCTGGACACGGGAGATCTCGGCATTGATGTCCTTGCGGCGGCGCACCAGCACCTCCAGCTCCCGCTGGCCCTCCTCGACCGTCCGCTCGGCCTCCGCCTGCGCCTCGGCCCTGATGCGTTCGGCCTCCGCCTTGATCTCCTCGGCCTCCGCGATGAGCGACGCCTTCTTCTGTGAGGCCTCCTTGAGGAGCGCCTCCGCCTTGCGGACCGCGGCGATACGGACCTTGCTCGCCTCCGAACTCGCCTCGGAGACCAGCTCCTTGGCCTTCTCCTCGGCCTCGGCGCGCTGCTCCGTCGCGGCCTTCACGAGGTTGTCGACCCGCTCGCCCGCCGTCCGCATCTGCTCGGCGCTCTCGCGGCGCGCCCGCTCGTGCAGCTCCTCGATCTCGCCCTCGACCCGGCTGCGCAGCTCCTCGGCCCGGTCCCTTATGGCCGTCGCGTCACCGCGCGCCCCGACCAGGAGCTCGTCCGCGTCCGTACGGGCCTTCTCGACCAGCGAGTTGCCCTCGACGGTCGCCTCGGCGACGATCCGCTCGGCCTCCTTGCGGGCCGCGCCGACCATCGTGTCCGCCTGCGTCTCGGCCTCGGTGGTGGCGCGCAGTGCCTCCTCCTGGGCCTTGGCGATGAGCTGGTCCGCCTGCTCGGCCGCGTCGGAACGCTTCCGGGCGCCGGCCTCGCGCGCCTCGTCGAGCGTGCGGTCCGCCTCCTCGCGGGCCTCCGACCGCATCCGCTCGGCCGCCGCCTCCGCGTCGGCCCTCAGCCGCTCCGACTCGGCACGGATCCGCTCGGCGTCCTGCCGCGCGGAACCCACCGTTGCCTCGGCCTCGGCGCGCGCGTCCGCCGTGACGGCGTCGGCGAGCTCGCCGGCCTCACGGGTGACGCGTCCGGCCTCGGCGTTGGCCTCACGGGTGACGCGCTCGGCTTCGGCGTTCGCCTCACGGGTGAGCCGTTCTGCCTCGCTCGTCGCCTCGGCGAGGAGCGCGTCGGCCTGTTCGGCGGCGTCGCTGCGCCGCTTGTCGGCGGCCTTGCGGGCCTCGTCGAGGACCTGCTCGCCGTCGGCCAGGGCCGCGGCCCGCAGTGCCTGGGCGTGCGCCTCTCCGTCGATCTTGACCTGTTCGGCCTCGGAACGGAGGCGCTGGGCGTCCTGTTCGGCGGTCTCCATGAGCTCGACCGCCTCGGCGGTGAGCCGTTCTGCCTCGCTCGTCGCCTCGGCGAGGAGCGCGTCGGCCTGTTCGGCGGCGTCGGAGCGCCGCTTGTCGGCGGCCTTGCGGGCCTCGTCGAGGACCTGCTCGCCGTCGGCCAGGGCCGCGGCCCGCAGCGCCTCCGCGTGCGCCTCCCCGTCGGCCTTGACCTGTTCGGCCTCGGTACGCAGCCGCTGGGCGTCCTGTTCGGCGGTCTCCATGAGCTCGACCGCCTCGGCGGTGAGCCGCTCGGCCTCGCCGGTCGCCTGCGCGAGGAGCGCGTCGGCCTGCTCGGCCGCGTCGCTGCGCCGCTTGTCGGCGGCCTTGCGGGCCTCGTCGAGGACCTGCTCCGCCTCGGCGGCGATCCGCTCCGCCTCCGTACGGGCCTCGCCGACCAGCGACTCGGCGCGCTCCGCGGCCTCCGAACGGATCCGGTTCGCGTCCTCCCGGGCGTCCGCACGGGTCCGGGCCGCGTCCTGCTCGGCGGAGGCGAGGGAGTCCGTCGCCTCCGTCCGTACCCGCTGGGCGTACTCCGCGGTGTCCGACCGCAGCTTCTCCGCCTCGGCGATCGCGTCCGTGACGGTCCGCTCGGCCAGCGCCTTCGCGGCCTCCGTCTCCTCGTGGGCGCGCGCCCGGACCCGGCCGGCGTCCTCGGTGGCCCGCTCCCGCTCCTCGTGCGCGTCGGCGCGGACCCGGTCCGCCTCCTCCTGCGCCTCGGTACGCGTCCGCTCGGCCGCGTGCTCGGCGGCGCTGCGCAGCCCGGCGATCTCCTCCTCGGCCTGCTCCCGCAGGCCCGCGACCGAGTCCCGTACCTCCTGGGCGGCTCGCGAGGCCGCGGTGACCATCTCGGTCGCCCGCGCGTCCGCCTCCTCGACCAGGCGCTGCGCCTCGACCTGCGCGTCCTCGACCCGCTTGCGGGCGGCGGCGAGGAGCTCCTCGGACTGCTCGCGGGCGTGCTCGCGCTCCCGGCCGGCCTCGGAACGGGCCGACTCGAGGGTCTCCTCGGCCTCCCGGCGGCGCCGGACGGCCTCCTCCTGCGCGGCGGCGAGCGCTTCGGCGGCCTCGGCGGCCACCCGCTCGGCGGCCGCGGCGGCCTCGGCCCGCATCCGGTCGGCGGTCTCCTGGGCCTCCGACCGGAGACGCTCGGCCTCCTCGGCCGCCTCCGTGCGGAGCCGTACCGCCGCGGTCTCCGCCTCCGTACGCGTCGTGGACGCGTCCGACGCGGCCTCGGCGCGCAGCCGCTCGGCCTCCTGCTCGGCCTGTTCCTGGAGGGTACGGATGCGCTCGGCGGCCTCGGTCCGCAGCCGTTCCGTCTCCTCGGCGGCCTCGCGCCGCATCCGCTCGCCCTCGGCACGCGCGTCGGTGAGCTCCTCACCGGCCGCCGCCACCTTCGCCTCGGCGTCGGTGTGCAGCCGGGTCAGCTCCTCGGCGGCCTCCGCGCGGCGCGCCTCCGCGGCCCGCTCGGCGTCCGCGCGCAGCGCCGCGGCGGCCTTCTCGGCCGCGTCCCTGACCGACTCGGCCTGCTCCTCGGCCTCGGCGCGCAGCCGCTCGGCCTCGGCGCGGGTGCGCTCAAGGGTCTCCTCGGCCTGGGTCCGGAGCGTCTGGGCGCGCTCCATCGCCTCCGACTTGACCCGCTCGCTCTCGGCGCCGGCCTTGGTGCGCAGCCCGTCGGCGTCGGTACGCGCCTTGGTCAGCAGCTCCTCGGCGGTCTTCGCCGCCTCCTCGATCTGCTGGACGGCCTCGCGGCGGGCCTCGCCGCGGATCCGCTCGCCCTCGTCGATGGCCTCGGCGCGCAGCTGCTCGGCCTCGCCGCGCAGCCGCCGCGCCTCCTCCTGGAGCTCGACGGTCTTGGCGCGGTACTCCTTGGTGTCGTCCTTGGCCGAGCCGAGCAGTTCGTCGGCCTGCTCCTCGGCCAGGGCGCGGAGCCGGTCGGCCTCGGTCTCGGCCTCGCGGCGGACCCGCTCGGCCTCCTCGGAGGCCTTGCGGGTGGTCTCGCGGGCGTCCTCGGACGCCTTGGTGAGGATCTCCTCGGCGTTGCGCGCGGCCTTGGCGAGGGCGGCGGCGGAGTCCTCCGCGGCGGCGGTACGGGCCTTCTCGGAGGCCTCGGTGACGAGCTTCTCCGCGTGGGCGGTCGCCTCGCGGAGCTTCTCCTCGGCCTCGGCCTTGAGGGCTTCGGCGTCCTTGGTGGCCTCGCCGACGAGCCGGGCGATCTCGGTCTTGGCGGTGCGGGTGCGCTGCTCGTTGACCGACTCGGCGGAGGCGATCTGGCGGGCGGCGGCGTCCTTGGCCTCGGAGAGGGCCTTCTCGGCCTCGGCGCGGGCGAGCCGGAGCTTCTCCTCGGCCTCCTGCATGCGCTGCTCTGCGGCGCGGGAGAGCTCGGTGGCCTGGCGGCGGGCCTGGTCGGTCTCCGCGGTGGTGGTCGAGCGGAGCTGCTCGGCGTGGCTGGTGGCCTCCTGCGCCTGGCTCGAGGCGGCGCTGAGGAGTCGCTCGGCGTCCTTGCGGGCGCGCAGCAGAATCGCTTCGGCCTCGGCACGCGCCGCTTCGGCCTCCGCGCCGACCCGGCGGCTGGTCTCCTCGGCGAGGCGGGTGGCCTCGGCGCGGGCGGCGGCGAGCGACTGCTCGGCCTCCGCGCGGGACTCCTCCATCAGGCGGCGGGCCTGGGACTCCGTACGGGCGCGGAGCTGCTCGGCCCAGGCGACGTTCTCGTTGACGTGCGCCTCGACGGTCTGGCGGCGCTCGTTGAGCTCCTGGTCCAGCTGCTGGCGCCGCTGGACGGCCTCGTTGTGCAGCTCGGCCTGGAGCCGGGCCTGGTGCTCGGCGTGCTCCTGGAGGATGCGCTGGGTCTGGGCGCGGGCCTCGCGCAGCTCGCGCTCGGCGTCCTGGCGCAGCTGCTCGGCCTGCGCCTGCGCGTTCCGCAGCAGCTGCTCGGCCTGGTAGCCGATGTCCGCGCTGTCGTACGCGGGTCGGGACGCGATGGTGCGGCGCGCCTCGTGGAGCTTGGCGCGCAAGACCTCGACCTGGTATCCGAGGTCCTCGGCGTGCTGGACGGCCTTCTCGCGCTCGGTCTTCAGCCGGTCCATCTCGGCTTCGAACCTGGCGAGATGGTCGTCTTCAGCTCGGTGGCTCTCCTGGCGTTCGTAGCCCCGCACTGCGCGGTCCATCCGTCCCCTGGTCGCAACACTCCAACGAGCACCGCCCTCACGGCCGAGGACGGACCCCCGGGGGATCGTGACAGATCGGACGACCCCGACATCCCGACTTCGGTGCCGCACGGAGCGGCCCCGACCGGCCCCGGCCCGGAGTCGCCCACTCTACCGGGCCAGGAATCCGGAGGTCAGTGCTCCGCTGAGGAGTGGTCAGCGGACGGCTCGGCGGAGGTGACCAGTTCGGTGAGCACGCCGTGGCAGTCCTTGGGGTGCAGGAAGGTGATCCGGGAGCCCATCGAGCCGATCCGCGGCTGGTCGTAGAGGACCCGTACGCCCTTGCCGCGGATGGCCTCGGCGTCTCCGTCGACGTCCGCGGTCCCGAAGGCGATGTGGTGCACGCCCTCGCCGTTCTTGGCGAGCCACTTGCCCACCGCCGAGTCCTCCCGGGTCGGCTCCAGGAGCTGGAGGTAGGAGGCCCCGCCGTCCGAAGTGTCGTTGATCTTGAGCATGGCCTCGCGGACGCCCTGCTCCTCGTTGACCTCGGAGTGGAAGACCTCGAACCCGTACGTCGCACGGTAGAACTCGACAGTCTTGTCCAGGTCGAAACAGGCGATCCCGATGTGGTCGATTCGCGTCAGCATGCCTCCAGTGCAGCGCCGGGAGGGTGGTTACGCAACGTGCGCGCCGTCACACCGGCTGGCCGGTGACCGGGCGAGGCGCCCCTCAGTACATTGGCGGTAAACCCTCGTTCACTTCTCATCCCTAGGGGCCGTGCCTCATGTCTGGAACGACCGGTACCACCTCAGTGATCGTCGCGGGCGCCCGCACGCCCATGGGTCGCCTGCTCGGTTCGCTCAAGTCCTTCTCGGGCGCGGACCTCGGCGGCTTCGCCATCAAGGCGGCCCTCGACCGGGCCGGCATCGACGGCCGTCAGGTCCAGTACGTGATCATGGGCCAGGTGCTCCAGGCGGGTGCCGGCCAGATCCCCGCCCGCCAGGCCGCCGTCAAGGCCGGCATCCCCATGAACGTCCCCGCGCTCACCATCAACAAGGTGTGTCTGTCGGGCCTGGACGCCATCGCGCTGGCCGACCAGCTGATCCGCGCCGGCGAGTTCGACATCGTCGTCGCCGGCGGCCAGGAGTCGATGACCAACGCCCCGCACCTGCTCCCGAAGTCCCGTGAGGGCTACAAGTACGGCGCGATCGAGATGCTCGACGCGATGGCGTACGACGGCCTCACCGACGCCTTCGAGAACATCGCCATGGGCGAGTCCACCGAGAAGCACAACACCCGCCTGGGCATCCAGCGCCCCGACCAGGACGAGATCGCCGCCCTCTCGCACCAGCGCGCCGCCGCCGCCCAGAAGAACGGCATCTTCGAGGCCGAGATCACCCCGGTCGAGATCCCGCAGCGCAAGGGCGAGCCGGTCGTCTTCTCCAAGGACGAGGGCATCCGCGCGGAGACCACCGCCGAGTCCCTCGGCAAGCTCCGTCCCGCCTTCGCCAAGGACGGCACGATCACCGCCGGCACCTCCTCGCAGATCTCCGACGGCGCCGCCGCCGTCGTCGTCATGAGCAAGGCCAAGGCCGAGGAGCTGGGCCTGGAGTGGATCGCCGAGATCGGCGCCCACGGCAACGTGGCGGGGCCGGACAACTCGCTCCAGTCGCAGCCGTCCAACGCGATCCAGCACGCCCTGAAGAAGGACGGCCTGACCGTCGACGACCTCGACCTGATCGAGATCAACGAGGCCTTCGCCGCGGTCGCCGTGCAGTCAATGAAGGACCTCGGCGTTACCCCCGAGAAGGTGAACGTCAACGGTGGCGCCATCGCCCTCGGCCACCCGATCGGCATGTCCGGTGCCCGCGTGGTGCTGCACCTGGCCCTGGAGCTCAAGCGGCGCGGCGGCGGCATCGGCGCCGCGGCACTCTGCGGCGGCGGCGGTCAGGGCGACGCGCTGATCGTTCGCGTCCCCGGCAACGGCAAGTAGTTCCGTACCTAAGGAGCAGTGCAGATGGTGGACGTCCCCGAACTCGTCGCCCAGGCACGGGAGGGCAGGCCGCGGGCCGTGGCCCGGCTGATCTCGCTCGTGGAGGGGGCGTCCCCGCAGCTGCGCGAGGTGATGGCGGCCCTCGCGCCGCTCACCGGCGGCGCGTACGTGGTCGGCCTGACGGGCTCGCCCGGCGTCGGCAAGTCGACGTCGACGTCCGCCCTCGTCTCCGCCTACCGGCGGGCGGGCAGGCGGGTCGGCGTCCTGGCCGTCGACCCGTCCTCGCCGTTCAGCGGGGGAGCGCTCCTCGGCGACCGGGTCCGGATGTCGGAGCACGCCTCCGACCCGGGCGTCTACATCCGCTCCATGGCGACCCGCGGCCATCTGGGCGGCCTCGCCTGGTCCGCCCCGCAGGCCATCCGCGTCCTGGACGCGGCCGGCTGCGAGGTGATCCTCGTGGAGACCGTCGGCGTCGGGCAGTCCGAGGTCGAGATCGCCTCCCAGGCCGACACCTCGGTGGTCCTCCTCGCGCCGGGCATGGGCGACGGGATCCAGGCCGCGAAGGCGGGCATCCTGGAGATCGGCGACGTGTACGTGGTGAACAAGGCCGACCGGGACGGCGCGGACGCCACCGCCCGCGAGCTCAACCACATGCTGGGCCTGGGCGAGGCTCGCGGTCCCGGCGACTGGCGGCCGCCGATCGTCAAGACGGTCGCGGCGCGCGGCGAGGGCATCGATGAGGTCGTGGAGGCCCTGGAGAAGCACCGCGCCTGGATGGAGGAGCACGGGGTCCTGGCGGAGCGCCGCCGCTCCCGTGCCGCGCGCGAGGTCGAGACCATCGCGGTCACGGCCCTGCGCGAGAAGATCGGGGACCTGCACGGCGACCGGCGCCTGGACGCGCTCGCGGAGCGGATCGTGGCGGGCGACCTCGACCCGTACGCGGCCTCGGACGAACTGGTCGCGAGCCTGACCGGAAACTGACGTGACCGGAAACTGATGGGTACGGGAAAGGGCCTCCCCGGCGTTCACCGGGGAGGCCCTTTCGTCCGTTCTCTGTCAGGTCACGGCTTCCCGCGCCGTCCGCGGAGCTGCTCCGCGACCGGCTTCAGGGACTCGTGGAGGTCTCCGAGGGCCTCCGCGCCGATCTGGTCGATGAAGTGCTTGCGCACCGACTCGACGTGATGCGGGGCGACCTTGCGCATGGTCTCCATGCCGTCGTCGGTGAGGACGGCGTACAGCCCGCGCCGGTCGGACTCGCAGTTCTCGCGCCGGACGAGCCCGGCGTTCTCCATGCGGGTGATCTGGTGGGAGAGCCGGCTCTTCGACTGGAGGGTGGCCGCGGCCAGGTCGCTCATGCGCAGCCGCCGCTCCGCCGACTCCGAGAGGTTCACGAGGATCTCGTAGTCGTTCATCGTCAGACCGAACGGCTGGAGGTCCCTCTCCAGCTGGTACGTCAGCATCCTCTGTACGTCCAGGAAGGTGCGCCAGGCGCACTGCTCGCCATCGGTGAGCCACGGGGTGGCGGTCTCGGTCTCCATATGTGGATTCTACCTAAGAAGTTGAATACTTGACGAAGTCTGGGAGCGCGCGTTCGAAGGCGTCACCCTCCGCAGACTACCGCTCACAGACCGAAGCGACGCTGAAGGTCTCCCAGCTGGCCGGGAAGGCGCGGTGCCGAGCCCTGGACCGCCTGGCCTGAACCGTGCGATCCATGACCGCCCGGGACGCCCGCCTGCGCCGGCGGACCGCCGATCGCCCGGTCCGGCATCAGCAGCTCCGTCGACTGGAGCAGGACCGTGCCCGCGCCCACGAACTCGAACTGGTGCTCCTCGCCCGAGGTGCCCCCGATGCCCGTCAGCGCCCGTACGCCGCCCATCACGCCCGTCATGTAGCCGTGGTCGTAGTGGTGGCAGGGGGACGGGCAGTCCGCCCAGCCGACCAGCGCCTGCGGGTCCACCCGCATCGGCGGCTCCATGAAGACCACGGGACCGTTCGACGCGGCCACGAACTTGCCCGTGCCGATCAGCGTCACGAAGCCCGGCACGATCGACTGCTTCAGCGCGAGGGTCGGCTCGTAGGCGAGGAGGTTGCCCGAGCGGATCGTCAGGTTCCCCTGGTCCAGGTCGAACGAGTTCACGTCGAACGCCCGGTCCGCGAGCAGCATCTTCCCGCTGCCCTCCGCGACCACCCAGTCGCTCGCGTGCAGCGGCGAGTGGAAGGAGGTGCGGACCAGCCGGTCGAGCCGCCCGTGCCCGATGCCGTTGAACTCGATCCGCCCGTAGTAGGCGATCATCTTGCCCTTCTGCAGGAACCACTGGGAGCCCTTCAGCTCCACGCAGAAGGTGTACGGGTTCACGTTGTCGTCCGACGGAAGGGTCGTCGGGTCGTGGATCACCGGGGTGCTCACAGCTTCTCCTCCGAGGCCTGGACGTACACCGCTCCGCTGCCGCTCAGCTCCAGCTGGAACGCCTCGCCCGAGCCGCGCCCCACCATGTCGCGCCAGCCGAGCGCGGTGGAGAGCTTGTTCCGCACGTCGCCGTGGTGGGCCACGTACGCCTGCGGGTCGACGTGCACCGGGCGGCCCGGGGTGATCGGCAGTTCGATGACCCCGCCGTGCGCCATGACGGCCACCGCGCCGTGGCCCTTCAGGGTCGTGGTGAAGAGGCCCTGTCCGGTCACCTGGCCGCGGACCATGCCCATGACCCCGCCCTGCGAGCCCATGAACATCGTGCCCTGCTCCAGGGTGCCGTCGAAGGCGAGCAGCCGGTCGGCCTCCACGTACAGGGTGTCGCCCGTCAGGCCGATCACCTGGATGTGGTGGCCGCCGTGCCCGAACATCACCGTGCCGTTGCCCTCGACGGTCATCAGGGGCGTCGCCTCGCCGGCCACCCGGCGGCCGATCATCGACATCAGACCGCCCTGGCCGCCCGCCATGTTCGGCGTGAATGTGACGTCGCCGCGGTACGCGAGCATCGCGCCGCGCTGGCTGAACATCCGCTGCCCGGGGATGACGGTCGCCTCGACCATCTTCGAGTTGACTTCGCGGAACGGCATCAGTGCTCCTCGCTCGCTTCTCCGCACGCGCGGCGCAGAGGTGCGGCCATCGTCATCGTCTGCGGCCCGGTGGCCGCGCGTGCGACGCTCACACGTCACCCCCGATCGTGTTCCGCTCGCTGGGCTGGACGTACACGAGGCCGTCGCCCTCGAAGCGGATCTGGAAGGCCTCGCCGCCGCCCTCGCCCATGAACGTGCGGAAGGTCACACCCGACTGGAAGTGCTGCTGGAGGTTGCCCTGGTGAGCGATGTACGCGCCGGGGTCGACCTGGAGCGGGTACTGCGGGGTCACCCGCAGCACGACCGCAGGGCCGTCGGACATGATCGCCGCCTGGCCCGTGCCCTCGACCGTGGTCGTGAAGAGGCCGTTGCCGGTGGCGCCGCCGCGCATGCCGGTGAAGGTCGTGCCGGTGCGCAGGCCCGCGTCGGTGCAGAGCAGGTTGCTCGCCTCGACCCAGAGCTTGTCGCCGTGCAGGGACACGAGGTTGATCTCGGAGGCCCGGTCGGCGAACCAGCAGGTCCCCTGGCCGCGCACCTCCATCACCTCCATCTGCTCGCCGGTGAGCCGGCGGGTGACCATGCCGCGCAGGCCCTCACCGCCGCCACTCATCTTCTTGAACGCCATCTGGCCGTCGTAGGCGACCATCGAGCCGTTCTTCGCCTTGACGGCGTCGCCTGTCAGGGAGACGGCGAGCACTTTGCTGCCTTGGAGCCGGAACATTGCCACCGGTAGAAGGTACTGGGGACCCGGATAAAGAGACAGCAAAGTCGCCGTGCACAATGAACAGGCCCTTGTGCATCCGTTCACAAGATCCCGTCGCAGATCCCGTCGCTCGATCGAACGAAGGTGACCCCCTCCGTGGACATCAAGACCGCTTCCTCCCTCCACCGGCTCCGGCTCGTCTCCGCGCCGGAGGCCGTCTCCTTCCTGCTCCTGCTGGTCTGCTCGGTGCTCAAGCGGACGACGGACTTCAACGCGGTGCCGGTGATGGGCGCGATTCACGGCATCCTGTTCATCCTCTACGTCCTTTTCTGGCTGGACGCCTGGAACCGCACCAAGTGGAGCTTCGGCACCGCCGCGCTCTACTTCGTCCTCTCGGTGCTGCCGTTCGGCGGCTTCTACGCCGAGCGGAAGCTGAAGCGCGAGGCCACCGACGCGGTCATCGCCTCCCGCGCCCGCGCCGAGGGCGTGCAGGCGTGATCGTCGCGTTCTCGGTCACCCCGCTGGGCGTGGGGGAGGAGGTCGGCGAGTACGTCGCCGACGCCGTCCGGGTCGTCCGCGAGTCCGGCCTCCCGAACCGCACCGACGCGATGTTCACGTCCATCGAGGGCGAGTGGGACGAGGTGATGGACGTCGTGAAGCGGGCCGTCGCCGCCGTCGAGGCGCGGGCGCCCCGCGTCTCCCTGGTCCTCAAGGCCGACGTCCGCCCGGGCGTGACGGACGGCCTGACCTCGAAGGTCGAGACGGTGGAGCGCCACCTCGGCGCCTGACGCCACCTCTTTCGTACGAGAAGCCCCCGGTCCTGATCAAGGGCCGGGGGCTTCTCGTCGTCAGGCGGTTGAGCGACTGCTCAAAATCGGCTACCTTCAGCCGCGGGGAGATTTTGAGCGAGTGCTCAAAAGCAGGCTGAGTCGGGGGAACCTCCATGGGTCTCTACATCGAGACGACCGTCCGCACGGATCTGGAAACGCTCTGGGAACGCACCCAGGAACCCGACCGCCACCAGCGGTGGGACCTGCGGTTCACCGAGATCGCCTACCTGCCGGGCGCCGAGGGCGAGCCCCGGCGCTTCCGGTACGCGACCCGCGTCCTGCCCTTCCTGACCGTCGCCGGCACCGGTGTCTCCGCGGGGGAGCGCCACCGGGCCGGCGGCGACCGGGTCTCCGCCCTCCGCTTCTTCTCCGGCCATCCGCTCTCGCTCCTCGCCGAGGGCAGCGGCTACTGGCGGTACGTCCCCACCCCGGACGGCATCCGCTTCCTCACCGGCTACGACTACCGGCCGCGCTGGGGGCGCCTCGGTCGCGCCGCCGACCGGCTTCTCTTCCGGCCCCTCATGGGCTGGGCCACCGCCTGGTCCTTCGACCGGCTGCGGCTCTGGTGCGAACAGGGCGTCACCCCGGAGCGCTCCCGCGACCGCTGGCTCCTCGAAGCCGCCGCCAGGCTGCTGCTCGTGGCCGTGCCCTGCGCCGTCGCCTCCCTGCCGCTCGGCGCGCTGTCGCTCGCCGCCGTGCCGCTCACCGTCGTCGGGGCCGGCGCCGCCGTCCTCGTACCGCCGTCGTCGCGGACCCCCGCGGCCCGGCGGTGTCTGCGCGTCCCGCCCGCCCGCACCCGGGAGCCCCGGCTCCTCGCCACCCTGGAGCAGCCGTGACCTCGATCTTCCGCACCGCCATGGGGGACGACGCCTTCGGGCGGCTGCACCCGGAGCTCCAGCGGCGCTTCTCCGTGGGGCTCGCGAGCGGCGAGCTGTGCGTCGGGCGGGGCGTCATGGACCGCGTCTGGCACGGCCGGGCGTTCGTGAAGCCGTTCCTCGCCGTCGGCGGGCTGCGCAACATCCTGCTGCCCCGCACCGGCCGGGACGTCCCCTTCGTCATCGAGAACGTGCCCTACGCCGACTCGTACGGGCGGGAGACCGTCACCTTCGTCCGGACCTTCGCGCTGCCCGGCGGACCCCGGCGCTTCGACGCGACCATGGTCCACAGCCCCGAGCGGAACTGCGTCCTCGACTACCTCGGCACCCACCAGCACCTCGCCAGCGACCTCCACCTGTCCGCCGAGGCCGACGGCTCGCTCCTCATCACCTCCGGCGAACACCGCTTCCGCGAGGGCCCGTTGGACGTGCGCGTCCCCGAACTCCTCGGGGGCAGGGCCGAGGTCCGCGAGTCCTTCGACGAGCGCACCGGCCGCTTCAGCATCAACGTCCGGGTGGTCAACCGGTACTTCGGGCCCCTCTTCGGCTACGAGGGGTCGTTCACCGCCGCGTACGCCGACGTACGCTCCCGGGGGGTGCGCGCCGGGCTGCGCCCGGTGCGCGAGGAGGTACGGGTGTGAGCGGGAAGACCGCCGGGAGCGTGAAGGCGCAGGACGCCCGCGCCCGGGAGACCCGGGAGAAGCTGCTCGAAGGGGCCCTGCGCACCCTCGTCGAGCAGGGCATCGCCAAGGCCTCCGCGCGCGCCATCGCGACCACCGCCGGAGTCAACCAGGCCTTGGTCTTCTACCACTTCGGGTCCGTCGACGAGCTGCTCGCCGCCGCCTGCCGCCACGGTGCCGAACAGCGGGTCGCCCGGCACCGCGAGCGGCTCCGCTCCGTCGGCAGCCTCACCGAGCTGCTCGCCTTCGGGCGTGCGCTGCACGCCGAGGAGCGCGAGGCCGGGCACGTCGACTTCCTCGGGCAGCTGCTCGCCGGGGCGCGGGCGCACCCCCGGCTCGTGCCGGCCACCGCCGCCGGACTCGACCTGTGGATCGCCGAGATCGAGCAGGTGCTCGTCCGGGTCCTCGCGGGGACCCCGCTCGCCGAGTTCACCGACCCCGCCGGGCTGGCCCGCGCGGTCGCCGCGTCGTTCGTCGGCCTCGAACTGTACGAGGGCGTCGACCCCGCCGGCGCGGAGGCCGCCTTCGCGGCCCTCGAGCAGCTCGGTGCCCTGATGGCGGCCGTCGAGGAGCTGAACCCGGTCGCCCGAAAGGCCGTCACGTACACGCTGCGGCGGCAGAGCGGCCGCGCCCGGTAAAACCGCTCACTCGGACTACTCCAGTCGACACGCCGAGCGATGTCCCCTTTTGTTGGGGTATCGACCCGTTCGACAGCTGGAGGCACCGTGCGGCCGGGAGGCTACGACTACGACACCTACAGCCGACTCGCCGGTCCGCTCACGGAGCCGGACCCGGCCGCCTACACGGTGCAGTACCGAAGTCTGCTCTCGAAGGAGCCGCACCGAATACGAGCCGTCCTCCTGATGAGCCTCGCGCCGGTCCTCTCGGCGCTGCTCCTCGCCTATCTCGTCTGGCCCAGCCACTGGACCGTCCGCGAGGGCGACGAACGCTGGCTCGTCCACCTCGACACCGTGATGCTCGTGTCGATCGGGCTCATCTGCCTCTTCATGCTGGTGAACGTCACGTCGATCGCCCACGCCACCATGGTCGCCCGCGACCCGATACCCGTGTACGCCGAGAGGGGCACCCGCGTCGCCTTCCTCACCACGTACGTCCCGGGCAAGGAACCGCTCTCCATGGTCCGCGGAACCCTCGAAGGCGCCGTCCGGCTGCGCCACGAGGGCACGCTCGACGTCTGGCTCCTCGACGAGGGCGACGCCGACGAGGCCAAGGCGCTCTGCGCCGAACTCGGGGTGCGCCACTTCACCCGCGCCGGGGTCCCCGAGTGGAACCGCAAGAAGGGCGTGCACAAGGCGAAGACCAAGCACGGCAACTACAACGCCTGGCTCGCCATGCACGGCGACGACTACGACTACTTCGCCTCCGTGGACACCGACCACGTCCCGCTCCCCGACTTCCTGGAGCGGATGCTCGGCTACTTCCGCGACCCCGACATCGCCTTCGTCGTCGGACCGCAGGTGTACGGCAACTACACCAACATCGTCACCAAGGCCGCCGAGTCCCAGCAGTTCCTCTTCCACGCCCTCATCCAGCGGGCCGGCAACCGCTACCACGCGCCCATGTTCGTCGGCACGAACAACGTCGTCCGGATCTCCGCCCTCAAGCAGATCGGCGGCCTGTGCGACTCCATCACCGAGGACATGGCCACCGGCTTCGAACTGCACCGCAGGAAGAACCCGCGCACCGGCCGCTACTGGCGCTCCGTCTACACCCCGGACGTCCTCGCCGTCGGCGAGGGCCCCGCCTCCTGGACGGACTTCTTCACCCAGCAGCTGCGCTGGTCCAGGGGCACGTACGAGACGATCGTCAAGCAGTACTGGAAGGCGCCCTTCCGCACCCCTCCGGGCCGCTTCCTCAACTACACCCTGATGCTCGTCTACTACCCGATGACGGCGATCAACTGGCTGCTCGGCATCCTCAGCGGCGTCCTCTACCTGTGGCTCGGCGCCTCCGGCACCCAGGTCGCCACCTCCGTGTGGCTGATGATCTACAGCGACGCCGTCGCCCTCCAGATCGGCCTCTACCTCTGGAACCGGCGGCACAACGTCTCGCCCCACGAACCCGAGGGCTCCGGCGGCCTGGCCGGCATGGCGATGTCCGCGATCTCCGCGCCCATCTACCTGAAGTCCCTCGGCTCGGCCGTCCTGCGCACCCGCGGCCGCTTCGTCGTCACCCCCAAGGGCGGCGAGGCCAGCCCCGACCGCGTCCTCACCTTCCGCATCCACCTCTACTGGGCGGCGATCCTCATCGCCTCCCTCGCCGCCTCCGTGTACTTCGGACACACCCACGCCGCCATGCGCACCTGGGCCGCCCTCGCGCTCGTCATCGCCCTCGCCCCGATCTCCCTCTGGGCCTGGACGACGGTACGGGCCCGCCGCCTGCAGCGGCTCCGCGACCGCGCCAGGGACCGCGCCCGCGAGCGCGGCCTCGCCGACGCCCGCGAAGGGGTCGGGGTCCTGCCCGCCGCGCTCCCGCCCGCCGCGCCCGCGCCCGCCCCCACGACCACCGGAGGGAACTGAGCCATGGCCTACCGGCCGTCGAAGAAGTTCAAGAAGACCCTGCTCGGCAGCGGCGCGGTCCTGGTCCTCGCCGCGCTCAACGCCCCCGCCGCGGTCTCCTTCGCCGAGGAGAAGTACCACGCGTACAAGATCGCCCAGCCCGGCTACAAGCGGGCCTTCGGCTCCTGGGCGCCGGTGAACGTCCCCTCCCCGTACAACGTCAACGCCATCCACGCGGCCCTCCTGCACACCGGCAAGGTGCTGCTCATCGCCGGCTCCGGCAACAGCCAGAAGAACTTCGACGCCGGCACCTTCACCACCGTCCTGTGGGACCCGGAGAAGAACACCTTCAAGAAGATCCCCACCCCCGAGGACTTCTTCTGTGCCGGCCACACCCAGCTGCCCGACGGCCGGCTGCTCGTCGCCGGCGGCACCGCCCGGTACGAGGTCCTGGACGGCGAGGTCAAGAAGGCCGGCGGCGGCATGCGGGTCAAGAACGAGAGCCCCGACAAGGCGGTCACCCTCAAGAAGGGCACCGTCTTCCGCTCCCCTTCCGGCGTCGAGTACGTCTCCAAGTCCGACGTGACCGTTCCCAAGGCCAAGCGCGAGTTCGAGATCTCGTACTTCAAGAGCGGCCAGATGAAGCCCTGGAAGACGAAGGTCACCGCCGCCGAGGTGCGCGTCTTCGTCGAGGCCCGCAAGGAGGGCCCGCAGGCCCTCACCACCGAGGCCGCCCAGTACGAGGTCGTCGGCCTCAAGGGCGAGGCGGCCGACGACGTCTACGGCCTCGCGCAGAAGCTCACCACCGAGAAGCAGGACTTCCAGGGCATCAAGAGCGCCTACGAGTTCGACCCGAAGGCCGAGAAGTACATCCCGGTCGCCCCCATGAAGGACGCCCGCTGGTACCCCACCCTCGTCACCCTGGAGGACGGCAAGGTCCTCGCCGTCTCCGGACTCAACGACGTCGGCGACGTCGTCCCCGGCGACAACGAGATCTACGACCCCGAGACCAAGAAGTGGTCCAAGGGCCCCTTCCGCTACTTCCCCACCTACCCCTCCCTCTTCCTCACCAAGGGCGGCAAGCTCCTCTACAGCGGCTCCAACGCCGGCTACGGACCCGCCGAGAAGGGCCGCGAACCGGGCCTGTGGGACCTGAAGGAGAACTCCTTCACCAAGCTCGGCGGGCTCACCGACCCCGACCAGCTGGAGACCTCCGCCTCCCTGCTGCTGCCGCCCGTCCAGAACCAGAAGGTCATGGTCCTCGGCGGCGGCGGCGTCGGCGAGTCGTCCAAGTCCACCGCCCGCACCTCCATCATCGACCTCTCCAAGGAGAGCCCCGTCTTCACCGACGGGCCGGCGCTCCCGCAGGGCACCCGCTACCTCAGCAGCGTCCTGCTGCCCGACGACACCGTCTTCACGACCGGCGGCTCCGAGGACTACCGGGGCCGCAGCGGCAGCGACATCCTCAAGGCGCAGTTCTACGACCCGAAGGCCAACGCCTTCGCCGAGGCCGCGGAACCCACCGTCGGCCGCAACTACCACTCCGAGGCGCTGCTGCTGCCCGACGGCCGGGTCGCCACCTTCGGCTCCGACCCGCTCTTCGACGACAAGGACAACACCAGGCTCGGCACCTTCGAGCAGCGCATCGAGGTCTTCACCCCGCCCTACCTCCACAAGGCGGGCGACGACCGGCCCGTCCTCGGCGAGGGCTCACGGGAACTCGACCAGAACGGCCGCGCCACCTTCAAGACCAAGGACGCCGGCCGGATCGCGAAGGCCCGGCTGATGCGGCCCAGCGCCGTCACCCACACCACGGACGTCGAACAGCGCTCGGTCGCCCTGGGCCTGACGAAGAGCCGCGACGGAATGACCGTCACCGTCGACGTACCGCAGGACCGGACCCTCGTCCCGCCCGGCTGGTACATGCTCTTCGTCACCGACGACAAGGGCATCCCGTCCGAGGCGAAGTGGATCCAGGTGAACTGACCGGCCTTCGCTAGGGTCTTTCGTTCGGACCAGGCCGGATCAGGGTGCCAGACCCCGCGGGCCCGGCATGATCCGAACGAGAGGCCCTAGGACTTCGCCCTGCGCGCCAGGCCCAGGGCGTAGTCCGGCCACCAGGTCCCGGCCGCCGGGCCGCCCCTGCACTGGCCGTCCGAGTCGCCCGGCCGCTTGATCCACAGATACGCGTCGACCAGTTCGTCCCCGGTCCGGTCCGTCGGCGGTACGCCGAGGGCCCGGCCCGGCGGGTTGCACCAGGCCTCCGCCCGGTCACCCGGGAGGGGACCGTCGCCGTTGCGGCTGGTGTCGACCGTGAAGTGGGTGCCGCCGAGCAGCCCGGAGAGCGTCGCGCCGAAGCTCCGCACCGAGTCGTTCGTCTGGAAGTTGGACACGTTCAGCGAGAAGCCGTCCGCGCGGGCGACACCCGCCCGGCGCAGCGGCTCCACCAGCTTGCCCGGATCGTCGATCCAGGCCGGATTGCCCGCGTCCAGATAGACCCGGGTGCGCGGCTGCCGCTTGAGCCGCTCGATCGCCCCGGCGAGCAGCTCGTACCGCTCGTCGTGGTACTGCGCCGGGGTGCAGCCGTCCACGATGTGCGGCACCGCGTCCGGCTCCAGGACGACGATCGCCGAGGTCTCCCCGAGCGCGGTCGCGAAGGAGTCGATCCAGTCCCGGTAGGCCTGCGCGTCGTGCGAGCCGCCCGCCGAGTACATCCCGCAGTCGCGGTGCGGGATGTTGTACGCGACGAAGACGGCCGTACGGTTCTCCGCCGCCGCGCCCCGCACCGCCCTCGTGACATCCGGTACGGGATCGTCCCCGGCCGGCCAGTCCGCGACAGGCCGGTCCGCGATCCGCTTCAGGACCTCGGCGTCCTCGGTCCTGCCCTGCGCCTCGTACTGCCGGACCTGCTTTGCCGCGTCGCTCTCCGGGTCGACCCAGAACGGCGAGCCGCTCGCCGGGGCCGCGGTCTCACCGCGCGAGGACGGCGGGCCGACGGGACCCTTCGGGGGCGCGTCCTCGCCGCAGCCGGTCAGGAGCAGCGCGGAGAGCAGGGTCAGGGCGACGGCGGTGACGGTGCGGCGGGACATCCGGCCCCCAGGGTCGGGTACGGGACGGTACGAAACCGTGTCTTATGCAGCATTCCGGGCCATCGTGGCATGAGGGCAGGTCCGCGCCGGGCTGCGACACCGCGATCACGGGCGCTCGGCACCCGCCGGTCGTACGCCGTGCCGGAGGGGCCGACCGAAAGGCGAGACGGGGCTGACCGGCATATGGCCAGTCGGTAAGGTCGACGGGTGCCGAAGCCGCTCAGTCTCCCCTTCGACCCCATCGCCCGAGCCGACGAACTCTGGCAGAAGCGCTGGGGCCCGGTCCCCTCGATGGCCGCGATCACCTCGATCATGCGCGCCCACCAGATCCTCCTCGCGGAGGTCGACGCCGTCGTCAAGCCGTACGGGCTGACCTTCGCGCGGTACGAAGCCCTGGTGCTGCTCACCTTCTCGAAGGCGGGCGAGCTGCCGATGTCGAAGATCGGCGAGCGGCTGATGGTCCACCCCACCTCGGTGACGAACACGGTGGACCGCCTCGTGAAGTCCGGCCTGGTGGCCAAGCGCCCCAACCCCAACGACGGCCGCGGCACCCTCGCCACCATCACGGAGAAGGGCCGCGAGGTGGTCGAGGCCGCGACCCGCGACCTGATGGAGATGGAGTTCGGGCTCGGGGCGTACGACGCGGAGGAGTGCGCCGAGATCTTCGCGATGCTCAGGCCGCTGCGGGTCGCGGCGCACGACTTCGACGAGTCCTGAGCCGAGCGTCTCCCGGGTCCCGGGTCCCGGGTCCCGGCCTGTGCGTCTCCCGGGTCCTGACCCGCGTCCGCACCGAGGCCCGACCCGCGCGAAGATCGCCCGGATCGTGCGGTTACGCTCGACGGCATGAAATCCAGCGTGCTGACCCGCTACCGCGTCATGGCGTACATCACCGCCGTCATGCTCCTCGTGCTCTGCACGTGCATGGTCTTCAAGTACGGGTTCGACATGGGCGAGGACGTGACCTTCGCGGTCTCCCAGGCTCACGGCGTTCTCTACATCATCTACCTCGTCTTCGCCTTCGACCTGGGCTCCAAGGCGCGGTGGCCGTTCGGCAAGCTGCTCTGGGTGCTGCTGTCCGGGACGATTCCCTTCGCCGCGTTCTTCGTCGAGCGCAAGATCGTCGCCGAGACGCTTCCGCTGGTCAGCGGCGCGCAGCCGCAGCCGGCCAAGGCCTGACCCGAACCCCCGCACTGATGTGCGGGGGTTTGCCATCGACATTTACTAGGACGTCCTAGTAAATTCGAAGCATGGACGCTGACGCGATCGAGGAAGGCCGCCGACGCTGGCAGGCCCGTTACGACAAGGCCCGCAAGCGGGACGCCGACTTCACCACGCTCTCCGGTGACGACGTCGAGCCCGTCTACGGGCCCCGGCCCGGCGACACCTACGAGGGGTTCGAGCGCATCGGCTGGCCCGGCGAGTACCCCTTCACCCGGGGACTCCACGCGACCGGCTACCGGGGCCGGACCTGGACCATCCGCCAGTTCGCCGGCTTCGGCAACGCCGAGCAGACCAACGAGCGCTACAAGATGATCCTGGAGGCCGGCGGCGGCGGCCTCTCCGTCGCCTTCGACATGCCGACCCTCATGGGCCGCGACTCCGACGACCCCCGCTCCCTCGGCGAGGTCGGCCACTGCGGAGTCGCCATCGACTCCGCCGCCGACATGGAGGTCCTCTTCAAGGACATCCCGCTCGGCGACGTCACGACCTCCATGACGATCTCCGGGCCCGCCGTCCCGGTCTTCTGCATGTACCTGGTCGCCGCCGAGCGCCAGGGCGTCGACCCGGCCCTGCTCAACGGCACGCTCCAGACCGACATCTTCAAGGAGTACATCGCGCAGAAGGAGTGGCTCTTCGAGCCCGAGCCCCATCTGCGTCTCATCGGCGACCTCATGGAGCACTGCGCGCAGGGCATCCCCGCGTACAAGCCGCTCTCCGTCTCCGGCTACCACATCCGCGAGGCCGGTGCGACGGCCGCGCAGGAGCTCGCGTACACCCTCGCCGACGGCTTCGGCTACGTCGAGCTCGGCCTCAGCCGCGGCCTCGACGTGGACGTCTTCGCCCCCGGCCTCTCCTTCTTCTTCGACGCCCACCTCGACTTCTTCGAGGAGATCGCCAAGTTCCGCGCCGCCCGCCGCATCTGGGCGCGCTGGATGAAGGAGGTCTACGGCGCCAAGACCGACAAGGCGCAGTGGCTCCGCTTCCACACCCAGACCGCCGGTGTCTCCCTCACCGCCCAGCAGCCGTACAACAACGTCGTACGCACCGCCGTCGAGGCCCTCTCCGCCGTCCTCGGCGGCACCAACTCCCTCCACACCAACGCCCTCGACGAGACCCTCGCGCTCCCCAGCGCCCAGGCCGCCGAGATCGCGCTGCGCACCCAGCAGGTGCTGATGGAGGAGACCGGCGTCGCCAACGTCGCCGACCCGCTGGGCGGCTCCTGGTACGTCGAGCAGCTCACCGACCGCATCGAGGCCGACGCCGAGAAGATCTTCGACCAGATCAAGGAGCGCGGCCGCCGCGCCCACCCGGACGGGCAGCACCCGATCGGCCCGATCACCTCCGGCATCCTGCGCGGCATCGAGGACGGCTGGTTCACCGGCGAGATCGCCGAGTCCGCCTTCCAGTACCAGCGGTCCCTGGAGAAGGGCGACAAGCGGGTCGTCGGCGTCAACGTCCACCACGGCTCGGTCACCGGTGACCTGGAGATCCTGCGGGTCAGCCACGAGGTCGAGCGGGACCAGGTGCGGACCCTCGGCGAGCGCAGGGAGCGCCGGGACGACGCCAAGGTCCGCGCCTCGATCGACGCGATGCTGAAGGCCGCCCGCGACGGCTCCAACATGATCGTCCCGATGCTGGAGGCCGTACGGGCCGAGGCCACGCTCGGCGAGATCTGCGACGCGCTGCGCGACGAGTGGGGCGTCTACACGGAGCCCCCGGGCTTCTGATCCCCTGCCATGGGACGGGGGCGGTACGGGAACTCCCGTACCGCCCCCGTCGTACACGGGCGGACCGCGAGGTGACTTACTTGGTGGCCGTGCCCACGATCTTCGTCGGGGTGATCCGGACGGCCACCCGGACCTGCTCCGGCGGCAGCTCCAGGTACTCCTGCCCGGCGCCCTCGCCCTCGTAGCTCTCCGCGAGCGCCACGGCCAGCGCGCGGCCGGCGTCCTCGGTGACCGTCGCCGTACCCCGTATCTCCGCGTAGACGTCCGGGTCGTTGCGGTCGTGGACGGTGAGGCTGACCCGTGCGTCGGCCCGGATGTTCTTGATCTTGCGGCGGCCTTCCTGGCTGGAGATCAGCACGTCGTCGCCGTCGCGGCCGACCCACACGACCGAGGTCTGCGGGGAGCCGTCGGGCTGGATCGTGGCCAGGACGGCCGGGTTGATGTCGTCGAGCAGTGCGCGGACCGAGTCCGTGAGATGAACGATCATGGCCGTCACGGTAGGGGGTCCCGGCCGCCGGCGTTCAGCCGAGGGCCGCCACCGCTCCCAGGCCGCCCACCAGGAGCGCCGAGAGGCGGGCCACCCAGTTCTCGTCGACCGGCTCGGCGCTGACCAGGGCGCGGTGGACGACCGCGCCCGCGATGACGTCGAAGATCAGGTCGTCGGTGGCGTCCACGGCCTCCGGATCGCGGTCCGCGGGGAGTTCGCCGCGCTCCTGCGCCCGCCGCCGGCCCGTCAGGACGAGCCGCTTCTGGCGGTCGACGATCGAGGCGCGGATGCGCTCGCGCAGCGGCGCGTCCCGGGTCGACTCGGCCACCACCGCCATCAGGGCCGTCTTGGTCTCGGGGCGTTCGAGGAGGGCCGCGAACTGCAGGACGACGTGCTCGATGTCGGCCTGGAGGGAACCCAGGTCGGGCAGTTCGAGTTCGTCGAAGAGGACGGCGACGGCGTCCACGACGAGTTCGTTCTTGTTGGCCCAGCGGCGGTACAGGGTCGTCTTCGCAACCCCCGCGCGGCCGGCGACGTCCCCCATCGTGAGCTTGGACCAGCCCAGCTCGACCAGGGCCGCGCGGGTCGCCTCCAGGATGGCCGCGTCGGCCTCGGTGGAGCGGGGGCGCCCGGTACGGCTGCTGCGGGGCTTGGTGCGGCTACACATGAACGTCGACCATACCCGCCGGTAGGTACGGCGCCAGAGGCGCGTGATGTGAGGCAGTTCACCGGGCGGATCGCTCCTCGGCCCTCCCCGCCGATCCCCCGGGAGAGTTACGCTACGACCCGTAGCGAAAGGCTTTGAGCGGCCCGAGCGACAACCTGGCACCGGGTGGGGACCCGGTGCGAACCGAAGACGAAGAACCGTGTCGCCCCCACGTCTCGCACACCGGCGGGAGACGTGCGGACGGCACGGTTCAGCCATGACTTACCGGTTACGCGCGCGGAAGGGGGAGGATGTACGCATGCAGCCCCGAAACATGTCCATGAGCGGCGTCGTCGACCTCGCCGCGGTGAAGGCGGCCGGAGAGGCCAAGGCGAAGGCGGAGCAGGCGCGCGCCGAAGCCGCCCGGCAGGGTGGCTCCGCCGCGGTGCCCCCCTCCGCCCTGGTGATCGACGTCGACGAGGCCGGCTTCGAGCGCGATGTGCTCCAGCGTTCCGCCGAGGTCCCGGTCGTCCTCGACTTCTGGGCCGAGTGGTGTGAGCCCTGCAAGCAGCTCGGCCCCCTCCTTGAGCGGCTCGCCGTCGAGTACGACGGCCGCTTCCTGCTCGCGAAGATCGACGTCGACGCCAACCAGATGCTGATGCAGCAGTTCGGCATCCAGGGAATTCCGGCCGTTTTCGCGGTGGTCGCCGGTCAGGCGCTGCCGCTCTTCCAGGGCGCGGTGCCCGAGGCCCAGATCCGCGAGACCCTCGACCAGCTGATCCAGATCGGCGAGGAGCGCTTCGGCCTCACCGGCATCGCCGTCGACGCGGACGCCTCCGAGGGCGGTCCGGTGGCCGAGCGTCAGGTCGTCGGCCCGTACGACGCCCTCCTCGAAGCGGCCCTGTCCGCGCTCGACGCGGGTGACCTGGCCGGCGCGGTCCAGGCGTACAAGAACGTGCTCGCCGACGACCCGGCCCACCCGGAGGCCAAGCTCGGCCTCGCTCAGGCCGAACTGCTCGCCCGGGTGCAGGACCTGGACCCGGGTGCCGTCCGCAAGAACGCCGCGGAGAACCCGGCCGACGTCACCGCGCAGATCGCCGCCGCCGACCTCGATCTGGTGGGCGGTCATGTGCAGGACGCCTTCGGGCGCCTCGTGGAGACCGTGCGCCGCACGGTCGGCGAGGACCGGGACGCGGCGCGGCTGCGGCTCCTGGAACTGTTCGAGGTGATCGGTGCCGAGGACCCGAGGGTCACGGCCGCCCGGCAGGCTCTGGCCCGCGTGCTGTTCTGACGATTTGGCAACACGGTGACAAATGGCGGCCGCGCTTTACCAAAACTTGGTAATCGCGGCCGCTGTTGCTTGCAGTAAATCGAACCCGGCCTTCTGTCTGGATTCGTACGGCGATCTGCTGATATTCCCGGTCGCGTGAACGTACCCTGTGTGGCCGCGCGGTGCCGCCCCGCCATGTCGTGGTTATCCACCCGTTACTAGCCAGTAACGAACCCCCTTGTGTCCGGGCCCGGAATGGACCACGATCGGCGACGCTCGGTCCGAACCGCACCTCCCCGGCAAACCAACCGGGGACCGCGGCGAAGGTCCCCACCGGGCGGACCGGTGCTCACGCACCGGTCGTGGACAGGGGGGTTCCCGCTCTCACCGAACGGGGCCTGTCCAGCAGGCCGCGCGCCGAAGCGCGGTCCAGGTTGTCGCTCGGGGGTGATCGCCGGTGATTCGGACGCGCGTCGCGCCGCCTGATGCCTCGGCGCTCTCCTTCCCGAGGACGTAGCTCTTCTCCCATCCCAGGGCGGGCCCCCGGCCCCTCCGGAGATGTACGTCCGAGAAGGAGGAATTCTCATGAAGTCCCAGGTTCGTGGCGGGACCCGATGGAAGCGGTTCGCCGTCGTCATGGTCCCGAGCGTGGCCGCGACGGCCGCGATCGGCGTCGGCCTGGCCCAGGGCGCGCTGGCCGCGTCCTTCGCGATCTCCGGCCAGGAGTTCAAGGTCAAGGCGAAGGAGCTCGAGGGCTACGACTTCGTCCAGTACGGCAGCTATGTCAACGGCAAGGACCTGAAGGGCGGAGACCTTGACGCGCCCGTAGCCGTCTCGGGCTTCTCCAAGGCCTACATCACGGACATGTGCCAGTCCGTCGTGACGCCGCACGTGCCCTTCGTCGGCACGGTCTCGCTGCAGCTGTCGGCCGGTTCGAAGGGCAAGACCGCCACCGAGGACCGACGTGTCGAGGCGCGTGGCATCTACCTGGACGTCTCCTCGCTGGAGACGAACGCCGAGTTCAAGAACATCGACATCGGCGTCGCCGCCGGGTCGCTCGGCAAGGGCCCGGACGGCAAGCCGAACGGCAAGCCCGGCATCCAGCCCGGCACCGAGGGCAAGGCACACCCGTACGGCTTCTCGCAGCGTGCCGAGAGGGCCGTGCTGAAGGACGTGGAGCAGAAGGCGTGGGCGACCACCGCCGCCACCTTCAAGCTTCCTGACCTGAAGCTGTCGCTGCACCGGGGCACCAAGGAGTGCTTCTCCGGCTAGTGGCCCGCCCGGCGGGCGCGGGCCGTTGCGCACGGCCCCGCCCGCACGGCTCGACCCCATCCTTCTCAGCAACTTTTCACAGCAAGACCGCTTCCAGGGAGCTGTTTCCATGAGCGCCGAGTCCACTGCTTCCCGCGGAGCCCAGATCCGGCAGCGTTTCCGCACCTGGCGGGGCGACCGTCCCTTCTGGGCGGGGCTGTTCACCATGCTGGGCGGCGTACCGATCGCCTACCTCCCGTACGGCGACATGCGGCTCGGGAACGTGACCCTTGCCATGGCGACGACCGCCGGAGCCGGCGCCCTGATCATCGGCGTCCTGCTCATCACGCTCGGTCTGACGATGTGGTTCCAGCCCATCGTCCGGGTGTTCGCGGGCGTCGCGGCGATCATCCTGGCACTCGTCTCCCTCCCGGTGTCGAACTTCGGTGGCCTCGTCATCGGGTTCCTGTTCTCCCTCATCGGCGGTGCCATGTCCGCCTCGTGGGCCCCTGCGCCCCCGATCGAGGAGACCTCCGACGCAGAGCACGACGGTCAGCCGGAGGCAGCCGGCGAATCCGAGGCCGTCGTGGCGACCGGTGTCCCGGAGCAGCGCGAGGGCGAGCAGCAGATGACCCAAACGACGATCGACGCCAACGGCGGGAGGAACAGTGCGGGGTGACGAGACTCAGTCGGCGCTCGCGAAAGGTGGCCCGCGGCACGCGGCCCCGCGCAAGTCGCTGCTGAACATGATCCAGGGCCCCGCCGGCAAGGCGATGGCGCTGGCCGCCATGCCGACCGCCGTGTTCGTGGGCATGGGCCTCACGCCCAAGCTCGCCCTCGCCGACGAGGGGGACCTCCCCTTCGCGCCCGGCCCCTGCGTGACCCGCTCGGACGAGCCGGTCGCCGAGGAGACGACGAAGCCCGCCGAGACGGCGAAGCCGACCCCGTCCGCGACTCCTTCGGCGACCGCGTCGGCCACCCCCAGCGCCACCGCGACCCCGGGCGCCACCGCCACGCCGACGCCGACCGCGACGGAGACCGGGCAGGCGACGACCCAGCAGACCCAGGAGCGGGCGAAGGCCACCGCCGCGCCGACCGCGACGCCGACGGCCACGCCCACCCCGACGAAGTCGGTGAACCCGCTGGACCCGCTGGGCGTGGGCGACGCGCTCAGGGACCTCTTCGACGGCCCGGACCCCGAGCCGACGGCGACGCCGACGACGGCGGCCCCGACGACGGCCCCCACCACCACGGCTCCCACGACCGCGGCCCCCGCCCCGAAGGCGACGACCGCGCCGGCGAAGTCGACCGCCGACGCGGCCGCCGAGGAGACGAAGGCGGCGATCGAGGAGGCCGCCGAGAGGGCGGGTATCCCGGTCGAGGAACTGCCCGAGAGCGTCAAGGGCCTCGACGCCAAGAAGGACGAGGACATACCCGACGGCGCGAAGCCCCGCTTCCCGTGCCCCGAGCGCGACGACGCGGCGCTCGCGGCGGCCGAACTGGAGCCCGGGATCCCGCTGCTCCCGGACGAGCCGTGGCGGCTGGAGAGCACGAAGCTCAGCCTGAGCGGCCTGAAGTACCACGGCATCGTCGAGGTGAAGACCTACAGCGGCAAGATCAAGAAGGTGCTGAAGTTCACCGCGACCGAGGTGGGCATCAGGGACCTGCACCAGTTGACGGAGCACTCCGAGGGGTACACGGGCCACGTCCGCTCCGCGAAGGGCAAGACGTCGACCATCACCGAGGGCACGGTGACGATGTACACGGAGGAGCTGAAGGGCAACCTCATCGGCCTGATCCCGATCACCTTCAGCGCGGAGTCCCCGCCGCCGCTGGACCTCCCCGAGGTCTTCTTCACCCAGGTGAAGCTCAAGCAGGCCGGTCAGTTCGGCGGCACCCTCAGGGTTCCGGGCCTCCGCAACACCATCGAGCCCAGCTGACCCCCGTACCACTCCGGGAGCCGCACAAGGCGACGGCCTCCCCTCCCGATTCCGGGAGGGGAGGCCGTCGTCGTTCTCGTCCGGCCGGCTCAGCCGAGTGCTTCGGCGGCGGTCCGCCGGATGCGCTTCGTCCGGCCCGACTCGGCGAGGGCCCTCAGCACCGACGTCTCGGAGACCTCGGCGCCGATCCGCAGCTGGAGCCAGTCGCTCCAGCCGTCGACGACCCCGGCGTCGAGCGCCGGCCGCTCCGCTCCGGACCGGAGGTCCTCCAGGATCCCCAGTTCGCGTGCCCGGCGCTCGCTGAACGCGCGCACCGAGGGGGCCAGGGCCTGGACCCAGGTCTCCCGGTCGGCGCGGGGCACCCGCTCCAGGGCCTCGCCGACGACGGCCGACGCGAGCGCGCCGTCCGGCTCGGCGACGACCGCGGCCAGCAGGTCCGGCCGCGCCGCGTCGGACCCGAGGGCGGCCCGGTACAGCTCCCAGCGCGCGTGGCCGTCGGTCACGTCGGACACGGTCGTGCCGACCCGATCCTCCAGCTGTCGCAGGGCGTGCCGGAGTTCCTGGGGCACCTCAGCATCCACCATTGGCCTTGTGCCTTTCCATGGCGGCTCGGATGTTCTCCCTGATGGTACGGATGTTGTTGTCGATGACGGCCTGCTGGAGCCGGGTCGGCGGCTTGTCGTCCAGGATCGGCTTGCCGTTCATGCCGATCCGGACCTCGGCGCCCTTGCCCTTGACGTGGGCGTGCGGCGGGGCGTGGTCGTTGGAGTAGATCTGGATGGTCACGCCCCCCTCGTTCACGATCGTGCCGACGCCCGGGTACTGCGGGCTGGTCGCCGCGGCGCCGGCGCTCGGCGCCGCCAGGAAGCCGGCCGCCCTTGCCGCGATGGCGGGCTTGGGCTTGACCGGGCAGGCCTTGCCCTTGCCCTGCTTGGCGTCCTCGATGATCTTGCGGAACTTGTCCAGGGTCCGCTTGGCGGTGACGGACTTCTCCAGGAAGCCGCCGATGCCGCTGGCCACCCGGACGATCGCCTTCCCCACCGACCAGGCCTTCGTGACCGGTACGAGCTTCGCCAGCGTCCACAGGCAGCTCTCGATGTCGCCCTTGGTGAAGCAGCGCTCCAGGTCGCGGTAGCCGATCTCCTCCAGAAGGATCTCGCCGCCGTTCTCGACCAGCCAGTCGAGGATCCCCTGACCGGCCAGTGCCTTCGCCGCCCGGAAGGCCTCGACGCACTCCTCGCCGCACTCGCGGCGCAGCAGTTCCTCCTCGTCGACCGTGAGGTCGGCGCCGGCGTCGGAGCCGTTGGCCTCCACGCGCTCCTGGATCGCCCGCTGCTCCTCCTCGCGCTCGACGGCCTCGGCCCGGTCGGCCGCCTTGTCGGCCTCGGTGGCGCTCTCGTGGGCGCGGGTGGCCGCGCCCTCCGCGGCGGTGGCGTCCTTCTCCGCCTGGGTGGCGGTGTTCCGGGCGCTGCCCGCGTCCTTCTCGGCGGCGGAGGCCGCGGAGCGGGCGGAGGCGGCGTCGCGCTCGGCGGCGGTGGCCTCGCCGTCGGCCGCCATGGCCTCCGACTCGGCGTCGGAGGCGGCGGACGAGGCGTGCATCGCGTCGACGCCGGCCTGCGCGTCGTACTCCTGCGCCTTGGCGTCCGCCCGCTTGGCGGCGTCCGCGGCCTTCTGCGCCTCGGCGGCCGAGGCGCGGGCCGCGGCCACGTGCTCCAGGGCCTTGGCCGCGTCCGCGGCGGCCGCCGCGGAGGCCTGGGCGGCGAGCTTGGCGTCACCGGCGGCCTTGTCGGCGAGGGCCTTGGCCTCGGCGGCGGCCTTCGCCGCCTCCTTCGCCTTGGCCGCCGCCGCGGCGGCCTGCTGCTCGGCCAGCGGCTTCGAGGTCTGCGCCACCAGCACCGCGAACGCGGCCGAGGCGTCCGTCTCGCGGTACGGGCTGCCCACCGCGATGGCCTCGTTGGCGGCCGCGTTCACGGCACGCGCCGCGTCGCGGGCGCCGACGGCGGCCTGACCCGCCGCGTAGGCGAACCCGGCGGTTCTGGCCGCCCACTCCGCCGTCTGCTTGGCCTCGGCCTTCGCCGCGGTCGCCTCCTGCCGGGACTTGACCGCCGCGGCGTGCGCCTTCTTCGCCTCGGCCTCCGCCGCGCGGGCGTTGGCCTTGGCGCTCGCCGCGGCGTCGATGGCCTCGGCCGCTGCGGCGTGGGCGGTGGCCGCGGCCGCGTGGGTGGTCTGATACGCCGACCACGCCTTGTCGGCCGCCGCGCGGGAACGCGAGGCCGCCGCTGCGGAACGGGTGGCGGCGGCACGGGCGTTCACCGCTGCCGTGGACGCCTCGTTCGCGGCCGTACGGGCTCGGCCGGCCGCGTCCGTCGCGTCGTTGGCGGCGGCACGCGCCGCGGTGGCGGCCTGCCGTGCCTCGCCAGCGGCGGTGGTGCCTTCGGCGGCAGCGGCGGCGGCTTCGAGCGCGGCTGCGCGCGAGGCCTTCGCCTGCTTGTTCCGCTCGGCCGTCTCGGCCGCGGCGCGGGCGAGCGCGGCGCGGCCCTCGGCGGCCTCGGCCTGCTCCCGCTCCGCCGCCGCCGTGGCGCCCGACGTCTCGGCGGAGGTACGGGCCCGTGCCGCGGCGTCGCGTTCGGTCTGCGCGCGCTGTTCGGCGGCGGCGGCCTTCTTCCGCTCGCTCGCCGCGTTCGCCCGCTCCCGGGCGGCGTTGGCCTTCTCGGCCTCCGCGACGGCGCGCTGCCGCTTCGCCTCCGCGGCGCCGGCCTTGGCGGTCTGCTCCGCGGCCTCGGCGGTCGCCTGGGCCTTCTTGGCCTTGGTGGCGTTGGCGGCGGCTTCCTTGGCCTGCGCCTCGGCCGCCTGCAGGGCGGCCTTCGCCTGGGCCGCGGCCTCCTGGGCGGCGGCCCTGCGGAACTCGGTGTTGAGGGCGTGCGCCTGCGTCTGGCTCAGGGAGTAGAGCGCGCCGCTGTCGGCGGCCGTGGCCTTGGCTGCGTTGGACGCGGTCAGCGTGGTCTTGGCGGCGGCCTGGGCGGCGGCGTACGAGGCCTTCGCCACCTGCACCGACTGCTGGGCGTACATCAGACCGCGGCCGCGGGGCACCTTGCCCGCGTCGGCGACGGCCCAGGCGGCCGACTGCTGGGCGGCGGCCTTGTCCGCGGCCGTCTTCGCCCGGGCCACCGCGGCGTTGGCCAGCGGCACCTGGGCGGCGGCCGCGGCGCGGGCCGCGCTCAGGTCGGCGTTCGCCTTGGCGAACTCGGCCGGCTTGGGGTAGCCGCCCCAGTCCTTCTTGTCGGACCAGTACTTCTGCCAGTACAGGATCTGGTCGGCGTGCCAGGCCTGCCGGATCGACTCCAGCATGGTGTCGGTGGCGGTGCGCAGCTCCTTGGCCGCCGCCGCCTCGGCGGTGACGATCTCCTTGCGCTGTGCGGCCTGGGACGCGTACTCCGCCTCCCACTCCGTGTGGGCCTGGAGGACCACCAGGGACATGGCCCGGTAGTGGTCGATCGGGTTCTCGCTGTCACAGCCGGCCCAGGCCAGCTTCAGCGTCTCCACCTCGCTGCGGAACTCCGCCGATCCCGGCTCGGGCGCCTTGGTCGGGAAGCCGCCGAAGCGCAGGAAGTCGGCGATGTCCCGCGCCGAGCTGCTGCGGGTGGCGCCGATGCCGAGGAGCGTCTGACCGGCCACGTACTTGTACTGGGACGCCCAGAAGTCCTCGGTGGGCATGCCCTCGAAGAGCACCTTGGCCTGGTCGAGGGCGGCCTTGCCGGGCTGGGGCGTCCGGTCCTCGAACGACTTGAAGTACAGGTCGCGCTGGGTCTTGAGGGTGAAGGTGAGGATGTCCGCGCCGAAGTCCGGCACGTTGTGCCGGCGGCCCTGGGAGAAACTCAGCCCGGAGTAGGGCTTGTTCGCCGCGTTCACCTTGTCCTGGCGCGCCCGGTAGGTGTCGGCGTAGGCGTAGCCGGCGTCGACGTCCCGCTTCTGGGCGTTGAGGGACGGCTCGTGGTTCCAGTACATCGCCGCCTGGCGCAGGTTCTCCGGCGTCCCGGACAGATCGGCGTTGGCCAGGGCCTTCGTCTCCGGGCCGCCGTAGTGGACGGCGCCGGAGACGAGGCACCGGTCCTTGCGTTCCGTGGCGCCGAGGCTGATGCGCAGGGTCCGCAGCCAGGGGTCGGTCGGGTGGTCCCCCGGTTCTTCGGCGGCCGCGGGAGCCGCGGTCACCAGGCCGCCCAGGAGGGCGGCCGCCGTCGTCAGGACGATCCCCGACGTCCAACGTCTCGCCGGTCCGACGCGCTTGGCGCGCCGGGTGCCCGGCAGTATCGCTTTTCGCACTTCACAGCCTGTCGTGTCGACATATCGGTCTGCTCGGAGGAAGTACGGAAAGCGGCCCGGCGTGGTCGTGCCGGGTCGCTGCTCATCGGTGTGGTGTGTGTGCGAAGGGCACGCCGGTCAGTGCGTTCCCTTCGGACGCGTGTGCCTCCACACGCGCTGTTCCCCCGCCTTCCCCCGAAAGCGTCATGATCATCGCATGGCGATCAACGGGTGAGGAAGGGGGTTATTACCGGTGGTACGACGAGGGCCGCGCCCTCCGTACGACGAGGGGCCGCACCCTCCGTGCGTGGAGGGTGCGGCCCCGGGGCCGTCGGGTCGGGAGGGACGTCAGCTGCGTTCGCTGCCGCCCAGGTGGTGGACCCGGACCATGTTCGTGGTGCCGGGGACGCCGGGGGGCGAGCCGGCGGTGATGATCATGGTGTCGCCCTCGTTGTGGCGCTGGAGCTTCAGGAGCTCGGCGTCCACGAGGTCGACCATCGCGTCCGTGGTCTCCACGAACGGGACGAGGAAGGACTCCACGCCCCAGCTCAGGGTGAGCTGGTTGCGGGTGTTCTCGTCGGTCGTGAAGGCGAGGATCGGCTGCTGCGTCCGGTAGCGGGACAGGCGGCGGGCCGTGTCGCCGGACTGGGTGAAGGCGATCAGCGCCTTGCCGCCGAGGAAGTCGGCGATCTCGCAGGCCGCGCGGGCGACGGAGCCGCCCTGGGTGCGCGGCTTCTTGCCCGGGACCAGGGGCTGCAGGCCCTTGGAGAGCAGCTCCTCCTCGGCCGCGGCGACGATCTTCGACATCGTCTTCACGGTCTCGATCGGGTACGCGCCGACCGAGGACTCGGCCGACAGCATGACCGCGTCCGCGCCGTCCAGGATGGCGTTGGCGACGTCGCTCGCCTCGGCGCGGGTCGGCCGCGAGTTGGTGATCATCGACTCCATCATCTGGGTGGCGACGATGACCGGCTTGGCGTTGCGGCGGCAGAGCTCCACGAGGCGCTTCTGCACCATCGGGACCTTCTCCAGCGGGTACTCGACGGCGAGGTCGCCACGGGCCACCATGACCGCGTCGAAGGCCGCGACGACGGCCTCCATGTTCTCGACGGCCTGCGGCTTCTCGACCTTGGCGATGACGGGGACCCGGCGGCCCTCCTCGTCCATCACCTTGTGGACGTCCTTGACGTCGTTGGCGTCGCGGACGAAGGAGAGCGCGACCATGTCGCAGCCCATGCGGAGCGCGAAGCGGAGGTCGGCGACGTCCTTCTCCGACAGGGCGGGGACGTTGACGGCCGCGCCGGGCAGGTTGATGCCCTTGTGGTCGGAGATGACACCGCCCTCGACGACGATGGTCTTGACCCGGGGGCCCTCGACCTCGACGACCCGCAGCTCGACGTTGCCGTCGTTGATGAGGACCTGGTCGCCCTTGGAGACGTCGCCGGGCAGACCCTTGTAGGTGGTGCCGCAGATCGACTTGTCGCCGGGGACGTCCTCGGTGGTGATGGTGAACTCGTCACCGCGCACCAGCTCGACCGGTCCCTCGGCGAAGGTCTCGAGGCGGATCTTGGGGCCCTGGAGGTCGGCGAGGACGCCGACGGCGTGCCCGGTGTCCGCGGAGACCTGCCGGACGCGGTCGTACCGCTCCTGGTGCTCTGCCTGGGATCCGTGGCTGAAGTTGAATCGGGCCACGTTCATGCCGGCCTCGATGAGAGCCTTCAGCTGCTCATACGAGTCGACGGCGGGGCCCAGCGTGCAGACGATTTTGGAACGGCGCATGAGGCGGATCCTATCGGTTTGTTTCACTGCGGAATATTCCGACTGGCGGAAAGTACAAATGGGCGCGGGGCCGCTCAGGCGTTCACTCGTTCGAGCCCGTGATGCTCTGAACGAGCGCGTGACTCTGGCGCGCGATCTCCAGCTCCTCGTCAGTCGGCACCACGGCCACCGCCACCCGTGCGTAGACCGGCGAGATCACCCGGGCCTCGTCGGACTGCACGGAGTTGAGGTCCGCGTCCACCGCGAGCCCCAGCTCCTCCAGGCCCGCGATGGCAGCCTCCCGCACCGGGGCCGCGTTCTCACCGACCCCCGCCGTGAACGCCACCGCGTCCACCCGGCCGAGCACCGCGTAGTACGCGCCGATGTACTTCTTCAGCCGGTGGACGTAGATGTCGAAGGCGAGCGCCGCACGCTCGTCGCCCTCGTCGATCCGGCGCCGGATCTCCCGCATGTCGTTGTCGCCGCACAGCCCGACGAGACCGGACTTCTTGTTCAGCAGGACGTCGACCTCGTCCTCGTCCATGCCCGCCACCCGCTTCAGGTGGAAGGTGACCGCCGGGTCGATGTCCCCCGAGCGGGTGCCCATGACCAGGCCCTCCAGCGGGGTCAGGCCCATCGAGGTGTCCACGCACCGGCCGCCGCGCACCGCCGAGGCGGAGGCGCCGTTCCCCAGGTGCAGCACGATCACGTTCACCTCCTCCGGCTCCTTGCCGAGCAGCCTCGCCGTCTCGCGCGAGACGTACGCGTGCGAGGTGCCGTGGAAGCCGTACCGCCGGATCCGGTGGGTGTCGGCGGTCTCCACGTCGATCGCGTACCGGGCCGCCGACTCCGGCATCGTCGTGTGGAACGCCGTGTCGAAGACCGCCACCTGCGGCAGGTCGGGCCGCATCGCCATCGCCGTACGGATGCCGACGAGGTTCGCCGGATTGTGCAGCGGCGCCACCGGCACCAGCCGCTCGATCTCCGCGAGCACCTCGTCGTCGATCACGGTCGGCGCGGTGAACCGCAGCCCGCCGTGCACCACCCGGTGGCCGATCGCCGCCAGCTCGGGCGAGTCCAGACCGAGGCCGTCCGCCGCCAGCTCCGCGGCGACCGCCTTCAGGGCGGCCGCGTGGTCGGCGATCGGGCCGGTCGTCTCGCGCCTCGCACCGCCGCCGCCCTGCAGCGGGGTGTGCACGAGCCGCGAGGACTGCTCGCCGATGCGCTCCACGAGCCCCTGGGCGAGACGGCTGTCGTCGCGCATGTCGAGCAGCTGGTACTTCACCGACGACGAACCGGAGTTGAGGACGAGCACACGGGTGGGGGTGGTCATGCCGGGAGCTCCTGAGCCTGGGACTGGATCGCCGTGATGGCGACCGTGTTGACGATGTCGCTGACGAGCGCGCCGCGCGAGAGGTCGTTCACGGGCTTGCGCAGCCCCTGGAGCACCGGGCCGACGGCCACGGCGCCCGCCGAACGCTGCACGGCCTTGTACGTGTTGTTGCCGGTGTTGAGGTCCGGGAAGATCAGGACGGACGCCTGACCCGCCACCTCCGAGTCCGGCAGCTTCGTCGCCGCGACCGAGGGCTCCACGGCCGCGTCGTACTGGATCGGGCCCTCGATCCGCAGCTCCGGACGCGCCTCGCGGACCAGTTTGGTCGCCTCCCGCACCTTGTCGACGTCCGCGCCCGAACCGGAGGTGCCGGTGGAGTACGAGAGCATCGCGATCCGCGGCTCCACGCCGAAGCGGGCGGCGGTGGCCGCCGACTGGACGGCGATGTCCGCGAGCTGCTCGGCGTTCGGGTCCGGATTGACCGCGCAGTCGCCGTACACCAGGACCTTGTCGGCGAGGCACATGAAGAACACCGAGGAGACGATCGAGGCGTCCGGCTTGGTCTTGATGATCTCGAACGCGGGACGGATCGTCGCGGCCGTCGAGTGCACCGAGCCCGACACCATGCCGTCGGCCAGGCCCTCCTGGACCATCAGCGTGCCGAAGTAGTTGACGTCGGAGACGACGTCGTACGCCAGCTCCACGGTGACGCCCTTGTGGGCGCGCAGCGCCGCGTACTTCTCCGCGAACGAGTCCCGCAGCTCCGAGGTCTGCGGGTCGATCAGCTGCGTACCGCGCAGGTCCACGCTCAGGTCGGCGGCCTTCTTGCGGATGGTCTCGACGTCGCCGAGAAGCGTCAGGTCGCAGACGTCACGCCGCACCAGCACGTCGGCGGCGCGCAGCACCCGTTCCTCGGTGCCCTCGGGGAGCACCACCCGGCGCCGGTCGGCGCGGGCCTGCTCGATCAGCTCGTGCTCGAACATCATCGGGGTGACCCGGCCGCTGCGCGCGACCGAGACCCGCTTGAGCAGGTCGGCCGTGTCCACATGGCGCTCGAAGAGGCCGAGGGCCGTCTCCGCCTTCCGCGGGGTGGCCGCGTTCAGCTTGCCTTCGAGGGCGAAGAGCTCGGTGGCGGTCGGGAAGCTGTTGCCCGGTACGGAGATGACCGGGGTGCCCGGCGCGAGGCGGGCCGCCAGGGTCAGGATCTCCTTGCGGGGCCGCTCGTCGAGGGTGAGCAGCACCCCCGCGATCGGCGGGGTGCCGGCCGAGTGCGCGGCCATCGCGCCGACGACCAGGTCGGCCCGGTCCCCTGGGGTGACGACCAGACAGCCGGGGGTCAGCGCGTTGAGGAAGTTCGGCAGCATGGCGCCGCCGAAGACGAAGTCGAGGGCGTCGCGCGCGAGGCCCGCGTCGTCGCCGAGGACGACGGAGGCGCCGAGGGCGTGGGTGATCTGGGCGACGGTGGGCGCGGCCAGCGCCGGCTCGTCCGGCAGGACGTAGCAGGGCACCGGAAGCCGGGCGGTGAGCCGCTCGGCGATGGCGTCCCGGTCCTCGCCCGCCACCCGGTTGACGACCACCGCGAGCACGTCGCAGCCGAGTCCGTCGTACGCCCGGAAGGCGTTGCGCGTCTCGGCCCGTACGGACTCCGCCGGCTGGCCCTTGCCGCCGACGACGGGGATGACGGAGGCACCGAACTCGTTGGCGAGCCGGGCGTTGAGCGCCAGCTCGTCGGGGAGCTGGGTGGCGGCGAAGTCGGTGCCGAGGACGAGGACGACCTCGTAGTCGCGGGCGACGGCGTGGAAGCGGTCGACGAGCCGCGAGACCAGCTCGTCGGTGCCCCGCTCGGCCTGCAGGTCCGAGGCCTCGTGGTAGTCCATGCCGTAGACCGTCGAGGGGTCCTGCGAGAGCCGGTAGCGGGAACGCAGGAGTTCGAAGAGCCGGTCGGGACCGTCGTGCACCAGCGGCCGGAACACCCCCACCCGGTCCACCTGGCGGGTGAGGAGCTCCATGACTCCCAGCTCGACGACCTGGCGGCCGTCACCGCGGTCGATCCCGGTCACGTACACGCTGCGCGTCACGCCGTCGTCTCCTGTCCAGTCCTGCGGAACTCGGGGTCTGCCTCAGTCCACCGCCGGCCGGTCCTTCGCCGGTCCGTGGCCGGTCCCCGGCTGCTCCCCGGCCGGTCAGTCGCCGGTCGGTCCGCTGCCGGTGTCATCCGCTGCCCGTCAATCCAATGCCCTCAGAAAGCCCCGATAGGGCGGCATTACCCCCTTGACAATACCCCCGCCGATAGTTAGGTCGCCCGCCGGACAAAGGGCCTGGAAGCCCGGGACGAAAGGCCTCCGGGGGCCCCGGAAGAGGGACGCGCGGAACAGCGGCGAGCGCGCCCCTCAGGTCCGGCGTGTGAGAATTGCGATGGCTCACCACGTTCCGCGACCGAGCAGGAGACACAGCACGATGCGCATCGGAGTTCTCACCGCAGGCGGCGACTGCCCCGGCCTGAACGCAGTGATCCGGTCGGTCGTGCACCGGGCGCTCACCGGTCACGGCGACGAGGTCATCGGCTTCGAGGACGGGTTCAAGGGCCTCCTCGACGGCCACTACCGCCCTCTCGACCTGAACGCCGTCAGCGGCATCCTGGCCCGTGGCGGCACCATCCTCGGCTCGGCCCGCCTGGAGCGGAACCGGCTGGCCGAGGCCGCCGAGTCCGCCCCCGACCTCGCCCGCGAGTACGGCATCGACGTCCTCATCCCCATCGGCGGCGAAGGCACCCTGACCGCCGCCCGGATGCTCTCCGACGCCGGCATGCCCGTCGTCGGCGTCCCGAAGACGATCGACAACGACATCTCCTCCACGGACCGCACCTTCGGCTTCGACACCGCCGTCGGCGTCGCCACCGAGGCCATGGACCGCCTCAAGACCACCGCCGAGTCCCACCAGCGGGTGATGGTCGTCGAGGTGATGGGCCGCCACGCCGGCTGGATCGCCCTGGAGTCCGGCATGGCCGGCGGCGCGCACGGCATCTGCCTTCCCGAGCGGCCCTTCCAGATCGACGACCTCGTCAAGATGGTCGAGGAGCGCTTCGCCCGCGGCAAGAAGTTCGCCGTCATCTGCGTCGCCGAGGGCGCCCATCCGGCCGAGGGATCGATGGAGTACAAGAAGGGCGAGATCGACCAGTTCGGTCACGAGCGCTTCCAGGGCATCGGCAACCAGCTGGCCGTCGAGCTGGAGCGGCGCCTCGGCAAGGAGGCCCGCCCGGTCATCCTCGGCCACGTCCAGCGCGGCGGCACGCCGACCGCGTACGACCGGGTGCTCGCCACCCGCTTCGGCTGGCACGCGGTGGAGGCCGCGCACCGCGGCGAGTTCGGCCGCATGACGGCGCTGCGCGGCACGGGCGTCGAGATGGTGCCGCTCGCCGAGGCCGTCACCCAGCTCAAGACGGTCCCCGAGGACCGCATGCGCGAGGCGGAGTCCGTCTTCTGACACCCGCCGCAGGGGCCGCCACTTCGGCCCCCGCGCCCGCCGAAGTGGCCCCGACCATCCCCCCCGTGGACGGTCGGGGCCACTTCGCCGTGTCCGGCATCCCCCGGAAATGCCGGATTCCACTCTTGAGCCGGAGCGCGAGACCAACAAGGCTTGGGGCCTGTCCCGGACATGTCCCAACCCTGTCCGGGGGAAGGGAGAGCCGCGGATGACACCGGGGGAGCACACCCCTGACCCGCGCGGGGCCCGGACCCCAGCCGAGTTCCTCGCGCGCCTCCAGGCCCTCAAGGACCGGTCCGGCCTCACCTACCGCGAGCTCGCCGCGCGGGCGGAGGCGCGCGGCGACCTCCTGCCCCGCTCCACCGTGGCGAACATGCTGTCCCGCACCACCCTGCCCCGCGAGGAACTGCTGACCTCGTTCGTCCGCGCCTGCGGGGTCGCGCCGGCCGAGCTGGAGAGCTGGCGGAAGGTACGGAACGAACTCGCGGGGCGGGGGACGTACGCGCCGACGGAGGAGGCCGGGTCGGAGCAGGCCGGGACCGAGGTGGCCGGGTCGGAGGTGGCCGGGTCGGAGGAGGTGCCTGGATCTCCCGCGCCGCCCTCCTCCTGGCCGGGGGCCGTCGAACCGCCGACCGGGCCGCCGCCGGGGGCCCGGTCCCGGATACGGCGGGCGGTCGTCGCCACGGTCGCGGTCGCCGGCCTCGTCCTCGCCGGGGTCAGTGTCGTCGCCGCCTTCCGGGACGGCCGCACCGGGCACGCCGGGCACGCGGGACAGGCCGGGCAGCCGCCCCGTATCCCCGCCGCGCCGGCCGCCCCGGCCGCCGGGGACGTACGCATCCGGGTGGCCGGTACCGACTTCTGCCTGGGGGAGCGGCGCGGCACCCGCTCCGGCCGGATCCACCAGCTGCCGTGCGCCGAGGCGGGCGTTCCGCTGTACTCCCTCGCGGCGGTGACCGGCGGCCGGTGGAGGATCGTTTCGGACCACCCCGACTACGGCCCCGGCTGCTCCGGCATACCCTCCGGCGGGCGGATACCCGGAGCCGGGTACGAGGACTCCGAGTGCGGTGACCCGAGCCGGGTCGAGACGTTCGCCCTCCAGCCGTACGGCACTCCCCTCCGGGGCCACCGGATCGTCCCGGTGGGCTCCGCGACACCCGGCACCTGCGTCACCGTCACCGGGGACCGCACGGCCGCCGGGGCGCGTCTCGCCCAGGCGCCCTGCGCGCCGGACGCCGCGGGCCAGCTCTTCGTCTTCGAGCGACGCCCGGCCCCGGGCGGCTAGGTCCTGCCTTTTGGATCAGGCCGGGGTCTCGACCAGCCGCTCCCTGAGCGTCTTCACCACCGACGGGTCGAGCCCGACGTGCCCGGTGACGTACGCGTCCACCGAGCCGTACCGCGCGCGCAGGTCCGCGAGGAAGAGCCGGATGATGTCGGCGGGGGCCCGGCCGTAGCCCGGCCAGCGGAGCTCGCGGCCCGGGTGGGAGGCCCGCCAGTCGGTGATCAGCCGCTCCGTGGCCAGCTCGGTGAGCGCGAAGTCCGCGAGGATCTCGTCGTCCGGGACCCCGATGAGGGCGAGGAGGACGGCCGCGAGCAGGCCCGTACGGTCCTTGCCCGACGCGCAGTGGAAGACGAGCGGCCCCTCGGCCGAGGCGATGAGCTCGAGGGCCGTACGGAGTTCCACCGCCCCGTCCTCCGCGACCTCCGCGAACCGGTCGGCGAGGTAGCGCCAGGGATCGAGGTCCGGGTCGATCTCCGCCTGGTCGTAGGGGCGGTGCTCGATGGAGAGGTTGTGCCAGGAGACGTCCTCGGTCTCCGGCAGGCGGCCCTTGGCGGCGATCTCCCACGGGTAGCGCAGGTCGATCACCGTGGCCACGCGCAGCGCGCGGAAGCGTTGCAGGTCGGCGGGGTCGGCGTCCGCCAGCTTGGCGAGGGAGTCGGAGCGGTAGAGGGTCTCCCACCGCACGGTTCCGCCGTCGGCGGTCCGATAGCCGCCCAGGTCGCGGAAGTTGTGGAGTCGCTCGAAGGGTATGTGTCGTCTCACGGCGCCAACCTACGGCCGCGGCGTCCGATGATCCAGGAACCCGCCAGGAACCCGCCAGGAACCCGAAGACAGGCCCTAGGAACCCACGGCCGTCCAGAAGTGGCCGGTGATCCCGTCCAGATACGCGCGCCCCTCGTCGCCGGTCGCGCCCGAGGCGCCCCAGCTGCTGGTGGCCGCCATCCGGGCGTGGTACTCGGTGTGGAGCCGCTGGAGGGCGGACTCCAGGATCCGCTTGGGCAGCGGCACCATCTTCACCGCCGGTTTCACGTACGCCTGCCAGCGGGTGGTGGCCGCGTCGCGCAGCAGCTCGGCGAGACGTTCGTCGCCGCCCGTCGCGGTGATCAGGGCGCGCGGGCCGAGGCCGAGGACGTCGGCGAGGGCCGCCGTCTGGCGTTCGGTGCCGCGCCAGCTGCCCTCGTCCTCCATCCGCTGGTACGCGTGAGCCGCCACGCCCACCATTCTGGCCAGGTCCTCGGCGGCGAGTCCGCGGGCCATCCGGTGCTCGCGCAGGCTGGAGGCGGCGGCGATCAGCTCGGCGGGGGAGCACCAGAGGACGCCCGCGAGGGCGGTGAGCTCCTGGTCGCCGGGCGCGGCGCGGCCGCGTTCCCAGGCGACGACGGTGTCGGGGGTGACGAAGAGGCCGTACTGGGCGCGCAGGCCGTAGGCGACGTGATCGGGGGCCATGCCGAGGCCCTCACGCAGACGGCGGGCGGCCAGGGCGTTGAAGGGTGGGGAGGGTTGGTGCACCCGGCCACGGTAGGTGCGGAGGGTGACGGCTGGCTACGGTGCGTTCCACCAAGGTCCGGCGTCGTAGGAACGTGGGAACCGATCAGTAACTGGGCGCGCAAACCATGGAAACGATCAGTCACCGACCGTGGTCGCCTGGGAAACCGTCAGTGCCCCCGGGCCGGGCCGTCGAGCCAGCGGTACTGGAGCTCGGGGCGCCCGATCTGCCCGTACTGCGGGGCGCGCACGGCCCGGCCCCCGGTGACGAGGTGCTCCAGGTAGCGGCGCGCCGTGATCCGGGAGATGCCGACCGCCGCGCCCGCCTCGGCGGCGGTCAGACCCGCCGGGGTGGCCCGGAGGGTACGGGTGACGGCCTCCAGGGTGGGGGCGCTCAGGCCCTTGGGGAGCGCGGCGGGGTGCGGGGCCCGGAGCGTGGCCAGCGCTCGGTCCACCTCGTCCTGCCCGGAGGCCTCCCCGGCGGTCGCCCGGAACTCGGCGTACCGGGCGAGCCGGTCCCGCAGGGTCGCGAAGGCGAAGGGCTTCAGGACGTACTGGACGACGCCGAGCGACACGCCCTCGCGGACGATCGCCAGGTCGCGGGCCGAGGTCACGGCGATGACGTCGGCCGAGTGCCCGGCGGCGCGCAGCGCGCGCAGCAGCTGGAGGCCGTGACCGTCGGGCAGGTAGAGGTCGAGCAGGATCAGGTCGACCGGCGTCCGGTCGAGCAGCCGCACGGCGGCGGCCCGGGAGTGCGCGACCCCGACGACGGTGAAGCCCTCGACCCGCCCCGCGTAGAGGGCGTGGGCGTCGGCGGCGACGGGATCGTCCTCGACGACGAGCACCCGCAGGGACGGCGCGCTCACGCGGGCACCTCCGCTCCGGGGGCGTCGCCGGGGGCCGGCGCGGGCTGCGGAGGCACGAGGGGCGGGCGGGCGTCGCCGAGAGCCGGCGTCTGCTGAGACGGCAGGCTTGAGGCGCGCGGGTCGCCGGCGGCCGGTGACGGCAGCTCCGAGACGTGTCGGTCGCCGGGGTCCGGTGCGGGCTCGGGCGGTGGCCCGGACGGGCGGGGCAGGGGCAGTCGTACGGTGAACTCCGCCCCGCCCTCCGCCGCGTCCGCGAGGTCGAGCGTGCCCGACGCGCGGGTGACCGCCTGGCCCACCAGGGCCAGGCCGATGCCACGCCCCGGGCCCCGGGTCGACCAGCCGCGGCCCAGGACCGCGTCCCGGTCGGCCGCGCGCACGCCGGGGCCGCTGTCGCCGACCCGGAGCAGCAGCTCGCCGTCGCCCGAACGGGCCGCGACCGTCACCGTCACGCGTGCGTGCGGGGTGCCGCCCACCGCCTCCACCGCGTTGTCGATCAGGTTGCCCAGGATCGTCACCAGGTCCCGGGCCGGCAGGGCGGCCGGCACGAGCCCGTCGTCGATGCGGCTGTCCTCGGTGAGGACCAGCTCCACACCCCGCTCGTTGGCCTGTGCCGCCTTGCCGAGGAGCAGCGCCGCGAGGACGGGCTCCCCGACGGCGTCCACGACCCGGTCGGTCAGCGCCTGCGCGAGCTCCAGCTCCGCCGTCGCGAACTCCACCGCCTCGGCCACCCGGCCCAGTTCGATGAGCGACACGACCGTGTGGAGCCGGTTCGCCGCCTCGTGGGCCTGCGAGCGCAGCGCCTCCGTGAACCCGCGCTCGGAGTCCAACTCGCCGGACAGCGCCTGGAGTTCCGTACGGTCCCGGAGCGTGACGACCGTGCCGCGCCGCTCCCCGCCCACCACCGGACGGGTGTTGACCACGAGGACCCGGTCGGCCGTCAGATGCGTCTCGTCCACGCGCGGCTCCGAGGACAGCAGCGCGCCCGTCAGCGGCGCCGGCAGCCCGAGCTCCGCCGCCGGCCGGCCGACGACCCCCTCGTCCAGGCCGAGCAGCTCGCGCGCCCCGTCGTTGATGAGGGCGATCCGCCGCCGTCCGTCGAGCATCACGAGCCCTTCGCGGACCGCGTGCAGCGCGGCCTCGTGGTAGTCGTGCAGCCGGCTCAGCTCCGTCGCGTTCATGCCGTGCGTGTGGCGGCGGAGGCGCGCGTTGATGACGTACGTCCCGGCGCCGCCGAGCGCGAGCGCCGCGCCCGCCATGCCGAGCAGCGCGGTCACCTGCTCCCGTACCTGCTGGCTGATCCTCTCGATCGTGATGCCCGCGCTGACCAGGGCGACGACCCTGCCGTCGTCGAAGACGGGCGCCACGGTCCGCACGGAGGGGCCGAGTATCCCCAGATGCGTCTCCGAGTACGTACGGCCCGCCACCGCCTCCTCGATGTGGCCGAGGTACGTGCGGCCGATCTGCGCGGGCTCGGGGTGGGTCCAGCGGGTGCCGTCCGGCGCCATGATCACCACGAAGGCGACGCCCGCGTGGCGGCGCAGCGACTCGGCGTACGGCTGGAGCGCCGCCGACGGGTCGGCGGAGCGGGCCGCGGCGACCACCGAGGGGGAGTCGGCGACGGCCGCGGCGGTCGCGGTCGCCTGGCGCCGCGCGGTCTCCTCGGCCTGCGCCCGGTCCGTGACGTACGCGAAGACCGCGCACCCCGCCACGACGACGGCCACGAGCACGACCTGCATCGCGAAGAGCTGGCCGGCCAGGCTGCGGGGGCGGGGGAGGGGGAGGCGCATGCGGGTAAGTGTGCACGTCGGAGTGTGCGGCGAGGCACGGCGTTCCCGAATCGTTCTCTTCCCCGGACTCCCCTCCGGGCTCCTCCCCGGAGGTGCCGGAACCCTTCTCCGGAGCGGCCCCAAACGGTCTCGGCGTGAACGAAACGTACGTAAGGGTGACCCCGGTCACAGGCTGATGGATAGTCGCGGAGTCCACCGGGACGTGGACACCCATCAGCACGAGGAGGACCCCGTGGCCGCACGACGGGACCGTACCCACTATCTGTATCTGGCCGTCATCGGAGCCGTGGTGCTCGGCATCGCGGTCGGCTTCCTGGCGCCCGGCGTCGCCGTCGAGCTCAAGCCGCTGGGCACCGGCTTCGTCAATCTGATCAAGATGATGATCTCGCCGATCATCTTCTGCACGATCGTGCTCGGCGTCGGATCGGTCCGGAAGGCCGCGAAGGTCGGCGCCGTCGGCGGCCTCGCCCTGGGCTACTTCATGGTCATGTCGACCGTCGCCCTCGCCATCGGCCTGGTCGTCGGCAACCTCCTGGAGCCCGGCTCCGGGCTCCACCTCACCAAGGAGCTGGCCGAGGCCGGCGCCAAGCAGGCCGAGGGCGCGAGCGAGTCCACGCCGGACTTCCTGCTCGGGATCATCCCGAAGACCCTCGTCTCCGCCTTCACCGAGGGCGAGGTCCTCCAGACCCTCCTGGTGGCCCTGCTCGCCGGGTTCGCGCTCCAGGCCATGGGCGCGGCGGGGGAGCCGGTCCTGCGCGGGATCGGGCACATCCAGCGGCTCGTCTTCCGCATCCTCGGCATGATCATGTGGGCCGCCCCCGTCGGCGCGTTCGGCGCGATCGCCGCCGTCGTCGGCGCGACGGGCATCGATGCCCTCAAGTCCCTCGCCGTCATCATGATCGGCTTCTACGCCACCTGCGCGATCTTCGTCTTCGTGGTGCTCGGCGCGCTCCTCAAGCTGGTCGCCGGGCTCAACATCTGGACCCTCCTGAAGTACCTGGGCCGCGAGTTCCTGCTGATCCTCTCCACCTCGTCCTCGGAGTCCGCGCTTCCGCGGCTCATCGCGAAGATGGAGCACCTGGGTGTCAGCAAGCCCGTCGTCGGCATCACCGTGCCGACCGGGTACTCCTTCAACCTCGACGGCACCGCGATCTACCTGACGATGGCCTCGCTCTTCGTCGCCGAGGCCATGGGCGACCCGCTCTCGGTCGGCGAGCAGATCTCGCTCCTCGTGTTCATGATCATCGCCTCGAAGGGGGCCGCGGGCGTCACCGGCGCCGGTCTCGCCACCCTCGCGGGCGGCCTCCAGTCGCACCGGCCCGAACTGGTCGACGGCGTGGGCCTCATCGTCGGCATCGACCGCTTCATGAGCGAGGCCCGCGCCCTCACCAACTTCGCGGGCAACGCCGTCGCGACGGTGCTCGTCGGCACCTGGACGAAGGAGATCGACAAGGCGCGGGTCGCCGAGGTCCTCGCCGGCCGGGTCCCGTTCGACGAGAAGACCCTGGTCGACGACCACGCCCCCGCCGCCCCGTCCCCGGTCCCGGACCAGCGGTCCGAGGACGGCGAGGAGAAGGCCCGCGCGGGCGTCTGACGACCCCGGGTCCCGGGCCTTGAGCCGGATCCGGGCCCCGGGCGAAGGGGCGGCCCCCACGGGGGTCGCCCTTCTCGCACACCCCGGCGAGTCGCGGTCGACGACGGCCGGGCGGTCGCCGTCACCGCCCGTCCAGTACCGCCAGCTCCTCGCCGCTCAGGTCGAGGTCCGCCGCTCCCGCCGAGTCCCGTACCGTCTCAGGACGGCTCGCCCCCGGGATCGGCAGCACCGTCTCCGAGCGGGCGAGCAGCCAGGCGAGCGCCACCCGCTGCGGGCTGACCCCGAGCTCCCGCGCCACCCGGTGGAAGCCCCCGAAGTCGGGGTCCTCCTCCAGGGCGGACGCCCCGTCGAGCGAGCTGCGCGAGATCCCGCCCAGTGGGCTCCACGGCAGGAAGGCCAGACCGAGTTCCGCGCAGAGCCGCAACTCCGGCTCGCTCTCCCGGATCGCGGGCGAGTAGCGGTTCTGTACGGAGACGAGCCGGTCGCCGAGGATTTCGCGGGCCAGCAGGATCTGCGCCGTGTCCACGTTCGAGACGCCCGCGAGCCTGACCGTGCCCGCGTCCAGCAACTCCCGTATAACGCCGAGGGATTCGGCGTACGGGACGGCCGGGTCCGGCTTGTGCAGCTGGTACAGGCCGATCGGGGTGGCCCCGAGCCGTCGGGCCGAGGCTTCCGCCGCCCTCCGCAGGTGCCCGGGCCGCCCGTCCACGGTCCAGCCGCCGTCGGCCGTCCGTCCCCGGCCGCCTTTCGTCGCCACGAGGACGTCGTCCGTACGGCCCCCGTACGCGGCCAGGGCGCGGGCCACGAGCAGCTCGCCCTCGCCGGGCGCGCCGCCCGGCGGGTGGTAGGAGTCGGCGGTGTCGAGCAGGGTCACCCCCGCGTCGAGCGCCGCGTGCACGGTGGCGAGGGCCCGTGCCTCGTCCGGCCGGCCCTCGATGGAGAGCGGCATGGTGCCGAACCCGACCGCCCCGACCCGTACGTCGCCCAGCTTCCGGAACCGCATCAGCGCACCTCTCCGACCGTCTCGGCCACGGCCCGCGCGAGCCACTCGGAGGAGTGCGAGAAGCAGTAACCAAGGTCGGTGGCGCGGGAGTTGTCCATCCCGTACGAGCGGGCGAAGGAGAACGGCGACACCTCGCCGACCTCCACCTCCTGGAAGACTGTCCGGCCGCCGACCCGCTTCTCGATCTCCGCGCAGAGGTCGGCGGTGGTGAGCGGGCCGTGGGAGTGGGCGTTCACCGGGCCGGTGAAGTCGGCCTCGACGGCCCAGGCGAGGAAGGCGGCGATCTCCTCCACGTACGCGTAGGTCGCCGGACGGTTCACCGCAGGGACGGCGATCGGTTCCCCGGCCCGGATGCGCCGCACGTAGTGGTCGAGCCGGCCGGTGAAGTCGTCGGCGCCGCCGAGCACATGGGCCACCCGCACCGAGGTCCACGCGAAGGGCGACCCCGCGGCGAAGACCGCCTCCGCCTGCCGCTTGCCCTCCCCGTAGTGCGCCTCGCGGAACTCCGGGTCCTCCCAGGCGAGTCCGGTGTCGACGGTGACCGCGTCCAGGTCGAGGACGTCCTCGGCGAGCGGTGCGGCCGAGTCCTCGTACCCGTACACCTCCACGGTCGACGTCATCACATAGCGTCCGGTGCGCGGGCCGAAGACGCGCAGGGCGATCTCGGCCTGGCGCGGCGTGTAGCAGACCTGGTCCACGACGACATCGAAGGAACGGCCCGCCAGAACGGATTCCAGGGCGGCCTCGTCGTCGCGGTCGGCGACGAGATGCCCGATTCCCTCCGGGGCGCCGGAAGAACCCCGGTTGAGAAGCGTGACCCGGTGCCCGGATTCCCGCAGCAGGGCGATCAGCCGCTTTCCGAAATAGCGATTACCGCCGATGACCAGTACGTCCATCAATCCCAACTCCCTTGTCTCACCGCACAAGTGTTACGTTGATCCGTCGCCGTCTGAAGGGGGAGAAATGGGAGTCCTGGCCGCCGCACCGAAAGAACCACGGCCTTCGCGCCCCGCCACCGTCGAAACGTCGGGCACCGCTTTCGACCCGGTCGACCGGCAGATCCTGGACCTCCTGCAGAGCGACGGCCGCATCAAGCTCAGCGAGCTGGGCCGCCGCGTCCGGCTCAGCCCCGCGGCCGTCACGGAGCGGGTCCGCCGCCTGGAGGCGAGCGGCGCGGTCACCGGCTACGGCGCCCACGTCTCCCCGGCCCGGCTCGGCTACGGCATCCAGGCCTTCATCCGGGTCAACCCGCACGGCGGCTACACCCTGAAGCACCCGCGGACCCTGGAGCTGACCGCGCGCCCCGAGGTCCTGGAGGTCCACCACGTGGTGGGCGAGGACTGCTGGATCCTCAAGGTCGCCGTCACCGACACCGTCCACCTGGAAGAGATCCTGGAACAGACCTCGGCGCTCGGCCGGACCACGACCTCGATCGTCCTGTCGTCCCCGGTGGTCCGCAAACCCCTGCTGCCGGCCGAACGCGGCTGACCCCGCGCACCTGGACCCCGCACCCCTGACGCCTTGCCTTGACGTCGGCGTCAAGGCTTACGGTCGGGGACATGCGCATCGGAGAGCTGGCCGAGCGGGCCGGGACCACCCCACGGACCCTGCGGTACTACGAGTCCCGTGGTCTCCTGACCGCCCGGCGCACGGAGCAGGGGTACCGCACGTACGACGAGGACGACCTGCGGCTCCTCCAGCAGATCAGGACCCTCCAGGACTTCGGGTTCGAGCTTGAGGAGACACGGCCGTTCGTCGACTGCCTGCGCGCCGGGCACCCGGCGGGGGACTCCTGTCCCGCGTCGATCGCCGTCTACCGGCGGAAGGTCGCCGAGCTCGACGGACTGATCGGCCAGCTCCAGGCGGTACGCGCCCAGGTGGGCGTCGAGCTGCTGCGGGCCGAGGCGGAGCTGCCGCACGGCCCCGAGCCCCGGTGCGAACTCGGTACGGAGCGGGACACGGAGCGGGAGGGATGACGGAGATGACGACACACACGCCGGCGGTGGCAGAGGTCACGGACGCGGACTTCGGGACGGAGGTGCTCGGCGCGGGGCTGCCCGTCCTGGTGCAGTTCACCGCGGAGTGGTGCGGGCCGTGCCGGCAGCTGAGGCCGGTGCTCCGCGCGCTCGCCGCGGAGGAGGCGGAGCGGCTCCGGATCGTCGAGATCGGCGTGGACCGGAACCCGGAGACCACCCTGCGGTACGGGGTGCTCGCGACCCCGACGCTCATGGTGTTCCGGGCGGGCGAGCCGGTGAAGTCCCTCGTGGGCGCCCGCCCGAAGCGCCGCCTCCTGGAGGAGCTGGAGGACGTGCTCGCCGGGTGATCCGGGCGCCCGGCCGTGAGGCGGGGAACCGACGGCACGGGCGGAGCGTCGAAGGGCCATGAATCGGAGAACTGGGCACGTCGTCCTCGCCTTCGCACTGGCCGCCGGGGTCCTCACGGGCTGTGCCACGACCGGCCGTGGCACGGAGGCCGTCCGCGCGACCCAGCCGGTCCGCGCGACATCGGCCGCCCCTGCGGCCCCGTCCACACCGTCCACACCGGCGACACCCGCCGTCCGGACGATGCTCTTCGATCTCTACACCCATTGCGGAATCGACGAGGCCCGCATCGGCTCGACGTACTTCGAGGCGGAGACCCCGCTCTCCGACGGCTCGGGGAACCCGCCCGACGGGTGGGACAACCCCTACCAGCGCGGCACGATGACCCTGAAGTCCGCGACGGAGGCCGTCTTCACCGACGACGCCGGGCACGAGGTGAGGTTCCGCGCCCGACCGGGTGCGACCGCCCCCAAGCGCATGTGCGCCTAGGGCCTGATGTTCGGATCAGGTCCTAGGGCTCCGGCAGGGCATACGGAAATACCCCGACTACAATTGACAGTCGGGGTATTTCATCGCGTATATTGATGGATTCCGTGTCCGGAATCAGCACGGACGCAGAGAAGTTCAATAAACGCACTGTATCGCGCCGGGAGTCGAATTGTCAACCGAGGAATTGCGGAACGAGCAGCAATTCATCACCGATCTCTACTCACGACTCGACGACCTGAGGGCCGAGGCCGAGGCCGCCGTGGGGCGGGCCCTGCGCACCCCGGGGGTCGGCAGCAACCAGGGCCGGCTCGAACGGGACGTCATGGTCGCCGAGCAGTCGGGGCTGCTCGCCGCGTTCAACGCGGGGGAGAGCGGGCTCTGTTTCGGGCGTCTCGTCTTCAAGGACGGGCGCGACCACCACATCGGCCGGCTCGGCATCCGCGAGGACGACCCGAACCGCACCCCGCTCGTCGTCGACTGGCGCGCCGAGATCGCCCGCCCCTTCTACCTCGCCACCGGATACGAGCCGATGGGTCTCTCCCGCCGTCGGCACATCAGCACCCTCGGCCGCACGGTCACCGCGCTCCACGACGAGGTGCTCGACCTCGCCGACGCCACCCGCACCGGACACGAGAGCCGTGACGCCGACGAGGTGCTGCTCGCCGCGCTCGACGCCGCCCGCACCGGGCGGATGCACGACATCGTGCAGACCATCCAGGCCGAGCAGGACGCCATCATCCGCTCCCCGCACCGAGGGGTCCTCGTCGTCGAGGGCGGCCCCGGCACCGGCAAGACGGCGGTCGCCCTGCACCGGGCCGCGTACCTCCTCTACGCGCACCGCGAGCAACTCGCCAAGCGGGCCGTGCTCATCGTCGGGCCCAACCCCGCCTTCCTCGGCTACATCGGCAACGTCCTGCCCTCCCTCGGCGAGACCGGCGTCCTCCTCGCCACCCCCGCCGAACTGTTCCCCGGCGTCCGCGCCACCGGCACCGACACCCCCCGCGCCGCCGCCGTCAAGGGCTCCGCCACCATGGCGGAGGCGCTCGCCGCGGCCGTACGGGACCGCCAGCAGGTCCCCGAGCGCGGCGAGCCTAGAATCGTCCCGCACGAGGACGGCGACCTGGTCATCGACTGGGACATGGCCCTGGAAGCCCGCCACAAGGCCCGCGAGACGGCCCTCCCGCACAACCTGGCCCGCCCCTACTTCGTCTTCCGGATCCTGGACGCGCTCGCCGAACAGCTCGCCGACCGCATCGGCGCCGACCCCTACGGCGGCCCCAACTTCCTCGGCCCCGACGACATCGCGCTGCTCGCCAAGGGCGTCGCCGCCAACCCCGACGTCCACGCGGCGATCGACACCCTCTGGCCGGACCTCACCCCGCAGGACTTCCTCGCGGACTACCTGACCGAGCCCACCCACCTCCCGGACACGGACGCCGCCGCGATCCGGCGCGGGCACGGGCCCTGGACCCCCGCCGACGTGCCGCTGCTCGACGAGGCCGCCGAACTCCTCGGCGAGGACGACTCGGCCGCCCGCGCCGCCGAGGAGGCCGAGCGGCAGAAGCAGATCCAGTACGCGCAGGGCGTCCTCGACGTCTCCTACGCGTCGCGCACCTACGAGTTCGAGGACAAGGAGGAGCAGGACAAGGACGCCTCCGAGGTCCTCTCGGCCCACGACATCATCGATGCCGAACGCTTCGCCGAGCGGCACGAGGAGACCGACCACAGGACCGCCGCCGAACGCGCCGCGGCCGACCGCACCTGGGCCTTCGGGCACATCATCGTCGACGAGGCCCAGGAACTCTCCGCGATGACCTGGCGGCTCCTCATGCGCCGCAGCCCGAACCGCTCGATGACCCTGGTCGGCGACCCCGCCCAGACCGGCGACCCGGCGGGCGTCGGCGCCTGGGAGCGGATCCTCGCCCCGTACGTGGACGACCGCTGGGAGCTCGTGAAGCTCGGGGTCAACTACCGCACGCCGGCCGAGATCATGGCCGTCGCGGCCGAGGTGCGGCGGACCGACGACCCGGGGTTCGAGCCGCCGAGCTCGGTGCGGTCCACCGGCGTGGAGCCCTGGGACCGTACGGTCGACGACCCGGTCAAGGAGGCCGCCGACGCGGTGGCCGCCGCGCCGCGCGACGAGGGCAGGACCGCCGTGATCGCCCCGCCGGAGCTGCTCCCCGGCCTGGTCGCGGCCCTGCCGGACGCCGCCTACGGCCCGGCGCCCGACCTCACCCGGCCGGTGGTCCTGCTCGACCCCCGGCAGGCGAAGGGCCTGGAGTTCGACACGGTCCTGGTCGTCGACCCGGAGGGCATCGTCGCCGGGGCGGCACACGGGACCAACGACCTGTACGTGGCGCTGACCCGGGCGACCCAGCGGCTCGGGATCATCCGCGCGGCGGCCCGGGGCTAGGGCCTGTCCGGCGGATCATGGCCGGGGCGCGGACCCCCGCTCAGACCGGCCGCAGCCAGACCGTCGCGAGCGGCGGCAGCGTCATCCGGACGCTCGCCGCGCGCCCGTGGTGCGGCACCGACTCCGCCTTCAGCGGGTCACGTCCCACCACGTCCCCGCCGCCGTACCGGCCGGCGTCCGTGTTCAGGACCTCCGCCCAGGCGACCACCTCGTCCGGCACGCCGAGCCGGTAGTCGTGCCGGACCACCGGGGAGAAGTTCGAGACGGCGAGCAGTGGCGAGCCGAACGCGTCGAAGCGCAGGAAGGCGAAGACGTTGTCCTCGGCCGCGTCCCCGACGACCCACTGGAAGCCCTCGGGGGAGGTGTCCCGCTCCCAGAGCGAGGGCGTCGCCGCGTAGACCGTGTTCAGGTCGCGCACGAGATCCCGCACGCCCCGGTGGTCGGCCTCCGCCCCGTACGCCGGGTCGAGCAGCCACCAGTCGGGCCCGTGGTCCGCCGACCACTCCCCGCCCTGTGCGAACTCCTGCCCCATGTAGAGCAGTTGCTTGCCGGGATGGGCCCACATGAAGCCCAGGTAGGCGCGGTGGTTGGCGCGCTGCTGCCACCAGTCGCCGGGCATCTTCGACACCAGGGACCGCTTGCCGTGCACGACCTCGTCGTGGGAGATCGGCAGGATGTAGTTCTCGCTGTACGCGTACACCATCGAGAAGGTCATCTCGTGGTGGTGGTACTTGCGGTGCACCGGCTCCTTCTGCACGTACTCCAGGGAGTCGTGCATCCAGCCCATGTTCCACTTCATCCCGAAGCCCAGACCGCCGAAGCCGCCGGGCCCCACCTGGTCCGTCGCCCGTGTCACCCCGTCCCAGGCCGTGGACTCCTCCGCGAAGGTCACGATCCCCGGGCAGCGCCGGTACACGGTCGCGTTCATCTCCTGGAGGAACGCCACCGCGTCCAGGTTCTCCCGGCCGCCGTGCTCGTTCGGCAGCCACTCGCCGTGCTCCCGCGAGTAGTCGAGGTAGAGCATCGAGGCCACCGCGTCGACCCGCAGACCGTCGATGTGGAACTCCTCGCACCAGTACACGGCGTTCGCCACCAGGAAGTTCCGCACCTCCTTGCGGCCGTAGTCGAACTCGAGGGTGCCCCAGTCGGGATGGTGCGAGCGGCGCGGGTCCTCGTGCTCGTACAGCGGCCGCCCGTCGAACTCCGCGAGCGCCCAGTCGTCCTTCGGGAAGTGCGCGGGCACCCAGTCCATCAGGACCCCGATGCCCGCCCGGTGCAGCGAGTCGACCAGGAACCTGAAGTCGTCCGGGGTGCCCATGCGGGCCGTCGGCGCGTAGAAGCCGGTGACCTGGTAGCCCCACGAGCCGCCGAAGGGGTGCTCGGTGACCGGCATCAGCTCCACGTGTGTGAAGCCGAGATCGCGGACGTACGCGGGCAGCCGCTCGGCGAGTTGACGATAGGTCAGGCCGGGCCGCCAGGACGGCAGGTGGACCTCGTAGACCGAGAGCGGCGCCTCGTGGTGCGGACGCGCCCCGCGCCGCGCCATCCACTCCTGGTCGTCCCAGGCGTAGTGCGAGGCCGTGACGATCGACGCGGTGTTCGGCGGGCACTCGGTACGGCGGGCCATCGGGTCCGCGCGCAGGGTGTGCGTCCCGTCGGGGCGCGTGATGTCGTACTTGTAGACCGCGCCCTCGCCGATCCCCGGCACGAACAGCTCCCACACGCCCGTCGAACCCAGCGAGCGCATCGGAAGCCCCGTGCCGTCCCAGTGCGTGAAGTCACCGGTGACCCGCACCCCGCGCGCGTTCGGCGCCCAGACCGCGAAGCGGGTGCCGGTCGCGCCGCCGTGGGTCATGGGGTGCGAGCCGAGGGCCGTCCACAGCTCCTCGTGCCGGCCCTCGCCGATGAGGTGCAGATCCAGCTCGCCGAGGGACGGCAGGAAGCGGTACGGGTCGTGGACGGCGAGTTCGTCCCCGTCGTAGCGGACCCGCAGCTCGTACGGCGGCACCTTGCGCAGCCGCGGCAGGAGCCCCGAGAAGAGGCCGTCGCCGTCGTCGTGCAGCGGGATCCGCCCGCTCTTGGTGACGACGGTGACCTCCTTCGCCCACGGGCGCAGCACCCGGACCACCACCCCGCCGCGTACCGGGTGCGCGCCGAGCACGCCGTGCGGGTCGTGGTGCTCCCCGGCGAGCAGCCGGCCCCGGTCACCCGGATCGAGCGGTGGCGCCTTCCGGGGCACGGGGGACTTGGCGGTGGTGGTGCTGCGGGCCGTCTTGCCTGCGGGGCGGGCGGTCACCGGGGTGCCTCCTAAGGGGTACGGGGTACGGATGCGCAACGGTGGGGCGCGGGAGAGGGACACTCGGCCGAACGGGGCGCGTGGCGGTTGCCGCAGGCGGGACGGCCGGGACGGGGCGGGGGACTGGTCCGAACGGGGGGTCCGCCGTTCCCCGCACCGGGCGGGGAACGGGGTGCCGGAGGGGGCGGGGCGCCGGTTCACCGGGTGGTGGCCAGGTCATCGGGCGGCGGCCAGACGTTCGATGGCGGACATCGGGACCGAGAGCCAGTCCGGGCGGTGCCGGGCCTCGTACACGACCTCGTAGACCGCCTTGTCGGTCTCGTAGGCCCTCAGGAGCGCCGGGTCCGCACGGGGATCGGCCCCGGCCGCCTCGGCGTAGCCCGTGCAGAACGCCGCCCGGCACCGCGTCGCCCAGTCGGCGTTCCACGGGCGGTGGGTGCGGGCCGCGTAGTCGAAGGAGCGGAGCATCCCGGCCACGTCGCGGACCGTGGGCTGCGGGCTGCGCCGCTCGTCGAGCGTCTTCGCCGGCTCGCCCTCGAAGTCGATGACGGCCCAGCCGCCGTCGGACCCCCGAAGGGTCTGCCCCAGGTGCAGATCGCCGTGGATGCGCTGGACCGCGCTACCGCCGGCCGCGCCGCTCGCCGCCGCGAAGACGGCGCGCAGGCCCGGCACGTGTGGAAGGAGCGCGGGCACGGCCTGCGCGGCCGCGTGCAGCCGCCGGTCCATCGCGGCAGCCAGCTGCTCGATCTCGGCCAGGGCGAGGCGCCGGGTGGGCAGCGCCTCGGCGAGGGCGAGGTGGACCTCCGCCGTGGCTCGGCCGAGGTCGCGCGCCTCCGCCGTGAACTCGCGTCCGTCGGCGAGCGCGTCGAGCGCGAGCCGCCAGCCGTCGCGGGAGTCCCGCAGATAGGGCTGGAGGACGCCGAGGGTCGCGGCCCCGGACTCGAACCAGGCGACCGGGGCGGGGACCCGCGCGCAGCCGGCCCCGGCGAGGGCGAGCGGCAGTTCCAGGTCCGGATTGGCTCCCGGGCTGACCCGGCGGAAGATCTTCAGGATGAACGAATCTCCGTAGACCAGCGACGAGTTGGACTGCTCCGCGTCGAGCACCCGGGGGGCCAGGGCGGGAGGAAGTGCCGTGGTGGCATGGAAGCGCAGCGGGCCGGTCCGGCCCGGGGTGCGCAGTCGCTCGTAGAGGAGGCCGGCGAGCCGCGGGTCGCGCAGCCCCTCGTACACGGCCCGTCCGGCGAGCGGCCCCTGCCGGATCCGCCCGATCAGGGCGGGAGCGAGGCGGGGCGGCAGCTGGGTGCGTACGCCCAGGAGCAGTTGGTAGCAGTCGGCGGGTGTGCCGGCCTGGCGGCTCGGCTGTTCGACCCGTACGAGCAGATGGAGGAGGCCGGGGCCCGGGCCGTCGAGGGGCAGCAGCTCGGTGGCCGCTTCCAGCGTGAATCCGGTGACCCGGCGACCCTTGCCCGCGAACCAGCGCTGCCGGGGCAGCCATTCGTGGAGCAGGGGGGTGAGTGACGGGAGGAGGGCGTCCGGGGCCCGGGTGGTGGATGCGGTCTCCGGCATGGCATCGCGTCCTTTCCCCGGGGCGCGCAGTTGACTTTCGTATGCGTTCAAATGCGCAGAGTGTCCCGGATGGCGGCTTGGACTGTCCGGATGTGCGGGACGTGTCGGAAGGGGAAGATCCGTATGGGCCCGACAAGAAGGCCCGTATGGACCTGAATCGTGACGATGAACGTGTGTGGGTCACAGTGCCCAGAGTGGGACGGGGGAAAACCGTCCCACCCCGGACGTATCCGAACTGACCGGCGGTCAGCCCTTCTTGAGACGGAACCAGTAGAAGCCGTGTCCCGCAAGGGTCAGGAGGTACGGCAGCTGGCCGATGGCCGGGAACTTCACGCCGCCGATCAGCTCGACCGGGCGCGCGCCGTCGAAGCGGCGCAGATCGAGTTCGGTGGGCTGCGCGAACCGCGAGAAGTTGTTCACGCAGAGGACCAGATCGGCGTCCATTCCCTCTTCGGGGGCGGACTCGCGGAGGAACGCGAGCACCGCCGGGTTGGACGCCGGGAGTTCGGTGTACGTGCCCGTCCCGAAGGCCCGGTTCTGCTTGCGGATCTCGATCATCCGCTTCGTCCAGTGCAGCAGCGACGACGGCGAGGCCATCCCCGCCTCCACGTTGGTCACCTGGTAGCCGTGGACGGGGTCCATGATGGTCGGCAGGTAGAGCCGCCCGGGGTCGCAGGAGGAGAAGCCCGCGTTGCGGTCGGGCGTCCACTGCATGGGCGTCCTGACCCCGTCCCGGTCGCCCAGCCAGATGTTGTCGCCCATGCCGATCTCGTCGCCGTAGTACAGCACCGGCGAACCGGGCAGCGAGAAGAGCAGCGCGGTGAACAGCTCCATCTGGTTGCGGTCGTTGTCGAGGAGCGGGGCCAGCCGCCGCCGGATGCCGATGTTGGCTCGCATCCGCGGGTCCTTGGCGTATTCCGCGTACATGTAGTCGCGTTCCTCGTCCGTGACCATCTCGAGGGTGAGCTCGTCGTGGTTGCGGAGGAAGATGCCCCACTGGCAGCCGGAGGGGATCTCCGGGGTCTTCGCCAGGATTTCCGAGACCGGGTAGCGCGACTCGCGCCGCACCGCCATGAAGATGCGCGGCATGACCGGGAAGTGGAAGGCCATGTGGCACTCGTCGCCGCCCGAGCGGAAGTCGCCGAAGTAGTCGACGACGTCCTCCGGCCACTGGTTCGCCTCGGCGAGCAGCACCGTGTCCGGGTAGTGGTCGTCGATCTCCTTGCGGACCCGCTTCAGGAAGGCGTGGGTGGCGGGCAGGTTCTCGCAGTTGGTGCCCTCCTGCTGGTACAGGTACGGCACCGCGTCCAGCCGGAATCCGTCGATCCCCAGGTCCAGCCAGAACTTCAGCGCGGAGAGGATCTCCTCCTGAACCGCCGGGTTCTCGTAGTTGAGGTCGGGCTGGTGCGAGAAGAAGCGGTGCCAGTAGTACTGCTTGCGGACCGGGTCGAAGGTCCAGTTGGAGGACTCGGTGTCGACGAAGATGATCCGGGCGTCCGCGTACTGCTTGTCGTCGTCGGCCCAGACGTAGTAGTCGCCGTACGGCCCGTCCGGGTCGCGCCGCGACTCCTGGAACCAGGGGTGCTGGTCGCTCGTGTGGTTCATGACGAAGTCGATGACCACACGCATCCCGCGCTGGTGCGCCGAGTCGACGAACTCGACGAAGTCGGCGAGGTCGCCGAACTCGGGCAGCACGGACGTGTAGTCGGCGACGTCGTAACCGCCGTCCCGTAGCGGGGACTTGAAGAACGGCGGCAGCCAGAGGCAGTCCACGCCCAGCCACTGGAGGTAGTCCAGTTTGGTCGTGATGCCCTTCAGGTCGCCGACGCCGTCCCCGTTGCTGTCCTGGAAGGAGCGGACGAGGACCTCGTAGAAGACGGCCCGCTTGAACCAGTCGGGATCACGGTCCTTGGCGGGGGTGTCCTCGAAGGTGTCGGGGACGGGCTCGTTGACAGTCATGATGTGGGTGACCCTCCGGTCTGCGGGGACGGTCGCAGGACGAGGACGTGCGCGGGTGTGACACCCGGCTCTAGGCGCACGTAGCTGGCCCTGCCCCAGTGATAGGTATCGCCGGTGAGCTCGTCGCGCACCGGCACGGTCTCGTGCCAGTCGAGGCCGAGTTCCGGCATGTTCAACGAGACCGTCGCCTCCTGGGTGTGGTGCGGGTCGAGGTTGACGACCACCAGAACGGTGTTCGAACCGGAGCGCTTGCTGTACGCGATCACCTGGGCGTTGTCGGTGTCGTGGAACGTCAGGTTCCGCAGCCTGCGCAGGGCCGGGTGACGGCGCCTGATCCGGTTCAGGGCGGTGATCAGCGGAGTGATCGTCTTTCCGGCGCGCTCCGCCGACTCCCAGTCACGCGGCCGCAGTTGGTACTTCTCCGAGTCGAGGTACTCCTCGCTGCCGTCCCGCAGCGCGGTGCCCTCGCACAGCTCGTACCCGGCGTACATGCCCCAGGACGGCGAGAGCGTCGCCGCGAGCACCGCCCGCGCCTCGAACGCGGGCCGCCCGCCCTCTTGGAGGTAGGCGTGCAGGATGTCCGGGGTGTTCACGAAGAAGTTCGGCCGCATCTGAGCCGCCGTCTCCCCGGACAGTTCCGTCAGGTACTCCGTCAGCTCCTCCTTGGTGTTCCGCCAGGTGAAGTACGTGTACGACTGCTGGAAGCCGATCGCGCCGAGCGTCCGCATCATCGCCGGCCGGGTGAAGGCCTCCGCCAGGAAGATCACGTCCGGGTCGGCCCGGTTGATCTCGCCGATCACCCGCTCCCAGAACACCACCGGCTTGGTGTGCGGGTTGTCGACGCGGAAGATCCGGATCCCGTGGTCCATCCAGTGACGAAGGACCCGCACGGTCTCCGCGACGATCCCGTCCATGTCGCGATCGAAGGCGATCGGATAGATGTCCTGGTACTTCTTCGGCGGGTTCTCCGCGTACGCGATCGAACCGTCCGGCCGGTGGTGGAACCACTCCGGGTGCTTCTCCACCCACGGATGGTCGGGGGAGCACTGCAACGCGAAGTCGAGCGCGATCTCCAGACGCAGCTCCCTGGCCCGCGCCACGAAGGCGTCGAAGTCCTCGAAGGTGCCGAGGTCCGGGTGGAGCGCGTCGTGCCCGCCCTCGGGCGAACCGATCGCCCACGGCACGCCCACGTCGTTCGGCGACGCCGAGAGGGAGTTGTTGGGGCCCTTGCGGTGGGTCTCGCCGATCGGGTGCACCGGCGGCAGGTACACCACGTCGAAGCCCATCGCGGCGATCGCCGGCAGCCGCTCGGCCGCGGTGCGGAAGTTCCCCGGAACCGTACGGCCCTTGACCTTCCGTACGCCCTCCGAGCGCGGGAAGAACTCGTACCAGGAACCGAACAGGGCACGCTCCCGCTCCACCCGCAGCGGCAACGCGGCCGAGGAGGAGAGGAGTTCGCGCAGCGGGTACCGGTCGAGGGACTCGACCACCCGCGGGGCGAGCGCCGCCGCGAGCCGGACCGCGGCCGGCCGGGACGCGTCCCGCAGCGCGTCCGCCGCCGCGAGCACCGCCTCCCGGCCGCCGCCCTTCTTCGGGACGCCCTTGGCGGCCCGCTCGTGCAGCTCGGCGCCCTCGGCGAGGACGAGTTCGGAGTCGATCCCGGCCGGAATCTTGATCTTCGCGGTGTGGCGCCAGGTCGCCACCGGATCGCTCCACGCCTCGACGGTGTACGTCCAGAGGCCCTCGGCGTCCGGGGTGACCTCGGCACCCCACCGGTCGGTGCCCGGAGCCAGTTCCCGCATCGGGGTCCAGGGGCCGGGCCGGCCCGAAGGGCCGCGCAGCACGACATTGGCGGCGACGGCGTCATGGCCTTCGCGGAAGACGGTCGCCGTCACCTCGAAGGACTCTCCGGCCACCGCCTTCGCGGGGCGCCGACCGCAGTCGACCAGTGGGCGGACGTCCAGTACGGGAATGCGTCCCATGAGCGGATTCACGGCATCACCTGAAGGGTTACGGGGGTGCGGGTGGTGGTTCGCTCTTTCTAGCTCCGTCGACGGCCGGCGGGTTGCGGGCATGGCCGCTCCTGTCCGCGTTCACTCGAATGGCGGGTGCACAGGGATGAACAGAAGTCACGGGGAGACGGGTTTCGGGGGTGTACCGGAGGAGCCTTCCCACGGTTCACGGGTGGGCAATCCCGGCGCTTTGTTAACTACTAGGGCGTAGCCGTACGGGCAAGGACAGGACCCGGACAAAGAAGAAGCCCCGACCCCCCTTTTTTCGGGCTCGGTTCGCCTCCGGGGTGCCGGAGCCGGGCGCGAACAGACCCCGCCCTTGTGGGGCGGGGTCTGATTCCGGCGGTCGGGGTGGGTGCGGGGCGGTGGTCAGCGGCGGGGCGTCGGGTCCGGTTCGTCCGCGTCCGTCGACCAGATCTGCCAGGGCTGACGGGCCACCCACTCCTCCACCGGGGCCGGTCCGAGAGCGAGTACCTCCGTCGACACCCCGTCGTCGTCCGCCATCAGAAGCGGATCGGCGCCGCTCGCCATGTAGTGGTAGATCCCGGCCACCCCCGCCGCCGTCTGCGGACCGAGCAACCGGGCCAGACCCCGCTCGAAAGCGGCCGGATCCAGCTCCTCGTACCGCACCGCACGGCCGAGCCCCCGGCCGAAGGCCGCCGCCAGCTCACCGCCCGTCAGCGAACGCGCGCCGCCGATGTCGAAGGTCCGCCCCTCCACGCCCTCCAGGGTCAGCGCCGCGAGCGCCGCCTCCGCGAGGTCCCGGTGCGAGAGCCACGCCGTCCGCGTCGACTCCGGCAGCGGATAGGCGAGTACGCCCTCGTCGACCAGGGACGGACCGTTCCACGGCGAGAACAGGTTGTCCAGGTACACCGGCGGCCGGATCACCACCAGCGGCACCCCGCTGTCCCGCAGCACCCGCTCGGCGAGCCGCCGCGTCTCGAATGCGGCGACCTCCGTCGGGCCCAGCGGGACCCGGGTGTTGGCGTTGAGGACCAGACGTTCCGTCCCCGCCTCCCGGGCCGCCGCCGCGACGTTCCGCGCGTACACCTCCACCCGCTCGCTCTCGTACACCAGCGGCATCGTGACGAACGCGTGCGTCGTCCCCTCGAAGAGCCGCCGCACGTCGTCCCGCCGCCCCAGATCGCCCGCCAGGAAGAAGGCCCCGGGCAGCGGCGGCCGGTCGGCCGCCGCGCGCCGTGTCAGGGTCCGCACCCGGTGGCGCCGCCCGGCGAGCAGCCGGGCCACCGCACCGCCCTGGAACCCGGTCGCTCCCACCACCGCCACCCGCATCGGAATCTCACTGGACATGTGTGTCTGAGGCCCTTCGATAGGCTGTCGCCGCTGCCGTGTCGGCGTTCCTCCAGGCTCGCCGGGGCGGCTTCGGCCGTTCAATTAACAAACCGGGGCGGAAGTTGAAGGATCGTCCATGGACACCGTGGGAACCGACCGTCACGACGAGCGCGAGCAGTACGCACCGCACGGACCGTACGAATCGCACGACGAAGAACACGACGACCTGCTGAGCGAACTGCTCAAACCCCTCCGCCTCACCGGCGTCTTCGACAGCCGCTGGCACGTCCGCGCCCCCTGGGCCATCGAGGGCGACGCCGAACGCAGCTGCGCCGTCCTCCACTACGTCGTCGAGGGCGACTGCTGGATCACCGCCGACGGCGAGACGCCCGTCGCCCTGCACGCCGGAGACCTCGTCGTCTTCCCCACCGGCACCGCGCACCGCCTCTCCGACCGGCCCGAACGCCAGGGCGTCCCGCTCAAGGCCGTCCTGCCCGAGCGGCAACCCGGCACCTCGGGCGAGATCGTCATCGGCGGCAGCGGACCCGAGAGCCGGCTGCTCTGCGCCGGGCTCCACTACGACGCCAGCGCCGCCACCGGCCTCTACGGCTCCCTGCCCTGGGCCCTCGTCCTCGACGGCGCCCAGGTCGACCGCGAGCCGCTGCTCCGCGACACCCTGCGGCTGCTCGCCGACCCCGACCGGCCCGTCCGCCCCGGGGACCGGCTCATCACCCTGCGCGCCTTCGAGATGGCGCTCGTCCTCGCCCTCCGCCCGCTGCTGCGCGAACTCGCCGGGAGCGCGGCCTCCCTGCCCCTGCTCAGGCACCCGGGGATCAGCCGGGCGGTCGTCATGATGGCGACCCGGTTCGCCGAACCCTGGACGATCGACTCCCTCGCCCGGGAGGTCGGCATGTCCCGCTCCGCGTTCACCGCCGCCTTCCGCGACCTGGTCGGGGAGTCACCGGCCCGATACCTCGCCGCCCGCCGGATGCAGGAGGCCTGCCGGCTGCTCACCGAGACCTCGCTCCCGCAGTCCGCCGTGCCCGCCCGCGTCGGATACCAGAGCGCCGTCGGCTTCCACCTCGCCTTCCGCAAGTGGTTCGGAGTGACCCCCGGGGAGCACCGCGCGGGAGTCGTCCGGGCGGCCTGAGCCGCTCAGGGGGTGTCCGACCTGACATCTTCGGGGCCGCCTGGACGGTTCTTAAGGACCCCTGGACGGTCGTTCATTGTTCGGCCGGGGTCCGCCGGACAGTCTCGGGACCGGCAGAGCCGTGACACCCGAGGAGAGGCGATACACCGGTGACGAGGTGCGGGCAGGAGTATCTGGAGGGGCTGCGCGACGGGCGCGAGATCTGGATCGACGGGGAACGGGTCAAGGACGTCACCGCCCACCCCGCCTTCCGGTCCACCGCGGCCTCCTTCGCCGGCCTCCACGACCTCGCCGACGACCCCGCGCACCGCCCCGTCCTCGTCCAGGGCGGAGTGCGCCGCGCCTACGCCGTGCCCCGCTCGTACGAGGACCTCGTCGCCCGCCGACAGGCCTTCCGCACGACCGCGGAGGCGAGCTACGGCTACCTGGGCCGCACCCCCGACTACATGGCGGCCGGCGCGGCCGGGTTCGCCGCCGCGCCCGACGTCTTCACCGGCGGGACCTTCGACGGCGCCGAGCACGCCCTCGCCTTCCACCGCCGGCTCGCCGAGGGCGACCTGCACGCCGCCTTCACCCTCGGCAACCCCGACGGCGGCGAGGACGACCGGACCCTGCGGGTCGTCGCCGAACGGGACGGCGGGATCGTCGTCCGGGGCGCCAAGACCGTCGGCACCGGCGCCGTCTTCGCCGACGAGATCCTCGTCGGCACCATCGAACCGCTCGCCCCCGACGACACCGCGCACGCGCTGACCTTCTCCGTACGCCCCGACGCCCCCGGCCTGAAACTGATCTCCCGCACCTCCTACGAGGAACGCTCCCGGTCCGTCTTCGACCACCCGCTCTCCTCCCGGTACGACGAGAACGACGCGATGCTGGTCTGCGAGGACGTCTTCGTGCCCTGGGAACGGGTCCTCACCTACCGCGACCCGGTCGCCACCGGCGCGATCTGGTGGCAGACCCCCGCCTACCTGAACTTCGTCCACCAGTCCGCCACCCGCTTCTGGACCAAGCTGGAGTTCCTCACCGGCCTGGCGATCCTCATCACCCGCTCCCACGGGACCGAGCAGCTGCCGCCCGTCGTCCAGGCCGTCGGCCGCCTCCTCGGCATGGTCGCCCAGGCCAAGGCGTTCGTCCTCGCCGCCGAGGCCTCGTACGAGGAGGTCGACGGCGGGCGCGGCGGCGTCCGCCCCGGGCAGGAGATCTCCCACGCCCAGCGGATCATGGCGGGCGAGCTCTACCCGCGCGCCGTCCAGGACATCAAGCTCCTCGCGGGCGGGGCCCTCGTCCAGCTTCCCGCGAGCGGCCGTGACCTCCTCCACCCCGAACTCGGGCCGCTGGTCCGCCGGTACTTCGGCACCCCCGGCCACCCCGCGGAGGACCGCGTCAAACTCCTCAAACTCGCCTGGGACGCCCTCGGTTCCGAGTTCGCGGGCCGCCACGAGCAGTACGAGCGCTTCTACCACGGCGCCCCGCACGTCTACCTGACCATGCAGACCCGGGCCGGGGCCGCCGAAAGATGCGAGAGCCTCGCCCAGGCCTGCCTCGACGGCTACGGCCTGGGGACGACCCGGTGACGACACCGCACGTGGCGGCCCGGCGCGGGCGCTCCGAAACCGGCCCCGGTGCCGTGACCACCGGCGAGTGACCCGTGTTTCCGGCGAACCGAACCATGAAGAAAGGGAGTGCTGTCGTGTTCGGCGATCGGCGCCATCGGACCCATGACATACGTGCCGCCGACCCCCTCGGCGCCGACGCCCTGCTCGCCGCCGTGCCCGCGATGAACGCGGCGGCCGACGTGCCCGCGCTGACCGTCGCGCTGCGCGCCCTGCTCCCGGACCAGGACCGGGCCGCCGAGTGGAGCGTCGACGGCGCCCTCGCGGCCATGCGGGACCTCGGCATCCTGCTGGGCTCGCTGAAACGGCACGGCGTACAGCCGCTCGCCGCCGTCCCCGAGGCGCTCCCCGTCCTCGAACTCCTCGCCAGGCGCACCGACATGGTGCCCCGGGACACCGTCCACCACTACACGACCTGGAACCCGGTGGGCCCCCGCCGCCGCTCCTACACCGGCCACCCCACGGAGGCCCTGCTCCAGGAATCCGTACGGATGGTGCTCCCCGGCCTCGTCGCCGCGCTCGACGACTGCGGCCGGATCGCCCGCCTCGAACCGTACGACCCGGGATTCGCGGCGGCCCTCGACCGGGTGGCCCGCCATGTCCGGGCGATGGTCGACTCGATCGACCTGACCGTGGCCCGGGTGTCGCCCGAGTACTTCGCCCTGACCCTGCGCCCGTACTACGAGGAGATCGAGATCGCGGGCCGCGACTACCTGGGCCCGGCCGCCGCGCAGGTGCCGCTCTGGCTGGTCGATCTGACGCTGTGGCAGTGCGACCGCCCGGACCCCGCCTACGACGCCTTCCTCGCCGAGGCGGTGCCGTACGCGCTGCCGGCCTGGCGCGAGTTCCACGCCCGGCACCGGGGCGGGGTGTCCGCGGTGAGCAAGCTGTCGGCCGCGGTGAGCTGGGAGGGCGCGGACCGGCTGCCGCCCTCGCTCACCGCCTCAGCGGAGGCACTGGGCCGGGTGCTGCGCGTCCTGAAGACCTTCCGCGCCCGGCACCTCGGCATCGCCCGCAAGGCGTACAGCGAGGACGTGCGCCTGTACGAGGAGGGCAGCGGCGGGGCCCCGGTCGCGCTGCTGCGCTCGGTCCTGGACCTGACCAGGGAGAACGAGACCATGGTGCGCCGCGCGACCGTGCGGCGCCGTCCCGCAGGGGCCCCTGTCGGGCCGTCGGCCGCGTAGCGGCGCCGAAGGAGCAGTCGAGATGTCCCCCCACGCCTATGGGCAGAGCCCGCACATCGTGATCGCCGGCGGTGGCATCGCGGGCCTCACCGCCGCCCTCGCCCTGCACGCCGCCGGTTTCGAGCGGGTGACCGTCGTCGAGGCGGCGCCCGCGATCCGCCCGGTCGGCGCCGGGCTCAACCTGATGCCGAACGCGGTCCGCGAACTGGCCGCCCTCGGCCTGCTCGACGCCCTGGAGGCGGGCGCCGTGCGCACCCGCGAGCTGCGCTACTACCACCGCTCGGGCGGGCTGATATCCCGGGAACCCCGCGGCCTCGGCGCGGGCTACCGCTGGCCGCAGCTCTCCGTCCACCGCGGGCACCTCCAGCAGGTCCTGGCGGGCGCTGTACGGGCCAGGCTCGGGGCGGCGGCGCTCGTCACCGGCGTCCGGGTGAGCGGAGTGGAGCCGCTGCCGGACGGCAGGCCCCGGCTGCGACTCGAACACCGGGAGGGCGCCGTACGGGGCCAGGCCTCGCTCGTCCCCGACGTCCTCGTCGGCGCCGACGGCATCCGCTCGGCGGTGCGGGCAGCCCTGCACCCGGCGGAGGGCGGACCGCCGTGGAACGGGATGCTGGTGTGGCGGGGAGTGTCCCGGATGCCGGCGCGGGCGGTGGGCTCCTTCATGCTCATCGCGGGCGACGACCGGCAGAAGGCCGTGGTGTACCCGATGAGCCGGCCGACCGGTCAGAGCCGGGAGGTCCTGGTGAACTGGGCGCTCGCCAGGCCCGCGGAGCCCGACGGCGCGCCGCCGGAGGAACGGCTGCGCGGGGACTGGGACCGCACCGTCCCCGTCGAGACGTTCCTGCCGTTCTACGAGGGCTGGGAGTTCGACGGCGTCAGCGTCCCCGACGTGCTGCGCGCCGCCGACTCCGCGCACGAGTACCCGATGGTCGACCGAGACCCGCTCGACCGCTGGACCCACGGCCGCACCACCCTCGTCGGCGACGCCGCCCACGCCATGTACCCCGTCGGCTCCAACGGGGCCACCCAGTCGATCGTCGACGCGCGCGCCCTCGCCCACGCCCTCGCCAGGCACTCCGACGACCCCTCCGAGGGCCTCGCCGCGTACGAGCGCGAACGCCGGCCCGTCACCACCGCGCTCCAGCGCGCCAACCGGGAACGCGGCCCCGAGGTCGTCATCGACCTCGCGCACGCGCGCGCCCCGCACGGCTTCACCGACATCCACGAGGTCATCCCCGCCGACGAACTCGCCGCCATCGCCGGCCGGTACGCCGCCACCGGCGCCTTCGACCCGACGACCGTCAACCAGGGCTCCCCGTACGAGGTGCCGCTCCCCGCCACCGGCTGACCGCGCCGCCGCGCCCCCCACGCGCCGTGGTCCCGCGGCGGCCCGTGCCCTAACGTCGGAGCGGAACGACGGACGCACAGCGTGGTGCGTCCACTCCGCTCCGTACTCGCCTGCGAAGGTGGACAGCGTGAAGGCAATCCGTCGATTCACCGTGCGTCCCGTCCTCCCCGACACCCTTCGACCCCTCGCCGACCTCGCGCACAACCTGCGCTGGTCCTGGCACGAACCCACCCGCGCCCTCTTCGCCTCGCTCTCCCCGCAGAGCCCGCCGGGCGCCGACCCCGTCCGGATCCTCGGCACCCTCGAAGCCTCCCGGCTCACCGCGCTCGCCGCCGACCAGGACTTCCTGGCCCGGCTGCGCGCGGCCGCCGACGACCTCGACGCCTATCTCCACGCCCCCCGCTGGTACCAGGAGCAGTCCGGCGCGCCCGCCGCCCTCGCCTACTTCTCGCCCGAGTTCGGCGTCACCGCCGCCCTGCCCCAGTACTCCGGCGGCCTCGGCATCCTCGCCGGCGACCACCTCAAGTCCGCGAGCGACCTCGGCGTCCCCCTGATCGGCGTCGGACTGCTCTACCGGCACGGCTACTTCCGCCAGTCCCTCGCCCGGGACGGCTGGCAGCAGGAGCAGTACCCCGTCCTCGACCCCGGCGAACTGCCCGTCACCCTGCTCCGCGAGGCCGACGGCACCCCCGCCCGGATCACCCTCGACCTGCCCGGCGGGCGCAGCCTGCACGCCCATCTGTGGATCGCCCAGGTCGGCCGCGTCCCGCTCCTCATGCTCGACTCCGACGTCGAGGACAACGCCCCCGGAGAACGCGGCGTCACCGACCGGCTGTACGGCGGCGGCAGCGAGCACCGGCTGCTCCAGGAGATGCTGCTCGGCATCGGCGGAGTCCGCGCCGTCCGCACGTACACCCGGCTCACCGGCACCCCGGACCCCGAGGTCTTCCACACCAACGAGGGCCACGCCGGCTTCCTCGGCCTCGAACGGATCCGCGAACTCCAGCGCGAGGGGCTCGACTTCGACAGCGCTCTGGAGACCGTCAGGGCCGGGACGGTCTTCACCACCCACACCCCCGTCCCGGCCGGCATCGACCGCTTCGACCGGGGCCTGGTCGCCCGCCATCTCGGCGAGGACGGCGCGCTCCCCGGCGTCGACACCGGGCGGATCCTCGCCCTCGGCGACGAGACCCCGCTCGGCGGCGAGCCCGGCCTCTTCAACATGGCCGCCATGGGCCTGCGCCTCGCCCAGCGCGCCAACGGCGTCTCCACCCTCCACGGGGCCGTCAGCCGCGCCATGTTCGCCGGGCTCTGGCCGGGCTTCGACGCCGAGGAGGTGCCGATCACCTCGATCACCAACGGCGTCCACGCCCCCACCTGGGTCGCCCCCGAGGTCGGCCGGCTCGGCCCCGACGCGAGCGACGGCGAGCTGTGGGAGCTGCGCCGCACCCTCCGCGAACGGCTCGTGACCGACGTACGGGAACGCCTTCGGGCCTCCTGGCGGCAGCGCGGGGCCGCCGCCGCGGAACTCGGCTGGACCGACTCCGTCCTCGACCCCGACGTCCTCACCATCGGCTTCGCCCGCCGCGTCCCCTCCTACAAGCGGCTCACCCTGATGCTCCGCGACAAGGACCGGCTGCGGGCACTCCTGCTCCACCCCGAGCGGCCGGTGCAGCTCGTCGTCGCCGGAAAGGCCCACCCCGCCGACGACGGCGGGAAGCGGCTCGTGCAGGAACTCGTCCGGTTCGCCGACGACCCCCGGGTCCGGCACCGGATCGTCTTCCTGCCCGACTACGGCATGGCGATGGCCCGCGGCCTCTACCCCGGCTGCGACGTCTGGCTGAACAACCCGCTGCGCCCCCTGGAGGCGTGCGGCACCAGCGGCATGAAGGCCGCCCTCAACGGCTGCCTCAACCTGTCGGTGCTCGACGGCTGGTGGGACGAGTGGTTCGAGCCCGACTTCGGCTGGGCCATCCCCACCGCCGACGGGGCCGCGGCCGCCGACGAGGACCGGCGCGACGACCTGGAGGCCGCCGCCCTCTACGAGCTGATCGAACGCCGGGTCGCCCCCCGCTTCTACGACCGGGGCCCCGACGGGGTGCCCGCGGGATGGACGGCGATGGTCCGGCGCACCCTCGCCGACCTCGGCCCGAAGGTGCTCGCCGACCGGATGGTCCGCGAGTACGTCGAGCGGCTCTACGTGCCCGCCGCCACCGCCCGCCGGGCCCTCACCCCGGCCCGCGCCCGGGACCTCGCCGCCTGGAAGGCCCGTGTCCGGGAGGCCTGGCCCAAGGTGACCGTCGACCACGTCGAGGTCGGCGACGGGCTCGCCGACGACCTCGCGGACGCGGAGCTGGGCGCCACCCCGGTCGTCCGGGTCCGGGTGGCGCTCGGCGCGCTCGGCCCCGACGACGTCGAGGTGCAGGCCGTCACCGGCCGGGTCGACGCCGACGACACCCTCACCGACACCCGTGCCGTCCCGCTGAAACCGGCGGCCGGCCCGGATCTGGAGGGCAGGCTGACCTACGCCGGCACCCTGGAGCTCGACCGCACCGGCTCCTTCGGCTGCACGGTCCGCGTCCGCCCCACCCACCCGCTGCTCGCCCATCCGTCCGAACTCGGCCTGGTGGCCGTGCCGGGGGAGACGACGGGGGAGGGGGCGGGAGTGCTCCTCAGGTAGCGGCGCGCGTGCCCCGTCACGGCACCTCGGCCTTGCCGGCGAGGTGCCCGTCGGCGAAGCAGAGCCGGTACACCGGGATCGCCGCGAGCATCGTGGCCCGGTAGTACCGGCATTCGTCCATGCCGGGCGGCTCGGCCGGGGCGCCCCGCGGCGGGCCGTCCAGCGGGCGGTCGGGCCAGTCCTCGGCCTCCTCGTCGATCTCCGCGAGCGACTGCCCGACCCGGATCCGGTCGTAGTCCGCCGGTTCCAGGTACGACCGGGCCTGCGTCCACAGCGCGACCCCGGCCATCAGCAGGCCGAGCGCGGCGAGCAGAGCGAGCGGGATCCAGATCGCCCGCGCCAGGCCCTTGCGAACCTCACGGCGCGCCCGGTCCAGTTCCCTGGCCGAGGTGGGTGCGGCGGGCAGGGGCGCGGGAGGGTTCCGGGGCAGGACCGCGGTCAGGGCGAAGCCGCCGTCGTCGGTGGCCCGGTGGCCCAGCGTGCCGCCCGCGAGCCGTACCCGTTCGTCGAGCCCGACGAGGCCGGTGCCGCCACCGCTGCCGGTGCCGCCGGTGCCGGTGCCGCCGGTGCCGGGGCCGCTGACCACCCGGACCCGGACGCTCGTCGGGTCCTGGTCGACGGTCACCGACACGGCCGCGCCGGGCGCGTGCCTGGCCACGTTGGTGAGCCCCTCCTGCACGACCCGGTGCAGCGCGAGCCCCGACATCCCGGGCAGCGTGGGTACGGGGGTGGGGGCGAGGGTGACCGCGAGGCCCGACGCCCGGGCGCGGGCCGTCAGCTCCTCGACCGTCTCGCCGGGCGGGCCCGTCGGCGCGGCGGAGTCGTCCTCGCGCAGTACGCCGATGATGTCCCGCAGCCGGGCCGTGGCGTCCGCGGCCGCCCGGCGCAGTTCGCCCGCCGCCCGCTGCTGCTCGGGCCCCAGCTCGGGGGAGACCTCCAGGGCGCCCGCGCGGATCGCGATCAGGGCCAGGTCGTGGCCGAGGGAGTCGTGCATGTCGCCGGCGATCCGGGAGCGTTCCCGCAGCCGCTCCCGGTCGGCGACGGCCGCCTGTTCGCGTTCCATCCGGTCGGCCAGTTCCCAGCCGCTGCGCACGAGTCGGTCGTACTGGCGTACGTAGCGGCCGATCAGCCAGGGCGCGACGACGGCGAGCGCGAGCGCGAGCAGCAGCGTGAACCACTGCCCGAGGGAGGTCCGGGTGAGCCAGGTGAGGGCGAGTCCCGCCACGGCGACCGCGCCGAACAGCCAGAGGGCCGCCCGGGTGTGCTCCTGCCGCCGCCCCGCGAGATAGCCGAACGCGACCAGGGCCAGGCTGTACGAGGGCGTGAACAGTTCCAGGGAGGCGGGCAGGCTCGCCGCGACCGTGGCCGCGAGCGCGGCGAGTGGCCATCGCCTGCTGACCGCGACACAGCCGCCGAGGACGACCACGCCGAGGGCGACCTGGAGCCGGCTGCCGCCGTCGTTCGGGTCCGACCGCAGCAGCACGGGCACGCAGAGCAGCAGCCAGAGGCCGAGGTCGAAGAGGCGTTCACGCATCGGGGAGCAGGCCCGCCTCGTACGCGAGGACCGCGAGCTGGACCCGGTTGCGCAGGCCCAGCCGGCCGAGGACGGCGCTCACATGCGCTTTGACGGTGCCCTCGACGACGTACATGCGGTCCGCGATCTCCTGGTTGGAGAGTCCGGCGCCGAGGAGCGCGACGACCTCGCGCTCCCGGGCGGTGAGCGGTTCGAGGCGGGTCCGTGCCTCGGCGGCGCGGGTGAGGCGCTCGCCGCCGAGGGTGTCGATGACCCGGCGGGCGACGGTGGGGGAGAGGGCGGCGCCGCCCCCGGCGACGGCCCGCACCCCGGCGATGAGTTCGCGCGGGTCCCCGGACTTCAGCAGGAAGCCGCTGACGCCGCTGCCGAGCGCGCGGGCGATGTACGTGTCCTCGGAGAAGGTGGTGAGCATGACGACGGCCGCGTCCGGCACCGTCCCGCGCAGTTCCTCGGCGGCGCCGAGTCCGTCGAGCCGGGGCATCCGGATGTCGAGGAGGACGACGTCGGGCCGGTGTTCGCGGGCGAGTTCGACGGCCTCGTGGCCGTCGCCCGCCTCGGCGACCACCTCGATCCCGGGGTCGCTCGCGAGAATGGCCCGTACCCCGGCCCTGATCATCGTCTCGTCGTCGGCAAGCAGCACCCTGATCATGCGGTCCAGGGTATGCAGCCGCCGTCCGGACGTGCGGACGCCCGGAGGGAACGTTCCCTCCAGCTTCCAGGCACCGTTGGCGACCTCGGAGGAGGCGTTCACGGTGAAGGTCTGGACGATGTTGTCGGCGCTGCCGCCGGAGCGGTTGCTCAGGCTGTAGGCCGAACCGTCCGGGGCGACGAGGTCGACGACGAGGTCACCGCGGTAGGTGTGGACGATGTCCACGTCCACCTTGAGGGTGGAGGGCGCGTTGCCGGTGATGCCGGTGACGTTGACCGTGGAGGTCACCGCGGCGCCGTTGTCCGGGATGGACACGTCGGCCGCGTTCTCGAAGACCGTGCCCGTGGGCGGCTCGGTGTCGCCGGGGCGGGTACCGACGTTCACGCCGGCCCAGGCGTGCTGGACCGCGAGCACCTCGGGGCTGCCGGCGCCGTACAGCTCCGTGGCCACCGCGACGGTGCCCGTGCGGGCCCCGGCGTAGTTGGTGGAGGAGCTGAACTTGGTGGTGAGCGCCTTGAACCAGATCAGCGAGGCCTTGTCGCGGCCGATGCCGGTCACGGGCAGACCGTCGGAGGTCGGCGAGTCGTAGTTCACGCCGTTGACGGTCTTGGCGCCGCTGCCCTCGGAGAGCAGGTAGTACCAGTGGTTCGCCGGACCCGAGGAGTAGTGGACGTCGACGTTGCCGATGCCGGAGTACCAGTAGTCCTTGGACGAGCCGTCCTTGCTGGGCTTGTCCATGTAGCGGAGCGGGGTGCCGTTGCCGCGGATGTCGATCTTCTCGCCGACGAGGTAGTCGCCCTTGTCCTGGGCGTTGTTGGCGTAGAACTCGACGGCCGCCGCGAAGATGTCCGAAGTGGCCTCGTTGAGGCCGCCGGACTCGCCGCTGTAGACCAGGCGGGCGGTGACGGAGGTGAGGCCGTGCGTCATCTCGTGCGCGGCCACGTCGATGGACGTCAGCGGCTTGGCGTTGCTCGCGCCGTCGCCGTACGTCATGCAGAAGCAGGAGTCCTGCCAGAAGGCGTTGACGTACGCGTTGCCGTAGTGGACCCGGGAGTACGCGCCGACGCCGTCGCCGCGGATACCCGAGCGGCCGTGCACGTTCTTGTAGTAGTCCCAGGTGAGCGCGGCGCCGTAGTGCGCGTCGGCGCCCGCCGTCTCCAGGTTCTGCGGGGTGCCGTCGCCCCAGACGTCGTCGGAGCCGGAGAAGAGCGTCCCGGTGCCGGACGTACCCCGGTTGAGGTTGTAGGTCTTGTGGTTGCCGCGGCCCGTGTCGGTGAGCGTGTACGAGGGCGCGGTGCCGAGCGTGACCGAGCCGCTGTACTGGGTGTTGCCGGTGCCGGTGTGCACGGCCTGCCACTCGTACAGCTTCGCGCCGCTCTTGGCGTCGGTGACGACGTGCAGCTCGTTCGGGGTGCCGTCGTGCTGGAGGCCGCCGACGACGGTCTCGTACGCGAGGACGGGTGCGCCCTTGGCCATCCAGACGACCTTGCGCGGGGCGCGCTCGGCGTCCGTCTCCTTCGAGCCCTCCGCCTTGGCGAGGCCGACGGCCTGCTTCTCGGCGGCGGCCGGGGCGACGGTGGCCGTGAGGTCGACGTTCTTCAGCTCCGCGCGGGAGGACTTGGTGACCGCGGTGGTCGCGCCGGCCTTGGTCTCGGCGACGATCAGGTCACCGCCGAGGACGGGAAGCCCGGCGTAGGTGCGCTCGTAGCGGGTGTGGGTCGTGCCGTCGCGGTCCTGCACGACGTCGCGGACGACCAGCTTCTCCTGGGCGCCGAGGCCGAGGGACTTGGCCGTGGCGGCCTTGTCGGCGTCGGCCGCCTTGATGAGCGCGGTGCGCTCGGCGGGGGTGAGGTCGGCCGGGAGCTTGCCGGGGTTCGCCGAGGTGCCCTGCTGGGCCTTGGGGGCGATGGTCCAGGAATCGTCGGCCGCGGTGGCGGAACCGGTCTGGACGCTCACGGCGAGCATGGCGGCGGCAGCGATCAGAGCGCCGGTCGCGGTGGCGCGACGGCTGGGCGTGGATCTCACGCAGACTCCTTCTTGCGAGGGGGGTACCGGCGGACTGGGTCGGTCCGTCCGGGCGGAGCAAGCAGAGCTGTGGAGCACGTTCAGGTGACGCGGAAGCCGTTCGGGTGAAGCGCCGAACGTCGGTGCGAGTTGGGGAGAGAGTGGCAGGGCTGACGGGGACCTGTCAGGAGTGCGGCGGGAAGTTGGCCAAAATTCGTCCGCTGCCCGTACGCCCGTGTTCGTTAACCGGACGTTTCGTCGATCATGGCCGCGATGCCGTCCAGCGTTCGCCGAAGCCCGAATTCGAAGAGCGACTCCAGGTCCAGACCGAAGTCGCCATCGCTGGTCACCGCGTCCAGCTCGGGGTACGAGCCGCCCGCCTGGATCGCGTCGTGCCGTGGCTCGTTCTGTTCCATCCACTCGCCGTCGGAGATGCCCGTGTCCTGGCGCGCCTGCTCCTCCAGGTCGTCGGCCATCGACAGGCCCTGCACGTACGCGAAGACCAGCAGATGCGTGTGCAGCTTCTCCGCGGACGTCAGCGGAGTCCCCCGCAGCGACTTCAGCACCCACTCCAGGTACGCCAGCGCGTTCGGCGTCGCCACCGGCCGCGTGAACGAGGCCATCGCGTGGGCCATCCAGCGGTGCCGGCGGTACATCCCGCGCAGCCAGCGCGCGCCCTGTTCGAGGCCCGTCCGCCACTCCTTCGGCGCAGGCCCCAACGGCACCTCCCCGCACGCCGCGTCCGTCATCAGACGCACCAGCTCCGCCTTCCCCGGCACATGGCGGTACAGCGCCATCGTCGACACCCCGAGCGCCGTCGCCAGCCGACGCATCGTCAGCGCGTGCAGCCCCTCGGCGTCGGCCAGCGCGAGTGCCGCCTCGACCAGCCGTTCCCCCGACAGCGGCTCGGTGTCGGGGCCCCTCTTGAGGTGCGCGTTCGGGCCAGCCGGGGTCACGACCACCGTCCCCACGCCCGGTTCCGGCCGCACCAGGCCCTCCTGGCGCAGCACCCCCAGCGCCTTCGTGGCCGTCGCCATCGCCACGCCCCACTCGCGGGTGATGGCCCGCGTCGACGGCACCCGGTCGCCCGGGGACAGCTCGCCGGACCGGACGCGGCGGCGGAGTTCCGCGGCGATGGTCAGGTAGGGCGGTTCGGTCGTCACGGGGCGGAGTGTACTAGTGCGCTATGACGTCGTACACCTTGGTGGCTTGGGGATTTGTGCGCCGCCACGACGGTGTACTAGGGCGGGCGTGGCGGTGTACGCACGTTCCTGCTTCTCTCCCCGCATGACCTCACTCACGACGAACCCCGGGGCCGGAGCCGGAGCCGGCCCCGGCCCCGCCGCCCGTGCCGGCCGCCGCGAATGGACCGCCCTCGGAGTCCTCATGCTGCCCCTCCTCCTCGTCTCCATGGACATCTCCGTCCTCTACTTCGCGATCCCCTCCATCGCCGCCGACCTGCGCCCCGGCGCCACCGAGCAGCTGTGGATCCTCGACATGTACGGCTTCGTCCTCGCCGGACTCCTCATCACCATGGGCGCCCTCGGCGACCGCATCGGCCGCCGCAGGCTCCTCCTCAGCGGCGCCGCCCTCTTCGGTCTCGCCTCCGTCGCCGCCGCCTACGCCCACAGTCCCGGCACCCTCATCGCCGCCCGCGCCCTCCTCGGCGTCGCCGGCGCCTGCCTCATGCCGTCCACGCTCGCCCTCATCCGCACCCTGTTCCACGACCCGGCCCAGCGCGCCAAGGCCGTCACCCTGTGGACCGCCGTCATGGCGAGCGGCATCTCGTTCGGACCCGTCGTCAGCGGGGCCCTCCTCGAACACTTCTGGTGGGGGTCCGTCTTCCTGCTCAACCTCCCCGCCATGGCCCTGCTCCTCGTCCTCGGACCCCTGCTGCTTCCCGAGTCCAAGGGGGCCACCGGCGCCGGGCGCTTCGACGTGCTCAGTGCGCTTCTCTCCCTGGCCGCGTTGTTGCCCCTCATCCACGGCATCAAGGAGCTCGCCCAGGACGGGTGGGCGCCGGTGCCCGCCCTCGGTGTCACCGGGGGGCTTGTCCTTGTTCTCGTGTTCGTGCGCCGGCAGGCCCGTCTCGCCCATCCGATGGTCGATCTCTCCCTCGTCCGGCAGCGGGCCTACGGCGGCTCCGTTCTCGTCAACCTGCTCGCCATGGTCGCGACCGTCGGCTTCGCCGTCTTCCTCACCCAGTACCTGCAGTCCGTCCTCGGCCAGAGTCCCTTCGAGGCCGCGCTCTGGAGCCTCGTCCCCACCGGCGGCGTCCTCGTCGCCGCGCCGGTGGCCGCGGCGCTCGCCCGCCGGGTCGACCGCGCGTACGTCATGGGCGGCGGGTTCCTCGCCGCGGCGGGCGGCTTCGCCTGGCTCGCCGGGGTCGACCGCGCCACGCCGCTGTGGGTCGTGCTCGTCGGCGGCGCCATCTACGCCGCCGGGCTCGTCTCCGCGATGACCCTCGCCAACGAACTCGCCCTCGGCGCGGCCCCGCCCGAGCGCGCCGGGTCCGCCGCCGCCGTCCTCGAATCGGGGCAGGAGCTGGGCGGGGCGCTCGGGATGGCCGTCCTCGGGTCCGTGGGTGCCGCCGTCTACAGCGCCGCGATGCCCTCGTCCGCGCCTGCCGTCGCGCGGGAAACGTTGGGGGGTGCGCTCGGGTTTCCCGGGCCTGTGTTGGACGCTGCGCGGAGTGCCTTCGTCGAGGCCATGGGTGGGGCCGCTGTCGCCGCCTCCCTGCTGATGCTTGTCGCGGCTGGGGTGTCGGTCGCCTTGTTGCGGGGGGTGCGTGCTTGACGGTCGTGGGGGCCGTTCCGGGGCCGGCCCCCACTGCTGTCGTCGTCCTCTCAGCTCACCAGGCTCTCGCGCCATGCCTGGTGCAGGCCCGCGTAGCGGCCCTCGTGGGTGATCAGGTCCGACGGCGTGCCGTCCTCGACGATCCGGCCCGCCTCCATCACCAGGACCCGGTCCGCGACCTCCACCGTGGAGAGGCGGTGGGCGATGACCACCGCCGTACGGCCCGCCAGGACCGTGTCCATCGCCCGCTGCACCGCCCGCTCGCCCGGTACGTCGAGGGAACTGGTGGCCTCGTCCAGGATCAGGACCGCCGGGTCCGCGAGCAGGGCGCGGGCGAAGGCGACGAGTTGGCGCTGGCCCGCCGAGATCCGGCCGCCGCGCTTGCGTACGTCCGTGTCGTAGCCGTCCGGGAGGTTCTGGATGAACTCGTGCGCCCCGATGGCCTTTGCCGCCGCCTCGATCTCGTGCCGGGTCGCGTCCGGGCTGCCGATCGCGATGTTCTCCGCCACCGTTCCGGAGAAGAGGAAGGCCTCCTGGGTGACCATCACGACGCCCCGGCGGAGTTCGGGGGTGGCCAGGTCGCGGAGGTCCACGCCGTCGAGACGTACGGCCCCGTCCGTGGGGTCGTAGAAGCGGGCCAGGAGCTTCGCCAGGGTCGACTTGCCCGCGCCCGTCGCCCCTACGACCGCCACCGTCTGGCCCGGGGGGATCGTCAGGTCGAAGGCGGGCAGGATCTCGCCGCCCGTCCGGTAGGCGAAGGAGACCTTGTCGAAGGTCACCTCGCGGCCCGGGGTGCCCGAGCGGGACGGGAGACTCTTGGGCGTCGTAGTTTCCGGTACGCCCGGTTCCTGGGCCAGCAGGCCCGCGATCTTGGTGAGGGACGCCGCCGCCGACTCGTACGAGTTGAGGAACATGCCCAGGCGGTCGATGGGGTCGTACAGGCGCCGCATGTACAGGACCGCCGCCGCCAGGACGCCCAGTTCGAGCGAGCCCGAGGCCACCCGGTAGGCGCCCCACAGGCACATGCCCGCGACGGCCGTGTTCGCCACCAGGCGCGAGCCGACGACGTAGCGGGCCATCTCCAGGAGCGCGTCGCCGTTCGACCGCTCGTGGCGGTGGTTGAGGGTCGCGAAGTCCTTGTCGTTGACCTGTTCCCGGCGGAACGCCCGGACCGGGCGGATGCCGTTCATCGTCTCCGCGAACTTCACGATCACGCCCGCTATCGCCGTGGAGCGTTCGGCGTAGACCGTCCCGGCCCGCCTTCGGTAGAGGCGTACGAGGAGGTGGAGGGGAAGGAAGCTCGCTATCGCCACCGCTCCGATGCCCAGGTCCAGCCAGAGGAGGATGAGGGAGATCGACGCGAAGGAGAGGACCACGCCGATCAGTTCCTGCAGGCCCTCGGAGAGCAGTTCCTGGAGTGATTCGACGTCCGTGGTCGAGCGGGAGATCAGCCGGCCCGAGGTGTAGCGCTCGTGGAAGTCGACGCTGAGGACCTGGGCGTGGCGGAAGATCCGGCCGCGCAGGTCGAGCAGGACGTCCTGGTTGATGCGGGCCGCGCCACGGACGAAGACGTACTGGAGGGCGCCCGAGAGCGCCGCGCACAGGAGGTAGCCCAGTGCCACCGCGATGACGGGACCGTGGTCGCCCGCTCGGAAGGCGGGGACGCCCCGGTCGATGGCGTACGCGACGAGCAGCGGGCCCGCCTGGATCGCTCCCTCCTTGACCAGGATGACCAGTGCGGCGAACGCGACGCGCGCGCGGTGGGTCGCGAGGAGCGAGCGGAGCAGCGCGGCCGTCGCCCCCGGCGGCGACGGCAGGTCGTCGCGGTCGAAGGGGTCGGTGCGGTCGGTCGTCGTGTCCGTCATCGGTCCTCGGTCCCCTTGTCCTCGCCCGACATCAGCCAGGCGTACTCCTCGCTGGTCCGCAGCAGTTCCTGGTGCGTGCCCACGGCCGCGATCCGGCCCCGGGACAGCAGCGCCACCCGGTCGGCCAGCATCACCGTCGACGGGCGGTGTGCCACGACCAGTGCCGTCGTCTCGCGCAGCACCTCCCGGAGGGCCGCCTCGACGCGGGCCTCCGTGTGGACGTCGAGTGCCGAGAGCGGGTCGTCCAGGATCAGGAAGCGGGGGCGGCCGACGACCGCGCGGGCGAGGGCGAGGCGCTGCCGCTGGCCGCCGGACAGGCTCAGGCCCTGTTCGCCGACCTGGGTTCCCGTGCCGTCGGGCAGCCGGTCGACGAATCCGTCGGCCTGTGCCACGCCGAGGGCGCGTCGCAGCTCCGGTTCGCCCGCCTCGTCGCCGGCGCCCATCAGGACGTTCTCCCCGACGCTCGCCGAGAACAGCGTCGGCTCCTCGAAGGCCATCGACACCAGGGACCGCAGGCGGTCCCGTTCCATCAGGGCGATGTCCTCGCCGTCCAGCAGGATGCGGCCGGCGGACGCCTCGTGCAGCCTCGGTACGAGCGCGGTCAGGGTGGTCTTGCCGGAGCCCGTGCCGCCGACCAGGGCCAGGGTCTCCCCGGGGCGGATGTGCAGGTCGATCCCGTCCAGGACCGGTGGGGCGTCCCGCGGCGCGTCCGGGTAGCGGAAGGACACGCCCTCGAAGCGCACCCCGCCGGGACCGTCCGTGGTGGTGGCCGTGCGGGCGGGTGCGTCCGGTTCCTCGTCGGCGTCCATCACCTCGAAGTACCGTTCCGTCGCGGTCGCCGCCTCCTGGCTCATCGCGAGCAGGAAGCCGATCGACTCCACCGGCCAGCGCAGCGCCATGGCCGTCGACAGGAACGCGACGAGCGTCCCCGCCGACAGGTCGCCGTCCGCGACCTGCACCGTGCCGAGCACCAGGGCCGCGCCGATGGCCAGTTCCGGTACGACGGTGATGACGGCCCAGATCATGGCGAGCAGCCGCGCCTTGGCCAGTTCCGTGCCGCGCAGGGTGCTCGCGAGGTCCCGGAAGGCCAGGGCCTGGCTGCGGTGCCGGCCGAAGCCCTTCACGATCCGGATGCCGAGGACGCTCTCCTCGACGACCGTCGTCAGGTCGCCCACCTGGTCCTGTGCGCGGCGCGCCACCGCCCCGTACCGGCCCTCGAACACCGAGCAGACGATCACCAGGGGGATGACCGGTGTCAGCAGCACCAGGCCGAGCGACCAGTCCTGGGCGAGCAGCAGGACGTAACCCGCCAGGATCGTCACGCCGTTGACCAGGAGGAACGTCAGCGGGAAGGCCAGGAACATGCGGACCAGCATGAGGTCGGTCGTGCCGCGGGAGAGCAGCTGGCCCGACGCCCACCGGTCGTGGAAGGCGATCGGCAGCCGCTGGAGCCTGCCGTACAGGTCGGCCCGCATCCGCGCCTCGACCCCGGCCAGCGGCCGGGCCACCAGCCAGCGCCGGAACCCGAAGAGCACCGCCTCGGTGATGCCGAGCAGCAGGAGGTAGAGGGCTCCGAGCCACACCCCGCCGGGGTCCCGGTCCGCGACGGGACCGTCCACCAGCCACTTCAGGACGAGGGGGATGACGAGGGACAGGCAGGAGGCGACGACGGCGACGAACGCGGCCGTGAACAGGCGCCTCCGCACGGGCCGTACGTACGGCCAGAGACGGAGCAGCGCCCGCACCGCCGAGCGGTCGGGGGCGGCGGGCGCGGGGGGCTCTGGGGCGACAGGTATCTCGGGCATCAGGTGCGACCTTACGGTTCGCCCCTGACGCCTCTCATCCGGTTTTCCGGTCGGCGTGCGGCCTCACTCCCTGACCCGCAGCAGCACCACCGACCGTCCTCCCACCGTGATCGTCTCCCCGCCCCGGTGCTCCGTGCCGGGGGCGGCGGACTGGTCCTCGCGGGCGGTGTCGACGGTCAGTTCGTACGTCTCCGCCCAGGGCGGGCCCGGGAGGCGGAAGTCGAGGGGCTGCGGGCCCGCGTGGAGGACGGCGAGGAAGCTGTCGTCGGCGATCTGCTCGCCGCGCTCGTCCCGGCCCGGTATGTCGCGGCCCGAAAGGTAGAGGGCGATGGTGGCGGTCGGGGTGTACCAGTCCCGCTCGGTCATCTCGGTGCCGTCGGCCCCGAACCAGGCCAGGTCCCGCAGCCCGTCGGCGCCCCGGCCGGAGAAGAAGGCGCGGCGGCGCAGTACAGGGTGGCGGTGGCGCAGGTCGAGCAGGCGGCGGGTGAGGGTGAGGAGGTGGGACCTTCCCGGGTCGTCCGGGAGGGTCCAGTCGAGCCAGCCCGTCTCGTTGTCCTGGCAGTACGCGTTGTTGTTGCCGCCCTGGGTGCGGCCCATCTCGTCGCCCGCGACGAGCATCGGGACGCCGGTGGAGAGGAGGAGGGTGGTGAGGAGGTTGCGCTGCTGGCGCAGGCGCAGGGTGCTGATCGCCGGGTCGTCGGTCTCGCCCTCCGTCCCGCAGTTCCAGGAGCGGTTGTCGTGGGTGCCGTCTCTGTTGCCCTCGCCGTTGGCCTCGTTGTGCTTGCGCTCGTACGTGACGAGGTCCCGCAGGGTGAAGCCGTCGTGCGCGGTGACGAAGTTGACCGAGGCGTACGGCCGGCGCCCGCCCCAGGCGTACAGGTCGCTGGAGCCGGAGAGCCGGTAGCCGAGGTCCCGCACGTCGGGCAGCGCGCCGCGCCAGAAGTCCCGTACGGCGTCCCGGTAGCGGTCGTTCCACTCGGTCCAGAGGGGTGGGAAGGCGCCGACCTGGTAGCCGCCGTTGCCCACGTCCCACGGTTCGGCGATCAGCTTGACCCGGCGCAGGACCGGGTCCTGGGCGATGACCGCGAGGAAGGGGGAGAGCATGTCGACGTCGTGCATCGAGCGGGCGAGCGCCGCCGCCAGGTCGAAGCGGAAGCCGTCGACGCCCATCTCCGTGACCCAGTAGCGCAGGGAGTCGGTGATGAGCCGCAGCACCTGCGGCTGGACGACGTGCAGGGTGTTGCCGCAGCCCGTGTAGTCGGCGTACCGGCGGGCGTCGGACTGGAGCCGGTAGTAGCCGCGGTTGTCGATGCCCTTCAGGGACAGGGTGGGGCCGAACTCGCCCGCCTCCGCCGTGTGGTTGTAGACGACGTCGAGGATGACCTCGATCCCGGCCGCGTGCAGCGCCCGCACCATCCGCTTGAACTCGCCGACCTGCTGCCCGGTCGTCCCCGAGGAGGAGTAGCCGGCGTGCGGGGCGAAGTAGCCGATGGAGTTGTAGCCCCAGTGGTTGCGCAGGCCGCGTTGGAGGAGGTGGTCCTCGTGCGCGAACTGGTGGACCGGCAGCAGCTCCACCGCCGTCACCCCGAGCCGTACGAGGTGCTCGATCGCCGCCGGATGGGCCAGGCCCGCGTAGGTGCCCCGCAAGTGCTCGGGGATGCCCGGGTGGAGCTTGGTGAAGCCCTTCACGTGCATCTCGTAGATGACCGAGTCCTGCCAGGGCGTCTTGGGTCTGCGGTCGTCGGACCAGTCGTCGTCGTCCTGGACGACGACCCCCTTCGGGACGAACGGCGCGGAGTCCCGCTCGTCGCGGACGGTGTCGGCGACGTGCTGCTGCGGCCAGTCCCTGACGTGCCCGTACACCTCCGCCGGAAGGGAGAAGTCGCCGTCGACGGCCCGCGCGTACGGGTCGAGGAGCAGCTTCGCCGGGTTCCACCGGGCGCCCGTCCACGGGTCCCAGCGGCCGTGCACCCGGTAGCCGTACCGCTGTCCCGCCCCGATCCCGGGCACGAAGCCGTGCCAGATCTCGTGGGTCAGCTCGGTCAGCGGCAGCCGCCGCTCCGTCCCGTCGGGGTCGAAGAGGCACAGTTCGACCGCCTCCGCCCCGCCCGCCCACAGGGCGAAGTTGGTGCCCGCGATCCCGTCGGGGCCGACCCGGCAGCGGGCGCCCAGGGGTGTCGGGGCGCCGGGCCACACGGGTGGCCCGCCGGCCCGCTCCGGGGCATGCTCCGGTACCGCCTCCTGCTCGGCTGTGCTCGCCACCGTTCCGGCCTCCCGCGGCTCGTCGGGCCCGCACGCGGGGGAGCGGCGGCGTCCCGGCCGCCGCTTCCGCGCGTGGTCCTCCTCCTGTTCTGCCCGCACCGGCCCGCTCCCAACATGACCCGTACGCACGTTTCCCCTGGAGGGTGGCCGTCGTTGGGCCGAGCGTGACACTTGTATGGAAGCGGGCGGGGTACGCCCTCGCGGTGGCGGGACTGATGGCGGGCCTCGTGGGCTGCACGGGAGACGGCGGCGGACGGGGCATCGACGTCTCCCTGCCGGGCAAGGCGCGGGCCCCGGGTGACGTCATCCGGATCAGCCCCGAGGACGGCAGCCGGGGGGTGCCCGCCGGGGGCCCGGTCGAGGTGGGGGTGGACAGCGGGCGGCTCGAACGGGTGACCGTGGTCCAGGTGGAGGACGCCCAGCGGACCCGGGTCGCCGGGGAGATCTCCGCGGACGGGCTGCGCTGGCGGCCCCGGCCGGACACCCGGCTCGCGCTGGCCGCGAAGTACAGCGTGGACGCGGTCGCGCTCGACGCGCACGGGCGCCGCTCCGCCCGGCACACCACCTTCACCACCGTCGTTCCGGAGAGCCGTTTCATCGGCTACTTCAAACCGGAGAACCGTTCCACGGTCGGCACCGGCATGATCGTCTCCTTCGGCTTCAACCGGCCGATCGAGAACCGGGCCGAGGTCGAACGGGCCATCAGGATCACCTCGGAGCCGCCGGTGGAGGTCGTCGGCCACTGGTTCGGCAAGGAGCGGCTCGACTTCCGCCCCGCCGCGTACTGGCAGCCGGGCACCCGCGTCACCGTCGAGCTCGGCCTGCGGGACGTCGAGGGGGCGCCCGGCGTGTACGGCATCCAGCGCAAGACGGTCGGCTTCACCGTCGGCCGCTCCCAGGTGTCCCTGGTGGACGCCGCCGCGCACACCATGGAGGTCAGGAGGAACGGCGAGGTCCTGGCCACCCTGCCGATCACGGCCGGGGCGCCGAAGACCACCACGTACAACGGGAAGATGGTCGTCACCGAGCTGTACGACGTGACGCGGATGGACGGGCGCACGGTCGGCTTCGGCGGCGAGTACGACATCAAGGACGTCCCGCACGCCATGCGTCTCACCGAGTCGGGGACCTTCCTGCACGGCAACTACTGGGCCTCGCCCGGAACCTTCGGCTCCGCCAACGTCAGCCACGGCTGCGTCGGACTGCGGGACGAGAAGGGCGGGAGCGCGGACTCGCCCGCGGGCTGGTTCTTCGACCGGACGCTCATCGGCGACGTGGTGGAGGTGGTCAACTCCCGTGACCGGAAGGTGGCTCCCGACAACGGCCTCGGAGGCTGGAACATGGAGTGGAACCTGTGGAAGGCCGGCTCCGCACTGCACTGACCTCTCGTCCCCCTCGTACCGCCTTGCACGCCCGTCGTCCTAGCAGATCGATCGGGACGGAACGGTGACATTCACGAGGATCTTTCGTGTCCTGCGGTGTGATTATCTAGCGCCGTGTGCGCAAGTGAATGCGCACGGGGGTGGGGCCGTGGCGGTGCCAGGCCGTGTGAGGGGAGACGACCACAGTGAACGGGCAGCCGATATCGGGGACATCGGTAGGGACGACCGGGCGACGCGGCCGACGACGTGGGGGCGTCCGGCTGCAGGCCCTGGCGGCGGGAGCGATGCTCCTGGTGCTCACCGCCTGCGGCGGCGGCGAGACGCCCGCCGGCGGTAACGGGGGACAGGGACCGGCGGCCCAGGGCGGCGGCAAGCAGGACAACGCCGCCTCCCAGGCGGTCGTGACGATCCTTCCGAAGGACGGCGCCGACGCGGTCGCCACCAGCGGGGCCCTCAAGGTCACCGCGGCCCAGGGCAAGCTGACCACGGTCACGGTCGCCGACTCCAAGGGCACCGAGGTCGAGGGCGAGATCGCGGCGGACGGCGCCAGCTGGACGCCCACCGCCCACCTGGCCGCGGCCACCCAGTACAAGGTCCACGCGGTCGCGAAGGACGCCGAGGGCCGTGAGTCGGCGAAGGACACCACCTTCACCACCCTGGTTCCGAAGAACACCTTCATCGGCCACTACACGCCGGAGGACGGTTCGACCGTCGGCGTCGGCATGCCGGTGTCCATCAACTTCACCCGGGGCATCACCGACCCCGACGCCGTCGAGAAGGCCATCAAGGTGACGGCCGTTCCCGCCGTCGAGATCGAGGGGCACTGGTTCGGCAACGACCGCCTCGACTTCCGCCCGGAGAACTACTGGGCCGCGGGCACCAAGGTGACCGTCGAGCTCAACCTGGACGGCGTCGAGGGCCGCCCGGGCGTCTACGGCAAGCAGAAGAAGAAGGTCTCCTTCACCATCGGCCGCCGTCAGGTCTCCACGGTCGACGCGAGCGCCAAGACGATGAAGGTCGAGCGCGACGGCAAGATCATCAAGACGATCCCGATCACCGCGGGCGCCCCGTCGACGACCACGTACAACGGTCAGATGGTCATCAGCGAGAAGTTCAAGGTGACCCGCATGAACGGGGCCACCGTCGGCTTCGGCGGCGAGTACGACATCAAGGACGTGCCGCACGCGATGCGCCTGTCCCAGTCCGGCACTTTCGTGCACGGCAACTACTGGGCCTCGGCGGGCACCTTCGGCTCCTCCAACGTCAGCCACGGCTGCGTCGGCCTCCAGGACGCGCGGGGTGCGGGCGACAGCTCCATGCCGGCCGCCTGGTTCTACGACCGCTCGATCATCGGCGACGTCGTCGTCGTGAAGAACTCCAAGGACAAGCAGATCAAGCCGGAGAACGGCCTGAACGGCTGGAACATGCCCTGGTCGGAGTGGATCGCGTAGCCGTACGCGACGGAGTGCGGGCCCGGTGCTGTGAGCAACAGCACCGGGCCCGCTCCCGTTAACGGACACTAACCTTCCCTCATGACTGTGAACCTCGAAGTCGCCGAAGGCGTCGGCACGATCCGCCTCGACCGCCCCCCGATGAACGCCCTGGACGTCGCCACCCAGGACCGGCTGCGCGAGCTGGCCCAGGAGGCGACCGACCGCGACGACGTGCGGGCCGTGATCCTCTACGGCGGCGAGAAGGTGTTCGCGGCCGGCGCGGACATCAAGGAGATGCAGGTCATGGACCACGTGGCCATGGTCAAGCGCTCCCGCGCCCTCCAGGACTCCTTCACCGCCGTCGCCCGCATCCCCAAGCCCGTCGTCGCCGCGATCACCGGCTACGCCCTCGGCGGCGGCTGTGAGCTCGCGCTCTGCGCCGACTACCGGATCGCCGCCGACAACGCGAAGCTGGGCCAGCCGGAGATCCTGCTCGGCCTGATCCCGGGTGCGGGCGGCACCCAGCGCCTGTCCCGCCTGGTCGGCCCCTCCAAGGCGAAGGACCTCATCTTCACCGGCCGGATGGTCAAGGCGGACGAGGCCCTGACGCTGGGTCTGGTGGACCGGGTCGTGCCCGCCGCCGAGGTGTACGAGCAGGCGCACGCCTGGGCCGCGAAGCTGGCGCAGGGTCCTGCGGTCGCCCTGCGGGCCGCCAAGGAGGCGATCGACCAGGGTCTGGAGGCCGACATCGACACCGGTCTCGCCATCGAGCGCACCTGGTTCGCGGGCCTGTTCGCGACGGAGGACCGCGAGCGCGGCATGCGCAGCTTCGTCGAGGAGGGCCCGGGGAAGGCGAAGTTCGCCTGACGGGTGTTCCAGGGGGCCGATTCCACCGGAACGGCCCCCGCGGACGCCTCCGTGCGGCCATGATGGGGGCATGGCGGGCCTGGAGGGTAGGGAACAACCGTGGCAGCGCGGCAGCGCCGCCGCAGCGCGGTGGTCACCGGCCGCGGATGACGAACAGGCCGCCGAGGCAGTGGAGTTGTACGGTAATCCGGCAGAGGAGGACGTCCGGCTGCCGTCCCGTCCGGAGTCCGCGTGGCTGGCCCGCAGGCTCACCCATCACGTGGTGCTGCGGCAGTGGGGCCTCGGCCCGCAGATCGCCGAGCACGCGGTCCTCCTCGTCTCCGAACTCGTGGGGAACGCGGTCCGGCACACCGGCGCCCGGGTCTTCGCCCTGCGGTTACAGCGGCGGCGCGGCTGGATCCGGATCGAGGTCCGGGACCCCTCGCGCGGACTGCCCTGTCTGATGCCGGTGCACGAGCTCGACGTCAGCGGCCGGGGGCTCTTCCTCGTCGACAAGCTCTCGGACCGCTGGGGTGTGGATCTGGCCCCGCGCGGCAAGACGACCTGGTTCGAGATGCGGGTCGCCGACCGGGCCTGAACGCACGGAAGCCCCCGTGCGCCGTGGTGAGGCAGCTGGGGGCTTCCGTGTGGTGCGCCGTGGACGGGGGGGTGTATCCACGGCTGCTATGTCGACCTGGCCCGGGTCAATGGGGGTCGTGTCTCCGACTATGGCAGACAGGTGGCCGTGCCGCCAAAAGTCTCTAGCGGGGCAAGGTGGGATGAATCCGGACAGTTTGATAGTGAATCGTTGGTGACATGGAGCACTCACCTTGCAAACTGTGAATGACTATGCGGTTCATTGCTTGTTTCCCCGGGTCGTCCGCATGGTGGGCGATCGATAGGGTGCCTGTAAACGTCCTGAATTGGCCTAATCGTAACAAATCGGGCATCGACGGCTTTGAATGGCCGGGTGAAGCCGACCGACCGCCGCGGAGTCCTCAGGGCAGGTGCCGCCACCGCCCTCGCGGGAGCCCCCGCCACCGCCTGCGGCACCGGCTCCCCCTCGCCGGGGCCCCGCTCCTCCGGCCCCGCCCCCCGCCGCCC
>JOBE01000013.1 GCA_000717735.1 Streptomyces griseoluteus | reverse complement strand
TACACCTCTCTATTCGTCGGCAGCGTCAGATGTGTATAAGAGACAGCCTCACGGGTGCCCGCGAGCCCTTCGACCGTCGGCTCGCCCGCGCCGTCCAGACCGTCACGGGCCGCTCCCTCGGCCCGTACCAGACCGCGATCGTACGGATCGGCTTCTCGCTGACCTGGCTGCTCTTCCTTCTGCGCGAGCTGCCGTACCGGCACGAGCTGTACGGCCCCGACGGCCCCTGGTCCTGGGAGATGGCCCGCCGGCTGATCGCCGACAACCGGGCCTTCAGCGTGCTCATGTGGTCGGACGGCCGGCTCTGGTTCGAGCTCGTCTACGGGCTCGCCGTGCTCTCCGCCGTGCTCCTCCTGGTCGGCTGGCGCACCCGGGCCGTCTCGGTGGTCTTCATGGTCGGGGTGCTCTCGCTGCAGAATCGCTCCGTCTTCGTGGGGGACGGCGGCGACAACGTCCTCCACCTCGCCGCGATCTACCTCGTGCTGACCCGCTGCTCCCAGGTGTGGTCCCTCGATGCCCGGCGGGCGGCCCGTGAGGCCCGCGCCGCCCAGGCCGGCGCGCCGCCGCGCGCCGATCGCACCGGTCCGCTGCTGTGGACCGTGCTCGGAGGCCTCCTGCTCGCCACGACGTGGTTCAGCGAGGTCTCCGGCGAGTGGTGGCTGCCCGTGCTGCTGTGGGTCCTGTGGCTCGGGAACGCCCTCTGGTGGCTGGTCTGCCGGTACGCGCCCGGCGAGCCCCGCACCCTGCTCGACGCCCTCGCCCACCTCGCGCACAACGCCGCCCTCCTCGTGATCATGGCGGAGGTCTGCCTGATCTACGCCACGGCCGGCTGGTACAAGGTCCAGGGCTCGCGCTGGCAGGACGGCACCGCGCTGTTCTACCCGCTCCACCTCGACTACTTCACGCCCTGGCCCGCCCTCTCGGGCCTGCTCGCCGCCAGCGGGATCATGGTGATGCTGGTGACCTACGGCACGGTGATCGTCCAGGTCGCCTTCCCCTTCACGCTCTTCCACCGCAAGGTCAAGAACGTGCTGCTCGTCGCGATGATGCTGGAGCACGCCGGGATCGCCGTGCTCCTCGGCCTGCCGGTCTTCTCGCTCGCGATGATCTCCGCCGACGCCGTGTTCCTGCCGACGGCGTTCCTGGCCGGGCTCGGCGCGTGGGTCGTACGGGGCAGGGACCGGCTGCTGCGGCGGGCACCCGCCGGGACGCTGCCCGAGCAGCGCCGTACGGGTGAGGAGCACGCCCCCGTACCCTCGTCGGGTGAGCACCACCAGTACCACTGACGAGAAGCCCGGGACCGGAGACGAGGCAGGAGCCGAGGCCGGAGCCGGAGTCGAGGCCGTAGCCCCGGCCGGGGCCGAGGCCGCCGAGCCGGTCCAGTACGACGAGGGCTTCGGGCCCGAGATCGGCGTGGGACCGCATCCGGAGCCGTGGCCCGAGGGCGAGCGGTACGACCCTGAGCTGCTTGCCGGCGGCGACCGGCGCAATGTCGTGGACCGCTACCGGTACTGGACGCGGGAGGCGGTCGTCGCCGACCTGGACACCCGGCGCCACGACTTCCACGTGGCCGTGGAGAACTGGGGCCACGACTTCAACATCGGCTCGGTGGTACGGACCGCCAACGCGTTCCTGGCGAAGGAGGTCCACATCGTGGGCCGACGGCGCTGGAACCGCCGCGGCGCCATGGTCACCGACCGCTACCAGCACGTCCGGCACCACCCGGACACCGAGTCGCTGACCGCGTGGGCGGCGGCCGAGGGCATCCCGGTCATCGGCATCGACAACCTGCCGGGCGCCGTCCCGCTGGAACGGACCGTGCTCCCCCGCCGCTGCGTGCTGCTCTTCGGGCAGGAGGGCCCGGGACTCACGGAGGAGGCCCGCGCCCACGTGGAGATGGTCTGCTCGATCGCCCAGTTCGGTTCGACCCGCTCGATCAACGCGGGGGCGGCCGCCGCCATCGCCATGCACGCGTGGGTGCAGCGCTACGCGGAGATCGAGAGCCCGTAGACGTGTCCCGGGGGCCTTCAGGGCCCCCGGGATCACTCTGGATCACTCCGGATAATCCGAGGTCAGGCCTGGCGGCGGACCTCCACCACCCGGAAGCGGTTGGAGACGAAGGCGCCGTCGCACAGGGCCGCGTTCGCCGCCGGATTGCCGCCCGAGCCGTGGAAGTCGGAGAACGCCGCGGTCTGGTTCACGTACACCCCGCCCGTGAGGTTCAGCGAGAGCTGGGCCGACTCCTCCAGGCAGACGTCCTCCACCGCGCGCTCGGTCTCCTCCGAGGTCGTGTAGGCCCCGACCGTCATCGCGCCCTTCTCCCGGACCGTGCGGCGCAGCAGCTCCAGGGCCTCCTTGGTGGACTCCACCGAGACGGCGAAGGAGACCGGGCCGAAGCACTCCGAGAAGTACGCCGCCTGGGCGTCGGGCTTCGAGCCGTCCAGCTTCACGATGACCGGCGTACGCACGACCGCGTCCGGGTACTCCGCATTGACCACCTCGCGGGAGGCGAGCGCCACCTCGCCGAGGCCCGCGGCGGCCTCCAGGCGCGCCTTCACGTCCGGGTTGACCAGGGCGCCGAGGATGCCGTTCGCCCGGGCGTCGTCGCCGAGCAGACCGCCGACCCCCGCCGCGAGGTCGGCGACGACCTCGTCGTACGACTTGGGGCCCTGGTCGGTGGTGATGCCGTCGCGGGGGATCAGCAGGTTCTGCGGGGTGGTGCACATCTGGCCGCTGTACAGGGACAGCGAGAACGCCAGGTTGGCGAGCATGCCCTTGTAGTCGTCGGTGGAGTCGACCACGACCGTGTTGACGCCGGCCTTCTCGGTGTAGACCTGCGCCTGACGGGCGTTGGCCTCCAGCCAGTCGCCGAACTCGGTGGAGCCGGTGTAGTCGATGATCCGGATCTCGGGGCGCACGGCCAGTGTCTTGGCGATGCCCTCGCCCGGCCGCTCGACGGCGAGCGCGACCAGGTTCGGGTCGAAGCCGGCCTCGGCGAGCACCTCGCGGGCGACGCGGACGGTCAGGGCGAGAGGCAGGACCGCGCGCGGGTGCGGCTTGACCAGGACCGGGTTGCCGGTGGCGAGGGAGGCGAACAGACCCGGGTAGCCGTTCCACGTGGGGAAGGTGTTGCAGCCGATCATCAGGGCGATGCCGCGGCCGACCGGGGTGAACTCCTTGCTCAGCTGCAGGGGGTCGCGCTTGCCCTGGGGCTTGGACCAGTCGGCCCGCCCGGCGGGGGTGCGGGTCTGCTCCGCGTACGCGTACGCCACGGCTTCGAGGCCGCGGTCCTGGGCGTGCGGGCCGCCGGCCTGGAACGCCATCATGAACGCCTGTCCGCTGGTGTGCATGACGGCGTGGGCGAACTCGTGGGTGCGGGCGGAGATCCGGGCGAGGATCTCCAGGCACACCAGGGCGCGGGTCTCGGCGCCGGCGTCGCGCCAGGCGCCCATGCCCGCGCGCATCGCGGGGAGCAGGACGTCGATGTCGGCGTGCGGGTACTCGATGCCGAGGGACGGGCCGTACGGCGAGGTCTCGCCGCCGGTCCAGCCGTCCGTGCCGGGCTGGTCGAGCTCGAAGCGGCTGTTCAGAACGGCCTGGTGGGCGGCGAGACCGGCCGCGGCGTCGAGCGAGCCGTCCGTCCCGTACGCCTTCGGGTGCTCCGGGTGCGGCGACCAGTAGGCGCGGGTCCGGATGGTGTCGAGCGCCTGGTCGAGCGTGGACCGGTGCTTGTCGGCCAGACGGTCGGTGGTCAGCTGAGCGATGGCCATGGAAGGACCAACTCCTCGTCGAGCTGGGCAGGGAGACACGTACGGAGTTAGAGTAACCGAACGATCGGTCGGGACAAGGGGGTCCGTCGATCCTGTGGAAAACCCATCGGGGAGGATCACCCCTATGAGCGCCAACGTGACCGTCAGGGGGAGCGACGACGTGACCGCCAGTGAGCCCGCCGCCGTGCAGACCGCAGGAACCGGAGCCGAAGGAGCCGAAGGGGCCGCCGAGGCCACCGAGGCGGTCACCGAGGCCGCCCGGGCCGTCGGACGGGACCGTACCGTCGCCGTCGTCGGCACGGGCACCATGGGCCAGGGGATCGCCCAGGTCGCCCTGGTCGCCGGCCACCCCGTGCGCCTCTACGACAGCGCCCCCGGCCGCGCCGAGGAGGCCGTGGCCGCCCTCACCGCCCGCCTCGACCGGCTCGTCGAGAAGGGGCGTCTGGACGCCCCCGCGCGCGAGGACGCCGTCCGGCGGCTGCACGCCGCCGCGGAACTCGACGAGCTCGCGGACGCGGCCCTCGTCATCGAGGCGATCGTCGAGCTGCTCCCCGTCAAACAGCAGCTCTTCGCCGACCTGGAGAAGGTCGTCGGCGACGACACCGTCCTCGCCACCAACACCTCCTCCCTCTCCGTCACCGCCATCGCCGGCGGGCTGCGGCTGCCGGGCCGGTTCGTCGGCCTGCACTTCTTCAACCCGGCGCCGCTGCTCCCGCTCGTCGAGGTCGTCAGCGGCTTCGCCACCGACCCGGACGTCGCCACGCGCGCGTACGCGACGGTGAAGGGCTGGGGCAAGACGCCGGTCCGCTGCGCGGACACCCCCGGCTTCATCGTGAACCGGGTCGCCCGCCCCTTCTACGCCGAGGCGCTGCGGGTCTACGAGGAGGGCGCGGCCGACCCGGCCACCATCGACGCCGCCCTGCGCGAGTGCGGCGGCTTCCGCATGGGCCCCTTCGAGCTGACCGACCTCATCGGCCAGGACGTGAACGAGGCGGTCACCCGGTCGGTGTGGGAGTCCTTCCACCAGGACCCGAAGTTCACGCCCTCGCTCGCGCAGCGGCGGCTCGTCGAGTCGGGCCGGCTCGGACGCAAGACGGGCCGGGGCTGGTTCTCGTACGCGGAGGGGGCGGTCCGCCCCGAGCCGCACAACGCGCCTCCCGCCGAGGCGCCCGCACGGATCGCGGTACGGGGCGAGCTGGGGCCCGCCGAGCCGCTGATCGGGCTCTTCGAAGAGGCGGGGATCAAGGTCCGGCGCAAGGGCGGCAACGGATACGTCCTGCTGCCCGGTGGCGCCCGGCTCTGCCTCGCCGACGGCGAGACCGCCTTCGAGTACTACACCGACGAGATCATCTACTTCGATCTCGCGCTGGACTACGCGCGCGCGAGCCGGATCGTGCTGGCCACCGGCGAGCACACCTCGGCCGAGTCCCTCGCGGAGGCGGTGGGCCTCTTCCAGGCGCTCGGCAAGCAGGTGTCCGTGATCGGCGACGTGCCCGGCATGGTTGTGGCCCGTACGGTCGCGATGCTGGCGGACCTCGCGGCCGACGCGGTCGACCGGGGGGTCGCCACCGCCGAGGACGTCGACACGGCGATGCGGCTCGGGGTGAACTACCCTGTCGGCCCGCTGGAGTGGGCCGGGAAGGTGGGGTACGAGCGCGTACGGGACCTGCTCCTGTCGCTGCATGAGCGCTACCCGACGGGGCGCTACGCGCCGAGCCTGGCCACCGCCCGCCGGGGATACGCCGAGGAAGGGCAGGACTCCTGATGACCACGGCGAAGCGCGACACCTACACCCCCGAGACGCTGCTCTCGGTCGCTGTCCGGGTCTTCAACGAGCGCGGCTACGACGGCACCTCCATGGAGCACCTCTCCAAGGCGGCAGGGATCTCCAAGTCGTCGATCTACCACCACGTGTCCGGCAAGGAGGAGCTGCTGCGGCGGGCGGTCAGCCGGGCCCTTGACGGGCTCTTCGCGATCCTCGACGAGCCGGGGGCCGGGCGGGGCCGGGCCGTCGAGCGGGTCGAGTACGTCACGCGGCGGACGGTCGAGGTGCTGATCGCGGAGCTGCCGTACGTGACGCTGCTGCTGCGGGTGCGGGGCAACACGGGCACCGAGCGGTGGGCGATGGAGCGGCGGCGCGAGTTCGACCACCGGGTGTCCGAGCTGCTGAGGGCCGCCGCCGACGAGGGCGATCTGCGGGCCGATGTGGACATACGGCTGGCGACCAGGCTGCTCTTCGGCATGATCAATTCACTCGTGGAGTGGTACCGGCCGCATCCGGACGCGACGGCGGAGCGCGAGCAGCTCGCCGAGACCGTCGCCCACCTGGCCTTCGACGGGCTGCGGACGGCCCGCTGAGGGCCGTCCGGCTCCGGAGGGGTCTTCCGGGGCTCAGGCGCGCGGGTCCGTGTTGAGGTCCGTCTCCTCGAAGACCAGCAGCGTGCGCGTGGACAGCACCTCGGGGATCGCCTGGAGCCGGGTGAGGACCAGCTCGCGCAGCGTCCGGTTGTCCGGCGTGTGGACCAGCAGCAGCACGTCGAAATCCCCACTGACGAGCGCGATGTGCGTAGCGCCCGGCAGTGCCCTGAGCTGCTCGCGGACCGTGCGCCAGGAGTTCTGGACGATCTTGAGCGTGATGTAGGCCGAAGCGCCGTGGCCGGCCCGCTCGTGGTTGACGCGTGCGCTGAAGCCGCGGATCACGCCGTCGTCGATGAGCCGGTTGATGCGCGCGTAGGCGTTGGCCCGGGACACGTGGACCCGTTCGGCCACGGAGCGTACCGAGGCGCGGCCGTCCGTCTGCAGCAGGCGCAGGATGTCCCGGTCGATCGCGTCCAGCGGGCGTGCCGGAAGCGCGCCCGTCGGGGTGCCGACGGGGGCGCTCAGGACCTCGCTGGGCACTTCTCCGTCGCTCCCGCCGAGGGTGTTGCCCGGTTCGTCGGCCGGAACCCCGCTCCGGTCGACGGCCATTTGTTCATCCGCCATGTCCCCCCGCCTCTCTCCGCTGGACGACCTGCTTCTATCCCAGGCTGTGGAGAACCGTTTGTCCACAGGCTGGAGGTGCCTGTAGCCAAAATGCCTCCACGACCGAACAATCGGTAGGTGAGGCGCGCCACACTCGCGCCACCCGCCTTCGGGTCTTATGCCCGCTCCCACGAGGAGGTGGACTCGTTGCAACAGCGCAGTTCGACAGTCCAAGAGCCGCCCGGTGCCGTTCCCGCCTACCGGCCCACCCCGCCGCCTGCCTGGCAGCCGCGGACCGATCCCGCCCCGCTGCTGCCCGACGCCGAGCCGCTGCGCGTGCTCGGCACGGACGCGGTGGCCGACGCCGACCCCGCGCTGCTGCTCCGGCTCTACGCGGAGCTGATCCGCGGCCGCCGGTACAACACGCAGGCCACCGCCCTCACCAAGCAGGGCCGCCTCGCCGTGTACCCGTCCACCACGGGCCAGGAGGCGTGCGAGATCGCCGCCGCCCTCGCCCTGGAGGAGCGGGACTGGCTCTTCCCCTCGTACCGCGACACCCTCGCGGCCGTCGCCCGCGGCCTCGACCCGGTCCAGGCGCTGACGCTGCTGCGCGGCGACTGGCACACCGGGTACGACCCGCACGAGCACCGCATCGCGCCGCTCTGCACCCCGCTCGCCACCCAGCTGCCGCACGCGGTGGGCCTGGCCCACGCCGCCCGGCTCAAGGGCGACGACGTGGTCGCGCTCGCCATGGTCGGTGACGGCGGCACCAGCGAGGGCGACTTCCACGAGGCGCTGAACTTCGCGGCCGTCTGGCAGGCCCCCGTGGTCTTCTTCGTCCAGAACAACGGCTTCGCGATCTCCGTGCCGCTCGCCAAGCAGACCGCCGCCCCCTCGCTGGCCCACAAGGCCGTCGGATACGGGATGCCGGGCCGGCTCGTCGACGGGAACGACGCGGTCGCCGTCCACCAGGTGCTGACCGAGGCCGTGGCCCGCGCGCGGCGCGGCGGCGGCCCCACCCTCGTCGAGGCGATCACGTACCGGATCGACGCCCACACCAACGCCGACGACGCCACCCGCTACCGCGCGGCCGGCGAGGTCGAGACCTGGCGGGCGCACGACCCGATCCTGATCCTCGAAAGAGAACTGACGGAGCGCGGCCTGCTCGACGAGGACGGCAGGCGCGCGGCGGCGGAGGCCGCCGAGACGATGGCCGCGGAGCTGCGCGAACGGATGAACGCCGACCCGGTGCTCGACCCGATGGACCTCTTCTCCCACGTGTACGCGGAGCAGACGACGCAGCTGCGCGAACAGGCGGCGCAGCTGCGCGCCGAGCTCGAAGCCGAGGGTGAGGCGTGATGACGACGGCGACCACCGGACCCGCGGCGGACAGGACCACCGCGAACGCCGGAAAGCCCAAGCCGGCCACGATGGCGCAGGCGCTCCAGCGCGCCATGCGCGACGCGATGGCCGAGGACCCGACCGTCCATGTGATGGGCGAGGACGTCGGCACGCTCGGCGGCGTCTTCCGGGTCACGGACGGGCTCGCCAAGGAGTTCGGCGAGGACCGGTGCACGGACACCCCGCTGGCCGAGGCCGGCATCCTCGGCGCGGCCGTCGGCATGGCGATGTACGGCCTGCGGCCGGTCGTCGAGATGCAGTTCGACGCGTTCGCCTACCCGGCGTTCGAGCAGCTGATCTCGCACGTGGCGAAGATGCGGAACCGGACGCGCGGCGCGATGCCGATGCCGATCGTCATCCGTGTCCCGTACGGCGGCGGCATCGGCGGCGTCGAGCACCACAGCGACTCCTCCGAGGCCTACTACACGGCCACCCCCGGACTGCACGTCGTCACCCCGGCCACGGTCGAGGACGCCTACGGGCTGCTGCGCGCGGCCATCGCCTCCGACGACCCGGTGGTCTTCCTGGAGCCCAAGCGGCTCTACTGGTCCAAGTCCGACTGGTCCCCCGAGGCGCCCGCGCCCGTGAAGCCGATCGGCAAGGCCGTCGTACGGCGGCCGGGCACCGGCGCCACCCTGATCACCTACGGCCCCTCGCTGCCGGTCTGTCTGGAGGCGGCGGAGGCCGCGCAGGCCGAGGGCTGGGACCTGGAGGTCGTCGACCTGCGCTCGCTCGTGCCCTTCGACGACGAGACCGTCTGCGCCTCGGTACGGCGCACCGGCCGCGCGGTCGTGGTCCACGAGTCGACCGGCTTCGGCGGGCCCGGCGCGGAGATCGCCGCGCGCGTGACCGAGCGGTGCTTCCATCATCTGGAGGCGCCGGTGCTGCGGGTCGCGGGCTTCGACATCCCGTACCCGCCGCCGATGCTGGAGCGCCACCATCTGCCCGGCGTGGACCGGGTTCTCGACGCGGTGGCGCGGCTGCAGTGGGAGGCGGGAAGCTGATGGCGCAGGTGCTCGAGTTCAAGCTGCCCGACCTCGGTGAGGGACTCACCGAGGCGGAGATCGTCCGCTGGCTGGTCAGCGTCGGCGACGTCGTCGCCATCGACCAGCCGGTCGTCGAGGTCGAGACGGCCAAGGCCATGGTCGAGGTGCCCTGCCCGTACGGCGGTGTCGTCACCGCCCGGTACGGCGAGGAGGGCACCGAACTGCCTGTCGGCGCGCCGCTCCTGACGGTCGCGGTGGGGGGTGGCACGGCAGCGTCCGGGCCCGCCGCCCCCGCCGCCTCCGAGGAGGCAGCTTCCTCCGCGTCCTCCGAGCAGTCGGGCAACGTGCTGGTGGGGTACGGCACGGCGGAGCCCGCCGCCCGTCGTCGCCGGGTACGGCACGAGAGCCCGGCCGTGGCACAGAAGCCCGCCCCCGCCGCCCCCGCGCCCGTTCCGGTGGCCGCTCCGGTGCCCGTCGCCGTGGGTGCCGGTGGTCACGCGGGCCCGGTGCCGGTCATCTCGCCGCTCGTACGGAAGCTGGCCAGGGACCGGGGGCTCGACCTGCGGGACGTCCGCGGATCGGGGCCCGAGGGGCTGATCCTGAGGGCCGACGTCGAGCTGGCCCTCGCCGCCCTGGAGCCTCCGGCGGCGGCACAGGCGCCCGCGCCCGTCGCCACCCCCGCGCCCTCGGTCGGCGCTCAGGCGGCCGGGGAGCGGATCCCGCTGCGCGGCGTCCGCGGCGCCGTGGCGGACAAGCTGTCACGCAGCCGTACGGAGATCCCGGACGCGACCTGCTGGGTGGACGCGGACGCGACCGAGCTGATGGCCGCGCGCGCGGCGATGAACGCGGCGGGCGGGCCGAAGATCTCGCTGCTCGCGCTCCTCGCCCGGATCTGCGTCCACGCCCTGGCCCGGTTCCCCGAGCTCAACTCCACCGTGGACACCGCGGCCCGGGAGATCGTCCGGCTGCCGTCCGTGCACCTCGGCTTCGCGGCCCAGACCCCGCGCGGGCTCGTCGTTCCCGTGGTCAAGGACGCGGGGACGCGTACGGCCGAGTCGCTGACGGCGGAGTTCGCCCGGCTGACGGAGGCCTCCCGGCAGTCGGCGCTGACCCCGGCCGATCTGACGGGCGGCACGTTCACCCTGAACAACTACGGGGTGTTCGGGGTCGACGGATCCACACCGATCATCAACCACCCCGAGGCCGCCATGCTCGGTGTCGGCCGGATCATCCCCAAGCCCTGGGTCCACCAGGGCGAACTGGCCGTCCGTCAGGTGGTGCAGCTCTCGCTCACCTTCGACCACCGCGTCTGCGACGGCGGCACGGCCGGCGGCTTCCTGCGGTACGTGGCGGACTGCGTCGAGCAGCCCGCGGTCCTGCTCCGCACGCTCTGACGGCCCGTCCGTCCCTGCGGCGGCGGTCCGCGCCGGCCCGGGCCGCCGCCTCCAGGGACGGCCCGGACGGCCCGCCCGTCCCTCGGCGGGCGGGTCCGGTCCGTCTCTCTGAGTGGGACGGGGCGCGCGGCTGTGGGGCCGCGCGCCCCATACTGCTGGGATGACCACCGCATACGACGCCGTCGTGCTCGCCGGAGGCGCCGCCCGGCGCCTCGGCGGTTCCGACAAGCCCGCGGTACGCGTCGGAGGACGGACTCTCCTCGACCGGGTCCTAGCGGCCTGCCCCGACGCGGGCCGCACCGTGGTCGTCGGCGATCCGCGCCCCACGCTCCGGCCCGTCCGCTGGACCCGGGAGGAGCCGCCCGGCGGCGGACCGGTGGCCGCCCTCGACGCCGGCGTGCGGGAGACCGACGCCGCCGCCCTCCTCGTCCTCTCCGCCGACCTGCCCTTCCTGGACCGGGACACCGTCCGGCGCCTCCTCGCGGCGCTCGACGAGACGCCCGAGGCCGACGTCGCCCTCCTCGCCGACAGCGAGGGACGGGACCAGCCGCTCGTCGCCGCGTACGGGACGGAACCGCTGCGACGCGAGCTGCGCCGACTCACGCACGATCACCGCGGCCTGGCCCACATGCCGTTGCGCTACCTCACCCAGGTGCTCCGCCCCGTCCGGCTCACTGCCGGGCCGCTGGCCTCCTTCGACTGCGACACCTGGGAGGACATCGCCACGGCCCGGTCGCGCATCAGGGAGCATGGGACCGTGCTGGATGAATGGATCACCGCAGTCAAGGACGAACTGGGCATCGAGCTGGACGTCGACACCGACGTGCTGCTCGATCTGGCCCGTGACGCCGCCCACGGGGTGGCCCGCCCCGCCGCACCCCTGACCACCTTCCTGGTCGGATACGCGGCGGCACGCGCGGGCGCCGAGGGCGGTCCGGAGGCGGTCGCCGAGGCCGCCCGCAAGGCCGCCGCGCTCGCCCAGCGCTGGGCGGCCGAGCAGGACGAGGCCGGATGAACCTGAAGGATCCCCTCCCGGTGGCCCCGGGAACAGCCGCCGACACGGGGGCCGGACAGCCGCACCGGGCGACCGCGTGGCCGGAGGCGCGGGCCGTCGCCGTCCGCGCCGGTGCCGACGCGCGGGCCGGACGAGCGCCACTGGGCGTTCCGCTCGGCCAGGCACTCGGGCAGGTCCTCGCCGAGCCGCTCCTCGCCCTCACCGACCTGCCGCCCTTCGACACCTCCGCCATGGACGGCTGGGCGGTCGCCGGGCCGGGCCCGTGGACCGTTCGCGAGGACGGCGCCGTGCTCGCCGGCGGCCGGCACGGCCTCGCCGCCGTGCCGGCCGCCGGCGAGGCCGTGCGGATCGCCACCGGCGCCCCCGTCCCCGCCGGGACCACCGCCGTCGTGCGCACCGAGCACGCCCGGACCGAACAGGGGGGAACGGCTGCCGCGAGCGGCGCCACCCTGCTGCACGCCCTGCGCGAGGTCGTACCCGGGCAGGACATCCGCCCCCGGGGCCAGGAGTGCCGCTCCGGCGACGAGCTGCTCCCGCGGGGCACCCGTGTGACCCCGGCCGTCCTCGGCCTCGCCGCCGCCGCCGGATACGACGAACTGCCCGTACCGTCCCGGCCCCGGGTGGAGATCTTGGTCCTCGGCGACGAGCTGCTCACGGCCGGACTCCCCCACGACGGGCTCATCCGGGACGCCCTCGGCCCGATGCTCGGCCCCTGGCTGACGGCGCTCGGTGCCGACGTCCTCGCCACCCGGCGGATCGGTGACGACGCCGAAGAGCTGTACGCCGCCGTCATCGGCTCCGGCGCCGACCTCGTCGTCACCACCGGCGGAACAGCCGCCGGGCCCGTGGACCATGTCCACGGGGTGCTCGACAGGGCCGGAGCCACCCTCCTGGTCGACGGGGTGAAGGTCCGGCCGGGCCATCCGATGCTGCTCGCCCGTCTCGACGCAGAGCCCCCCGGAACCGGTCCCGTCCGGCATCTCGTCGGACTTCCCGGCAACCCCCTCGCCGCCGTCTCCGGCCTCCTCACACTCGCCGAGCCCCTGCTCACGGCCCTCGCCGGGTCCGGGTCCGGGTCCGGGAACGAGGCCGCCCGCGTACCCGTCCAGGACGAGGTGCACGGGCATCCGCACGACACCCGGCTCGTCCCCGTCGTCCGCCGCGGCGGACGGGTCGTACCTCTGCGCTACAACGGACCTGCCATGCTCCGGGGCATCGCCGCCGCGGACGGCCTGGCCGTCGTCCCGCCGGGCGGAGCGCGTCCCGGCCAGGAGCTGGATGTCCTCGACCTTCCCTGGCCGGCGGCAGAGGGGGCCGTACCGGCCCAAGGAGCGTGTTTCACGTGAAACTTCCCAGTCGTGACGTGATGGCCCGCCACGTGGACGAGCGGATCAGCGGCCCCCGGGTCAGCCTGCCCCGCCGGGTGATCGAGCGGCCGCTGCGCCAGGTCGGCAAGCGGCTGCTCATGGCGCTCGGCGTGCTGCTCCTGACCGTCCTCATCGTCTACGTCGACCGTGACGGCTACCACGACAACGCCAACGGGACGCTCGACTTCCTCGACTGCGCCTACTACGCGACCGTCACGCTCTCCACCACCGGATACGGCGACATCGTGCCGTACAGCGACACGGCGCGGCTCGCCAACATCCTGCTGGTCACGCCCCTGCGCGTGCTGTTTCTGATCATCCTGGTCGGCACCACCCTCGAAGTCCTCACCGAGCGGACCCGCGAGGAGTTCCGGCTGAACCGCTGGAGGTCCACCTTGCGCGACCACACCGTCATCGTCGGATTCGGCACCAAGGGGCGGTCCGCGATCCAGACCCTCTGCTCGACCGGGCTGAGCAAGGACCAGATCGTCATCGTCGATCCTTCCAACAAGGTCATCGAGACCGCGAACGCGGACGGGTTCGTCGGCGTCATCGGCGACGCGACCCGCAGCGACGTGCTGCTCCGCGCCGAGGTGCAGCGGGCCCGGCAGATCGTCATCGCCACCCAGCGAGACGACACGGCGGTCCTGGTCACCCTCACGGCCCGCCAGCTCAACCGGGGCGCGAAGATCGTCGCCGCCGTCCGCGAGGAGGAGAACGCGCCGCTGCTGCGCCAGTCCGGCGCGGACGCGGTCATCACCAGCGCCAGCGCCGCCGGGCGTCTGCTCGGCCTCTCCGTGCTGAGCCCCAGCGCCGGCACGGTGATGGAGGACCTGATCCAGCAGGGCTCCGGCCTGGACCTGGTGGAACGCCCGGTGACCAAGAGCGAGGTCGGCAAGAGCGTGCGGGAGACCGGCGACCTGGTGGTGACCGTGCTCCGGGGCCACCGGCTGCTCGGCTACGACGACCCCGCGGCCAGCCCGCTCCAGCTCACCGACCGGGTGATCACCATCGTGCGCGCCGCCGCCGTCACCCCGCTCACCACGCCGCCGGAGGACTAGGGCCTGTCCGGCGCACCGGGCCGCGGTGCGGCAGCGGGAGTAGCCTCGCCGCCATGTATGCGATCACGATTCCGGAACCCGGTGGCCCCGAGGCCCTCGTCTGGGCCGAGGTGCCCGATCCCGTACCCGGCGAGGGCGAGGTGCTCGTCGAGGTGGTGGCGAGCGCCGTCAACCGCGCCGACCTGCTCCAGCGCCAGGGCTTCTACGACCCGCCGCCGGGCAGCTCGCCGTACCCCGGCCTGGAGTGCTCGGGCCGGATCGCGGCCCTCGGCCCCGGGGTGTCCGGCTGGTCCGTCGGCGACGAGGTGTGCGCACTGCTCGCCGGCGGCGGTTACGCGGAGAAGGCCGTCGTCCCGGCCGGCCAGCTGCTCCCCGTTCCGGAGGGCGTCGACCTGGCCACGGCCGCGGCGCTTCCCGAGGTGGCCTGCACGGTCTGGTCCAACATCTTCATGATCGCGCACCTGCGGCCGGGCGAGACGCTGCTCGTGCACGGCGGTGCGAGCGGGATCGGCACGATGGCGATCCAGCTGGCGAAGGCGGTCGGCGCGCGGGTCGCGGTCACCGCCGGGGGGCCCGAGAAGCTGGCGCGCTGCGCCGGCCTCGGCGCGGACATCCTCATCGACTACCGCGAGCAGGACTTCGTCGAGGAGCTGCACAAGGCGACCGACGGGGCGGGTGCGGACGTCATCCTGGACATCGTCGGCGCCAAGTACCTGGAACGGAACGTGAAGGCGCTGGCCGTGAACGGCCGCCTCGTCATCATCGGCCTCCAGGGCGGAGTGAAGGGCGAGTTGAACCTCGGGGCGCTCCTCGCGAAGCGCGCCGCCGTGCTGGCCACGACGCTGCGGTCCCGCCCGGAGCACGAGAAGGCGGCGATCGTCGCCGCCGTCCGGGAACACGTCTGGCCGTTGGTCGCCGCGGGCACGGTCCGGCCGGTCGTCGACCGTACGGTGCCGTTGACGGACGCCGCCGAGGGCCACCGCGCCCTGGAGTCCGGTACCCACGTCGGCAAGGTCCTGCTCATCGCCCCCGAGAAGTGAGGCGCTGACACCCCGGCGCGAACCACCCCGGCGCCGCACCGGGGTGTCCGCACCGGCGCGAACCACCCCGGCGCGGGCACCCCGCACCCGAGGACATGAGTGAGGGGCCCGGCACCCGCGCCGGGCCCCCTCTCGTCTCGTGGGGTGTCGTCCTACAGGTACGGCCCCGAGCGGATCGCGTGACCGTTGCCGCGGTCGTCGTCGTCATCGTCGTGGGACGCGCCCGGCGGCAGCGCCCTGCGCATCTGCTCCAACTGCGCGCGCGCCGCCATCTGCTGGGCGAACAGCGCCGTCTGGATACCGTGGAAGAGGCCCTCCAGCCAGCCCACCAGCTGCGCCTGCGCGATGCGCAGCTCCGCCTCGGAGGGGATCGCCTCGTCCGTGAACGGCAGGGAGAGACGCTCCAGTTCCTCGACCAGCTCGGGCGCCAGCCCGTCCTCGAGTTCCTTCACGGAGCTGGCGTGGATGTCCTTGAGCCTGACCCGGCTGGCCTCGTCGAGAGGTGCCGCGCGTACTTCCTCCAGGAGCTGCTTGATCATGCTGCCGATCCGCATGACCTTCGCAGGCTGCTCGACCATTTCCGTCACCGGGACCTCGCGGGGTTCGTCGTCGCCCTGAACGCCGCCGAGCGCCATCCCGTCCTGTCCCACGATGAGGACCTGGGGGCTCTCCTGCGACCTGTCATTCCTCGGCATCTCCATGCCGCCATTCTCTCGTACATACGCGTCATCACACGGTGTGCCCCTGTACGAGGGTGATCCACCCTCGTACAGGGGCACAGGACGGCAACGAAGAACGTCAGGTCGCCGCGCGCCGGGCCAGCGCGCCGCGCGAGCGGGTCACCAGGGCGGCGAGCAGGGCGGCACCCAGCGGTACGGCGACGAGCAGGCCCGCGAGGGTCTCCCAGGGGATGACGATCGGGACGTACGGCGGGCCCGACAGGCCGTTGTCCCAGCCCTGGCGGATCGCCTCCTCGTAGAAGCCGATCGCCTCGCGCTCCTCGGTGAGCCGGAGCCCGATCGCCGGCAGCACGCCGGCCGCCGATCCGAGGACCACGCCCATCGCCGCGACGACTCCGCACTGGAAGCCGCTGAGCGTACGGCGGACCCGGGGCGGGGCGCCCACGGCGGCGAGCGTCTTCAGGTCGGCCTCCGCGTCGGCCTGGGCGAGCCCGGTGGCGATGCCGGCGGCGCCGATGGTGACGAGGCCGGCGAAGACGGCCAGCGCGATCAGGAAGAGGCTGTCGTCGTTGACGAAGCCCTGCTCCACGTGCAGGTCGACGTTGCTGCCGAGCTTGGCGAGCTCGCCGTCGAGCTTCTGGCGCTCCTCGGTGCCCGGCATCCGCTCGGTGCTGAAGTACGCGCCCGCCGGCAGGGTCGCGAGTCCGGCGGCCTTCGCGGTGGCCGGGGTCATCAGCAGCTGGACGCCGTAGGACTTCTGCCCCTCGGGCACCAGGTAGGCGGGGACGGAGCTGAGCTTGCCGGGTGCGGGCAGGCCCTTCTCCATGGCCTTGTCGGCGGCGGCGATGTCGGTGACCTGCTTGATCCCGACGGTGCCGTCCTTGTCGATCTGGGCCCGGGAGAAGGAGACGATCTTCCCCTCGGCGAGGGCCTTCACGGCACCCGGGTCGTCGACGCCGAGGACCTGGAGGACCTTGGCGTCGCCGACGAGCAGGCCGCCGTCGACGGAGACCCAGCCGCCGCCGGAGGACTGGGAGCACCGCCAGTCCTCGGTGATCATCTTCCGTCGCTGGTCGGGGGTGTACTTCTCGCTGGGGTCGCCGGCCCCGGGCAGGGCGGTGGCGTACAGCGGGCACTCGTTCGCCTTGGGAAGCACGACCTCGTAGCGGCCGCAGCCCTGGCCGCCGCCGCCCCAGGGGTCGCAGCCGGGCTTGCCGACCGAGACCCGCTCGACGTCGGCGCGGACGTCGACGGGGAGGTGGCGCTGGACCGCCTCGCGGACCGCGGGGACGTCCCGGCCGCCCTCCTCCATGACGAAGGTGGAGACCGCTCCGTACGGCAGGCGGGCCTCGTAGGCGGCCCTGTGCTGTGCCTCGCTGCTGGCCATGAAGGTGGAGACGGCGACCGTGCCGGCGACGGCGGCGAGGACGGCGGCGACGGCGGGTGCCGTACGCCCCCGGTTCCGGACGGCGTCGCGCAGCGCGAGCCGCGGCGAGAGCGGCAGCCAGCGTCCGGTCCGGCCGAAGAGACCCACCAGGGCCGGGGTCATGGCGACGACGCCCAGCTCGGCGATGGCGGAGCCGCCGGCGACGATGACGAACGACTCGGTGGCGAGCGAACCGAAGAGCGCGATCGCGCCGCCCAGGAGGACGGCCGCGAGGCCGATCAGGGGCAGGACACGGCTGCTGCGACGGACACCGCGCCGCCCCGTGAGCGAGGCGAGGACGGTCTGCCGGGAGGCGGTCACCGCCGGGACGATGGCGGCGAGCAGCCCGGTCAGGACGGCGAGCAGCGCGATGCCGAGGAGTTCGAGCGGCCGGACGTCGAAGGCGCCGAACCGCTGGTTCATCACGTCCTCGAGGACCGGCTGCAACGCCAGCGTGAGGATCACGGCGAGCACCGTGCCGATGACGGCCGCGGCCACGCCGATGACGAGACCACCGCTCAGCACGATGGCGCGGATGTGGCTGCGGGCACCGCCGTTGGCCCCGACCAGACCGAGCTGGCGGCGCGAGCGGCGGGCACCGACCGCGAAGGCGGGACCGGCGAGGAGGCAGATCTCCAGCATGGCCAGGCCGACGACGGTGGCGACGGCGGCGAGTTCGGCGGCGTCGGCCCCCGGGCTGGAGTCCCAGGACCCCCAGCCGTCCTTCGCGTACAGCGGCACCTCGGACTCGGCCGGCGGGTCGAGGAGGACGGCGCGCGAAGTGACCGCCACACCCTTGGTGTTGATCTGCTGGACCGTGTTCCACGTGAAACCACCGGACTTCTTCACCAGGTACGCGGTGGAGGTGCCGGGGGCGGGCAGACCGGACTTCTCGACCGCCTTCGCGTACGGGGCGAGGAAGGCCCCCGGCAGCGCGTTGACCTGGGCGGTGGCGAGCGCGTCGGGAAGTTCGTAGGAGCCGACGATCCGATACGTACGGTCGAAGTTGCGGGCGGAAAGGGTCGATCCGACCGACAGGCCGCTGGCCTCCAGGAAGTGCGAGGTCGCCATGACCTCGTCGGTCTTCTCCGGGTAACGCCCCGAGAGGAGGGTCGTGATGCCGCGGGTGATGGGGTCGGACGCCTTCAGCTCACGGACCTCGGTCGTGAGCAGACCGTGGACCGTGGTCAGCTTCGCCGGCCCGGAGCGGTCCGTGAGGACCGTGGAACCCGCCGGGATGGCCTTGGTGACGTCGGTGCGGCCGTTCGGCCACGCCTGGTCCTTGTAGTCCTTGGCCGGCGTGTGCATCTCGCCCTGCGGGTCCTGAAGGATCGGAACGCCCTCGACCTGGGCGTCCCGGAATATGGCGTCGGCCGCGCCCATCGACCGCTCCACCCGTTCGGCGGGGGAGAGTTCGGAGCTGCGGTAGGTCAGATCGAGGGCGCTGACACCCAGGATCGGCAGGGCGATCATCGCCAGGACGAGGGCGCTGCGGCCCTTGGAACGCCAGGCGTCGCGGCGGGCGATGCGGATCGCGGCCCGCCAGGAGTGGAGCCAGGTCTTCACGCTTCGGCCACCTGGCCCGACAGCAGGGACTCGGCGTCGTTGCGCACGGTCTGGTCGACGATCGCGCCGTCCCGCAGGAACACGACACGGTCGGCCCAGGCCGCGAAGCGCGGCTCGTGGGTGACGAGGACACCGGCGGCGCCCGCGTCGCAGCGGGAACGGAGCAGGGCGAGCACGGACTCGCCGGTCTCGGAGTCGAGGGCGCCGGTCGGCTCGTCGGCGAGGACGAGCCGGCGGTCGCCGACGAGGGCGCGGGCGATGGCGACCCGCTGCTGCTGGCCGCCGGACATCTCGTCGGGGAAGCGGTCGGCGAGGTGGCCGAGCCCCATCTCCTCCAGTGCCTTGAGGGCTTCGACCCGCGCCTTGCGGGCCGAGGTCCCGTCCAGCTCACGGGGCAGGGCCACGTTCTCGGCGGCGGTCAGGGCCGGGATGAGGTTGTAGTCCTGGAAGACGTAGCCGATGCTGCGGCGGCGCAGGGCGGCCAGTTCCTTGACGCTCGCGGTGGTGATGTCGGTGTCCTCGACGATCACCCGGCCCGAGGTGGGGGTGTCGAGGCCGCCCGCGATGGTCAGGAGCGTGGACTTGCCGGAGCCGGAGGGGCCCATGACGGCGACGAGTTCACCGGGGTACACGGCGAGGTCGATGCCGCGCAGGGCGTGTACCTCGGTGGCGCCCGCGCCGTGGACGCGGGCCAGGTTCTGGAGTTGCAGCACGGGCTGCTGTGCGGACATGAGGGGTCCCCCTTGGACGCACCCGGCGGTCGGCCGGGTACGGGAACGAGCGGTGGAAGGTGGTGCGAGAGCGGTACGGGGCGGGCGCCGGCGTGCGGTCAGCGCGCCCCGGCCGCGGGTGGTGTGGCCGGAGCGGGCGCGGCCGGGGCAGGCGCGGCCGGTGTGGTGCGGGTGTCCGTGGTCCTCGCGGCTGTCGCGGACAGGCGGATCAGCCGGGACTCGCAGTGGTCGAGCCAGCGTGCCTCGGCCTCGGTCTGGAAGATCAGCTGCTCCAGGACGAGCAGCCAGGCCACGTCGTCCCGCTCCTGTGCGCCGCCGTTCTCGACGGTGACGAGCGCCTGGGCCTTCAGGCGGGTGTAGTCCTGCATCGCCTTCACGGTGTGGTGGCGCTGGGACTGGATGACGTCGCGGATGTCGACGTTGGGGGCGCCGACGGCCATGGCGAGCTTGATGGCCAGCTCGTCACGGGCGGGGCTGGTGCGGTCGACCGGCTTCTCGAACCAGGCCCTGAGCTCGGCGCGACCGCTGTCGGTGATCGCGTAGAGCGCGTGCCCGGCCGCGTCCTCGCCGTCCTGGGCGACCATGCCGTCCCGCTCCAGCCGGCTGAGGGTCGTGTAGACCTGGCCGACGTTGAGCGGCCAGGTGGAACCGGTGCGGGACTCGAACTCCGTACGGAGCTGGGAGCCGTACCGAGGGCCGCGTTCGAGGAGGGCGAGGAGCCCGTGGCGGATCGACATACTCAGTATGTATACCGGGTATGCCCGCGCCGACAACCGCCCTGAGACGGAAGCGGCGGGTCCGCCTCAAGGGGGACCCGGGCGGGCCGCAAGGCTCAGCGGCGGCGCATCCGCACCCCGAGAAAACCGATCCCGAGCCCCATCAGGGACAGCCCCACGCCCAGGGTGAGGACGGGAATGCGCTGGTCGACGAGGGGTGGCGTCGCCTCCGCCGCCATGCGCGGCGCGGCGGCGGGCCGGCTGGCGGGCACCGCCTCCGTGAGGACCGGGTCCTCCTCGCGTACCGCTTCGGCCTCGTCCGCCTCGTCCTCCCGGGCGCCCGGTTCTGTTGCCGTTTCGGTACGAGAGGCGTCGGCGGAGGTCTCCGTGGCGCTCGCGGACGGGCTGGGCGGCACGGAGCGGCCGGGCCGGGTCCGCCCCTCGCCGGCGGGCCGGCCGGCCAGGGAGGCGGAGTCGCTGGGGGCGGGGGCGTCGCTGGGCTCGGCGCTCGACGCGGAGGGGGCGGGTGCCCCGGTGCCGGTCGGCGCGGGCGCCGGGGGCGGAGGCGTACCGGCGACCCCGGTCTGCCCGGGAGAGGCGGAGCCCGAGGGCGTGCCGGGGCGGGTGGCGGAGGGCGTCCCGGAGCGGGTGGAGGTCGCGGACGGCGTACCGGAGGAGGGGGACGCCGAGGGCGACGAGGGCGACGAGGGTGACGAGGGTGACGAGGGAGGCGACGAGGAGGGGGCCGCCGGAGTGGTGCCGGCCGGGGGCGGCGGCGCCGTGGTGCCCACCAACGTGGCGGGCGCCTCCGCCCCGTACGCCAGGCTCTCCCCGTATCCGGGGGGCGCGGCGTACAGGGCGCACGTGCAGGCGAACACGCAGGTGAGCGCGGGGCCGAGAGCCCGAGCCCGTGCCCTGCGGAATGCTGGAGTCACCGGGTGACCCCCTCCCGTACCGAGGCGCCGACTGGTCGACTCAGCGTCACATGACGGGAGATTTCCGGCATCCGGGGCGGCGGCAGCAGGCGTAGGCCGCAGGCGCGGACGAACGCCCGAGTGGGCGTCCGGCCTACTGCGGCGGGTTGCCCGTCGAGATGCTGAGGGTGAACTCGGCGTCCTTGGCGGTGATGTCCTCACCCGCCGGCGGGTACTGCTGCAGGACCGTGCCCTCGCCGTACGTCGCCTCGTCCACCGGCGTCTGGGTCATGATCTTCCACCCGGCCGCCTGGACGCAGGCCTTCACCGACTGGATGTTCTTGTAGGTGAAGTTCGGGACCTCGAACTTCTCCGGGTCGTCGCTCGACTCCGTCGGCTGGGAGCACTTCTTCGGGTCGATGGTCTTGGTCAGGTCCGGGCCCTTGTGACCGGGCGCCGCGGTCTGGGTCTCCGTGGTCGTGCCCCCGGTGCCGCCCGCCTTCGGGTCGTCCTCCTTCTGGTTGACGAACAGGAAGACGCCGCCGATCGTGAGGAGCGCGACGACGATCGCGCCCACGAGCACCGGCGTGTTCCGACGGGAGCCGCCGCCCGTCGGGGCGGGCGTGTGCGCCGGGGCGTACTGCGCGGGGGCAGGGGTCTGGTACTGCGCCGGCGCGGAAGCCGGGGTCTGGTACGCCGGTACGGGGTTCGGCGCCTGCTGCGGGTAGCCGTACGACGGGGCGGGCGCGGGGGTCGCCGGGCCGTACGGTCCCGGCTGGTAGGGCTGCTGCACGCCGTGCGGGCCGGGCTGCGGGGCCGGCGGCGGCGTCTGGCCGACGGGCGGGAACACCGCGGATCCGACGCCGGCGCCGCTGGTGACCGGGCCGCCCTGGACGATCACCGGAGCGCCGGTCTGACCGGCCGAGAGCACCCGCAGGCACTCGTCGCGCATCGCCGCCGCGCTCGGGAACCGCTCGTTCGGGTTCTTTCGCAGTGCGCGGGCGACGAGCGCGTCCATCGCCGGCGTCACCGACCGGTTGACGGTGGACGGGGCGACCGGCTCCTCCTGTACGTGCGCGTACGCGATGGCCAGCGGGGAGTCGGCGTCGAAGGGGAGACGGCCGGTGAGCAGCTGGAAGAGCATGATGCCGACCGAGTAGAGGTCGGACCGGGCGTCCACCGCGCGCCCGAGGGCCTGCTCGGGGGAGAGGTACTGGGGGGTGCCGACGACCATGCCGGTCTGCGTCATCGACGTGACCCCGGACTGCATGGCCCGCGCGATGCCGAAGTCCATGACCTTGACCACGCCGCGCTTGGTCGTCATCACGTTGCCGGGCTTGATGTCGCGGTGGACCAGGCCCATCTCGTGGCTGACCTCGAGGGCGGCGAGCACGTCGGCCGTGACCTTCAGGGCCTTGTCGGCCGGCATCGCCCCGTACTGCCGCACGTCCGCCGCGAGGACCGAGCCGAGCGGCTGCCCCTCCACGTACTCCATGACGATGTACGGCATGACGGCGCCGTCGAGGGTGTCCTCGCCGGTGTCGAAGACCGAGACGATGTTGGTGTGCGACAGCTTCGCGACCGCCTGCGCCTCGCGCCGGAAGCGCTCGCGGAAGGACTGTTCCCGGCCGAGCTCGGTGTGCAGCGTCTTGATGGCGACCTGCCGGTCGAGCGCGCTGTCGTAGGCCAGGTACACCGACGCCATGCCGCCCTCGCCGAGTAGGTCGCGCAGCTGGTACCGGCCGCCCGCGACCGAACCGCCCGCATAGCGGCCCTGTGCGCCGTCCTGGCTCATCTGTGCTTCCCCCTACGCGCGCGTGGCGGCGTTGATCCGGAATTTACTGGCCAAGTCTGCCCGAGGGCAGTGACACGTCAAGCCGGGTGCCCGTTCCGTGACCCTCCGCACAGGAAGCTTCGCCGAACCGTTTCCGAAGTGGCGGAGGAAACCCGCCGAATTTGCACAGGCGTACGTCGGCGGGGTTGGATGGCCGGTCCATCTCGGACCGTGATGTCGTGCGGAGCCTGTAGCGTGACGACTGGACACGGCACGACAGACGACGGCGAGGACTGATGGCACCCGAATCCGGATCAGGTGGCGGTGTGCCGGACGCGTCAGCGGAGTCCTGGGGCGTCGGCGGAGTCGTCGGCGACGGCCGCTACCGCCTGACGCACCGTCTGGGCCGCGGCGGGATGGCGGAGGTCTTCGCCGCCGAGGACGTACGGCTCGGCCGCACGGTCGCCGTCAAGCTCCTTCGCGCCGATCTCGCCGAGGACCCGGTGTCCAAGGCGCGCTTCACCCGTGAGGCGCAGTCCGTCGCCGGTCTCAACCACCACGCCATCGTCGCCGTGTACGACTCCGGCGAGGACCTGGTGGCCGGCCGCCCCGTGCCGTACATCGTGATGGAGCTGGTCGAGGGCCGCACCATCCGCGACCTGCTGCTCAGCGCGGAGGCCCCGGGGCCCGAGCAGGCCCTCATCATCGTCTCCGGAGTCCTGGAGGCGCTGGCCTATTCGCATCAGCACGGCATCGTGCACCGCGACATCAAGCCGGCCAACGTGATCATCACCCACGGCGGCGCCGTGAAGGTCATGGACTTCGGCATCGCCCGCGCCCTGCACGGCGCGCAGTCGACCATGACGCAGACCGGCATGGTCATGGGCACTCCCCAGTACCTCTCCCCCGAGCAGGCGCTCGGCAAGGCCGTCGATCACCGCTCCGACCTGTACGCGACGGGCTGCCTCCTCTACGAACTGCTCGCGCTGCGGCCCCCGTTCACCGGTGAGACCCCGCTGTCCGTCGTCTACCAGCACGTCCAGGACGTACCGGTCCCGCCGTCCGACGTCACGCACTCCGTGCCGCCGGAGCTGGACGGTCTGGTGATGCGCTCGCTCGCGAAGGACCCGGACGACCGGTTCCAGAGCGCCGAGGAGATGCGCGGCCTCATCCAGTACGGCCTGCAGATGCTCCAGCAGCAGGGCGGCCACACCGGCACGTGGAACACCGGCCCGGTCGTGATGCACGAGGGCGGGCACACGCCGGGCGGCGGCATGGCCGCGACGACCGCCATGGGCCACCCGATGCACGGCGAGACCGCCCAGGGCCCGATCCTTCCGCCGATGAACCCCGACGACGGCGGGTACGGCGGGTACGACGGCGGCGGTACGGGCGGTGGCGGCGGCTACGGTCCGCAGGGCGGCGGCAGTGGCGGCGGTGGCCGGGGCAAGGTGTGGCTGTTCGCCGCGCTCGCGGTGATCGCGGTCGTCGCCGGTGTCGTCTTCGCCCTCGACAAGACGGGCGAGAACGGCAAGAAGACGGGCGTCGACACGCCGACCGTCAGCAACTCCCCCTCGACGGCCTCCGAGGAGCCCACTCCTTCCCAGGAGCCGTCCCAGGAGTCGTCGACGGACCCGGGCACCTGGACCGGCGACCAGACGTGGACCACGACCCCGCCGCCGGTGACGACGGCGCCGCCGACCACGACTCCGCCGCCCACCGAGCCCACGGGCGAGCCGACGACCACGACGGCGCCGCCCACCGACCCCACGGGCGAGCCGTCGAAGACGACCGAGCCGCCGACCGAGCCGACGGGCGAGCCGACGACCACGGCCGCGCCGCCCACCGACGGCGGCAACGAGGACCCGCCCCCGACGGGCGACGACAACGGGACCGAATGACCGGTACGGGCGGGGCTTTCCCGCCCGGTCTCACCCCGTGAACGCGTCGCGTACCGCTTCGTACTCGCGGGTCCACCAGACCGCCAGGGCCGACACCGCGGGAAACTGCGGGTCGGCCCTTCGGTCGTGCAGCTGGTAGCGCCAGCGCAGCGTCCAGAAGTCGTTGAGCCGCTCCCACCACACCCGGTGCGCCGCCGCCGCCAGCTCGGCGCGGTCGGCGCCCGTCGCCCGCCGGTACGCGCGCGCGTACGGCCGCACCTTCTCCAGGGCCAGCTCGCCCCCCGGCCGTACGAAGAAGATGGCGGCGGCCCTGACGGCCTCCTCGGCCCTGGGGCGGACCCCGAGCCGGTCCCAGTCGACGATCGCGGCGGGCTCCGCGCCCCGGTAGAGCAGGTTCAGGGGGTGGAAGTCGCCGTGCACCCAGCCGGCGGCCGCGGCGGGCGGCGGCCGGTGGTGGGCGTGCTGGGCGAGGAGCCTGCGCCGCTCCCTGAGCCGGTGCTCGGCGAGCGCGTCGAAGCTGTCGCGGGGGCGGTGCGCGCGGGCCAGGCGGATCAGTTCGTCGATGGCCCGGAAGGTGTCCTGGAGGTCTGCGCTCGCCCGGCCGCCGTCGTCGGCCCCGCACGTCCCGCCGGGCCCTGGGTGCTCCGGGGGCTCCATCACCCGGTCGAGGGCGGTGTGGACCTGCCCCAGGAGGGTGCCGAGGCGCCGGGAGCAGCCGGTGGACAGCTGGGTGCCGTCGCGGTGGCGGCCGTCGATCCAGGGGTGCAGGGCGTAGCAGTGGCCGTCGATGACGGCGACCGTGCGGCCGGTGGCGTCGGGCAGGGGCGGGGCGACGGGCAGGCCGAGGGCGTGCAGCCGCTGGGTGGCGCGGTGCTGGCGGGCGATGGTGGCGCGGTCGGCGGTGGGGGCGTCGAGGTGCTGCTTGAGGAAGTAGGTGCCGCGGGTGGTGGAGAGGCGGAAGCCCCGGTTGAGCAGCCCCTCGGTGACGGGCACGCAGGCCAGAGGCTCCCCGGCGTGCCGGTGGCGGCGCAGCAGGGCGCCGACGGGCGGGGCGGGCGTGGCGCGGGAGGCCCCGCCGGGCGCCGTGACGGCGGTCCGGACGGTGGGGGCGGCGGTCCGGGCGGGTGCGGCGGCGGTCCGGACCGGTGCGGCGGCGGTCCGGGCGGGCGGGATGCCGGGCCGGGCGGGTGAGGTGGCACCGGGCCGATCGGGTGGGGCGCCGGGGAGCCGGGCGGCCGGCGGGGCGAGCGTTTCAGATGAGCGCGGCACCCGCCAGATGTTAGATCACGCTACGTGGTGGAGGTGTCGCCGCACGGAAGGGGCCGTGGGACGGGTCGCCGGGGTCTCGCTCGGGTAGTCGAGCGCGTGCAGCGTCACGAACTGCGGTTCGATCCGCATGTAGACCGGGGCGAAGGGCTCGCCGTCCACGACCTCGGGCTCGGGACCGAAGGCCGCGAGTTCCTCCCCGGTCGGCTCGACGATCTCGGCGGTGCCGGTGAACTGCACGGACCAGAGGTGCTCGGAGCCTGAGTTGAAGTTGTCCGCGCCGTACGCGACGACACTGCCGCTGCAGGCGCGGTGGTAGCCGAGCCCCTGGTGCATCCGGAGCAGGACGCGGCCGTCGACCACGATGTGCCGGGCGGGGGCGACGAACGGCATCGCCCGCATGCTCGTCGCCACCCGGCCGTAGGAGACGCGGTGCAGCAGCTCGAGGGCGCGGATCTCGTCGGTGGGCATGGCATCCACTCTCCGCCACCGGACGGTGTCGGGAAAGGGGCCCCCGCCCCGCCTTCGGAAGGACGTAGGTCCCGAACGCGGGCCCCGGGGAACCTGCTCACCCGTACGGGTGAAAGAGACGACCCGCACCTCGGTGCGATGCGGTCCGCATCCCACCGAGGCGCCGGGCTTCCGGGGCTCTCAGTGGCGCTCGGCCTGGAGCCGTGCCACGTACGCCGCGGCCTGCGAGCGCCGTTCCATGCCCAGCTTCGACAGCAGGCTGGAGACGTAGTTCTTGATGGTCTTCTCCGCGAGGTGGAGCCGCTCGCCGATGACCCGGTTGGTGAGGCCCTCGCCGATCAGGTCCAGGATCTTGCGTTCCTGTTCCGTCAGGTTGGCGAGCTTGTCGTCACGCTTCGGGTTGTTGCCGTCGCGCAGCCGCTCCAGGACCCGGGCGGTGGCCACCGGGTCGAGCAGCGACTTGCCGGCCGCCACGTCCCGTACGGCGTTCAGGAGTTCGTTGCCGCGGATGGCCTTGAGGACGTAACCCGAGGCCCCGGCCATGATCGCGTCGAAGAGCGCCTCGTCGTCGGCGTACGAGGTCAACATCAAACACTTGATGCCCTCGTCCCGCGAGCGGATCTCGCGGCACACCTCGACCCCGCTGCCGTCGGGCAGCCGGACGTCGAGCACCGCGACGTCCGGGCGGGTCGCGGGGATCCTGACCAGCGCGTCCGCCGCCGTCCCGGCCTCGCCGACCACCTCGATGTCGTCCTCCACGGTGAGCAGCTCGTGGACGCCGCGCCGGACCACTTCATGGTCGTCCAGCAGAAATACCCGGATTTTTCCTTCTTCGCGCACGCGGTCAGTCTCACATATTGGCTCTTCCCGTGCCCGGGGTGCGCGGGATAACGTGCCGGATGTTCCGGCGGCCCTCTCGGCCGTTGCCGACGCGCTGACCAGCCGCTGTTCCCGCTTTTCTCGATTTACTTGGAAATCCAAGCAAAATCGCAGGTCAAGTGGGGTTTCGCGGTAATGCCACGCTGTGGGTAACGTGCCTATGACAGGGCGCTCGCCGGGGCACCTGTCACGCCCGACCCCGGCCGCGTCGCACCCACCCCGTGCGAAGGGTACGGATAAGGCGGAGAGCCGCACTGGCCTTGCCCGGCGAACCCGGGGGCCGGACCGACGGAGGAGCACGCACGTGACCGTGGAGAGCACTGCCGCGCGCAAGACGACGCGACGCAGCAGCGGCACCAAGCGCACCGCTAGCGCCAGCACGAGCACCACCAAGAAGACGAGCACGCGCGCCGGGGCGGAAGCCACGGAGCCCGAGCTGGTCCAGCTGCTGACGCCCGAGGGAGAGCGCGTCCAGCACCCCGACTACGACATCGACCTGAGCGCCGAGGAGCTGCGCGGTCTCTACCGCGACATGGTCCTCACGCGTCGCTTCGACGCCGAGGCGACCTCGCTGCAGCGCCAGGGCGAGCTGGGCCTGTGGGCCTCGCTGCTCGGCCAGGAGGCGGCCCAGATCGGTTCCGGCCGGGCCCTGCGGGACGACGACTACGTCTTTCCCACCTATCGCGAACACGGTGTCGCGTGGGTCCGTGGCGTCGACCCGACGAATCTGCTGGGAATGTTCCGCGGTGTGAACCACGGTGGCTGGGATCCCAGCAGCAACAATTTCCACCTCTACACGATCGTTCTCGGTTCGCAGACCCTGCACGCCACCGGCTATGCCATGGGTATCGCCAAGGACGGCGCGGATTCCGCCGTGCTCGCGTACTTCGGTGACGGCGCGTCCAGCCAGGGTGACGTCAACGAGTCGTTCGTCTTCTCCGCGGTCTACAACGCCCCCGTCGTGTTCTTCTGCCAGAACAACCAGTGGGCCATTTCCGAGCCCATCGAGAAGCAGACGCGCGTCCCGCTCTATCAGCGCGCCGCCGGTTTCGGCTTCCCCGGCGTCCGCGTCGACGGCAACGACGTCCTGGCCTGTCTGGCCGTGACCCGTTCGGCCCTCGAGCGTGCCCGCCGTGGCGAGGGCCCGACGCTCATCGAGGCGTTCACGTACCGCATGGCCGCCCACACCACCTCCGACGACCCGACCCGCTACCGCCGTGACGCGGAGCGCGCGGAGTGGGAGGCGAAGGACCCGATCCTGCGTCTGAAGGCGTACCTGGAGAACGAGGGCCACGCCGACGCGGCCTTCTTCGAGGCGCTGGAGGCGGAGAGCGAAGCGCTCGGCAAGAACGTCCGTGAGGTCGTCCGCGCCATGCCCGTACCGGAGCACATGGCGATCTTCGACCACACGTACGCGGACGGGCACGCGCTCGTCGACGAGGAGCGCGCGCAGTTCGCCGCCTACCAGGCGTCCTTCGCGGCCGGAGAGGGCGAGTAATCATGGCTGTTCAGAATCTTCCTCTCGCGAAGGCGCTCAACGAGTCGCTGCGCAAGGCCCTGGAGACCGACCCCAAGGTCGTCATCATGGGCCTGGACGTCGGCAAGCTCGGCGGTGTCTTCCGGATCACCGACGGCCTGCAGAAGGACTTCGGCGAGGACCGGGTCGTCGACACCCCGCTCGCCGAGTCCGGCATCGTCGGCACCGCGATCGGCCTCGCCCTGCGCGGCTACCGGCCGATCGTGGAGATCCAGTTCGACGGCTTCGTCTTCCCGGCGTACGACCAGATCGTCACCCAGCTGGCGAAGATGCGGGCCCGTTCGCTCGGCACGGTGAAGATGCCGGTCGTCATCCGCATCCCGTACGGCGGCGGCATCGGTGCGGTCGAGCACCACTCCGAGTCCCCCGAGTCGCTCTTCGCGCACGTCGCCGGCCTCAAGGTCGTCACCCCGGCGAACTCCTCCGACGCCTACTGGATGCTCCAGCAGGCGATCCAGAGCGACGACCCGGTCATCTTCTTCGAGCCCAAGCGCCGCTACTGGGACAAGGGAGAGGTCGACACCGAGGCCTTCCCCGGCGAGCTGCACAAGGCCCGTGTCGCCCGCGAGGGCACGGACCTCACCCTCGCCGCCTACGGCCCGATGGTGAAGACCTGCCTGGAGGCGGCCGCCGTCGCCGCCGAGGAGGGCAAGTCGGTCGAGGTCGTGGACCTGCGTTCCATCTCGCCGCTCGACTTCGACACCATCCAGGCCTCGGTCGAGAAGACCCGCCGCCTGGTCGTGGTCCACGAGGCGCCCGTCTTCTTCGGCTCCGGCGCGGAGATCGCCGCCCGGATCACCGAGCGTTGCTTCTACCACCTGGAGGCCCCCGTCCTGCGGGTCGGCGGCTACCACGCGCCGTACCCGCCGGCGCGCCTGGAGGAGGAGTACCTGCCGGGTCTCGATCGCGTGCTCGACGCCGTCGACCGCTCGCTGGCGTACTGAGGAGAGCACCGTGACGATCCACGAATTCAAGATGCCCGATGTGGGCGAAGGTCTGACCGAGGCCGAGATCCTCAAGTGGTACGTCCAGCCCGGTGACACGGTCACCGACGGGCAGGTCGTGTGCGAGGTGGAGACGGCCAAGGCCGCGGTCGAGCTGCCGATCCCCTTCGACGGCACGGTCCACGAGCTGTGCTTCCCCGAGGGGACGACGGTCGACGTCGGCCAGGTCATCATCTCGGTGAACGTCGGCGGCGGGACCGCCGAGGCCCCCGCCGCCCCGGTGGCCGAGGCCGCTCCGGCAGCCGCCGCAGTACCCGCGCCCGCGCCGGTCGAGGAGGACGAGCAGCCGAAGGGCCGCCAGCCCGTCCTCGTCGGCTACGGCGTGGCCGCCAGCTCCACCAAGCGCCGTGCGCGCAAGGTCCCGGCGGGCACGGTCCCGGCCGCCGCCGCGCCCGTGGCGCCCGTCGCCGTCTCCGTACCGGAGCAGCTCAACGGGCACGCTCCGGCCGCCGGGCGCCCGCTGGCCAAGCCGCCGGTCCGGAAGCTCGCGAAGGACCTCGGTGTCGACCTGGCGACGGTCACCCCGACCGGCCCGGACGGCGTCATCACCCGTGAGGACGTCCACGCGGCGGCCGCTCCGGCGCCCGCGCCGGCCGTCGAGGCCCCGGCCCCGACGCCCGTGGCGGCCCCGGCTGCGGCTCCGGCCCAGGCCGCGGCGCCCGCGCCCGCCCTGTCGGCCGAGGCCCGGGAGACCCGTGTGCCCGTCAAGGGCGTACGGAAGGCCACGGCGGCGGCGATGGTCGGTTCGGCCTTCACCGCTCCGCACGTCACCGAGTTCGTGACGTTCGACATCACGCGCACGATGAAGCTGGTCGAGGAGCTCAAGGCCGGCAAGGACATGGCGGGCCTGCGGGTCAACCCGCTCCTCCTCATCGCCAAGGCCGTCCTGGTCGCGGTCCGGCGCAACCCGGAGATCAACGCGGCCTGGGACGAGGCGGCGCAGGAGATCGTCCTCAAGCACTACGTGAACCTGGGCATCGCCGCGGCCACCCCGCGCGGTCTGCTCGTGCCGAACATCAAGGACGCGCACGCGCAGACCCTGCCCGAGCTTTCGGCGTCCCTGAGCGAGCTGGTCTCCACCGCCCGCGAGGGGAAGACGACCCCGGCGGCGATGCAGGGCGGCACCTTCACCATCACCAACGTGGGCGTCTTCGGCGTCGACACCGGTACGCCCATCCTCAACCCCGGCGAGTCCGCGATCCTCGCGGTCGGTGCGATCAAGCTCATGCCGTGGGTGCACAAGGGCAAGGTGAAGCCACGTCAGGTCACCACGCTGGCCCTCTCCTTCGACCACCGACTGGTCGACGGCGAGCTCGGCTCCAAGTTCCTGGCGGACGTCGCCGCGATCCTGGAGCAGCCGAAGCGGCTCATCACCTGGGCGTGACGCTCCCGTGTGACCGTTTCACGTGAAACAGTCCCTCTTGAGACCGTTTCACGTGAAACAGGCCCGTCCGCATCGCGGACGGGCCTGTTTGTTGCACCTCTGTTGTATCTATGCTGTGCGCATGCCAGCAGCCCCCGTCAAGCCGCCCGCGGCGGCCGACCGTGTCTACATGCACGTCAAGCAGGCCGTACTCGATCGGCGCTACGAGGGAGGCACCCTCCTCACCGAAGGCGAACTCGCCCTTGCCGTGGGGGTGTCCCGTACGCCCGTCCGCGAGGCGCTGCTCAAGCTGGAGATGGAAGGGCTGCTGAAGCTCTACCCGAAGAAGGGCGCCCTCGTCCTCGCCGTCTCCGCCCAGGAGATCGCCGACGTCGTCGAGACCCGGCTGCTCGTCGAGGAGTTCGCCGTTCGCCGGGCCGTGCCCGCGCCCGCCTCGCTCGTCGAGCGGCTCGAAGAACTCCTGGAGGAGCAGAAGCGGCGCGCCGAGGCCGGTGACCTCGCCGAGGTCGCCGTCACCGACCGCTGCTTCCACGCCGAGATCGTCCGCCACGCCGGGAACCAGATCCTCTCCCGCCTCTACGACCAGCTCCGCGACCGCCAGCTGCGCATGGGCGTCGCCGTGATGCAGTCCCAGCCGCACCGCGTCGCCAAGAACATCACCGAGCACGCCGAGATCCTCGACCGGATCAAGGCCGGTGACGCGGAGGGCGCCGCGCACTGCGTCCGCCAGCACCTCACCTGGGTCAAGGTCCTGGTCCGGGGGGAGGACCGGTGAGCCGGTCCCACGGCTCCGCCGTCACCCTCCCCGGCGACCCGCCCGGCGGCCGCCGCGCCGCCCTCGTCTGGGGCGTCGGCGTCGCCGTCTACTTCGTCGCCGTCATCTTCCGCACGTCCCTCGGCGTCGCGGGACTCGACGCCGCCGACCGCTTCGACATCAACGCCTCCGCGCTCTCCACCTTCTCCATCCTCCAGCTGCTCGTCTACGCGGGCATGCAGATACCCGTCGGCCTCATGGTCGACCGGCTGGGCACCAAGAAGGTCCTCGTCCTCGGCGTCGTCCTGTTCACCATCGGCCAACTGGGCTTCGCGCTCTCCCCCTCGTACGGCACGGCACTGGCCGCCCGCGCGCTCCTGGGCTGCGGCGACGCCATGACCTTCATCAGCGTCCTGCGGCTCGGCAGCCGCTGGTTCCCCGCCCGCCGCGGCCCCCTCATCGGCCAGGTCGCCGCGCTCTTCGGGGTCGCAGGCAACCTCGTCTCCACCGTCTTCATCGCCCGCGCCCTGCACGGCCTCGGCTGGACGACCACCTTCGTCGGCAGCTCCCTCGCGGGCGTCGTCGTCCTCGTCCTGCTGCTGCTCTTCCTCAAGGACCACCCCGAGGGGTACGAGCCCCAGCCGGCCACCCACGCGGGCGCGGCCTTCGTCCGCCGCCAGATCGTCGAGTCATGGCGGGAGCCCGGCACCCGGCTCGGCATGTGGGTGCACTTCACCACCCAGTTCCCCGCGATGGTCTTCCTGCTGCTCTGGGGACTGCCGTACCTCGTCGAGGCGCAGGGTCTCTCCCGGTCGACCGCCGGGGGCCTGCTCACCCTGGTCGTCCTGTCGAACATGGTCGTCGGCCTCGCGTACGGGCAGATCATCGCCCGCCACCACGCGGCCCGCGCCCCGCTCGCCCTCGGGACGGTCGCGGCCACCGCCCTGCTGTGGGCGGCCACCCTCGCGTACCCCGGCGACCACGCCCCGATGTGGCTGCTCGTCACGCTCTGCCTGGTCCTCGGCGCCTGCGGTCCTGCCTCGATGATCGGCTTCGACTTCGCCCGTCCGGCGAACCCGCCGGAGCGTCAGGGCACCGCCTCCGGCATCGTCAACATGGGCGGCTTCACCGCCTCGATGACGACGCTGCTCGCCGTCGGCGTCCTGCTCGACGCGACCGGTGACGACTACCGGATCGCGTTCTCGTCCGTCTTCGTCCTGGAGGCGATCGGCGTCGTGCAGATCCTGCGCCTCAAGGCCCGCACCCACCGCAGGGAGCGGGAACGGCTCGTCGCCAGCCGCGTGGAGGCCGTGCACGTCCCCGTCTAGGGCCTGGGGACCGATCCGAACGACAGGCCCTAGCGGGGCGTCACCGCGAAGTTGTCGAGGATCGCCGCCGCGAGCCCCTCGTCGCCCTCCGTCTTGACCCGGTCGGCCACATCGGCCGGCCGGACGCGGCCGCAGGCGAGCCGTACGAACGTCTCCCAGTCCGTCGCGAGCGTCACCGCGGGGCCCAGCGACGGCGCGCCGTCGATCGAACCGCGGCCCTCCGCGTCGACCCGTACCGTCCGCAGGAACTCAACAGGACCGCTCACGTCGAGGACCACCGCCGAGGAGGGCGGCGCCCCCGCGTCCTTGGCGACCACCTTCGGCAGCGCCTCCAGGAGTACGTCCCGCGTCACGTGCGCGCCCGCCGAGTCCAGGTTGCCCGGCACACCGAGCGCGACCCGCAGGTCCTGCTCGTGCACCCACACGTCGAAGGCGCGCATCCGGTACGCCAGTTCCAGGGACTGCTCGGCGCCGAGGGGGGCGCGGATCAGATGCTCGGGGGAGCGGTTCTCGTTGCGGAGCTGCCGGGCCCGGCGGATGAGGATGTACTCCAGCTCCGAGGTCATCTCCGGTGCGGTGTGGTGCCGCCGCACATCGACCTGGACCTCCATGTAGCGCGCGAAGTCACTGCGTACGTGGTACAGATCGCGCGGCAGGGAGTGGATCGGCCGCGGATCGCCGAGCATCTCCGTCTCCATGCCGATCACATGGGAGACGATGTCCCGCACCGACCAGCCGATGCACGGTGTCGGCCGGTTCCACTCGCCCTCCACGAGCGGCTGCACCAGCTCGGCTATCGCCTCGATGGAGTGGGTCCAGGCGTCGGCGTAGTTCTGGAGGCTGGGATGGACGGTCACGGGACCCCTCGGCGGTTCTTCGGTGCGCGGGCTGAAAACACGACTGGGTGGGAGGCTCGGACGCTAAGTTACGCTGCCCGGAGGCACCCCGGCAGTGCTTTCGTGTGACGATCGTAGGCCTGTGTTGACGGCTCGAATGCCAGGACGGTGGTAGTGTGCGCGCCTCGCTGATCCAGATCGCGGTAGACCCGGACGAACCGGTCGACGCCAGGCGCGCCCGCGTGGGCCGTCTCGTACGGGCGGAATCCGGCCGCGCCGACCTCGTCGTCCTGCCCGAACTGTGGCCCATGGGGGCCTTCGCGTACGAGTCCTTCGCCGCCGAGTCGGAGCCGCTGAACGGCCCCACGCACCGGGCGATGGCCGCCGCCGCGCGCGACGCGGGGGTCTGGCTGCACGCCGGCTCCTTCGTCGAGGCCGAGGGCGGCGCCCTCTACAACACCTCGCTCGTCCTCTCCCCCGACGGCGAACTCGCCGCCTCCTACCGCAAGATCCACCGCTTCGGCTTCGACAAGGGCGAGGCGGTGATGATGGCCGCCGGCGAGGACCTGGTCACCGTCGACCTGCCCCACCTCACCCTCGGCGTCGGCACCTGTTACGACCTGCGCTTCCCCGAGCTCTTCCGCGGGCTCGTCGACGCGGGCGCCCAGGCGTTCGTCGTCCCGGCCGGCTGGCCGGCCCGCCGCCGCGCCCACTGGAGCCTGCTCGCGCGGGCCCGCGCCGTCGAGAACCAGGCGTACGTCCTCGCCTGCGGTACGGCGGGCACGCACGCCGGCGTCGAGCAGGCCGGGTACTCGGTCGTCGTCGACCCGTGGGGCGAGGTCCTCGCGGAGGCGGGCCCCGACGAGGAGATCCTGCGGGTCGTCCTCGACCCGGCGAAGGTCACCACGACCCGCGAGCAGTTCCCGGCCCTGAAGGACCGGGTCCTCGGGGTCGCGGCGCCGAAGCGGGGCTGAGCCTCCGGCCGCGCCGGGCCTCACCCAGGCGCCGGGCCTCACGCCCGCGCCGTCGCGGGCGGACCTCACCCTCGCGACGCGCCTCACCCCTGCGCCGGTGCCGCAGCGCCTCACCCCTGCGCCGGTGCCGGCTCCCGGACCAGTTCGGCCTCGTCCGGGAGGAGGCCCGTCAGCTCCTGCCAGATGAGCTTCGGGGCGACGTGGCGCAGCCGGAACGGGCTGCCCGCGCTCGCCCCGCCCTCCGCCATCGGCTCGGCGGGCAGCTCCCGCAGCCAGTATCCGAGCGGACCGCAGTCCCAGGCGGCGACCGCGCGGGCCGACACACCCTGCACCCCGTCCTGACGGCCCTGCCAGGCCGCGGTCATGCGCCAGTTGGAGCGCACCTCCACGATCAGCTCCGCGAGCCGCCCGGCGGTGCCGTCCGACGCCCCGGCCGCGCGCAGCGCCTCGGCGACCTGGACACGCTCGTCCGCGCCGGGCGTCGACGCGGCCTTCTCCAGGGCCGCGAGCCCCGCCTCCAGGACGCCCACGGTCGTCTCGACCACCTCGTCGCCCGCCTCCGCGGCACCGGACCGGCGCAGTCCGATCAGGTCGGCGAGCGTCCACACCACGGTCCGCGGTTCCACGAGCCGGTACTCGGCCTCCTCCTGGCCGGGCCAGGTCTCGTGGCAGACGACGTGGTCCTCGCCGATGAGCACCCCGTGGTGCAGCGTGCCCTGCCGGCCGCCCGCCTCCAGGGAGACGATCACGGCCGGCTGCACGAGGGTCTGCATCAGGGGCAGCAGGAGCGCGGAAAGCTCCCCGGCCCCGTTCGTGAGCCCGCAGTCCCGCAGCCGCGCAGCGGCGGGCGCCATGGACTCCGGGACCGGCTGACCGGTCGCCAGCTGGGCGAGGACGAAGACCTCGTCGTCGTTCAGCCGGAAACGGGATCGGGTCACGTCGAAGGAAGGCATGTGTCGCTCACTCATGTAGGTGGGGCTCAGTACTGGGATTCGGTCCAGAAATGGGTCGCGCGGGAGAGGCCGGCCTTCACCGCGCCGACCCGCGTCAGGACGGAGCGGTCGACGCCCGCGAAGATCAGGCCGAGGGCCAGGTCCCCGCCCTCGGCACGCCCGGAGACCTGGACGGACAGCCTGCGGTTCTTGCCGCGCCCGGACTCGCGGACGGTGATCGTGACCCCGGGGTCCTCGTCGTCGGCCTGGCGGGTCATGACGTAGCCGTGCTTGTCGAGGGCCGCGAGCCGGTAGTGGTCGCCCGCGTACCGCATCGTCAGGGCGCGCTGTTCGAGGGTGGCGCCGAAACGGTTCCGGTCCACGTACACCATCCGGTCGCCGACCCGCAGCGTGGAGCGGTTCAGGGTCGGCAGCTTGAGCCCCTCGGCGTGCATCCCGCGCGACTCGAACGAGGTGGTCGGGAGCTGTCCTCCGCGCACCTCCGAGACGATCGACTCGGGCGTGGTCCGGGTCATGGGGCAGGTGAGGACGATCTCGCCGAACTCCGGCGAGACGCCTCGCCAGCCCGCGCGGTAGTCGTGCCGGTTCCCCTCCTTCCACGCCTGGAGGTCGAACGGGGTGACGTTGGTGTGCATGAACGGATTCCTTTACGGTCACGGGCGCGGCCACGGCCACGGGCTCAGTCGAACGGGTTCAGCGCGCTGCCCAGCTTCTTCGCACCGCTCGCGATCCCGGACCCCACGTCGGAGGCCTTGTCGCCGATCCAGTCGCCGGCCTGATCCAGACCCTTCCCGATGGCCTCGTGGTTGTCCCAGATCAGTGCGGCACCGTAGGCCACGCCGGTGCCGACGGCGAGCCCGAGGGTGACCGGGTTCGGGGCCACGGTCAGGGCCGTCATGGAGGCGCTGAACGCCGTCCCGGTGAGGTCGGAGGCGAACTTCGCCGGATCGGCCTTGATCATGTCCGTGTTGTACGTGGCGAGGTTGGCCACGCCGTACGCGGTGGCGGCCACACCGCCGACGACACCGGCGCCGCGGATCCAGCCCGCGGCCTTGGCGGCGTTGGCGAGTCCGCCGTTCTGCGCGACCTTCACGAGGTTGGCCTCGGCGGCGGTCGGCATGAAGAAGGCGCCGTTGCGCATGAACCCGCCGAGCATGGCGGCCTCGTCGGAGCCGGTCAGCGCGGTGGCGAGACCCGGCGGCACCTTGCTGAGCAGGCTGCCGGGAGCCGCCCCCGCCAGCCTCATGTTGAAGTGCTTGGACAGGAAGGTGCCGGGCGCGGTCGGATGGACGAACGGCGGCCGGATCGCCTTGGACAGCTTGTACGAGTACAGGCCGGCCGACGTCAGGGCGCCCGCGAACGCGCCCGCCGTGATGGTGCCCTTGGTGAACCCGGCCACCAGGTCGGCCAGTTTCTCGTTGCCGGTGAGCTTGGCGATGCCGTCGCGCTGGAGCCGCGCGACGTAGTCGTCGAGCGTCTCGTTGTCCTTCATCTTCAGCCAGGCCAGGTTCATCCGGTCGTCCTTGGCCTTGTCGTCGGCCGCGGAGACCTTGCCCGCGTCACCGTTGAACCCGGTGCCGAGCGTCTCGTCGTTCTTGTTGCCGTAGCCGTCCTTGACGACGGCCTCCAGGTCCTTCTTCAGGTCCTGGTCGGCGAGGTCGAAGGCCTTCACGCAGCCGGCCAGGTGCTCGGTCCAGGCGGCCTCGGCGTCCCGGACGCTCTTGGCGCCGTCCGGGTCGTGGTGCAGCGCGCTGCGCTCGCTCGGCGAGAGCCGCTCGTAGTCGTAGGCCACCCTGCCCTGCTCGGACACCTTCATCCCGGCCTTGACGGCGTCGGCGCGGGCGTTCTCCAGCTGCTTCTTCAGCTCGGTGAACTGCTCGTGGGCGTTGCGCAGCAGCGTCGCGGTGGCCTTCGCCTGCGTCTGGGCAGCCTGGTACTCGTAGCGGGTCGCCGTGAAGTTGGTGTGGGCGGCGGTCGCGCTCTCGCCCAGCCAGGTCTGCGCCGTCGTCAGCGACTGCACGCTGTCGCGGTAGCGCTCCTCGACCTTGTGCAGCTCGGCCGCCATCTCGTTCCACTTGTCGGCGGTGGCGGAGAGCTTGCCCAGGTCGGTCGTCATGATCTCGGAGTACGTCAGCATGTCCGCCGCCCTCTCAGTACTGCTCGATGCGCGAGGTCGGCCGGACCCCCGCGATACGGGCGCGGGTGTCGATCTCCTGCTGGCCGAACGAGAGCGCGGCGCCGCGCAGGGCGGTCTTCTCGGAGGCGAGCCGGGCGAGGAGGTTCTTGACCTGGTTGTCCCAGGTGGTCTCGACGGTCTTCAGGCCGGCGGCGGTGGCCCAGCCCTCGAATCCGCCGACGGCGGCGGTCGTGGCGGCGTCGGCCCACTTGGCGGCCTTCGCCGTGTCCGGCTCCAGCTCGTTCTCGATGGTGTTGGCCGCGGCCTTCTTCTTTGCTGGTGCGGTGGCGAGGTTCGGCGCACCGCCCGAAGCACCGCCGCCGCCTCCACCGCCGCCGTCGAGCTGGTTCAGCCGCGTACCGACCGGGTCTTGCGCCGTCGTGCCGGACCGTATTCCGGCCCAGTCCTCGTCAAAGCCCATGTCGCTGCGCCCCCATGAAAAAAAGATCATCACTTTGCAGGTGCACCGTATGTTTCCGTGGTGACGCCCGAGACGCAAGGTGGGATCTCCCGCGCCTGGTCAGAGGGTGATGCCCCGTAGGGACGCCCGCTCGGGCACCGGGCCCGGCGTGTACTCCGCCCAGGCTGCCGCCAGTCTGCGCACCGCCTCCGTGAGCACCTCGGGCGGCAGCAGGAACGGCAGACGCAGGTGCCGCACGCTGCCGCCGAGGGCGTCGGTCGTCGCCCCCGGCAGTACGGCCACACCGTGCCGGAGGGCGAGTTGGGCGAAGGAGACGCCGTCGCCGTGCGGGAGCCGCACCCAGAGGGTCTGGCCGCCGGTCGCCGGGGCGCAGGACCAGGAGGGGAGCAGCCGGGCCAGCTCCGCGCGGAGGTGGGCGTGACCCGCGCGCAGATCGCGCAGCCGGGCGTCCCGTACGGCCGCGAACCCGTCGAGGAGCCGGGCCGCGACCAGTTGGGACGGCACGTCGCAGCCCAGGTCGTGCAGGGCCTTCAGACGGGCGAGCCGGGAGACCAGGGACGCAGGGCCGCGCACCCAGCCGATGCGCAGCCCGCCCCACACGACCTTGCTGAGCGAGCCGACGGCGATCACCTCGCCGTACGAGGAGAGGGAGGGGTGGAACGGTTCCGGGACGCCGTCGGTGTCGTCGGTGTCGTCGGCGTCGAACGCCAGGTCGCCGAGGACCTCGTCGTCGACGAGCGGCACGCCCAGCGCGTTCGCCGCCTCCACGAGCCGGCGCCTCGCGAGCGGCGGGAGGACCGTCCCCGTGGGGTTCTGGAACCGGGCCACCACGTAGGCGAGGGAAGGCCGGTGATCCTCCATCACCCGTATCGCCTCCGCCACGTCGAGGCCGTCGGGACCCACCGCCACCGGCAGCGGTACGGCCGCCGTCTCCCGGAACAGGTCGAGCGCCCCCGGATACGTCGGCGCCTCCACGAGGACCCCGTCCCCGGGCGCGAGGAGCAGCCGGGCGAGCAGCGACAACGCCTGCTGCGCACCGGTGGTGACCAGGATCTGCCCCGGCTCGGTCGGCACCCCCCGCGCCGCGTACCGCCCCGCCACCGCCGTCCGCAGCACCGCGAGACCTGCCGGGTGGTAGCCGATGTCGCCGTCGGGCAGGACGAGCGTGCGGTACGCCTCCGCCAGGGCGGGCGGTGGCTGGGTGGGCGCGGCGCAGCTCAGCAGGATCACGTCGTCCGGTGCCTCCAGGAGGTGCAGGAACAGCGGGTTCGACGTCTCCGTCACCCGGGGCGCCTCCGGAGCGAGCGCCGCGCGCGCGACCCGGGTCCCGCTGCCCTGCCGCCGTACGAGCCGCCCCTCGTGACGGAGGGTGTCGTAGGCGGCGACCACCGTCGTACGGCCCACGGACAGGGCCTGCGCGAGCCGCCGGTCGGGCGGCAGGAGGGTGCCGGGGGGCAGCGCGGCCTCGTCGATCAGGCGGCGCAGCCGGGCGGCGAGCAGTAGGTACAGCGGCCCGCGCCCGGCCGACCAGCGGCCGAGCCGGGCGGTCAGGTCGGTGACGGACGCGTCGATTGGCTCCATTGCCGAACCAATCTGCCGGTATTGGACCTGGGAAGGCAAACGGCCCGTCCACAGACTGATCACATGAGCCACGCCGACTCCGCGCCCGCCGACGCCACGTCCCACGGCTCCGCGCCCGCCGACGCCACGTCCCACGGCTCCGCGCCCGCCGACGCCACGTCCCACGCCCCCGCGCCCCACGCCGCCGGGGTCCCCCGCCCCGAGACCCTCGCCGTTCACCCGCCGCACGTCGAGATCACGGGCAGCCGGCCCCTCGGGGTCCCGCTCCACCAGGGTCACGTCTTCGCCTTCGACTCGGCCGACGCCCTCGCCACCGCCTTCACCTCCGGCGACGCCTTCCTCTACAGCCGCCTCGGCAACCCCACCGTCCGCACCCTGGAGGACGCCGTCGCCCGCCTGGAGGGCGGCGCCACCGCACTCTCCTTCGCCTCCGGCATGGGCGCCGTCAACGCCGTCCTGCTCGGCCTGGTCTCCAGCGGCGACCACGTCATCGCCCAGTCCTGCGTGTACGGCGGTACGTACGCGGTCCTCACCGACCTCGCCGCCCGCTGGGGCGTCGACGTCACCTACGTCTCCGGCACCGACCCGGACGAGGTGCGCGCGGCCCTGCGCCCCACGACCCGGCTCCTCTACCTGGAGACCATCGCCAACCCGACCACCCGCGTCTCCGACCTGCCGGTGCTCGCCGCCGTCGCCGCCGAGGCCGGGGTCCCGGTCGCCGTCGACAACACCTTCGCGTCCCCGCTCCTCTGCCGGCCCCTCGACCACGGCGCCGACATCGTCGTCCACTCCGCCACCAAGTACCTGGCCGGGCACGCGGACGTCCTCGGCGGCCTCGCCGTCTTCAAGGACCCGGAGCTGTACGGGCGCGTCCGCCACCACGCCGTCGAGCAGGGCGCGTCCACCGACCCGTTCGCCGCCTGGCTCACCCTGCGCGGCATGCAGACCCTGTCCCTGCGCATGGAGCGGCAGTGCGCGAGCGCCGCCGACCTCGCGGCCAGGCTCGCCGCGCACCCGGCGGTCGAGGCCGTCCGGCACCCCGCGCTCGCGAGCCACCCCGACCGGGAGATCGCCGCACGCCTGCTGCCCCGCGGGGGCGGCGGCGTCGTCTCGGTCGACCTGGCGGGCGGCCGGGAGGCGGGCCGCGTCTTCGTCGAGGCGGTGCGGCTCGCCTCCCTCAGCGTCTCCCTCGGCGACGTGAAGACCCTGGTGATGCACCCGGCCTCCACCTCGCACCACCAGCTCGACGCGACGGCCCTGGCGGCGGCCGGGATCGGCCCCGGAACGGTTCGGATCTCGGTCGGCATCGAGCACGTCGAGGACCTGTGGGAGGACCTGGAACAGGCCCTGCGGAAGGCCGCGTAACCCCCGGAGAAGACCTCCCGCTCAGTCCCCCCGCTCCCGCTCGGCCATCCGGATCACGCACACCGCCACGGCCACGAGCAGGGCGGCGTCCGCGTCCTCGCGGACCACGTTCACCGCGTACGTCTCGCGGACGTGGAACCACTGGCGGGAGATGTGGGCCAGGAGTTCACCCTCGTACTCGACGGTGAACTCCCGGTCCAGGATCCGGCCGCTGACGTCCAGTTCGGTGCCCTCGACGAGCGTCACCCGGAAGTGGTTGCGCAGCAGCGAGAGCCGCTTGCGGCGGACCGACGCGAGCGGCTGGTCGTCGCGCTCGATGGTCATGGCGTCCCGCAGGCTGAACATCTTCTGCCGCAGCGTGATCAGGACGCGCCCGTCGGGGGCCTTCAGCTCCAGGGTGTCGCGCAGCCGCAGCGCCTTGCCGTCGACGAGGAAGGCGTGGCGGCCCTGCTCGTCCTCGATCCAGTAGTCGTCGCCGATCGCGAAGATCTTGTCCCGTACGAGATATTTCACGCCGGTATGCCTGCCCGTGCGAGCGGTGCTTCTCACCCGAAGTAGCGGGTGAACGGGTCCGGCGTCGCCCCGAGCACCGGGCCGAACGGCGAGTCGAGCTGATGGATCAGCAGCACGGTGAAGGCGATGAAGCCGGCCAGGCCCATCACCATCACCACATGGGTCGCGCTCCGCCTGATCCCGAAGAGGAACATGAACGCCAGCGTCAGCGCGCCGCCGATGATGAGGCCCGTCCACAGCACGGGGGAGAGGCGCTCCTGCGCCGCCGCCTCCCGGCCGCGCCGCGCGTCGTCGACGTAGCCGAGCTGGGCGAGGACCTCCTGGGCGGCGATCTGGTGGGGCACCTTCGCGGTCTCCCCGACCTCGCCGGCCTGCCGCAGTTGTTCGAGGAGCCGCCAGCCGGCCGGGTCGAGCGGTTCGCGCGTCGCCATCACCGGCCACTCGACGGACACGACGTGATCGGCGTACGTCCGGGCCGCGTCCCGCAGCGGCTGCCGCCGGTCGGCGGGGAGCGCGTCCGCGAGCAGGTACGTCTGGTGCAGGGCGCTCGCCTCGTCCTGTACGTGGTCGGCGGCGGAGGAGCGGGTGTCCCAGACGGAGACCAGGCAGAGGCCGAGGACGACGGCGTAGAGGACCGACACCATCATCGCGATGTACTCGGCGACGTCCTCGCGCGGCTCCTCGTCCTCGCCGAGCGGGAAGAGCCGGGTCTTGGCGACGACGGCGAGGGCGGCGACGAGCGCGACGCCGAGGACGACGACGAGCGTTTCGAGCAGGACCACGGTCAGCTTCTCCGGTTGCCGAGGAGGGCGGCCGCGACGGCCGCCGGGATCAGGAGCAGCAGGAGCGTCGTCGCGACCCCCAGCTCACTCGCCTCGCGCCCCCGCCGCCGCACCCGTCCGAGGAACCCCTCGGAGTCGAGCGCGGCGGCGCGGTGGGCGGAAGGAGGGGGTGGAGGGGAAGGAGGGAAGGGAGGGGTGACGAGGCCGTCGACACCACCGACCCCGACCCCGATCCCGACCCCGGCCCCCACGCCGGCGCCAGGTCCGACCCCGACCCCGACGCCGACCCCGGCCTCACCGCCGGGCGGGTCGAGGGGAGGCCCCTGGGGCATGACGCCAGGGGCCGCGGCAGGCGGGGCGGCAGCCGGAGGCGGTGCGGCGCCGGCCCCGGCCCCCACTCCGGCGACTCCCTCCGGCAAGGCAGCGGCCCCAGCGGCGGCACCAGCAACACCAGCAGCCCCAGCGGCCCCGGGACCACCAACCCCCGTACCAACCCCCGTACCAACCCCAGGACCAACACCAAGGCCACCCTCCCCAGCCGCCCCACTGCTCCCCCGTACGGGCTCCCGCGCCGGATTCCGCACGGAAGCCCCCGGGGACGCCGAACCCCCTACGGGTACGGCCGGCGGCGCCACCGTGAAGACGGCGGACGACCGGGCGACGAGCGTCGGCGCCCGTACGCGTCCGCCGCCGGTCCCGTAGGTGGTCACCCGGTCGCTCCCGGAGGCGAGCCCCGTACTCCGGTGGGTGCCCGGGGCCCGCCGTACGGTGGCCGTACAGCGGGCCGAGGCGCCGGGGGCGAGCAGCGGAACGGTCCCGGGCCGCCCCGCGCAGTCCACGGCGCCGGCGCGCAGCCCGAGGGCGGTGTCCTCGACCCGTACCGCGTGGAGGGGCCGGTTGCCGCGGTTGGTCACGGTGTACGTGAGGGTGGCCGCGCCCCGCCCGGGAGCTCCGGGGGCCGCCCGCCCCGGAGCCCCGGCGCCGCCGCGGCCCGGGGCCCCGAACGTCACCCGCTCGGTGAGCGTGAGGCCGGCGGCGACCCCGGTGTACCCGGTGCGGGCGGTCGCGGTGAGCCGCCGCCCGAGCGAGGGAACGGCGCCCTCCGCGCGGACGGTCCCGCGATGCGCCCCGGGCGCCGCGCGGAACCTGGCGACGCACTCCAGCTCCCCCAGCGCGGCGAGCGGCCCGGCGGGGCAGCGCACGGACCCGGAGGGGACCTGGGGGTCGACGACCTTCACCCCGTACAGGTGCGCCTCCCCGCGGTTCACGAGGCGGTACCGCTTCACGACCGGTCCGCCGGCCCGGAGAGCGGGCGGCCGCAGCCCGGTCTGCCCGCGCCCGTTCACGGTCACGGTGACCCCCAGGGCCCCGTCCCCGACGCCACCGGCCCGGGCCGCAGTGGCGGGCAGGGCCAGACAGGGCAGGACGAGGAGCACCACCAGAAACCCGCCGCGTAGCCGTCGGCAGGAAAAGTCTGATGATCTGACCAATCGCTCCACCATGCCCGCCATGCTGACCACCGCCCACCCCGACCCCACCCCCGGACACGCATCCCCGCCCCACCCGGCCCTTACTTTCCACCCGTACGGCACCCTTGACCCATGAACGACTCCACGCCCGCGACCCCTCCCCGCCGTGCCCGTGTCCGCGCCCCCGAGCTGATCGGCAAGGGTGGATGGATCAACACCGGCGGGAAGGATCTGAAGCTCGCCGACTTCCGAGGCCGCGTATTGATCTTGGATTTTTGGACCTTTTGCTGTGTGAACTGCCTGCACGTTCTCGACGAGCTCCGGGAACTGGAGGAGAAGCACCGGGACACGCTCGTGATCGTCGGGGTGCACTCGCCGAAGTTCGTGCACGAGGCCGAGCATCAGGCCGTCGTCGACGCCGTCGAGCGGTACGAGGTGCACCACCCCGTACTGGACGACCCGGAGCTCGCGACGTGGAAGCAGTACGCCGTGCGCGCCTGGCCGACGCTCGTCGTGATCGACCCCGAGGGGTACGTCGTCGCCCAGCACGCCGGTGAGGGCCACGCCAACGCGATCCGGACGCTCGTCGAGGAGCTGGAGGCCGAGCACGAGGCCAAGGGGACGCTGCGGCGTGGGGACGGGCCGTACGTGGCGCCCGAGCCGGTCGCGACCGACCTCCGGTTCCCCGGCAAGGCGATCCTGCTGCCCTCCGGGAACCTCCTGGTCTCCGACACCACCCGGCACCAGCTCGTCGAGCTCGCGGCGGACGGCGAGACCGTCGTGCGGCGGATCGGCGAAGGCGTCTTCCGGGAGCCGCAGGGTCTCGCGCAGCTTCCCGACGGCAGGATCGTCGTCGCCGACACGGTGAACCACGCCCTGCGCGTGCTCGATCCGGAGAGCGGCGCGATCGAGCTCGTCGCCGGCACCGGGAAGCAGTGGTGGCAGGGGTCCCCGACCTCCGGGCCAGCCCTCGACGTCGACCTGTCCTCGCCGTGGGACGTGGCCTGGTGGCAGGGCAAGGTGTGGATCGCCATGGCCGGCGTCCACCAGCTGTGGACGTACGACCCCGAGGCCGGGACCGTGGGGGTCGCCGCCGGCACCACCAACGAAGGCCTCGTCGACGGGCCCGCCGCCGAGGCATGGTTCGCGCAGCCCTCGGGGCTCTCGGCCACCGAGGACCGGCTGTGGATCGCCGACTCCGAGACCAGCTCCCTGCGCTGGATCGACCCAGAAGGGGTCGTCCACACCGCCGTCGGCACCGGCCTCTTCGACTTCGGCCACCGCGACGGCGCCGCGGGCCAGGCCCTGTTCCAGCACCCGCTGGGCGTGACGGCCCTGCCCGACGGCTCGGTCGCCGTCAGCGACACGTACAACCACGCCCTGCGCCGTTACGACCCCGCCACCGGCGAGGTCACCACACTCGCCACCGATCTGCGCGAGCCCAGCGACGCGGTCCTCGTCGACGGCGACATCGTGGTCGTCGAGTCCGCCCGGCACCGGCTGACGCGGCTGCGGCTCCCCGAGGAGGCCGTGCGGGTCGAGGCGGTCGCCCACCGCACCAAGCGCGAGGCCACGGAGGTCGCCCCCGGCCGCCTCCGCCTGGACGTCGTCTTCCAGGCCCCCACGGGCCAGAAGCTGGACGAGCGCTACGGCCCCTCGACGCGGCTCCTGGTCTCCTCGACCCCGCCCGAGCTGCTGCTCGGCGGCGAGGGCACGGGCACGGACCTCTTCCGGGAGCTCGACCTGAACCCGGAGCTCACGGAGGGCGTCCTGCACGTCTCTGCGATGGCCGCGTCCTGCGACGACGACCCCGCCAACGAGTACCCGGCCTGCCACGTCCACCAGCAGGACTGGGGCGTCCCGGTGAAGATCACGCAGACCGGCACCGCCCGCCTCCCGCTGATCCTCGCGGGCATGGACGACTGACGGACACCGCCCTGGACGGGGGCCCGCTCGGCCTCCGTCCAGGGCGGTTCCACCCGCCGGCCTCAGCCCTCCAGGAAGGCGACCAGGGCGTTCGCGAGGAGGTACGGGTCGGCCGCGCCGCAGAGTTCGCGGGCGCTGTGCATGGAGAGGATCGCGACGCCGATGTCGACGGTGGTGATGCCGTGGCGGGCGGCGGTGATCGGGCCGATCGTCGTGCCGCAGGGCATGTCGTTGTTGGAGACGAACGACTGCCAGGGCACCCCGGCCTTCTCGCAGGCGGCGGCGAAGATCGCCCGGCCGCTGCCGTCGGTGGCGTACCGCTGGTTGACGTTCACCTTGAGGATGGGGCCGCCGTTGACGCGCGGGTGGTGCGTCGGGTCGTGGCGCTCCGCGTAGTTGGGGTGGACGGCGTGGCCGGTGTCGGAGGACAGGCAGACGGTGCCGGCGAAGGCGCGCGCCCGGTCCTCGTACGAGCCGCCCCGGGCGTAGACGGAACGCTCCAGGACGTTGCCGAGGAGGGGGCCCTGGGCGCCGGTGTCGGCCTCGGAGCCGTTCTCCTCGTGGTCGAAGGCGGCGAGGACCGGGATGTACGGGAGGTCGTCGCGGCCCGCGAGCGACGCGAGCGCGGCGGTGGCGGCGTGCACGGAGATCAGGTTGTCCATGCGCGGGCCGGCCAGGAGCTCGCGGTCGCGGCCGAGGTAGGCGGGCGCCTCGACGGCGTGGACCATCAGGTCCCAGCCGCTGACGTCCTCGGCGTCGAGGCCGGCCTCGGCGGCGACGAAGGAGATCAGGTCGCCCTCGTGGACGTCGCCGATGCCCCAGACGGGCTGCATGTGGCGCTGGCGCTCCAGCTTGAGGCCGTCGTTCGCGCCGCGGTCGAGGTGGATGGCGAGCTGCGGGACGCGCAGCAGCGGCCGGTCGACGTTGACGAGGTGGTGGCTGCCGTCGCGGAGGGTGAGGCGGCCGGCGAGGCCGAGGTCGCGGTCGAGCCAGGTGTTGAGGAGGCTGCCGCCGTAGATCTCGACGGCGACCTGGCGCCAGCCCTGCGCGCCCATGTCGGGCCGCGGCTTGACGCGCAGGTTGGGGGAGTCGGTGTGGGCGCCGACGATGCGGTACGGGGTGTGGGCGGCGGCGCCCTGCGGCACGTACCAGGCGATGATCGCGCCGCCGCGGATCACGTACTTCCCGCCGCTCGTCCCGTCCCACTCGGCGGTCTCCTCGACGCGCCGGAAGCCGGCCTTCTCCAGGCGTGAGGCGGCGCTCGCGACCGCGTGGTACGGCGTGGGCGAGGCCGTCAGGAAGGTCATGAGGTCGTCGGTGTGTCCGCGGTCGAAGGCGCCGGCGGCGGGACGGGAAGCTGCGCTGCTCATGGATCAACCTTACGCAGCGGAACAGGGCCGAGCGCGCGGAGCCTCCCGAGGAACGAGGGAGGCGAGCACGGTCGGCCCTGTGAGCCCGGCTTGAGCGCCCCGGAGGCGAACCGAGCCTTGAAAAAGCAGAACGGCCCGCCCCCCTCCCCGGGGACGGGCCGTTCCCTGCAGGACGTGGGCGCGTCTTAGAACGCGGCCTCGTCCAGGTCCATGACCGAGCCGTCGACGGCCTCGGCGAGGGCGCGCTCGGCGGAGACGCCGGGCAGGATGTTGGCGGCGAAGAACTTCGCGGCCGCGATCTTGCCCTGGTAGAAGGGGACGTCCTTGGCGTTGGCGCCCTCGGCGAGCTTCTCGGCGGCGACAGCGGCGCCGCGCAGGAGCAGGTAGCCGACGACGACGTCGCCGGAGGCGAGCAGCAGGCGGGTGGTGTTGAGGCCGACCTTGTAGATGTTCTTGACGTCCTCGCCGGTGGCGGTGAGGTCGGTGATCATCGTGCCGACGATGGCCTCCAGGTCGACGGCGGCCTTGGCGAGCGCGTCGCGGGCGCCGGCCAGGTCGTCGCCGCCGGTGCCGACCGCGAGGAACTTCTTGATCTCCTCGGACAGCGTGTTCAGGGCGGCGCCCTGGTCGCGGACGATCTTCCGGAAGAAGAAGTCCTGGCCCTGGATGGCGGTGGTGCCCTCGTAGAGGGTGTCGATCTTGGCGTCCCGGATGTACTGCTCGATCGGGTACTCCTGGAGGAAGCCCGAGCCGCCGAAGGTCTGGAGCGACTGGGCGAGCTGCTCGTAGCCCTTCTCGGAGCCGTATCCCTTGACGATCGGGAGCAGCAGGTCGTTCAGGCCGTGCAGCGCCTTGGTGTCCTGGCCGGCCGCTTCCTGGATCGCGATCTCGTCCTGCACGGAGGCCGTGTAGAGGACGAGGGAGCGCATGCCCTCGGCGTACGCCTTCTGCGTCATCAGCGAGCGGCGGACGTCGGGGTGGTGCGTGATGGTGACCTTGGGCGCGGCCTTGTCCATGAAGTTGGCCAGGTCGGTGCCCTGGACGCGCTCCTTGGCGTACTCCAGGGCGTTGAGGTAGCCGGTGGAGAGGGTGGAGATCGCCTTCGTGCCGACCATCATGCGGGCGAACTCGATGATGAGGAACATCTGGCGGATGCCGTCGTGCTTGTCGCCGATGAGCCAGCCCTTGGCGGGGTGCCGGTCGCCGAAGGTCATCTCGCACGTGTTGGAGGCCTTGAGGCCCATCTTGTGCTCGACGTTGGTGGCGTAGGCGCCGTTGCGCTCGCCCAGCTCGCCGGTCTCCCAGTCGAACTCGTACTTGGGGACGAGGAAGAGGGAGAGGCCCTTGGTGCCGGGTCCCGCACCCTCGGGGCGGGCGAGGACGTAGTGGAGGATGTTCTCCTCCATGTCGTGCTCGCCGGAGGTGATGAAGCGCTTGACGCCCTCGATGTGCCAGGAGCCGTCCTCCTGCTGGACGGCCTTGGTGCGGCCGGCGCCGACGTCGGAGCCGGCGTCGGGCTCGGTGAGGACCATGGTGGAGCCCCAGCGCTTCTCGACCGCGATCTGGGCGATCTTCTTCTGCGCCTCGTTGCCCTCGTTGTAGAGGACGCCGGCGAAGGCCGGGCCGGAGGAGTACATCCAGATGGCCGGGTTCGAGCCGAGGAGCAGCTCCGCGTAGGCCCAGATCAGGGAGCGGGGGGAGACGGTGCCGCCGATCTCCTCCGGGATGCCGAGGCGCCAGTACTCGGACTCCATGAAGGCGTTGTACGACTTCTTGAAGGTGGCGGGTACGGGGGCGGTGTTGGTCTCGGGGTCGAAGACCGGCGGGTTGCGGTCGGCGTCGGCGAAGGACTCCGCGAGCTCGTTCTCGGCGAGGCGGCGGATCTCGTCGAGGATGCTCTTGGCGGTCTCGACGTCCATCTCCTCGAACGGCCCGGAGCCGTACACCTTGTCGCGGCCGAGGACCTCGAAGAGGTTGAACTCGATGTCGCGGAGATTCGACTTGTAGTGCCCCATGGCGACGGCTCCGTAAGGCTCGGGGAGGCGGATTCCTCGTAGACGTACCAGCAAGTAGCAAAACGCTCTCTCCGATGATGCTACCCATCAGTAATATAAGCAACCCCTGAGTCGGCGCATGTGACCCGAGCCGCACGGAAACAGGGCCCGAGAGGGGCTGCGCCCCTTCTCGGACCCTTGACTCGTCGGGTGTCCGACGTCACTGACCGTAAGGTGTCGTTCCCTCTGGCGCCCGGTAGCAGCGGGAGGTGACCGTGACGGCGATGCCGTCCTTGAGCTCGCCCGAGCGGTTGCGCATCCACTCGACGTTGAGCCCGAGGCGCAGCGTGTCGTTCTCGGCCACGATCTGCGGGTCCTTGCGCTTCGACTCGGTGAAGCCGTCCTTGACGATCTTCCAGCCGTTGCGGGGCAGCTGCTCCCGGAGGTTCTGCATCGCCTGCTCGAAGGAGCCCTTGGTGAGGTCGTAGACGGCCCAGGGGTGCTCGACGAGGTAGTGGGTCTTGAAGTCGGGATCCACGGACTCGCAGATGGTGACGCGTGCGCTGACCTGCGTCGACGCCCCCTTGACGGCCATCCAGTCAAGCAGCCTGCTGGAGACGTCGTTGACCTGCTGCTTCGCGGGCTTGTACTCCCGGACCTCGGGCTGGTAGCCCAGGATCCCTTCTGGAGTCTTCTCGGACATGCTGGAACATCCCGTCATCAGAAGGGCCGCGGAGACGGCGCCGGCCAGGGCCGTGAGACTGCGCCTGTTATTCAACAATCACACCTTCGTAGTCGCCGACGATCACCTTGGCCTGGTTGTTCAGGCTGAGGGTGCCCTCGTTCCAGTAGTCGCTGTGGCCATGGGTGTCCGTCTTCATGACGTTGCCCCCGAACTCGGGGTCCGTCGGTACGACCCAGTCCTCACCGAGTCCCACGAGGCTGCCACCGAGGGGTACGTTGTCTCCCTCGGCGCCCATGGCCCACATGTGCTCGCCCGAGATGCCGAGGTCCGCCGCGCGGTTCGCCTGCATGCCCGGGCTTCCGGCGACGACGATGTCGTCGGCGATCGGACCGTCGAAGATCCGGCCGGCCTGCGCGGCCTCGCCGACCAGCGTGGACCCGTAGCTGTGGCCGATGAGCGTGGTGTGCCCGCCGGAGCCGCTCGCCGTCTCGTGTGCGGCCCGGGTGCCTTCCATGAACGTGTGCAGGGTCGGGGCGCCCTTCTCCGCGTACTCGTTGCGGGCCGCCTCGGGGAAGGCGTCGCCCTTGTCGGTCGGGTAGGCCGAGCGCGGGGCGTCGTAGTCGAACCACATGATGGTCGACACGTCAGCCCCCTGCCGGGTGGACGCCGTCCACAGCCTGTTCGCCCGCTCCAGGTCGCCTCCGATGCCCCCGATCTCCGTCCCCGTCCCGGGGACGTAGACGGCGGTGTGGTCGGCCGTGTCCGGATTCCCGTTGGCGAGGATGATCCGGCCGTCGCCGCTGTTGGTGCGCGGATCGAAGCCGAGGAGGTACGCCTCGGGCAGACCGTCCTTGCCCGTGGCGTCGAAGCGGCCCTGGACGGCGTCGATGCCGTTCTTGATCCGTTCCAGCTCCGGTTTCCGGTCGCCGTACTTGTCCTGCCATTCCCGGTACGCGGGGTTCGTGATCACGGCGGGATAAGAGCCGCTGGGGTTGGGGAGGTACTGCTGCGGCGGCTTGGGGATCGCGTTGAGCTCCAGCTGCGTCTGGGCGCGGGTCTCCGCGAGCACCATCCGGTTGGCGTCGTCGCGTACGGCGGAGGGCAGGCCGTCCAGTGCCCCGACGGAGGCCGGGTACAGCGTGGCGTACTCGTCGCGCTGTTCCTGGGTGAGCGACTTCCACCACTCGGCATTGTCCTGGGGGGACTTGCCCTTCGGGATCTTGTCGTCGTCGGCGTACTTGCCGGCTGCCTCCTGCATCGCCTTGGTGTCCTTGGCGGCGTCGGCGAGGGTCTCGTCGCTGACGGTGAGGCCGGGCTCGGCCTTCAGCCCGCGCAGGGCCGCGGCGTAGCGGCTGTCGATCTCGGCGGCCTCGCGGACGGCCTGCGCGATCCGCTCGGCGATGTCCTCGGCCCTGCCCTTGTTGGCGTCGGCGCTGCCGACCCCCTCGCCCATGCCGGGGGCATACGGGACGGGTGCGCCGGCCTCCGCCGTTCCGCTGCCGGGAGCGAGGACGAACGACCGGGTGGGGTACTGCACCCTGCCGTCCGGCAGGACGGTGAACCCGGCGCTCTCCGCCTCCTCCAGGGCCTGCTTCAGCTTCCGTTGCGGCGCGGCGAGTTCGGTGGCCAAGCCGTTGAGGGCTGTACGGATCAGGCCGCACTCGGTGTGCAGGTACTGGAAGTTGCGGGACAGCTGCTGGACGTCCGCGGAGGCGCGTTCGGCTGTCTCGCCCTTCTGTGTGTCGTTGATCCGGGCGAACATGCCGTTGTCGACACGGTCCTTGTCGGCGTTGGAGCGGGAGGAGATCCGGCCCCAGTCGTCCGCGGCGTCCGTGTACTCGCTCAGCTTCACGTCGCGCAGCTGCTGCCAGGTGGGCATCCGGGTCAGCCCTCCTTCGTCCGGGAGGGGGCGGGCGCCCCGGCGGCGATGCGCCGCTGGGTGTCGGCCTCGCGCTCGCCGAAGTCGCGGCCCGCGCTCTTGAGGGCACCCTCCAGGCGTCCGCACTCGTCGCGCACGGAGGTGAGGCGGGCCTTCCAGGTGCCGAGGATCTCGGTGAGTGCGGCGGAGGAGTCGAATCCGGCCGTTCCGCCTGCAACGCCCTCGTTGCCCCGCTCCAGGTCGGTCAGCGAGGTGCCGGTGGAGACGCGCAGCTCGCCCGAGGCGTTGCCCGCCTGGTGCCAGGGGCCGACGTCGGCCTTGAGGTCGGTGCCACCGCTGCCGCTCGCGCCGCCGTCCCCGGCCGTGGTGCCCGCGAGCGTCATCGCGGCCGGGCGCTCGGAGGGGCCGGATGGCGCGGTGTCCTCGAAGAGCCCTTGCCATCGTGCGTTCAGTGTCATTCCCGCCCCCGTGTTACAGCCCTGTGCATGACAGTCAGATTGCTGGTGCGAACCTAGCAAGGGATCCCGGGGCGTGAGAAGAATTGGATGGGCGGCCCCGCCCGGTCGCCCGGTCGATAGGCTGGAGCCCATGTACGGCTACGACCAGAATCCGGGTGCTCAGCAGTACGCGCCTCCCCCGCAGCAGCAGTACGACCCTCAGGGTGCGGCGCCGGGAGGCATGCAGGGCGGGTACGGGCAGCAGCAGGCCCCGCTCTATCCCGAGCCTTCGCCGCCCTCCCTCGCGGACGCCGTGCGCGCCTTCACCACGGGCACGCTCGCGCCCGAGGACTTCCAGCAGATCTTCGCGACCTCCAAGGTCTACTGCCCGCGCGGTGACAACCCGGGCTTCCTCGCTCTGCACAACACCCAGCAGCCGGTCATCCCGATGTTCACCTCGCTCAAGGAGCTGCGGCGGTACGCGGGCAAGGAGTCGAAGTACTTCGTGATCACCGGGGCCGAGGTGATCGACCTGCTGCCGACGGGCTACGGCTTCGTCCTCGACATGGAGGGCGACCACCGCATGGTCTTCGACGCGAAGGCAGTGGAGCAGATGGTCGACTTCGCGATGCGGCGGATGTACGGCTGACCGAAGCTGGGACGTACGGGACCACGTACGGGACCACGTACGGGGATCTCGTACCCACGGGGGCGCCCGGGAGGAATTCCTCCCGGGCGTTCCGCGTTTCGGGTGGCAGAAAGTTCAGCGTTCAACTAAAGTGGACGTACAAGGTCGCCAAGGCCGCACCCAGGAGGTCCGTCATGCCCGCCGTGACTGTCGAGAACCCGCTCAGCCTGCCCCGCGTCGCGGCCCAGGCCGACGCCACCCCCCGCCCCGTGCTCGCCGTCACCACGGCCCCCCAGGGATTCGAGGGCGAGGGCTTCCCGGTGCGCCGCGCGTTCGCCGGGATCAACTACCAGTACCTCGACCCGTTCATCATGATGGACCAGATGGGTGAGGTGGAGTACGCGCCCGGAGAGCCCAAGGGCACGCCCTGGCACCCCCACCGCGGCTTCGAGACCGTCACCTACATCATCGACGGCACCTTCGACCACCACGACTCCAACGGTGGCGGCGGCACCATCACCAACGGCGATACGCAATGGATGACAGCAGGTAGCGGGCTGCTTCACATCGAGGCCCCGCCGGAGTCCCTCGTCGTCAGCGGCGGCCTCTTCCACGGCCTCCAGCTCTGGGTGAACCTGCCCGCCGCCGACAAGATGATGGCCCCCCGCTACCAGGACATCCGCGGCGGCCAGGTCCAGCTCCTCACCTCCCCCGACGGCGGCGCGCTGCTCCGCGTCATCGCCGGCGAGCTCGACGGCCACGACGGCCCCGGCATCACCCACACCCCGATCACGATGATCCACGCGACGCTGCGCCCCGGCGCCGAGATCACCCTGCCGTGGCGCGAGGACTTCAACGGCCTCGCGTACGTCATGGCCGGACGCGGCACCGTCGGCGCCGAACGGCGACCGGTCCACATGGGCCAGACCGCCGTCTTCGGCAAGGGCGGCGCCCTCACCGTCCGCGCCGACGAGAAGCAGGACGGGAACACCCCGGACCTGGAGGTCGTCCTCCTCGGCGGCCGCCCGATCCGCGAGCCCATGGCCCACTACGGCCCGTTCGTCATGAACACCCAGGCCGAACTGCGCCAGGCCTTCGAGGACTTCCAGGCCGGCCGGCTGGGGACGATCCCGGCGGTCCACGGGATGGGCGAGTAGCCGTACGCGGCAGGCGTTGACGGGCCGTCACCCGTACGGTCCGTCAGCGCGCGACGACACGCCGGCGGGCGTGGTGCGGTGATCGGGTGCAGACGTCGTCCCCGCTCCTCCCCGAACCCGTCCGCAGGGTGGCCGCCTGGTGCGCCGTCCTGCTGCTCGTCGCCGGGGTCGCCGCCGTCGGGATCTGGCTGTGCGTCGCCTTCAAGACGGCCGTCACGCCCGTTCTGCTCGCGATCCTCGGCACCGCCCTCCTCGGGCCCCTCTACCGGCGCCTGCTCCGGATGAAGGTCCGCAAGTCGCTCGCCGCCGCGCTCACCGTCGTCGCCGTCCTCACGGTCGTCGGCGGAGCCACGTACATCGTCGTCGTCGCGCTCATCGAGACCGGCGACCAGATCGTCGCCTCCCTGCGGCAGGCCGCCACCGACATCGCCGAACACCTCGGCGCGGCCGGGACCTCCCTCGACGACCTCGCGAAGAACGCCAAGACCCTCCTGGAGCGGTTCGGCGGCACCGCCGCCTCCGGGGTGATCAGCGGCATCAGCGTCGTCGGCGAGATGCTCGCCACCGCCGTCCTCGCCCTCCTCCTCATCTTCTTCTTCCTGCGCGACTCCGACCGGGCCGCGGGCGCCCTGCGCTCCCTCGTCCCCGCCGCCACCGGGGACCTCGTCGAGGCCATGGCCCGCCGCGCCTTCGAGGCCGTCGAGGGCTTCATGCGCGGCACGACCCTCGTGGCCCTCGTCGACGCCGTCCTCATCGGCGTCGGCCTCGTCGTCCTCGACGTGCCCGGCGCGGTCGGCCTCGCCGCACTCGTCTTCGTCACCGCCTACATCCCGTACCTCGGCGCCTTCCTCTCCGGCGCCGTCGCCGTCCTCGTCGCCCTCGCCGACCGGGGCTTCGCCATCGCCCTGTGGGTGCTGGCCATCGTCCTGGCCGTCCAGGTCATCGAGGGGAACGTGCTCCAGCCGTTGGTGCAGAGCCGGACCGTGCAGATGCACCCGGCCGCGGTGATGCTGGCGATCACGGCCGGGGCGTCCGTCGCGGGCGTCCTCGGCATGCTGCTCGCCCTACCCCTGACGGCCGCCGTGACCGGCGTCCTCAGCGAGCTGAAGGCGCGGTACGGGACCCCACCACCGCCGAAGCCGGACAACGGGCAGCCACCCGGCGCGCTCAGCGGGGCTTGAGCACGGCCAGGATCCGTGTCGCCTCGTCCACCGCCGGATGGCCCGTGCCCAGATGCCCGGCGGCGAACGCCACCACCTCCACCGCCCTGTCGTAGCCGCCCGGAGCGCCCACGTCGAGCAGCGCGTACGACACCGCCAGGCGCAGCGACAGGGGGTGGGCGCGGCCCAGGTCCCGCTCCGCCTCCCGCAGCAGATCGGCGCACCCGGCCAGGACCGCCGCCGGACCGCTGCCCTGCGTCGCCCGCTCCCACGCCCGCACCTCGGTCTCCAGCCGCTCGACGGCGTCCGGGGCCGGCAGGGTGAGGGGCTCGGTCGTACGGCCCTCGGCGGCGGCCGTATCCCTGGCCGTCAGGCGCCGCGTCGCGGGCACCTCGCGCTGGGCGCGGATGAAGTCCCGGGTCGCGCGGGGCATCTGGGGCGGCAGCGGTTCCACCGTGCCGGGGGCCAGGTCCCGGGCGACCTCCGCGGCCGTGGGCCGGTCGGCCGGGTTCTTGGCGAGGCAGCGGGAGACCAGCGCGGACAGTTCGCGCGGCAGGCCCGCGAGGTCGGGTTCGGTCGCGCAGATGCGCCACGCCACGGACAGCGGTTCGCCCCGGCCCCAGGGCCCGTGCCCCAGGGCCAGCCAGACCAGCGTCGTACCGAGTGCGAACACGTCCGCCGCGCCGGTCAGTTCGCCCTCCCCGGTCAGCTGCTCGGGCGCCGCGAAGGAGTACGTGCCGGTGAAGCCGCGCCGGGGCCCGGCCAGCCGCTCCAGCTGGGCGATCCCGAAGTCGATCACGCGCGGCCGGTCCTCGCCGAGCAGAATGTTGCCCGGCTTGAGGTCCAGGTGGACGACGCCCGCCGCGTGGATCGCGGCCAGCGCGTGGGCCACGCCCGCGCCGAGCGTGCGGACCACCGCCGGGTCCAGGGAGCCGTGCTCGGCGAGCACCTCCTGCAGCGACGGGTCCGAGACGAAGGGGACCGCCATCCACGGCACCTCCGTCCCGGTGTCGGCCGCCACCACCGGCACCACGTAGCGGCTGTCCACCCGTCGCAGCGCCGTCACCTCCCGCGCGAACCCGTCCCGCTTGTCGGCCTGCCGGGCCAGCTCCGGGTGGAGGGTCTTCACGGCGACGAGGACCCCGTCGTCGTCCTGGCCCAGGAAGACGCGCCCGAACCCGCCACGGCCGACCTCCTCCAGGACCCGGTACGGGCCGAACCGCGCGCCCGCGTCCGGAAGCGGCCCGCCCTGATCCCGTCCGCCGTCCCGTCCCCGGGCCCGGTCGGGTGTACGCCAGCCGCCCAGCGCCTCGGCGCCCTCGTGTACGTACGCAGGGGTGGGAGCCGTGGGAACGGGGCGCAGGGGCCGGGCGGACGAGGAAGGAGCCGCGGACGGGGCGGCCGGGCCGCCCTCGGCCCGCTCCCGCGACGCCGCCCGCAGCAGCTGTTCGCGCAGCTCCCCCAGGGCCGCGTACTCCGTGCCGCCGCCCTCGCCCCGCTGCCGCATGCACGCCATGACCTTGCCGAAGGCGTCCGCGGCGGCCCCGTTCGCGCCCGCCTCCACGCGCTGCCGGGCGGCACCGACGACCGCTGTGAGGTACTCGTCGCTCGCCTCGCCGCACGCTGTCGCCGCCCGTTCGGCCGCCCGCTCGTACAGGCGGGCCGCGCGCTCGGCGTCCCCGGCCGCGGCGACCCCCGCGGCGGCCTTCAGGAGCGACTCCACCGCCTCCCTGCCGCCGGCCGTCCCGAAGGGCAGGTCGCCCGCCAGCTCCGCGTACCGCGTGCGCGCGATGTCCGCGAGCTGATGGTCCGCGCCGAAGTGGCGTACGGCATCCTGCTGCATCATGCGGAAGGAGCGCAGCGCCGCCTTGGTGTCGCCGGCCTGCTGCTGCCAGTGGCCCAGGTCGCACAGCGCCTGGAGCGAGGCGGCGTGCTGCCCGAGGTCCCTGGTCAGCTCGTACAACCCGACGTAACGGCTGACGGCCTCCTCGACCCGCCCCGCGCGTCCCAGCCAGTGCGCGACCTGGTGGGCGCAGAGGTGGACGTCCGGATGGGCGTCGCCCTGGAGCCGCAGCCGGTCCTGGAGCAGCAGGCCGAACAGCTCCCACGCCTGGTCCGGCCGCCCCGCCTCGCCGGTCCAGTGGGCGAGCTGGTGGCGGAGGGCGAGCGTGACGGGGTGGTCGGCGCCGTGTTCCTGCAGCGCCTGGGCGACCAGGTGGCGGTAGCCGCGCGCGGCGCCCTCGGCGTCGCCTTCGCGCCCCGCGCTTTCGATGCCGCTCCGGCTCAGGGCGTGTTCCCGCCCGTCGCCGTCCGGCCGGAGGGCGCCCCCTCCGGGTGCCGTGCCCCGCGGTCGCCCGGCACGCCTGAACCACTTCATGTGCCCCCACCCCCCGGGCCCCTGCCCGTGCCGAGGCCCGGCACCAGTCAAGCCCGCGGCGCGAAAGGCGGTCAACCACCGCTTTGTCACAGCCTGTTGACGATCAACCGGTGTTCTCGGTGCGCAGGGTCGAGGCGGGCCGGTCGCTCAGGTCGCCGCAGGCAGTCCGCCCGGCTCGAAGGACGCCAGCATCTGTTCGAGGGCCGCCTGGTCGGGGCCGACGAACGGGTCCGCGTCCGGGGCCATCGAGATCGTGTCGGTCATCGAGGCCGTCATCCGCACCGCAGGCGGCAGATGCGTGGACAGCACGATCTCGGGCGCCATGTCCCGTATCGGGTCGATCGTCGTCCGGAACTTGTCCGGGTCGACCACGTGCACCCACGGGCTGTCCAGGCTCGCCCACAGCAGCTGCGCCTGCCGCAGTTCCTCCGGCTTGAGGTCGTTCGCGTGCCCGCTCTCCGCCAGCTCGGCGGTCGGCATCGGCCCGCCGAAGCAGTCGGAGGAGAAGCAGATCCTGGTCTTCTCGTCGTAGAAGCCGACCGTGGCGGGGTTGTCGAAGAGCGGGGGCCGGAACGCGCGCAGCATGCGGTCGCCGACGTCGAGGGACTGACCGGGGTTGAGGAAGTACAACCGGTCCATCGGCAGCGCGCGCTCCGTGGTCATGATCCCGGCGCCGATGAAGGTGGTGACGACCTTCGCCCGGGGCGCGGCCACGAGCAGGTCGAAGATGCCGCCGGTGTGGTCGCGGTCGGGGTGGGTGAGCCAGATCCAGAGGACGTCGGCGGGGTCGATGACCGAGCCGAGCGTGTTGACGAAGTTCCGGTCGGCTATCGAGAGCCCGGTGTCGACGACGACGGGTTCGGTGGCGGTGAGGACGTACGCGTTGACGGGGATGTGACCGATCCCGGGTATTTCGAGGCTGTCGGCCAGGACGGTGGTGTCGCTCCCGACCTTGTGGGTGTCCATGGCAATCTCCGTGGTCCCCCCGGAGGCGGCCGTACGCAACCAGTCTGCGCCGCCGGACGAGCGGCTGCGCGCCGGGACCCCGGGCCGGGTGGGACCGGGGCCCGAGCGGTGTGGGACCGGGACACGAGCGGCGCAGGACAGGCCCTAGCCGCAGCAGCTCTCCCCCGAAGGGCTCGGGGTCTCGTTCAGCTCGAACCAGATCGCCTTGCCCTCGCCGCGCGGGTCGACGCCCCACGCGTCCGCCAGCATCTCCATCAGGACCAGGCCGCGGCCGCTCGACGCCATCTCGCCCGGGTGGCGCTTGTGCGGCAGTTCGTCGCTGGTGTCGGACACCTCCACCCGCAGCCGCCGGGACTTCGCGGCGCAGGCGACCTCGGCGACGAGGAGGGCGTCGCCGTCCGTGTGGACGAGGACGTTGGTGACCATCTCGGAGACCATGAGGACGGCCGAGTCGAGCTGGTCCCGGTCCGTCCAGTCGTGCAGCAGCTGCCGCATCTGTTCGCGGGCCTCGGCGATCCGCTCCGGCTCGGCCTGGGCGATCGTCATCAGGGTGCGGCGCGGGGCCTCCACCACCGGTCCGGCGGGCCGGCGGGAGAGCAGCAGGACGGCGATGTCGTCCTCGCGGCGGTCGGCGAGCGGCCCGGTCGTGTGGTGGGAGCCGGGCCCGTGGACGGCCTCCACGAGCGTGTCGGCGAGCTGCTCCAGATCGTCGCCCTCGTGGGCTTCCAGGAGCTTCCTGACCCGGTCCCAGCCGGTGTCGAGGTCGTGCCCGCCGGTCTCCAGGAGGCCGTCGGTGCAGACCATGAGGGTCTCGCCGGGGTCGAGGGTGAGCCGGGTGGTGGGGTAGTCGGTGTCGGGGTCGATGCCGAGCGGGAGGCCGCCGGCCGTCGGCCTGAGGAGAACCGTTCCGTCGTTCATCCGTACCGCCGGGTCCGGATGCCCGGCCCGCGCGATGTCGACCGTCCCCGTCTCCAGGTCGACCTCCAGATAGAGGCAGGTCGCGAAGCGGGGACCGCCGTACTCCTCGCCGTCGTCCCCGTCGGTGATCCCGTACAGGAAGCGCGAGGCGCGGGAGAGGACCGCGTCGGGCCGGTGGCCCTCGGAGGCGTACGCGCGCAGGGCGATCCGCAGCTGCCCCATCAGGCCCGCCGCCCGCACGTCGTGCCCCTGGACGTCGCCGATGACGAGGGCGATGCGGCCGGGGCGGCGCCCGCCCGTGCGGGAGGTCCCGCCGGGCAGCCGGATCAGGTCGTACCAGTCGCCGCCGACCTGGAGTCCGCCGCCGGTCGGCACGTACCGGGCGGCGACCTTGATGCCGGGGATGCCCGGCCCGAGGACCGGCATCATCGTGCGCTGGAGGCCGAGGGACAGCTCGCGCTCCGACTCGGCCACGCCCGCGCGTGCCAGGGCCTGCGCCAGCATCCGCGCGACCGTCGTGAGAACCGAACGCTCGTCGGGCGTGAACGCCACCGGGTGCTTGAAGGCCGCCATCCAGGTGCCCATGGTGCGCCCGGCGACGACCAGCGGCACGAAGGCCCAGGAGCGGCGCCCGAAGCGCTGCGCGAGCGGCCAGGTCATGGGGAAGCGGCGCCGGTACTCGTCCGGGGTGGGCAGATAGAGCGCCCGGCCGGTCCGCACGACCTCCGCCGCCGGGTAGTCCGTGTCGAGCGACATCGACGAGAACGGCCCCTCGTCGCCGTCGCTGTGCCCGTGGTGCCCGATGACGGTCAGCCGGTCGCCGGCCACGCCGAAGACGGCGAGCCCGTCGGGGGAGAAGCCGGGCATCGAGAGGGAGGCGGCGACCCGCAGCACCTCGGCCGTGGACCGCGCCTCGGCGAGCGCCCGCCCCGCGTCGAGCAGGAACGCCTCGCGGGAGCGGCGCCAGTCACCGGTGATGGGGGTGCGGGCGGCGGTCCCCGGGACCTGTTCGGCGACTTCCTGGAGGGTGCCGACCAGCTGGTAGTCGTTGCCCTCGATGAGCGGCTTCGATCTGCTCCGTACGGTACGGATCACCCGGCCGTGCTCGTCCATGATCCGCAGCCGGGCCTCGGCGAGGGTGCCTTCGGCGACGGCGAGGTTGACGACCCCGTCGATCTCGTTCCAGTCGACGGGATGAAAACGCGAGCGGACGGCCGCCTCGGTGAGCCGTACGGGCTCGGTGGGCAGCCCGAGCAGCCGGGCTGCCTCGGCGTCGAGCGAGACGATCCCGGACGCGTTGTCCCAGCGCCACAGGCCGGTCGCGATCGCGGCCAGGACGTCCTCGGTGCGCATTGCCCTACTTTATGAATATCGGACACCAGGTCGCCACTGAGCGTATTCGAAAAGGGAGGACGCCCGGCCGGTACCCTGGGTGGGTCTGCCCGCGTGTTCTGTGACATCCGCGACTCCCGAGTCCCGGCCCCGTGACAGCGACCCCGGGCGGGCGGCCCACGACCCACAGATCCCGAAGACTGGATGAACGACGATGCATCGGTACAGGTCCCACACCTGCGGCGAGCTCCGCGCCTCTGACGTCGGCACCGACGTCCGGCTGAGCGGCTGGCTGCACAATCGGCGCGACCTGGGCGGCATCCTCTTCATCGATCTGCGCGACCACTACGGCATCACGCAGCTCGTCGCCCGCCCCGGCACCGCCGCGGCCGAGGTCCTCGACAAGCTGACGAAGGAGACCGTCGTCCGCGTGGACGGCAAGGTCGTCTCCCGCGGCGCGGACAACGTCAACCCCGAACTGGCGACCGGCGAGATCGAGATCGAGGCCGCCGAGGTCGAGGTCCTGGGCGCCGCGAAGCAGATCCCCTTCACCATCAACACCGACGACGGCGTGAACGAGGAGCGGCGCCTGGAGTACCGCTTCCTCGACCTGCGCCGCGAGCGCATGCACCGCAACATCATGCTGCGCTCCGCCGTCATCGCCTCCATCCGCTCCAAGATGGTGGCCCTCGGCTTCAACGAGATGGCGACCCCGATCCTCGCCGCGACCTCCCCCGAGGGCGCCCGCGACTTCGTCGTCCCGTCCCGCCTGAACCCGGGCAAGTTCTACGCGCTGCCGCAGGCGCCGCAGCAGTTCAAGCAGCTGCTCATGATCTCCGGCTTCGACCGGTACTTCCAGATCGCGCCCTGCTTCCGCGACGAGGACGCCCGCGCCGACCGCTCGCCGGGCGAGTTCTACCAGCTCGACGTCGAGATGAGCTTCGTCGAGCAGGAGGACGTCTTCCAGCCGATCGAGAAGCTCATGACGGAGATCTTCGAGGAGTTCGGCGGCGGGCGTCACGTCACCTCGCCGTTCCCGCGGATCCCGTTCCGCGAGTCGATGCTGAAGTACGGCAACGACAAGCCCGACCTGCGTACGTCCCTGGAACTCGTCGACATCTCCGACGTGTTCGAGGCGTCCGAGTTCAAGGCCTTCGCGGGCAAGCACGTCCGCGCGCTCGCCGTTCCGGACACGGGCGACCAGCCGCGCAAGTTCTTCGACGCGCTGGGCGACTTCGCGGTCTCCCTGGGCGCGAAGGGCCTGGCGTGGGTCCGCGTCGGCGAGGGCAACGCCCTGACCGGCCCCATCGCGAAGTTCCTCACCGAGGAGAACGTCAAGGTCCTCACCGAGCGCCTCGGCCTGGCCCCCGGCCACGCGATCTTCTTCGGCGCGGGCGAGTTCGACGAGGTCTCCAAGATCATGGGCCCGGTCCGGGTCGAGGCCGCCAAGCGCGCCGGCCAGTTCGAGGAGAACGTCTTCCGCTTCGCGTGGATCGTCGACTTCCCGATGTACGAGAAGGACGAGGAGACCGGCAAGATCGACTTCTCGCACAACCCCTTCTCGATGCCGCAGGGCGGCCTCGAGGCCCTGGAGACCCAGGACCCGCTGGACGTCCTCGGCTGGCAGTACGACATCGTCTGCAACGGCATCGAGCTCTCCTCCGGCGCCATCCGGAACCACGAGCCCGAGATCATGTTCAAGGCCTTCGAGATCGCCGGCTACTCGAAGGAGACCGTCGAGCACGAGTTCGCGGGCATGCTCCGCGCCTTCGAGTACGGCGCCCCGCCGCACGGCGGCATCGCCCCGGGCGTCGACCGCATCGTGATGCTCCTCGCGGACGAGCCGAACATCCGCGAGACGATCGCCTTCCCGCTGAACGGCAACGCCCAGGACCTCCTGATGGGCGCCCCGACGGAACTGGACGAGTCCCGCCTGCGCGAGCTGAACATCCAGCTCCGCAAGCCGGTGGAGTCCAAGCTCGTCGAGAAGCCGACGGAGGACCGCCCGATCACGGAGGCGGTCCACCCGGACGCGGCGCGGTAAGCAGTACGTGCTTGAACGAAGGGCCCGGAATCCTGACGGATTCCGGGCCCTTCGCGTACGCCGCATCGCTCCGGAGGAACTCATGCGTGGCGTACGGCGGTCATCAACTCGCCCGGAACGGCGCCCACAGCTCGAGACTCCAGACGTCGCCGTTGCCGACGCGGTAACCGCGCTCCTCGTCCTCGCCGTCCACGACGAGGATCGAGACGTTCGACGACGCGGCCCGGTACTGGAGGAATCCGCCCTGGTCGGTGACCTTCAGCTCCGGGACGCCTCCTGTACGGGAGAGCGCGTCGCGTACCTCCTCCCAGGAGGTGTACAGGGGAAACTCGACGCCCATGCTCTGTGCCCAGGCCCGAGCCAGGCCGTCGTCCGACGCGAGGCGGTGCAACTGGACCGACGCGGTGGCCATGACCCACTCCGGCCCCGGGTTGAAGGCGAACTCTACGAGTCCGTAGTCCCGCCGCAGCCACTCCCCTTCGTCGCCGACGACATCGACGAAGGGATGACGGAATGCCCGGTCGACCTCGTCGAGTGTCGAACCGATGCGGAGGCCTTGCAGCTCTCCGGTGGTGATGAAAGAGGCGAGGAATTCAACGCTGGTCACGGCCAGTTCTCCAGTTTGTCGATCAGTGCTTGCATCTCAGCCGAGCGGTTCTGCTTGTTGCCCCAATTGTGGTCGTCCATCTCGGCCTTGGCCGCCTTGCTCTTGGCCAGGAGGTCGGCACGGAGAGCCGGATCGTTGTTCACCGCGTCCAGAGCCGCTCGCACACTCTTCTCCGAGGCCAGTCCGGTACTCAGCCGAATGGGGTCCGCGGCTAGGTTGCCCTTGTCGTCCACGTAGATGCGAACCTCGTGCTCTGCACCCTTTTTCTGCGGAACGTGCACATGGGCGCCCTTGGTCGCCCAGTCGGAGGCCATCGGGGAGACTCGTATCTTGCAGGCCTTGAGGCCGAGTGGGTCGGACGCCGCGTGGGGGTTGTCCACATAGGTGACCGGGTTCGGAGCGGGGTCGAGCCCGAGAGGGTCAGTGCTGAGGTAGCGAGCCGTCTCGGGATCGTAGTGGCGGTGGAAGTTGTAGTGGAGACCGTTCTCCGGGTCGTAGTACTGGCCCGGGAAGCGAAGGGGGGTGTAGGTCGTGCTCGTGGCGGTCCAGGCGGTCGCACCCCACACGGTTCCGCGGGTGCGCCAGGCCAACTCACCCGTCTCGTCGACGAGTTCGGTGGGGGCACCGACAAGGTCGGTGACGATCGCGTAGAAGCGCTCGTCCACAGCCTCGTGGGACGCCCCGTCCGCGACCAGTCGGCGCTCCGTCTGGGTGAGCGGGCGCAGCCCGTCGTGGTCCCAGGTGACGGCAACGGGACAGGGGAAGGGCTCCCCCCTGCTGATCTGCTCGCACAGCGTCGTCCCGTCCCAGGTGAAGGTGACCTCCTCCGCCACGGTGCGGCCGTCGTCAGCAAGACGTTGCTTGGCGATACGACGGCCCAGCGGGTCGTACAGATACCGCCATACCGTGTCGTCCGGCGTGACGACCGAGGTGAGACGGTCTTCCGCGTCCCAGGTGTAACGCCAGGTGTCGGGCTTGCGCGACAGACGGGCCCTCTGCCGGAGAACGGTGCGTCCCTGCGCGTCGTGCTCGTACCGGACCTTCCCAGCCCGGTCGATGCGCATGCCCGTGTAGGCCCGTGTCCCGGTGGCTTCCTGGCCGGGGTGAGAGGCCGGCCAGGAAGCGGCGGCCTGGTTCCCTGCCGCGTCGTAGGCGTACGTCTCGGACCAGCCCACGGCGTGGACGGCGGTGACCCGGCCCGTCGCGTCGAGGTCGAAGCGGCGGCTACCTGAGAGACGATCCTGGATTCCGACGACGTGGCCGTCCGCGCGATAGGTGTAGGAGCGGCGCTGGATGTCGGTGCCTCGACCCACGACTTGCTGGTCGATGAGCTGGCCGACCGTGTCGAAGGTATTGGCCAGGCTCACGTGATCCCCGATGTGACGCTCCAGCTCCCTGCCTGCCGCGTCACGGTGGAAACCGATCGTACGGCCGGAGACGGTCAGCTCCAGGAGGTTGCCGGCCGCGTCGTACTCCCACCTGCTGACGGCCCCGGCCGGGGTGATCCTGCCGATGCGACGCCCGAGCGCATCATGATCGAATGAGAGCTTCCGGTCGTTCACCGTCTCCGATCGCAGGCACCCATAGCGGTCGCGGATACGCACGAGCGTGGCATCGGGTCCGGTGGCCACGGCGAGCTCGTCGAAGATGTCGTAGTCATAGGTGGTGACGCTGCCGTCGCTGTCCTTGTGGACCACGTGACCCATGCTGTCGCGCTCGTACCGGATGACCTGCCCGAGACCGTTGGTGCGGCTGGTGAGGCGTCCGGCAGCATCGAACGCGTAACGGAGCGTGCGCCCGTCGAAGTCGGTCTCGGACACGAGCCGGCCCCCGCCGTCGTACTCGTAGTCCCAGGTCAGCCCCAGAGGGTTGACGACCCGCGTCAACCGGAGCTGGGCGTCATGCTGGAACTCGTACCGTACGCCGTCGGGGCCGGTCCGCGCCGCCAGGAGGTCGAAGTCCGTGTATTCGAAGCGTGTGGTCCCGCCGATGGCATCGGTGTGCGAAAGCACATTGCCCTCGCCGTCGTACGTCCACGTCCTGCTGCTGCCGTCGGCCTCCACCAGCCGGGCCGCCTGGCCTTCCACGGTCCACTCCACCCGGGTCACCGCTCCGAGCGGATCGCTGATCACCACAGGGCGACCGAAGGCATCCCGTTCGTACCGTGTGACGGCGCCCAGCGGATCGGTGATCGCCACCGGCAGTCCGGCGCGGTCACATTGCACCAGCACCGTGTTACCGAGCGGATCGATCATCGAGGCAAGGTGCCCCACCTCGTCATAGACGAAGCGAGCCGTCACCCCTGAGACATCCGTGTACGAGGTGCGGTTGCCGTGTTCGTCGTACGTCTGCCGCACGACGGTCCCGTCCGCGTACCTGACCCACACCGGCAGTCCGAGTTCGTTGTGCTCGGCGTGGACACTGCGACCGTCCGGACGGATCACCTCGATCAGCCGGCCCGCGTCGTCGAAGACGGAACGGGCTGTGTGGCCGAGCGGGTCCGTGCGGGACAGCAGACGGTTGTGGCGGTCGTACGCGAAGCGGGTGACCGCCCCCAGGGGGTCGATCTCGGCGACGACCCTGGAGCGCTCGTCGACGAGGAACCTCTTCGTGTGCCCCCGGCCATCGGTGATGGACGTCGTCCTGAGACCGGTCTCAGGATCGGTGTCGTCCCAGGTGAAACGGGACTCGATGTGTCCGTTGGTCCCGGACTGATAGGTGCAGCGGTCCCGGTCGTCGTAGACGTAGTCGAAGCGGCTTCCGTTGGTGTCGGTCCACGATGTGATGCGGCCGTGTCCGTCGCAGCCGAAGTGCAGGGGGCGGCCGGAGGAGTTGGTGACCTCGGTCAGGTGGCCGTCCGCGTACCCGTAGCGCCGGATCTCCTGGTCGGATCCGTCCGCTGCCGCTCCCGCGAGGTGGAGGGCGGTTACTCGCCCTTCGCTCGTGGTGAGCTTCAGGTGGTAGCCGCCGTGGTGGACGATCGCCGTCGGGGCGCCCGCCGCATCGTGCTCGAAGGCGATCCAGCGGCCGTGGCGGTCGTCGATCTGGGCCAGGAGCGCGAGTTCGTCGCCGTGGTCGACGAAGTGCCGGACCGTGCCGGTGTCGGGGTCGGTGATCGTGTAGCCGTCCCCGACCCGGTCCAGCGGCCACTGCCGGCCGTGCGTGGGCATGACCGGGACGCCGGGGGCCGGATGCGTGTACGCGAGGAGGCTCCCCTCGTCACAGCTGAAGACCACGCCCTCGGAGTCGATCTCCAGGCGCTGGTCCACCGTCGACGACCACGTCGGGCCGAACCAGCGTCCCGAGCGGCGCGAGGAGTCGAAGGTGCGCTGGAAGACGAGCGGAAGCGACCCCGGGAGGGCGACGTCCGTCTGCGGCAGTAGGACACGGCCGGACGCCATGTCCACCGGGTCGCCGTCGCACACGTTCTTGCGGCACTGGTTGCTGTTGTTGTCCGGGTTCTTCTCGTGGTCCCCGCGGCTGCCGGGCGGCTTAGTGCCGTCCGGCAGGCCCTTGGTGCCGTTCAGACCGGCGCGCAGACCGCCCCGCACCAGCCCCGCGCCCTTCGTCCCGAGCAGCTCGGGGACGAGTCTGCCGAGGAACTCCGACGGGTCGCCCTTCGCCGCCTCCCAGGCGTTCTTCAGGGCCCGGTCCGGGTTCGCCACCGTGGACACCAGGCCGGCGAGCGTCATGTTGACGCCCTTGTAGTAGTCCATGGGGTGGGTCAGGTTGTACGGGTCCGTCGGGTTCACCGACCGGACGAAGTTGATCAGCCCGGCGCCGCCCTTGATGACTCCGCCGCCGAAGTGGGCCAGCTCGATGCTCTGGCTCAGGCTGAAGTCCATCAGCTCCGCCTTGGCCCGCTCGCGGCCAGTCGGCTCCTTCGGCGCGTGCGCGAGCGCGGCCCGGACCGCGTTCCTGGCTGTCTCCCCGGCCTCGTTACGCGCCGTGCGCGCGTCGTTCAGGATCTCCCGGGCACGCTGCCGCTTGGCCTTGCCGGGGTCGGTGAACGTCCCCGGGTCCGGGAGCGGACTGTCGCCGGTGCGCGCCGCGTTGTAGGCGTCGACCTTCTTGTTGTACGAGTCGACGGCCGACTTCGATGCCTGCTCGCCCTCCTTGTACAGCGCTATCGCCTCGCGCGCTTTGCCCTGCGCGCTCACGACCGCCTTGGAGTACGTCTCAAGGGCGTTGGCCGCGTTCTCCATCGCGTCCGCCGCGTGCAGCCAGTCCGTCGGCAGGGTCGCGAACTTCTCGCGGAACGCGTCGGCCGCCTCGCCCTTCCAGTGGCCGGAGTCCAGCTTCTTCATTCCGCTGCCGACGAGGTCGAACGCCTTCTGGAAGTCCCGGAGGTTCTTCACCGTCTCGGCGATCTTCTCCGGCTTGCCGTGGACGAGCTCGTTCGCCTCCTCGGTCTGCCCGAGCTGCTGCTCCCCGACCTCCGCGCCGAGCGAGGAGGCGGCCCCGTCGCCCCAGTCCTCGACCGCGTCCGCCCACTCGTGCGCGCCCAGGTGGTTCAGACCCTGGCCGACCTTGTCGGTCCCCTCGTCGACGACCTCGCCGACGACCTCCTTGCCCTTGTCGACGACGTCACCGAACTTGTCGATGCCCTTGTCGAGCAGACCCCCGAAGTCCACCATCAGCGGCTCTCCCCCCAGCGCGGCTGCTCGGCCTGTTCGACGGTCCCCTGATCAGGGTCGAGGTCGTTCTTGAGCCGCTCGTCCATGCGGTCGCGCTCCGTCGGGTCGATCGCTCCGGAACGCTCCATCGCGTCGAGGCCCGAGTCCATGACGTCGTAGCCGGTGTTCCGCCAGGTCTGCTCGACCTCGTGCTGAGCCTTGATGGCCGACTCGGGGCTCCAGTCCGGGTTTGACCACATGTGCTGGTCGCGGATGGTGTCCCAGCGCATCTGCTTGACCTCGTCCTCGGACAGGTGCGGGTTGCCGTTCAGCGAGTTCACGCCGATCTTGATCGAGTCCTTGATGTACTGCTCCTGCTCGGCGAACGAGCCCGCCGACAGGCCGACCGCCTGCGCGAAACCGTTCCCCTGCAGCGTCAGGGAACGGACGCCCCACTCCCACCGGTCGCAGAACGTCTCGAACTCCGACGTCAGACCGCCGTGTCCCAACTCCAGTCCTGACAGGCCGAGATCGGAGAATCCGCGGCCCGCCGACGCCTCGCCGATCATGCCGAGATCCTTCAGCTCGGCATGCGCCAGGTCGATGCCCTTCGCTATCTCCGCGAGCGCCGCCGCCGGCGCGGCGAGATCAGGTTCGTTCCCACTCATCGCGTCCCCGCCCCCGTTTCGGTCCCCGTCCCCGTTCCCGTCCCCGTCTCCGTGAGATCCACGGCCACCGCGTCCGGGACGATGCCCGCCACCGGCGGAAACAGCGCCCCGTCCGCACTGCCCGCGTCCAGGGCGACCCCACCAGGGCCGGGCAGCATCGGCACCATCACATCGAGCAGCCGCGCACCCAGGACCGTGCGGTACGCCCACTCGCGCCCCGCTTCTCCCCGTGCCACGGCGAACCGCGCCAGCGCCTCCTCGTCCGAGAAGGCGCAGATCCACCGCACGCCGCCGAAGTCGGCGGTCCACAGACTTTCCTGGGCATCGAACGGCACCAGCACGGCGGTACGCCGAAACTCCCCCAGCAAACGCGCAAACTCCCGACGCGCCGACGCGACTTCGCCGCCGCCCTCGGGATCCGGTACCGCCCGCGCGGTCGGGTTCTCCGGAGCGGCCCCCGCCTCCGGTACGGCCACGGGAGCCGGCTCGCCCGCCAAGTCCGCAAGCCTCGCCACCCGTTGCGGCTCCGCTATGTCGTCCCCGTCCTCATTCACCCAGGCATGCTGCCATGCGACCGTTCACGTGAGCAACGAACAAAGGTCCGATTCGTCACGTCGGTGAGATGATCGGCAATGCGCCGAAACGCGCCGGTGAACCGCCTGCGGATCGGGGTCTGGCGACGCGCGAGAGCCGGGAACGGACGTCGTCCCCGGGCCCTTTCCGTACTCCCCGCTGGCACTACTCCTTCGCGAAGATCTCCTCGGCCGAGGCGGCCGTGACGGCGGGTGCCAGCCACCGGCGCAGCGTCTCGGGGTCGTCGCAGCTCGTGACGCGGGCGCGGACGTCGCCGGGCACGTCGGGGCCGCGCTGCTCCAGGAGCAGCGGTATGGCGTCGATGCCGGCCTGGGCGCGGCCATCGGTGCGGCCTTCGTCCCGGAGTCTTGGGCAGGGCGGCTACCCCGAGCCCTTTGTGTGGCTCAGGGCTGTTCGCCAGGGTCGCTTCCGTAACGCGGCAGGTCCTCCGTCGAGATGGTCCATTCGGCGATGGTGACGTCCTCGCCGTAGACGAAGTCCTTGCGGGTCGCGTAGCGGGGGCCGTCGGGCGTGGGGTGGATGTCGGTGAGGACGGCTCCGGTGCCGGTGCGGGGGTCGAAGACCGCGTAGACGGGCACGCCGATCAGGGCGTTGTCCCGCACCTTGCCCACCCAGTCGTTGTCCGGGTTGGAGCGGGAAACGACGTCGATGGCGGCGAAGAGCGTGCGGGGGTCGAAAGAGCCAGGGACGTCCATGTCCGCGAGGGCGATCACCATCACATCGGGCCGACGCATGATGCCTTCGGAAGCATCCTCGACGTCGGGTTCGCCGTGTGGGCCACGATCTCCTCCGGCATCACCTTCTCAAGGCGTCTGCGGAGGTGCACAGTGGTCAGTTCGTGCGGGCCGACGGGCGCCCCCGTGTCGTGAACGATCCCTTCCTTTGTGACCTCGAATTTGCCGGGCACGGTGTCGTCCATGGACTGGACGAAGTCCCGCATGGCCCGGTACCGGAGGGAGGCGGCCTGTCGTGCGTCGTCCGGGGCGATGGTCATGGCGCTCGCTCCTCGTCGTCTGTGCCCAGGGGCAAGGATCGTCACGTCCATGCTAGGCGGATCCCGCGTGATCGGAACGGCACGCGCCGCAGGTGCCGGGTTCGGGGGCGCGGTAGGCGCGGTCGCAGGTGTCGCAGTTCTGGAGGGGGTGCCGGGTGGCCGGGGCCTCGGGCGGGCGGAACGGCGGCAAGGGCGGCAGTTTGGCGGCGAGGCGGTGGGCGAGGAGCGCGGCCGGGCGGTGCAGGGGCTCCGGCGGCAGGTCCGCCGTCAGGGCGTCGTGGACTGCCTCGGGGGTGAGGTCCCGCTCCAGCCAGGCGGCGACCCCCGGTACCAGGTGTTCGGCGTCCGTGGCCGAGATCAGGAGCCGGGGATCGGTGCGGCGGAGGCCTGAGAGGACCCCCAGGGCGGTCTGGAGGAGGTCGGGGGCCGGGTACGCCGGCTGCGGCACGGCGGGTAGGGCGCGGCGCGGCGGCGGCTTGGCCTCCCGGCGGCCCGGGCGCGGCGGCTTCGGCTCCTCCGTCGCGCCGGTCCGGCCCGGCTGGTTGCAGGAGACCGTACGGGTGACCATGCGCCCGTCCTCCGTACGCTCGCGCGTACGGCGCAGATAGCCGTGGGTCTCCAGCTCGCGCAGTGCGGCGGCGATCCGGGTCCTCCCCTCGGGGAACCGGTCGGCGAGGCTCTTGATGTCGACGGGCGCCCCACTGGGCAGCGACTGGATGTGCGCGGACAGGCCGATGGCCGTCAGCGACAACTCCGCGTGCTGGGTGAGGTGGTTGCCGACCACTGTGAAGCGGGTGGTGTGGCGGGCGTTGTCGTGGGTGACGCCGCCGCCGCAGGGGGTGGCCGTCGTCCCGGTTCGCCGGGAGGGGTGGTTTTTCCCGCCGTTACGGGACTGGGCGGAGGGGCGCACGTTAGTGTGCTGGGTATCCATCGGGAAGGTGCTTCTTCCTTGGTGGTCAGGCCCTCGCCTTGGGATTGCCGTCCCGGCGGGGGCCGACGTATGTCGGCCTGGCGGTCATATGCCAGCTGGGCAGAGCGTAGATCAACCAACCCACCCCAAAGCCAGCTGTGTTGGTGTTTTTCACCCGAGTGAGTGAGTGCTGCCTCAGCGGGGGGAGGGGTGGGGCTTGGTTGGTTTCTTTCTCTCTCGTGGTTGTCCTTGGGAAGACCGCCCGCCTCACCGAAGCCCACGTTTCCGGAATCCGGTGCGTGATGCGTTTCCGCAGGTCAGGGGTGTGGGAGGTCCAGTTCGGCCCATACGGTCTTCCTGGGTGCGGGGCCGAGCGCCGTGCCCCATCGGTCGGCCAGTGCCTCCACCAGGAGCAGTCCTCGGCCGGAGTCGCCCTCGGGGCAGGGCGGTTGGGCGCGTGGGAGGTCCTCGGCCCGGGTGTCCGTCACCTCGATGCGGAGGACGCCGTTGAGACCGAGCAGTGCGAGCCGGAAGCTCCGGCCGGCGACCCGGCGGTGCGTGGCGGCGTTCGTCGCCAGCTCGGCGACGACTTGGGTGGCCGCCTCCCTCACGCCGTACGGGACCTCGTGATCTCGCATCCACTCGGCGGCGAGCAGCCGGGCGAGCCGTGCCCCGCGTGGCGTGGGCGACAGGAGGACGCTGAAGTGACTGGTGGGGCAATGGACTTGGGCGATCTGCTGCTGATTCACGTCACGGGCGGGCGGGTTGCTCTCGGCCATGAAGGAGGACGTGGCTAAGGTCCGGTACCCGAAGAAGGTCCGGGCGCTGGGGAAGTTGGAAGCCAAAGCGGTTGAGATCGGCGTGTACGAGTGCAACATCATCGCTGGGCTGTTGCAGTCGCCGGAGCATGCGCGGGCAGTGATCGAGGCAGCGCAACCTCCGTACTCTCCGGACGATGTGGAACGTATGGTGGCCGCTCGCCTAGCCCGGCAGACGGTCTTCGAGCGGGACCCTGCTCCGTCGATCCACTTCGTGCTGGAAGAGGCACCGCTGCGCCGACAGGTTGGAGGCACAATGGTGTGGCGACGGCAGCTCGAACATCTGCTGGAGGTGGGGCGGTTGCGCAACGTCACGCTTCAGATCATGCCGACGAACACCGAGGCCCACCCAGGTCTGGACGGCAGGATCGAACTGCTGAAGTTCCCGGACGGTACGGCGGTGAGGCGCTCCGACGGTGCGTTCAGCGGGCCGCCGATCACCGATCCCAAGCAGCTTCGCATCCTTGAGCTGCGATATGGCACCATCCGGGCGCAGGCTTTCTCGCCGAGGGAGTCGCTGGCCTTCATTGAGCAACTGCTGGGAGAGACATGATCCACAAGGCCTCAGCCGGGGACGCCTCCGAACTGGCGTGGTTCAAGAGCAGCTACAGCGGCGGCACCGACGGTGAGTCCTGCATCGACGTCGCCTGGCGCAAGAGCAGCTACAGCAGCAGCAGCGAGGGCGACTCCTGCGTCGAGGTCGCCGCAGCCCCCGGCACGGTCCACGTCCGTGACTCCAAGTGCGTCGACGGTCCGCAGCTCGCGTTCATGCCCGGCGCCTGGGCGGGCTTCGTCTCGTACGCGACGATCGGCTGACCCCGCCACGCCCCTCCGTAACCCACACGTGTGAAGAGCCCGGATCTCTCGATCCCGGGCTCTTGGCATATGCCACGCTGCCGCAATGGCGACTGCTACGAACCCGGCCGTGGGCCGAGGGAAACACGTACCGTGGAAGGCACCACCGATCCAGGAGGAGTCTGCCGTGAGCGTTCTGACGCAGGAGGCGTTCGAGGAACTCGCCCGCCTTGGCGAACGTGTGGACGAATCCCTGCGCCTTGAGTTCATCAACGGGAAGATCGAGGAGAAGGCGTTGCCGGATGGTGACCACGGACGGATCATTGCCTGGCTCACAAGGCTGTGCATTCAGGCCGACGCCGGTTGGTGGCTCTATCCCGACCAGGGCCTCCGCGTCGAGAAGTACCGCAAGGGCAACGCCCGCCCTGACGGTTGCCTCGTGCCGCTCGACGCCTTCGTGGGGCAGGGGGAGTGGGCCGACCCCGACGGGGTCCTGATGACCGTCGAGGTCACCTCCGGCGACTCGGACACCGGGCGGCGCGACCGGGTGGAGAAGCCGCGTGCCTACGCCGAGACCGGGATCCCCGTCTACCTGCTGATCGACAGGACCGCCGGCGAGGTCAAGGTGCACTCCCAGCCGGATGGCGAGCGGTACGAGATGGTCGTGACGGTGCCCTTCGGCAAGACGGTCACGCTGCCGGAACCGGTGGGGATGGAGCTGGACACGGAGCCGTTGAAGAACTGGGTCCACTGAAGTTTTTCGCGGAGGCTGTCACACATCCCGTCCGGGCTCCGTCAGTGCTGTGTCCGGCTCGGTCGAGGCGGACACAGGAGAGGCTGAAGGAGCCGTCGTGATGTTCGCCGAGATGTCCACCACCGCAGTCGTCCTCACCGCCGTCGCCGCGTTCATGGCCGGGTTCTCCGCCGCGGCGATCTTCTTCAAGGCCGCCTTCGTCGTCGAGCCGCTCGCCGCGTACGGCGTGCCGAGGTCGTGGTGGAACTGGCTCGGGGCCGCCAAGGCCGCCGGGGCCGCCGGGCTCGTCGTCGGGTTCTTCGTGCCGGTCATCGGGACGCTGGCCGCGATCGGGCTGATCCTGTACTTCGCCGGGGCCGTGATCACCATCCTGCGGGCCCGTTCGTACGCCCACGTGCCCTTCCCGCTGGTCTACATGGCCCCCGCCGTCGCCGCCCTCGCCCTCGCCTGACACGGAAAGAAGGCCGCCACCCCCGTGAACAGGGGTGGCGGCCTTCGTCGTACGGGAGGACGTCAGTCCTTCTTCTCCTCCAGGCGCGGGAACAGCACCGCGCCCTTCGTTACCGTCGCGCCCGCCGGGAGCTGGCCCCACGTGGCGGAGGTCTGGACCGGCTGGGTCGCCAGGGCGCCCAGGGACTCCTCGGCGCCCAGCGACTCCCACAGGGCCTGCGAGGTCTCCGGCATGACCGAGTTGAGCAGGACCGCGACCGCGCGGAGCGACTCGGCGGCCGTGTAGAGGATCGTCGCCAGGCGGGCCTGGCCCTCCGGAGAGTCGTCCTTCGCGACCTTCCACGGTTCCTGCTCCGTGATGTAGCCGTTGACCTGCTTCACGAAGTCGAAGATCGCCAGGATGCCGGCCTGGAAGTCCAGGTCCTCGCCGATCTTCTGGTCCGCCGTCGCGACGGCCTTGGCCAGGCCCTCGTGGATCGCCGTCTCCGCCGCGCCGTCGGCCGCCGAGGCCGGCAGCTTCCCGCCGAAGTACTTGCCGACCATCGCCGCGACGCGCGACGCCAGGTTGCCGTAGTCGTTCGCCAGCTCGCTCGTGTAGCGGGCGGAGAAGTCCTCCCACGAGAACGAACCGTCCTGGCCGAACGCGATCGCCCGCAGGAAGTACCAGCGGTACGCGTCCACGCCGAAGTGCGAGGTCAGGTCCTGCGGCTTGATGCCCGTCAGGTTCGACTTCGACATCTTCTCGCCGCCGACCATCAGCCAGCCGTTCGCGGCCACGCGGCCCGGGACCGGCAGGCCCTGCGCCATCAGCATCGCCGGCCAGATCACCGCGTGGAAGCGGAGGATGTCCTTGCCGATGAGGTGCACGTTCGCCGGGAACGTCTCGTCGAACTTCGCCGGGTTCTCGTTGTAGCCGACGGCCGTCGCGTAGTTCAGGAGCGCGTCGATCCACACGTAGATGACGTGCTTCTCGTCCCACGGCACCGGGACGCCCCAGTCGAACGTCGAGCGCGAGATGGAGAGGTCCTCCAGGCCCTGCTTGACGAAGTTCACGACCTCGTTGCGGGCCGACTCCGGCTGGATGAAGCCCGGGTTCGCCTCGTAGAACTCCAGGAGCTTCGGGCCGTACTCGCTCAGCTTGAAGAAGTAGTTCTCCTCCTTGAGGATCTCCACCGGCTTCTTGTGGACGGCGCACAGCTTGGTGCCGTCCTCGGCCTCGATGAGGTCGCCGGGGAGCTTGTACTCCTCACAGCCCACGCAGTAGGGGCCTTCGTACCCGCCCTTGTAGATCTCGTCCTTGTCGTACAGGTCCTGTACGAACTCCTGGACGCGGTCCGTGTGACGCTTCTGCGTGGTGCGGATGAAGTCGTCGTTCGCGATGTTCAGGTGCTCCCAGAGGGGCTTCCACGCCTCCTCCACGAGCTTGTCGCACCAGGCCTGGGGCGTGACGTCGTTCGCCTCGGCCGTGCGCATGATCTTCTGACCGTGCTCGTCCGTGCCGGTGAGGTACCACACCTTCTCGCCGCGCTGACGGTGCCAGCGCGTGAGCACGTCGCCTGCGACGGTCGTGTAGGCGTGGCCCAGGTGAGGAGCGTCGTTGACGTAGTAAATGGGGGTCGTGACGTAGAACGCCTTCGCCCCCTGCTTCTCGGATCCAGTGGCCGCCATGGTCGAAATCCTAACCGTCGGACGAAGATCCACTCACATCCATATACCTGGGGGTCGCGGGGGGCCGTCGGGGCGCGCCAGGGGGCGGTGGCGACCTTGTCGGTCACCACCGCCCCCTGGGTGTCCTTCCTAGAACTCCAGGCCCGCCAGCAGGCCCCGGTAGAACGCTGCGTGCGCCGTCTCCAGCGGGGTCACGCCCGCGAAGTACGCGGCGGTACGGGGCGCGCCGTCGAGCTTGCGGACGAAGTCGAAGGCCTTGTTGTCCTCCTCGCCCCAGACCACGAACCGCCAGTGCAGCGGGCGGTCCGCCGCCTCCATCAGCGCCTGCGTGGCCGCCGTCTTCGACTCGGGGGCGCCGTCCGTCTGGAAGACGACCAGGGCCGGGCGGGTCGGGTCCGCCTTCTCGTGGTGGGCGAGGACCTCCTCCACGGCGCGGTGGTAGTTCGTACGGCCCAGGCGGCCGAGGGTGCCGTTGATCTCCTCCACGCGGGTGGGCGTGAGGTCGGCGGGCGTCAGGTCCACGGTGCCGTCGATGTCCGTCGAGAAGAACACGGTCGTGACGGTGGCGGCCTCGTCCAGGTGCGCCGCGAGTGCGGTGACCTGCTCGGCGAGCCGCTGCACCGAGCCGTCCTTGAAGTACCCGCGCATCGAACCCGACCGGTCCACCACGAGGTACACGGCTGCCCGCGCCCCTTCGAGCCCCTGCTTCCTGAGCTGGGCCCCGGCGGCCTTGTAGGCGTCCGCGAGGTGCGGGGCGGCGGCCTTCACGGCGGGGAGGGTGAGGGCGGGACCTGCCGACTGCGGGGCGTCCGTGTCCGCGTCCGTGTCCGTGCTCGCCGGGGCGGTCCCGGCCTCGGCGGCGGCGACCGCTACGGGCTCCCGCTCCTCGGCGGCGGGTGCGTCCGCGTTCACGTCGGCGGTCGTCTCCGGCTCCGCCGGGAGAACGGCTTCGGCCTGCGGCTCTTCGGCGTCGTCCGTCTCCGGCTCCGCCGGCTCCGTGACCTCCGCCGCCGCCACCTCCTGCTGCTGCTCCGCAGCGACTTCCTGTGCGTCCGCGTCCGCGTCCGCTTCCGCTTCCTCCGTGGGCTGCGGCTCGTCGGCGGCAGCCGTCGCGGGGGCGTCCTCCACCTCGGCCGTCACCTCCGGCTCCGGCGCCTCCACGGCGGACGCGGTCTCCGCCTCCGCCGTCGCGGTGACCGGCTGCTCCTCGGCGACCGGCGCGATCGGCTCACTCGCCGACCCGGCCGTGACAGCGGTAACCTCCGCCTCCGCCTCCGGCGTCGTGGCCGAAACCGGCTCCTCGGCCGTCACCGGCTCGGGCGCCTCCGCCTCCGGCGTCGTGGCCGAAACCGGCTCCTCGGCCGTCACCGGCTCCGGCGTCGCCGCCTTCACGTCGGCCTCGACGACCGGCGTCCCCGCCTCAGCCTCGACGGCCGGCGTCGCCTTCGGCTCCTCAGCCTCAGCCGCCTCAGCCGTATCCACCGTCACCGTCGTGGGCGCCGTCACCGGCGCCCCCGCCCTGGCCCTGGCGCGGGCCTTCGGGATCTGGGGGTTGTCGAACGAGGCCGCCACCAGGTCGTCCGCCGCCCGGCGGGCCGCGTCCTCGGAGGTGTCCGAGGTCGTGGACGTGGACGAGGTCTCACGCGTCTGGGGCGGGACGGAGGTTGCCGGGGTGTCCTCGCGGTCCCGACCGAATACCTTGCGCAGCATGCTCCGAATACCCATGGGCGAACCCTTTCGCATGAGTGGGGGTGCAGTGGGAATGTCCGAACTGGGCGTTTCGGGACGTTCATCCCTGGCCAGGGCGGACACGTAAGGTTAGCGGCCACCCCCTCCCTCCTCCGTGACCCGGTCGCCCTCGGTTGCCGTGCATTCATTCGGCGTTCACTCCGCCGCCGTTCGCGTGCAGATCTGCGCACATAGCGTCGCCGCCGTAGGTATCCCGACAGCATGTCGGCGCAGTGTGCGCCGGAGGAGGACGAAGTGCGCAAACTGCTGCCACTCCTGAGCACGAACCCCCACGGAGGCGGCCGTTCCGCTCTCACCTGCCGATTCCGGTGTGGTGACGCCTGCTTCCACGAGGTGCCCAACACGAGCGACAACGAGTACGTCGGCGACGTCATAGCCGGTGTCCTGTCGCGCCGTTCCGCCCTCCGTGCCGCCGCCGTCGTGACCGTCGCCTCCGCCGCCGGCGGCGCCGTCGTCCTCGGGAACGCGCCGGAAGCCGTGGCCCTGGCCGAGAGGCCGCAGAAGCCGGGCAAGGGCAAGACCGACGGCGCCCGTGGCCTCCGCTTCGAGCCCGTCGCGCCCAACACCGCCGACCAGGTCACCATCCCCGCCGGTTACGCGCACAACGTGGTCATCCGCTGGGGCGAGCCCATCCTCCGCGGCGCGCCCGCCTTCGACGCCGAGAAGCAGACCGCGAAGGCCCAGGCCGCCCAGTTCGGCTACAACAACGACTTCCTCTCCCTGCTGCCGCTGCGCGGGGAGCACGGACGCCAGGTCCTCGTCGCCAACCACGAGTACACCGACGAAGTCCTGATGTTCCGCGGGTACGACTCCGAGAACCCGACCCGTGAGCAGGTCGAGATCGCCTGGGCCGCGCACGGCCTCTCGGTCGTCGTCGTCCAGGAGGAGCACCGCTCCGGCAAGCTGACGCCGGTCACCCGCCACCACCTCAACCGGCGCCTGCACACCACCAGCGAGTTCGAGCTGACCGGGCCCGCCGCCGGTGGCGACCTGCTCAGGACGTCCGCCGACCCCGAGGGGCGTACCGTCCTCGGCACCCTCAACAACTGCGCGGGCGGCACCACCCCGTGGGGCACCACCCTCCACGGCGAGGAGAACTTCAACCAGTACTTCGCGTACGGCTCGTCGCCGACCGACAAGCGGTACGGGATCGGCACCGGCGCCTCCGAGCGCAAGTGGGAGCGGTTCGACAAGCGCTTCGACCTGCGCCAGGAGCCCAACGAGGCGCACCGTCAGGGCTGGGTCGTCGAGCTCGACCCGTACGATCCCGACTCCACGCCCCGCAAGCGCACCGCGCTCGGCCGCTTCAAGCACGAGGCCGCGGAGCCCCGCCTCACCGCCGACGGCCGCCCGGTCGTCTACATGGGTGACGACGAGCGGTTCGACTACTTCTACAAGTTCGTGTCGAGCAAGCGGATGAAGAAGGGGGGCTCGCGGGCCGCCCGTGAGCACAACCTCACCCTGCTCGACGAGGGCACCCTGTACGTCGCCAAGCTGACCGGCGACTCGCCGGCCGCCGAGATCGACGGCTCCGGCAAGCTCCCGAACGACGGTGAGTTCGACGGCTCCGGCGTGTGGATCCCGCTCGCCACCGGCGACGTCTCGCACGTGCCCGGCATGACCGCCGAGGAGGTGTACGTCTTCACCCGCCTCGCCGGTGACAAGGTCGGCGCCACCAAGATGGACCGCCCCGAGGACGTCGAGCCGTCCCCGCGCTCCGGCCGCGTCTACGTCGCGCTCACCAACAACTCCAACCGGGGCAAGGGCACCAACCCGGGCGCCGACGAGGCCAACCCGCGCAACCTCAACAAGCACGGTCAGGTCCTCGAACTGGCCGAGCACTGGGACGACCCGTCCTCCGACGGCTTCGCCTGGCGCCTCTTCCTCGTCGCGGGCGACCCGAACGACCCGGCGACCTACTTCGCCGGCTACCCCAAGGAGAAGGTCTCCCCGATCTCCTGCCCCGACAACCTGGCCTTCGACCCGCACGGCAACCTGTGGATCTCCACCGACGGCAACCAGCTCGGCTCGCACGACGGCCTGTTCGGCGTCGCCACCCACGGCGAGCGCCGCGGTGAGCTGAAGCAGTTCCTGACCGTGCCGAAGGGCGCCGAGACCTGCGGCCCGATCATCCAGGACCGCCGCGTCCTGGTGGCCGTGCAGCACCCGGGCGAGCTCGACGGCGCCTCCGTCGAGAACCCCATGTCGCAGTGGCCCGACGGACCCGGCAAGCTCGTCCGGCCCTCGGTCGTCTCCGTGTGGCGCACGGACGGCCGCGACATCGGCGTCTAGGCCTACCGGAACCTGGGGGTGGAGGGATCACTCCACCCCCAGGCCCTCCCTGAACCGTGTGAACTGCTCCGCCGGTTCCCCCGTGTACGCCCACGGCACCCACGCCGCCCGCGTGCCCAGCATCCCGAGGACCTCCCGGGCGATCTCCACCTGCCCCGCGTAGCAGGCGGCGTGGGCGAGGAAGTTGAGGTCGCCGACCTCCTCCGGCGCGACCGGTTCCCCCGGGTCCCTGCCGCCGATCCACCGCGCGTGCGTACGGCGCAGCTCCGTCACGGCGAGGTCGTGCTTCCAGTGCTGGTCGAAGCCCCGCACCGGGCCCCGGCCGAGCGCCCCGTCCGCGATGTACCGGTACTCCTCGACCCGCGCCACCTGCACGAGGACCGGCAGCGGCGAGCCGGGCGGCGCCACCCCCGCCGCGTCGCGGGCGAAGTCGTACATGCTGCCGTGCGTCCCGTGCCACCGCGCCGACCAGTAGCGCAGGACCTGGATGTGGCCCTCCGTGCTGTACGGGTCCCGGCGCCGCAGCTCGTCGAACCAGTGCCGCAGTTCACGACGCGGCACCCCGCCCTCGTACAGCCTCGCCACCGACAGCAGCGACACCCACGGCATGGGGTCGGCGGGTGCCGCCTCGGCCGCGCTCCGGCAGGCGTCGACGGCGGCGTCGACCCGGCCCCGTTCCACGGCCGCGCCCCGGCCGGCCGCGATGGCCGCGTCGAAGACCCGTACCACCTCGGTCGCCGCCCGCAGCACGGCCGCGTCCGGGTTGCCCGGCTCGGCGGCCCGCCAGGTCTCCACGGTGGAACTGCCCGCCGCGGCGTGCGAGAGGAGCCGTACCCGGTGCGTACGGCGGGCCCAGTTCTCGCCCGTGGCGGCGAGCAGGTCCCGTACCCCCTGCCAGCGGCCGATGACGATGTCGTGGCGGGCCTCCGTCAGCGCGCGGTCCCCGAAGTCCGGGTCGAAGTCGGGCACGAAGCGTTCCGGACGCGGAGTGCGCGCGGAGCGCGCGGAGCGTCGGCGTACGGCCATCGGTGGCCTCCTTCGGGTTCGGCTGCCGTCAGAAGTCGCGGGGGAGGGGCTCGGTTTCGCTCGGAGGTCGGGGGCGGGGAGGTGCTCGGCTCACCTCGGAAGTCGCGGGGTCCGGTGCTCGGGGAGGGAGCGGCTCAGAAGTCCGTCGCGTAGCTCTTGTCCCTCGTGCCCGTGCGCGGGTGTGCGGCCGGGCCCCATTCCTCCGTCGCCTCCATCGCCCGGACCGCGTCCAGGCGGGCCGGGCGGTAGTAGTCGCTGCCCTTGCGCCAGTACACGACCAGCGGGACGACGCCGACGAGCAGACCGCCGAGGCCGATCGTGAGGGCGGTGGTGGAGAGTTCGCCGAGCGATTCGACGAACGCCCAGAGCATGAACGCGGAGCCGAGCAGCGGCCACAGGCCGCCGAGGACCAGGTCGCGTACGGAGCGGAACAGGACCGACTTGTACGCGACGACCGCCGCGATGCCCGCGAGGCCGTAGTAGAACGCGATCTGCAGTCCGATCGCGGCGACCGCGTCGCTGAGGATCTGCTGCACGGAGCCGGCCGCCGCCGCTGCCGCGAACATCAGGAGCGCGGCGCCGCCGACGGCGGCGATGGCGACCCACGGCGTGTTCCAGCGGTGGTGCACGGCGCCGAGCGCGGCCGGCATGGTCCGGTCGCGGCCCATCGCGAAGAGCGAGCGGGTGACCTGGAGGAGGGTGGTCTCCAGGGTGGCGACGGTCGACAGGACGACGGCCACGACGAGGAGCTTGCCGCCGACACCGGGCCAGATCTCCTGGCCGAGGACGGCGAGGACGTTCGGTCCGGCGGTACGGATCTCCTCCGCGCTGAGGAGCACGTTCACGGCGACCGTGAAGGCCTCGAAGAGGACGAACACGAAGCCGACGCCGACGAGCGCCGCGAGTCCGGCGGTGCGGCGGCTGTTCCTGGTCTCCTCGCTGAGGTTGCTGGTGACGTCCCAGCCCCAGTAGTAGAACGCGGCGATCAGCGCGCCGGCGGCGAATCCCTGCGGCCCGTCGAACTGGCCGAGGCCGAACCAGGACCAGTCGAAGGCGGCGGCCCGGCCCCGGTGCGCCACGGCCGCCAGGACGAACCCGATCAGGATCAGCATCTCGACGCCGGACATGATCAGCTGCGCCCGCACGGTGAGTCGGGCGCCGCCCAGGACGACGAGCAGGATGAGGAGGAACCAGCCGGCGCCGACGGCGGCGGCGAGCGGGGTGCTTGTCGCGAGGTCCGGGTCGATGAGGGAGAGCGTGAGGGATCCGGCGGGCAGCGAACCGGCCACCATGAAGACGGTGGCGGCGAAGACCAGCGCCCAGCCGGAGAGGAAGCCGAGGAAGGGGTGGAGGGTACGGCCCACCCAGGAGTAGCCGGCACCGGCGTTGACGTCGATGCGGCCGAGGCGGGCGTACGCGAGGACGATGCCGAACATCGGTATCGCGCAGTACAGCAGGGCCGCAGGACCCGCGAAGCCGACGGCGGCGAAGAGCACGGCGGTGGTCGCGGCCAGCGAATAGGCGGGGGCGCTGCCGGCGACGGCCATCACGATCGTGTCGAAGGTGCCGAGGACATTGGGCTGGAGCCCTCTGTTCGTGGTGGTGCGCATGGCGGGGTCCTCGGGGCGCGAGAGGTGAGGCGGTGCGGTGGCAGGGCGAAGTGGCCCGTCCGCCGGGCCGGTTGCCGACGGCGGCGGGCGCGGATCACGGTGAATCGAGGTGAATCGAGCGCATAGTAGTCGCCCGGATGAGCTTCGGTAACGGCGGTGGGGAGGGTTCCGCTCCGTGACCGCCGGTAAGTCCGCCCGTACGCCCCCGGACGGAGGTTTACCGCAGGTCGGGACCGGCGATGGCGCGGGCCGCGCGGACCTCCTGGCGGAGCGGTTCGAGGACTCCGTTCTCGTCGCCGGGAAGCTCGGTGCGGACCTCCACGAGGATGTCGGACTCCCGGATCCCTGCCGACAGTTCGCGCAGCTCCCGCTCCACGGACGCGACCTCCGCCGGGTCGGGGGCCGGGGCGCCGTGGTCGACCCGGATCCGGGCGGCCGTCGTCGCGTCCACGATCCGCTCCACGGCGACGACGAGCGGCCACCAGGCGGCGGCGCGGGTGCCGGTGGGTGGCGGTTCGGTCAGCGCGCGCTGGAACTCCGAGCGGACGCCGGACAGATCGCGGTAGAGCTTCCGCCGGGACCGCAGCCGCGCGCCGCCGTCGCCCCCGTGAGCCTCGACGCCTCTGAAGGCGCAGGCCACATAGGCGGCCGCGTCCGCGACGGCGTCGGCGAGCTTGTCCCCGATCCGGGTGTGCCAGGACTCGGGCCAGAGCAGATAGCCGGCGATCAGCGCGATGCCGCAGCCGATGAGCGAGTCGTACAGGCGGGGCATGACCAGGTTGAAACCCTCCTGGTTGAGGGTGTCGGAGAGCAGCAGGATGACCGGGGTGATGGCCGCCGTCTGGAAGGCGTACCCCTTCGCGGAGAAGGCCGGGACGAGGGCGGCCAGGACGCACATCACCGGTACGTCCCACCAGCCGCGCGGCACCTCGGCGAGGACGAGCGCGGCGAGGAGGAGCCCGAGGGCGGTGCCGAAGGCGCGCAGCACCGCCCGGGAGAAGACCGAGCCGAAGTCGGGCTTCATGACGAACGTGACGGTGAGCGCGACCCAGTACGAGCGGGGCACGGCGATCAGCGAGACCAGGGCCTGCGCGAGGCCGATGCAGAGCGCGAGCCGCAGGCCGTACCGCCAGGACGCCTCGGAGAACAGCACGGCGCGGGTGGCCCGGCGGACCCGGACCCGCAGCGCGGCGGGCCGGCCGAGCCGGTCGTCGACGTTGTACGGGTCGGGTTCCGCCTTGTGCACGACGGTCGCGGCGTGCCGCAGCGCGTGGTCGACGGCCTTCTCGGCGGGCCGCTCGGGCGTCGGCAGATCCAGTACGGGGGTCCCGGTGCGGCCCTCCTCGACGGCGTCGGCGAGTTCCCGTACGGCCGCCGGGATCGCGTCGGACAGCGGGCCGTGGAGCTGGGCGCGCAGATGGGCGGCGGGGGCGGCCTCGGCGAGCGGGATGACGACGTTCAGCTGCGCGAGCAGCCGGACCAGGGTGGACGCGCGGCCGTGCTGGCGGGCCCGGTGGGCCAGGATCAGGTCGTACGACTGGTTGAGCGAGGCGGTGACGGCGTGCCGCTTGTCGTCGTACGCGGCGGTGCCGGTGGCCTCGTAGAGGTCGGCGACGGCCCGGTAGGTCGCGGCGACGGCGGAACGTTCCGGGGCGGTGCGCCGCAGGGGCCAGCCGAGCAGCGTGAGGACGAGGACGAAGAGCCCGCCGAGGGTGAGGAGGAGCGGTGCCTTCCACCAGGGGTCGGGCATGGGCAGGCCGGCGCCGACGACGGCGTTGAGGAGCAGGAGCAGCCCGGACACGGAGGCGACCGCGCCGATCGAGGAGATCATCCCGGAGACGAGCGCGACGAGGGTCAGCGCGGCGACCGCGAGCCAGCCGTGGCCGAAGACGAGGGTGCCGAGGGTGACGCCGATCGCCCCGAACAGCTGTGGCACGGCGATGTTGAAGACCCGCATCCGGTAGGCGTCGGCGGTGTCGCCGATGACCCCGGACAGGGCGCCCATCGAGACGAGCGCCCCGTACGCCGGCTGCCCCGCCGCGAGCCCCACGGCGAGCGGCGCCGAGAGCGCGACGGAGGCGCGGAGCACGGCGGCCCAGGGGACGGGGGTGGGTGCGGGCTTGAACCCGGCGGTGAGCCAGGCGGGCGGGGAGAGCCGTACGGGGCCTGCGGGTCGTGCCATGCGACCAACTTACGTCGCCGCCGCCGGGAGCTTCGGTGCGTCCAGCGGCACACCGGCCGGTACCGCGATGCCGAAGTCGTCGGTCAGTACGCGGGTGATCTCCTCGCGCCCCGACAGTTCCCGCTCCTCACGGGAGCCGTCCGCGCGGGTGATGACGAGGTCGCGGCCGCTGAGCGAGAGGTGCGCGTCCGGTGTCGTGCGCTGGACGTAGAGGAGGTGGGAGAACGGGGAGCGCGGGTTGGTCGCGATGTGCCAGTTGATGACCTCGAAGTCCGGGGCCTCGTACGGCTCCACGGTGAACGCGTACTGGTCGGTCCACGTGCCGTCCGCGTACGCCTGGAGCACCCACAGCTCCAGCGGCCCGCGGTGCGGCTCGTTGACCAGCCGGTGCCGGCGGGGCGCGTCCGGGAACTCGGTGTCCGCGACGAGCGGGACCGCTTCGAGCAGCGCTCCGCCGGAACCGAAGCCGACGTCCGCCAGGTACGGCCGCGGTTCACCCGGTACGTCGACGAGGAGCAGCATGTGCGTGCGCGGCCGGATCGCCCCGCGGGCCCCGAGGACGACGCGGGCGGCGAGGCGGGTGACGCCGAAGCCGAAGGCTTCGAGGACGGCGGCGAGGAGGGTGTTGTGCTCGTAGCAGTACCCGCCCCGGCCGCCGCGGACCAGCTTCGCCTCCAGGTCCGGCAGCGCGAGGGAGGGCGCCGAGCCGCTGATCGGGTCGAGGTTCTCGAACGGGATGCCCTGGATGTGGGCCCGCTGCAGCGCCCGCAGCGTCGTCGCGTCCGCGCGCCGCTCGCCGGTCCACCCGATGCGGGCGAGGTAGGCGTCGAGGTCGGGCCGTGGGCTCTGCGGGATGTCGTCGTTGCTGGTCACGCCATGACCCTAGTGACCGGACGCCACCGGGTCCTCGGGCCTGACCTGGTCCTTTGGGCCTAGGGCCTGTCCGGCGGATCATGTCGGGCTCGCGGGGCCTGATCCGAGCGAAAGGCTCTGGGGCTCAGTTGCGGTAGGACTCGACCTCGGTGGCCGGGCGGAGGGCAGCCGTGTCCGGGTCCTCGCCGAACTCGGCCTTCGCGCGGCGCTGGCGCAGCAGGTCCCAGCACTGGTCGAGGCGTACCTCCAGCTCGGCGAGGCGGGCGCGCTCCTCCGGGAGGAGGCCGCCGGTGCGCTGCCGCAGGGTGCGCTCCTCCTCGACGAGGGCGCCGATGTCGTCCAGGATCTCCTCGTTGTCCATGCCTTCCAGCGTGGCCGATCAGCGCTCGCCGCGCAGGTCGAGATCGGTGAGGACGGCCCGGTGGTCGGAGCCCGCGAGGTCGAGGAAGCGGATGCCCCGGACGCTGAAGTGCCTGCTGATCAGGACGTGGTCGATCTGGACGAACGGCGGAAGGGTCCCTTCCATGGGCCACGTCGGGGTGCGGCTGGCGTTCGCGGCGCGGGAGGCGTCCTTGAGGTGGCCGGTGTCCAGGATCGAGCGGAAGGCGGCGTGGTCCTGGGAGGCGTTGAAGTCCCCGGCGATCAGGAGGGGGCCGGTGCGCTGCCGGGCGTCCTCCCCGATCCGGCCGAGTTCCCGCTTCCACACGTCCACGTTGCCCGGCAGCGGCGGCAGCGGGTGGGCGAGCTGGAGGCGTACGGGCACTCCGGCGATCTCGGCAGTGGCGCCGGGCATGCCCATGATCGCCGGGATGACCCGTTCGTCGGTCAGCGGGTAGGCGCTCAGGAGCACCGAGCCGACGGAGCCGTCGGCGTCCACCGAGGCGCGGTGGGGGAGTTCGGTGGCGAAGGCGTCGGCGAGGGCGCGCCCGCACGCGCGGTCGCATTCGGAGACGAACACCAGCTGGGGGCGCTCGCGCCGGATCGTCTCGGTCAGCGCCCCGGTGGCCTGGCCGAACTCGACGTTGGCGGCGAGCACCCGGACCTGGGCGAGGGGCAGGCCGTAGGAGGTGATGAGCTGCGGCATGTGCGGCACGGAGGCCCAGCCGACGGCGGTGAGGACGAGGACGGCCGTGAAGGTGAGGCCGCGGCGGCCGGCGACGGCGGCGAGGAGCACCGCGAGCCCGGCGGGCACGGCGAACCAGGGCAGCAGGGCGAGCAGCTGCGGGAGGGGCGTGACCCCGTCCGTGTCGAGCAGGCGGCCGCCGCTGACGACGGCGGGGACGACCAGGAGCAGCCCGGCGGCCCAGGCGGTGAGGCGGTGCCTGGGCCGGAGGGGCGGCGGTTCGGGGTCTGCCGGTGCGGTGTTCGGCACGGGCTCGGCTGTGAGGGCTCGGTCCACGCCCTTCAGTGTCGCAGGGCCTGGGAGATCTCCGCCTTGGTGGCGCCCGTGAGGGTTCGATTGCTGCGCGCCGTACCGGACTTGGAGGCCCCCGGTTCGACGCCGCCGATGTTCAGGACGACCGAGTCGAGGAACTTCCCTTCCGCGTCACGGAAGTTGACCATGATCGTGTAGTCGGCGGCCGAGTCCTTCGGGTTGGTCGCGGTGATCTCGGCGACCGTGCGGTCCCCGGCGGTGCTCGTCGGCCCGGCTTCGACGTCGCCGCCGGCGTTCACCCCGTCCTTGACCTCGTTCATCTTCTCCTCGGCGGCCGAGGCGACGGCGGCGGTCGCGGAGGAGAAGACGTCACCCGCCTTTTCCTGGGCGGCGTCGCACCCGGTGAGGGTGAGGGCCGTGGTCGCGGCGAGGGCCAGAGCTGCTGCCGTGGTGCGTCTCATGGGCCGGCCTCAGAACGTCTTGTCGCGGCCGTAGGCGTCGTCCGTCGCCAGGGCCCAGATCACGAAGATCGAGATGGCCATGGAGAAGAGCGCCCACCAGGGCTGGTAGGGCAGGAAGAGGAACTGGAACAGGACGTTGAGGGAGGCAAGCGCGATACCGACGACCCGGCCCCACTCGGCGCCCTTGAGGATGCCGAATCCGGCGACGGCGAGGATGACGCCGAGGATCAGGTGGATCCAGCCCCAGGTGGTGAGGTCGAACTTGAAGACGTAGTCGCCGACGCGGGTGTAGACGTCGTCCTCGGCGATGCCTGCGATGCCCTGGAAGACGTCCATGAAGCCGGTGACCAGCATGAGGACGCCGGCGAAGAGGGTGCCGCCGGAGGCCCAGGCGCCGGAGGTGCTCGGCGTGGTGCGCGGCTCGCGGGGTGCGGTGTTCTGGCTCATGAGCCCATCGTCGGAGCGTTCGTACGATTCCGAACTTTCAACTGGGCCGAACGAGTGAGCGAAGGTAGGAGTCGAGTGCGGCGTCGAACTCCTCGGGCCGTTCCAGGTTCGGCAGGTGCGCGGCCCGTTCGATCACGGCGAACGTGGAGTCGGGGAGCAGCGCGTGCATCTCCTCGGCGTCCGCGACCGGGGTGTACGTGTCGTCCCTGCCGACCATGACGAGCGCGGGCACGGCGACGGTGGTGAGCGTCCTGCGGTAGTCGGGCCGCTCGGCCCGGCCGCGCAGCGCGGCGGCGGCGCCGGCCGGGTCGGTCGCGCACATCATGCGGTGGACGTGGGGCGCGGCGTGGGTGTTGTACGGGGCGACCATCCGGTCAAGGACCTCGTCGGCGTACCCCCGCATGCCCTCCCGCAGCAGCCGGTCCGCCATGGCGTTGCGGGCGGCCTTGCCCTCGTCGTTCTCGGCGGCGGGGAAGGTGTCGGCGAGGACGAGGCCCCGGACGCGGTCCGGGTGGCGGCGCAGGAGCTCCATGGCGATCTGGCCGCCCATGGAGAGGCCGACGACGACGCAGTCGTCGATCTCCAGGTGGGCGAGGAGGCCGGCGAGGTCCTCGGCGAAGACACCGAGGCCGGTGGAGCCGGTCGTGTCGCCGAGGGGTGTGGCGCCGTATCCGCGCAGGTCGGGGGCGATCACCCGGTGGGTGCGCGAGAAGCGCTCGATCTGGGGCCGCCACATGGTGTGGTCGAAGGGGTGGCCGTGGACGAGGAGGAGCGCACGTCCGGAGCCGCGGTCCTCGTAGGCGGTCAGGTGGTCGTCGATCTGTGCGAAGTCCATGGTCGGAGGCTAGGGACGGGCTCCTGCTCGGTGCAATAGGATCCAATGCTCTCGGTGCAATGCCGAGGAGTGGGGACGAAGAGTGGGGGGAGCGGGATGGAGGAGTACCGGCGGATCGCGGACCGGGTCGAGGCGGCCGTACGGGGCGGGCGGCTCAAGGCCGGTGACCGGCTGCCGCCGCAGCGGGTCTTCGCCCGCCGCCACCGGATCGCGAACTCGACGGCCATCCGCGTCTACGGGGAACTCGCGCGCCGTGGCCTGGTCGTCGGGGAGGTCGGGCGCGGCACCTTCGTCCGGGCCGCGCCCCCGCTGCCGGGGCCCGCGCTCGCCGAGGCGACCGGCACCGCACCCGTCGACCTCCAGCTCAACTACCCCACGGCCGAAGGCCAGTCGGAGCTGATGGCCCGCGCGCTCGCGGCCCTCGCCCGGCCCGACGTACTCGCCGAGGCCGTCTCCCGGCCGGCCGCCGCCACCGGCACGCCGGAGGCCCGGGAGGCGGCGGTGTCCGTGCTCGCGCGGCCGGGCTGGGCCCCCGACCCCGCGCGCGTGCTCTTCGCGGGCAACGGCCGGCAGGCCATCGCCGCCGCGCTCTCCACGCTCGTCCCGCCCGGCGGCCGGCTCGGCGTCGAGGCGCTCACGTACCCCCTGGTCAAGGCGGTCGCCGAGCGGCTCGGCATCCGGCTCGTGCCGCTCGCCCTGGACGCCGAGGGGGTACGGCCCGACGCCCTCCGCGCGGCGCACAGGGCCGCGCCCCTCGCCGCCGTCTACCTCCAGCCGACCCTGCACAACCCGACCTCCTCGACCGCGGGGGAAGGCCGCCGGGCCGAACTGGCCGAAGCGCTGCGGAGCCTGGACCTCACGGCCGTCGAGGACACCACCTGGGCCTTCCTCGTACCGGACGCGCCCGCCCCGCTCGCCGCGCACGCCCCCGAACGGGTCCTCCTCGTCGACAGCCTCTCCAAGCGGCTCTCCCCCGGCCTGACCGTCGGCTACCTCGTCGTGCCCGGCCGGCTGCGTGCGGCGGCGGCGGAGGCCCTGCGCTCCGGCGCCTGGACGGCGGGCGGCCTCGCGCTCGCCGCCGCAACCCGCTGGACCGGCGACGGCACCGTCGCCGAGGTGGTCGCCGCCAAGCGGGCGGACGCGGAGGCCCGGCACGCCCTGGTCCTGCGGCGGCTCGCCGGGCACATCCTCAGGACCTCCCCGCACGCCTACTACTGCTGGTGGGAGCTGCCCGCGCCCTTGCGGGCGGAGACCTTCACGGCGGCCGCCGCCGCGCGCGCGGGCGTGGCGGTCACCCCGGGCAGCGCCTTCGCGGTGGGTACGGGCACGGCCCCGGCCCCCGACGCGGTCCGGATCGGCCTCGCCTCGCCGCCCCACGCGGTCCTTGACGGGGCGCTCGCCCGGCTCGCGGAGCTGGCGGCCGAGGGAGCGTGAACGCGCGCCGGACGGGACGGTGCTGTCCGTCGCCCTTCCTATCCTGGGCATGTAGAGTCCAGAATCATGAAGATGAGCGAGGGCGTGGAGTGGGCGCTGCACAGCTGCCTCAACCTGGCCTGGATCGGGCCCGAGCGGGCGGTGACCGCCGCGCGCCTAGCGGCCTATCACGAGCTGCCCCCCGCCTATCTCAACAAGCAGCTCCAGGCCCTCGCCCGCGCCGGGATCGTCGCCTCGGTCTCCGGCCCCAAGGGCGGCTTCCGGCTGGCCCGCGCCCTGGACCGGATCACGCTCATGGACGTCGTCGCCGCCGTCGAAGGCCCTGACGAGGCCTTTCGTTGCACCGAGATCCGGCAGCAGGGGCCCGGTGCGGGGGCGCCGGGGACGTACGCCGCCGAGTGCGCCATCGCGGGAGCCATGGGACGGGCCGACCTCGCCTGGCGGCGCGAGCTCATGGCCCAGACCCTGGACGACGTCCGGCAGCGGGCGGAACTCCAGGCACCGGCCGCGCCCGACCGGATCCGGCACTGGTTCGCGAACGTCTGACACGGCCACGCCCTCCCCGCCGGGAGGGCTTTCGAAGGGGGTGATCCTGGATGTTAGGCATCCAGATCAGTGACATCAAAGGGACCCGGGCCCGCGTCGCCCTCCTCGGCGCCCTGCTCCTCGGCGCCCTGCTCATCGGGTACGGCGTCGTCGCCGGGGTCTCCGGCAACTTCCTCGCCGGGGCCAGGGCCGCCCGCTCTCCCCGCCGGGGTGGGCGCCCTCCTCGGCGGGCTCCTCGCCGACGCGTACTCCCTCACCTCGGTGCTCCTCGCGGGCGCCGCACCCGCCCTGGCCGCCTGCCCGGTGGCCGCACTCTCCGGAAGGAACGATCAGCCATGACCGCGAGCAACACCCCCGCCGCCACCGTGGACCACCGCACCATCACCAACCCCGGCACCCTCCACGACCCCACCCCCTTCGGCTACAGCCACGCCGTGGCCGCGCCCGGTGAACTCGTCTTCATCGGCGGCCAGTACGCCTCCGACGCCACCGGCGCCCCCGTCCCCGGCGACTTCGCCGCCCAGGTCGAGCTCTCCCTGACGAACCTGCGGCTCGCCCTGGAGGGCGTCGGCCTCGGCCTCCACCACGTCGTCCGCCTCGGCACGTACATCGTCGAGCACGACATGGCGAAGCTGGAGGTCCTCGGCAAGGCCCTGCACGCCCACTTCGGCGAGCGGCTGCCCGCGCAGACCCTCAGCGGGGTCGCGGCGCTCGCCCTGCCGGGAATGCTCTTCGAGATCGACGCCGTCGCCGTACGGCCCGCCGCCTGATCCACTTGCGGGGCGCCGGGCGCGGGTGTGCCCTGGAGGGTGCGGGATGCAGCAGGGGGGCGAGAGACGAAGGAGCTCCTGCCATGGCGGCACACGCAGCGGTACCCGTCCGGCGCCACGTCAGTACGCACGGCTGGGGACTCCCCGTCATCTTCGGCGTCCTCTACGGCCTCTACGCGACGACCGTCGCCCGCCACGGCGGCCCCGCCACCCTGGGACAGCTGTGGCTCGGCCTCATCTCCGCCGCCGTCCTCGCCGGCGGGATCTACCTGCTCCGCCGTCACGGCCACGTCCTGCCCCGTGAGCTGCGGGCCGCCGCCTGGGGCACCCTGACCGGTGTCGCGGTCGGCTTCCTGTTCAGTCTGTCCGACGCCAGCGTCCTGTCGTCGAGCGGACTCGGACTGGCCTTCGCCGTGGTGGCGGGCGCCGCCGCCTACTACCTCTTCTACACCCACGAGGACGCGGCCGGCCGCCCCGCGCCGTACTGACGCCCGCCGCCGCCCTCGCGCTTCCCGCCGTGGCGCCGCCGCCGGTAGTAGGCGGCCGCCACGGCGGCGAGCAGCACCGGCCACGCCGCGAGCGGCGCGTAGCAGGCGATCAGCAGGGCGTCCTGGGCCGCAGTGGCCGGGATGCCCGGCCCCAGGTCCGCGTACGACGCGTACACGCCCCACCCGGCGATGGCGCACAGCCCCGCCACCCCCGCGAAGGCGGCGCCCGTGGCGGCGGCCGGGTTCACCCGGCGCCCGCCGAGGAACGGCAGCCACCGGGGGAAGACCTCGCCCCAGGAGCGGACGAGCCCCAGGGTGAGCAGGGCGAGCAGCTCGGACACCACGCTGAGGGAGACGACGTACACGGACTCGCCGGCGGACATCGCACCGAGTTCGGCGTCCTGCGTGACCGGGAGACCGGCGACGAGCGCGAGCCGCCACAGGCCGGACGGGAGGGTGGCCAGGGGGACGGCGTGGGCGGCGAGGACGGCCCAGCGGGGCACGTCGGGAAGGGCTCGGATACGCATCATGCACTGAGCGTCCCGCCGCGACGTGGGCCCGGACGTCGCCCGGGAGGCCGGTCCTCCTCCGCCGGACGGGGGAGGAGGGGTCAGCCGGGGAGGCCTCCCCGCTCTGGCGGTACGGGGCCGGGCGACGGAGACTGACAGGAGCGTGCTCTCTTCTCCCGCCCCCCCGGAGGGGAAAGGTATGACCGACACGACCGACCTCGCCATCGAGACCGAGGGCCTGGTCAAGGTCTTCGGTACGAACCGCGCCGTCGACGGCGTCGACCTGCGTGTCCCCGCGGGGACCGTGTACGGCGTCCTCGGACCCAACGGCGCGGGCAAGACCACCGCCGTCAAGATGCTCGCCACCCTCCTCAGACCCGACGGCGGCCGGGCCCGCGTCTTCGGCAAGGACGTCGTCAAGGACGCCGACAGCGTGCGCGGCCGGGTGAGCCTCACCGGCCAGTACGCCTCCGTCGACGAGGACCTGACCGGCACCGAGAACCTCGTCCTGCTCGGCCGGCTCCTCGGACACAGCAGGCCGGCCGCCCGCGAGCGCTCCGCGCAGCTGCTCACCGCGTTCGGGCTGGCGGAGGCGGCCGACAAGCAGATCAAGAACTACTCGGGAGGCATGCGCCGCCGCATCGACATCGCCGCGTCCATCCTCAACACCCCCGACCTGCTGTTCCTCGACGAACCGACGACCGGCCTGGACCCGCGCAGCCGCAACCAGGTCTGGGACATCGTCCGCGCGGTCGTCGCCCAGGGCACCACCGTCCTCCTCACCACCCAGTACCTGGACGAGGCGGACCAGCTGGCGTCCCGCATCGCCGTCATCGACCACGGCAAGGTGATCGCGGAGGGCACGAAGGGCGAGCTGAAGGCTTCCGTCGGCTCGGGCTCGGTGCACGTACGGCTCAGGGACCCGGAGCGGCGCCCGGAGGCCGAACGGGTCCTGCGGGCCGCCCTGAAGGCGGCCGTCACGCTCGAACCGGACCCGGTGGCGCTCACCGCCACCGTCGACGGGCACGGGACGGACCTCGGCGCCGCCGAACAGGCCGCGCGGGCGCTGGCGGAGCTGGCGAGGGCCGGGATCACCGTCGACAGCTTCGGGCTCGGCCAGCCGAGCCTCGACGAGGTGTTCCTGGCCCTGACCGACAGACCTGCGGACGGCACCCCGCCCCCGAACCCCGACCGGAAGGGAACGACGGCATGACCACCGTCACCACCGGCAAGGATCCCCGGCAGACCGACGCCCTCGCGTTCGAGGCGCCCAGGGCGGAGGACCTGGCAGCCCTCCTCGTCGGCCACGAGCGTCCCCCGCGCCCCAGCGCGCTGTCCGCGTCGCTGACCTTCGGCTGGCGGGCCATGCTCAAGATCAAGCACGTGCCGGAGCAGCTGTTCGACGTGACGGCCTTCCCGATCATGATGGTGCTGATGTACACGTACCTCTTCGGAGGGGCGCTGGCCGGCTCGGTCTCGTCGTACATCCAGTTCCTGCTGCCGGGCATCCTCGTGATGAGCGTCGTGATGATCACGATGTACACGGGGGTCTCGGTCAACACCGACATCGAGAAGGGCGTCTTCGACCGCTTCCGCACGCTGCCGATCTGGCGGCCCGCGCCGATGGTCGGCTACCTCCTCGGCGACGTCGTGCGCTATCTGATCGCCTCGGCCGTGATGCTGACGGTCGGCATGATCATCGGCTACCGGCCGGAGGGCGGGGTGGCGGGCGTCCTGCTCGGCGTCGCGCTGCTCCTCGTCTTCGCGTTCTCGTTCTCGTGGGTCTGGACGATGTTCGGCCTGCTGTTGCGCAGCGAGAAGTCCGTCATGGGCGTCTCGATGATGGTGATCTTCCCGCTGACGTTCCTGTCGAACGTCTTCGTCGACCCGAGGACCATGCCGGGCTGGCTGCAGGCCTTCGTCAACAACAGCCCGGTGACCCACCTGGCCACGTCGGTACGCGAATTGATGGCCGGAAACTGGCCGGCGGCGGACATCGCCTGGTCGCTGGGCTGGTCGGTCGCCCTGGTGGCCGTCTTCGGCGCGGTCACGATGCGCCTCTACAACCGCAAGTAGGACCTCCCTGCCGGGCCTTCCCTTGACCTTCCCGCGCGGGGAAGGCCCAGCATCGGCGTCGCCGGGCGGGGAGCCCGGTCCGGGGAGGAGAGAGAGCCGTGCGCGACGCTGAGCCCATGTCGATGTCCATCCCCATGCCGACCATCGGGGACTTCGCCCGCGCCTCCCGGCTCTCCGCCAAGGCGCTGCGCCGTTACGACGAGCTCGGCCCGCTGCCGCCCGCCCGCGTCGACCCGTACACCGGCTACCGGTACTACGCCCGGGAGCAGGTCGAACTCCGGCGGAGGCGGCGGCGCACCCGGACCGGGCGCTGCTCCTGAAGGCCCTCGACGGCGGGGGGACGAGCGTCCCCGTACCGGATCTGAGCCTGCACGAGGGCCGGCCGGGGGACCGCTGGCTGCTGTGCACGGACGGCCTGCCGGCGGTCGTACCGGAACCGGAACTCAAGCGCGCGCTCGCGGCGGGATCCGAGCCCGGGCAGACGGTCCGGACGCTCGCCGCGCTGGCTCTGGCCGAGGAGCGGGGCGGCCCGGACAACGTGTCCTGTGTCGTCGCCGACGTCGTACGGGACGTGGACCGCGCGGTGCGGTGACCGCGCGGTGCGGTGACCGGCCTTCCGGACCGTCCCCGCACCGGGCGGCTGCGATCCGCAGCTCACCCCCTGGTGAGCTGCGGATCAAGTCTTAGTTGCTCGTGCCGTTGCTGTCGCTGGTCGTTTCCTTCTTGTCCAGCGGTCGTATGGTGATCTTGATGGCCATTTCTGCCTCCTCGACGTTGGTGTGGCGCTAGCATGCCAACGTTGCCACGGTGACGTGTGAGGGCAAATGCGTTTCAGCCTCCGGGAGTTGAGGACGGTGCGAGAGCGAAGCGACACGGCCGCCGATCTGGTGCGGCCGTGCGTCAAGCCCGAGCACCGGCCCTACCGGACGGTCGACGGGCACGTGCGCATCGGAAGCGTGGTGCACGGCATCGGCGCGGAGATCGAGGACCCCGAAGGCTGGGTCTGGGCACTGGTCCAGGCGATGGACGGAACCCGCGACGTACGCCGGATCGCCGCCGAGGTCGCCGGGGCGCACGAAGCCCCCGACGAGGACGACGTGCTCCGGGCGATGGCCGACCTGCGGCAGGCCGGATTCCTCCAGGACGCGGCGGCGACCGTGCCCGGGGAGCTGTCCGAGCGGGAGAGGGTCCGCTACGGCCGGGGCGTCCCGCTGCTCCGCTGGATGGACTCCTCGCCCCGGACGAACAGCTGGGACCTGCAACTCGCCCTCGCCCGCGCGCGTGTGCTCCTGATCGGCCTCGGCGGCGCGGGCGGCGTCGCGGCCCAGGGCCTGGTGGCCTCCGGCGTGGGACGGCTGCACTGCGTCGACCCCGACGTCGTCGAACTGTCCAACCTCAACCGCCAGGTCCTCTACCGCGAACGGGACATCGGCCGGGGCAAGGTGGACGCGGCCCTGGAGTCGTTACGGGCACTGAACTCGGACGTCACGGTGACCGGAGAGGCCGGCGAGGTGCGCGGCACCGACGACCTCGTACGGCTCCTGCGCCCCCGGGACGCGGACGGCGGGGGATACGACCTCCTGGTGCTGAGCGCCGACCGCCCGGCCGCACTGCGCTCCTGGGCCAACCGGGCCTGTCTGCGGACTAACACGCCGTGGATAGACGGGGGTTACCGGGGTCCCCTGGTCACCGCCGGTCTGTACACGCCGGGCAGCAGCGGCTGCCTGGAATGCCACCGGGTCACCCAGGCGGAGTCCCGCGACCTCGGGCTCCCGCCGGGCGCGGACGAGGACACGGTCTCGCCCCGCATGCCCTGGAGCCCGGTGAACGCCGTCACGGCCTCCCTCGCGGGCGCCCTGTTCGTGTACGCGGCCATCGCGGCGCTCACCGGCGTTCCCTCGCTCCCTCCGGGGTTCCGCCTCGACTTCAACCTCGTGCTTCCGGGCGAGCCCGGCCTCGAACCCGTCCTCCGGCGACCCGACTGCCAGGTCTGCGGCGGTGCGTGAGGTGACCGGGGGCCGGGACGAGGGGGGCGGGGCCGTGGAGGTCCCCGTCGGACCCGGCTCCCGGGTGCTGCTGCATCCGCTGAGCAGGCGCGCGGACGGCTCCGAGTGGATCGTCGGCCGCCGCGAGACCCGGGTGTTCGTGGCCCTCCCCGCCCAGGGCGTGGCGGCGCTCGACCTCCTGGAGCAGGGCGCGAGCGTCGCCTCGGCGCAGGCGCGGATGCACGCGAGGACCGGGGAGGAACTCGACATCGCGGAGTTCGTACGCGACCTGATGGCGCTCGACTTCGTGGCGCAGGTCGACGGGCGGACCGTCCCGTCCGCCCCGGTGCGCCCCGCGAGCCTCCCGAGGCTGCGCGCACGCCATGTCGCCTTCCTGCTGCATCCCCTGCTCCCCTGGGTCCCGGTCGCCCTGCTCCTCGCCGCCGTCGCGGTGCTCGTCGCGCGTCCCGGGCTGACGCCCACCTACCGCGACCTGCTGTGGAGCCCGTACGGGACGCTGGTGGTGGCGGGCGGCCTGATCGCCGGCTGGTCGATCGTCCTCGTGCACGAGCTCGCGCACCTCGCGGTGGCGAGGGCGGCGGGCGTTCCCGGCAGGATCGGCTTCGGGACACGGCTGCAGTTCCTCGTCATGCAGACCGACATCAGCGGCATCGAACTGGCCCCCCGGCGGCACCGCCTCACCGCTTATCTCGCCGGTATCGGGGTCAATCTCTCCCTCGCCTCCCTGGCCGTCCTGCTGCTCGCCCTGACGTCCCCGGGCACGACGGCACACCGCCTGCTCGCCGCGACGGTGCTGTGGGCGCTGCTGCCGCTCACCTTCCAGCTCATGGTGTTCATGCGGACCGACGTCTACTTCGTCCTCCAGGACCTCACCGGCTGCCGCGACCTCTACGGCGACGGCCTGGCCTACGCCCGGCACCTTGCCGGACGCCTGCTGCGGAGGCGTCCGGCCGCCCAGGACCCGAGCCGTGGCCTGCCGGCCCACGAGCGGCGCGCGGTACGGCTCTACAGCGTCGTCCTCGTCGCCGGGACCGTGGTGTGCCTGGCCGGGTTCGCGGCCTTCACCATCCCGGCGGAGGTGCGCCTGGTGGGCGGAGCCTGGCACCGGCTGTGCTCGGCGGACTCCCTGCTCGACGTGTCCGACGCCGTCCTGACCCTCGCGGCCTTCGCCGCTGTCCACATCGTCTGGCTCGTCGTCCGGTGGAGGACCATCGGGGCGCGGCGATCCACCAGAAGAAGGAGGAACTCTTCGTATGCGTGAGATGTTCGAAGGCGTCGACGGAGTCCGGCTCGAACAGGACGCCTACACACCCGACTTCATGGAGCGCTTCTGGCGGATCGGGGCCGAGGGGTTCTGGAAGCTGGAGCGGATGCAGTCCTACGACGAGGGCGACTTCCCCAGCTGGCAGGCGTTCCGCCGGGGCGAGTGGGAGGAGTCGCTGAAGCTGATCGAGGAGCTGCGCCCGGAGTACGAGGAGTACTTCGGGAAGATCGAGCGGTCGGGCATCGGTCACCACCGCGTACGGATCGTCGAGCGGCCCGTCACCCCGTACATCCAGTGGGAGCTGAACGTCCTGCACGTCAAGCACGGTTACGGCGAGCAGGTCACCGTCCTCGACGCGGAGCGGGTCGCAGCGCGCGAGCAGGGGGAGCCCCTGCCCGAGCTGTGCGTCCTCGGCAGCGAGGCCGTCTACGTCGTCGACTACACCCCGGCGGGCGTGCCCGACGGCGCCACCCGGTACGACCGGCCGGACGTCGTCGCGCGGGCCCGTGACTTCGTGCGCGAGCTGTACGCGCAGGGGGAGGACCTGGCGACGTTCTTCCCCCGCGAGATCGCCCCCCTGGCGGCGCCGGTCGTCTGAGCGGGTCCGGGCGCCCTGCCGCCCCGTCCGGTCAGTCCAGGCGCAGATCCGCCAGCTGCCGCTCGAAGGGGACGATCTCGTCCTCGTCGGCGTTCCGGGACGGCCTGGCCGCGACCATGTCCGCGAACTCGCTTCCGGCCCGGTTGATCCGGGACGGCAGCCCGTCCGTGTATGCGTCGCCGCCCGAGCCCCAGTCCTCCGAGGCCGCGTAGACGGCGGTCGGGGCGACGAGGGCCCGCAGGTAGGCGAAGAGCGGCCGGAGGGCGTGGTCCAGGACGAGCGAGTGGCGGGCGGTGCCGCCGGTCGCGCCGACGAGGACCGGGACGCCGGTCAGCGCGGCCGGGTCGATCAGGTCGAAGAACGACTTGAAAAGACCGCTGTACGAGGCCGTGAACACCGGGGTCACGGCGATGACCCCGTCGGCGCCGGTCACCGTGTCGATCGCCTCCTGGAGCGCGGCGGAGGGGAAGCCGGTGACGAAGTTCTTCGCGATGTCGACGGCCAGGTCGCGCAGTTCGACGACCTGGACGTCGACCGCGTACTCCTGCTCGGCCAGCCGGTAGCGGGCCGCCTGGAGGAGGCGGTCGGCGAGCAGCCGGGTGGAGGAGGGGGAACTGAGTCCGGCGGAGACCGCGACCAGCTTCAGCGTCTGCATGGGGTCAGACCTCCTTGGACGCAAGGACGGCGGGGTGGAGCGGGGCCGTGGCCGGTACGCCGGCCGGACGCAGGCTCGCGAACTCCTTGCGCAGCACCGGGACGACCTCCTCGCCGAGGATGTCGAGCTGCTCCAGGACCGTCTTGAGGGGCAGTCCGGCGTGGTCGACGAGGAACAGCTGCCGCTGGTAGTCGCCGACGTAGTCGCGGAAGGACAGGGTGCGCTCGATGACCTCCTGCGGCGAGCCGACGGTCAGCGGGGTCTCGCGGGAGAACTCCTCCAGGGTCGGGCCGTGGCCGTAGACGGGCGCGTTGTCGAAGTAGGGGCGGAAGTCGCGTACCGCGTCCTGCGAGTTCTTCCGCATGAACACCTGGCCGCCGAGGCCGACGATGGCCTGCTCGGGGGTGCCGTGGCCGTAGTGCGCGTACCGCTGGCGGTAGAGCCGGACCATCTTCTCGGTGTGGTGCTTGGGCCAGAAGATGTGGTTCGCGAAGAAGCCGTCGCCGTAGTAGGCCGCCTGCTCGGCGATCTCGGGGGAGCGGATGGAACCGTGCCAGACGAACGGCGGGACGCCGTCGAGCGGGCGCGGGGTGGAGGTGAAGCCCTGGAGGGCGCTGCGGAACTTGCCCTCCCAGTCGACCACGTCCTCCCTCCACAGCTTGTGGAGGAGCGCGTAGTGCTCGATGGCGAGCGGGATGCCCTGCCGGATGTCCTGTCCGAACCACGGGTAGACCGGGCCGGTGTTGCCCCGGCCCATCATCAGGTCCACGCGGCCGTCGGCGAGGTGCTGGAGGGTCGCGTAGTCCTCGGCGATCTTCACCGGGTCGTTGGTGGTGATCAGGGTCGTGGACGTGGAGAGGATCAGGTTCTCCGTGCGGGCGGCGATGTGCCCGAGGAGCGTGGTGGGGGAGGACGGCACGAACGGCGGGTTGTGGTGCTCGCCGGTCGCGAAGACGTCGAGTCCGACCTCCTCCGCCTTGAGCGCGATGGCGACGGTGTTCTTGATCCGCTCGTGCTCGGTCGGCGTACGGCCGGTGGTGGGGTCGGTCGTCACGTCGCCGACGGTGAAGATCCCGAACTGCATCGTGCTCACCTCTCGCCTCGGGGGCTGTTGGTTGAATCGTAAACTATCCGCTCCAACGGCGCACCCCCCTCACCTATTCCCGCCCCGTACCCTGGGCGCATGAGCCCTGGCGACGACAAGACGTACGACAACGAACGCTGGAAGGAGCGGGGCGTCATGCTCCGCGTCTTCGTCTACGTCTTCGCCACCCACGCCTTCGCCGGCTTCGTCTGGCTCCTCTTCTACGTCGGGCAGAACGCCCAGAAGTAGGGCCCCGTCCCCCGCAGGCGGAACGCCCAGAAGCAAGGTCCGTGCCGGGCTCACGTAAAGTCCCCGACGTGAACGCTGCGATATCGGTGGTGCCGGTCGTCGGGATCGGCGCGGACGGCTGGGACGGGCTCCCCGAGACCTCCCGCCGCGTCCTGCGCACCGCCCAGGTCCTCATCGGCGCCCCCCGCCAGCTCGACCTGCTGCCCGCCGGCGACTGCCCCGGCGAGCGGATCACCTGGCCCACCCCCCTGCGCCCCGCCGTCCCCGGACTCCTCGCCGCCCACCAGGACAGGACGATCGCCGTCCTCGCCAGCGGCGACCCGTCCTTCTACGGCATCGCCCGCACCCTCGCCGAGACCGTCGGCGCCCAGCGGCTCCGCGTCCTGCCGCACCCGTCCTCCGTCTCGTACGCCTGCGCCCGCCTCGGCTGGCCCCTCGAAGCCGTCGAGACCGTCTCCCTCGTCGCCCGGCCCCTCGCCGCCCTCGCCGCCGCCCTCCACGACGGCCGCCGCCTCCTCGTCCTCGGCGAAGGCCCCGGCACCCCCGCCGACGTCGCCGCGTACCTCCGCGCCACCGGCTGGGGCGGCACCCGCGTCCGCGTCCTCGAACAGCTCGGCGGCCCCCGCGAGCGGATCCTCGACGCGACCGCCGCCGACTGGCCCCTTGAGCGGACCGACGCCCTCCACGTCCTCGCCCTCGACTGCGTACGCGACCCGGACACCCTCCGGCTCGGCGCCGTACCCGGCCTGCCCGACGAGGCGTACGAACACGACGGCCAGCTCACCAAGCGGTACGTACGCGCCGCCACGCTCGCCGCCCTCGCCCCCGCCCCCGGCGAACTCCTCTGGGACATCGGCGGCGGCTCCGGCTCCATCGGCGTCGAATGGATGCGGACCCACCGCTCCTGCCGGGCCATCGCCGTCGAGAAGTCCCCGGAGCGCGCCGCGCGCATCACCCGCAACGCCGACGCCCTCGGCGTACCCGCGCTCCAGGTCGTCACCGCCGCCGCACCGGACGGGCTCGCCGCCCTCCCCACTCCCCACGCCGTCTTCATCGGCGGCGGCCTCACCGCCCCCGGCCTCCTCGACGCCTGCTGGGACGCCCTCCCCGCCGGCGGCCGGCTCGTCGCCAACACCGTGACCCTGGAGTCCGAGGCGCTGCTCGCCGACCGCTACCGCCGCCACGGCGGCGAACTGGTCCGGCTCGCCGTCGCCACCGCCGTCCCCGTCGGCGGCTTCACCGGCTGGCGCCAGGCGATGCCGGTCACGCAGTGGTCCGTAACCAAGGAAGAGGAAGCATGACCGTCTACTTCATCGGCGCGGGCCCGGGCGCTGCCGACCTGATCACCCTGCGCGGCGCGCGGACCCTCGCGAAGTGCGGGGTCTGCCTCTACGCCGGGTCCCTCGTCCCGACCGAGCTGCTCGCCGAGTGCGGACCGGACACGCGCCTCGTCGACACGGCCGACCTGGACCTGGACCGGATCGTCGCCGAGATCGCCGCCGCCCACGAGGCCGGCCAGGACGTGGCCCGCCTCCACTCCGGCGACCCGTCCGTCTTCAGCGCGATGGCCGAGCAGATGCGGCGGCTCGACGCGCTGGACATCCCGTACGAGGTCGTCCCCGGCGTCCCGGCGTACGCGGCGGCCGCCGCCGCGCTGAAGCGGGAGCTGACCGTGCCGACGGTCGGCCAGACGGTGATCCTCACCCGGATCGCCCAGCAGGCCACCCCGATGCCCGAGGGCGAGGACCTCGCCACCCTGGGCCGCAGCGGCGCCCTGCTCGTCCTCCACCTGGCCGCCCGCTACGTCGACCGGGTCGTCGCCGAACTCGTCCCCCACTACGGCGCCGACTGCCCGGCCGCCGTCGTCGCGATGGCCAGCCGGCCGGACGAGATCGTCCTTCGGGGCACCCTGGAGGACATCGCGGCCCGGACCAAGGAAGCCGGGATCACGAAGACGGCCGTCATCCTGGTGGGCCGCACGCTCGCGGCCACGCAGTTCCGCGACAGCCACCTGTACGACCCGGCCCGCGACCGCCACGTCTGCTGAGCCGCCCGGGAGCGCATGCGGCGGGGCCCCGGGAAGTCCGATCCCCGGGGCCCCGCCGCATGTCACGTCCTGCGCGCCTACGCGTTCGGCCGCTTGCCGTGATTCGCGTTCTTCTTCTTACGGGCCCGCTTCTTGTTGCCGCGCTTCGCCATGGGACTCCCTCTCGCTCGGGGCGGGGTGTGCCCTCGTAAGCCTAGGTTCGGGGGTCGGGGGCCGCATGTCGGTGCCACGGTCTTGAATGGACCCATGACCGTCTACGACGTGGCCCGGACGCTGCCGGGGATCGAGGAACTGCGCGACCACTCCCGGGGGCTCGCGATGCTGGATGCCGTCCTGAGCCCGGAGTGGGAGGGCCGGTACTACTCCTTCGACGCGCACTGGTCGGAGAGCGAGCAACTGGCGTCGATGCGGGACGGGTCGGGTGGCGAGTACACGATCGTCCTCTCCCCGGCCGGGGCGTTCGCGCGCGTCTTCGACCACGAGTCGCCGCTGAGCCCGTACGGGCCGCTCGCGGACGGCCAGACCTGGCCCGGGGTGCTCGACGGGGTCCCGGAGGCCTTCCGGGAGTACTTGACGGAGCCCGCGTTCACGGACGAGGACGGTGTGCACGTCACCACCGCCTGCCTGTGGCGCGAGCCCACGGACACGGCCTGGCGGACGGGACCGGTCGACTTCCCGGACCTGGACGGCCACGAGGACCCCGACGGCTCCGGCCGTCTCCTCCGCCTGCTCACGGACCGCTCGGCGGAGGCGTACGCGACGTGGGCCTCGGACTATTACGAGACCCCGGTCGACCTGGAGGCCGTACGCCACGTCCTCGCCCTGCGCCCCCTCACGCCCGAGATCGTCGCGGCCCTCAACCCGGAGGTGGAGCTCGCCGACCTGGCCGAGGACATCGCGGAGATCGGCTACCCGGTCATGGGCGGCCGCGAAGGGCTCAGGAGGGAACCGCGTCCCGAGTGACGCCCCACTCCGGCGCCAGCACCGACATCACCGTCGCGTCCACCCGCTCCCCCTCCCACAGCAGCGCCCCCCGCAGCACGCCCTCCGTGCGGAAGCCCGCCTTCTCGTAGACGCGGTGGGCGCGCGGGTTGAAGGCGTAGACCTCCAGGGAGATCCGGTAGAGGCCCAGTGAACCGAAGCCGTATCCGACGATCAGGCGGGTCGCCTCCGTGCCCAGGCCACGGCCGGCCGCGTCGGGGACGAGTCCGATGCGGAAGGAACAGCTCTCGTTCGGCTCGTCCCACAGGTTGAGGACGGCCTCGCCGACGACCCGGCCGGTCGCCCGCTCCACGACGGCGAGGTCGAGCCGGTCGTCCGTGGTGCCCCGGGAGCCGTACCAGGTCCGCAGCGCCGCCTCGTCGAAGTGCGTGTGGTTCCCGGTCAGCCGGGTCACCTCCGGGTCCTCGAACAGCGGAAGCAGCGCCCGCACGTCGTCCGCCGTGACGGGACGGAGGACCACCAGGTCGCCGGTGAGGGTCGGTTTGCGCAGGAAGTCGGGCATGCGGGCATTCTCCGGGGCGGCCGGGGCGACTGTCGCCCGCATTACCGGCGACCGGCGGCGCGCGCCGGGTTCACGCCCCCGACAGCTTCCCCGGCCCCGCCACCGCCGACCGCCCCACCACCGTCCCCGCCCGGTCGACGCAGACCACGTCCACCGCGACCGGAGCGCCCCGCAGGACCGTCAGGGCCTCGTCGCGGGCGCGGGCGGCGACCAGGTCGCCGAGGGGGACGCCGGCGGCCTCGCAGAGGCGGAGGGCGGCGAGCCCCGTGTTCGCACCGGTGATCTCCGCCGCCAGGGACTCCGACGCGCCGCCCGCACGGGCCAGGTCGGCGAGGAAGGCCTTGTCGACCTGGGAGCGGGCCGAGTGGAGGTCCAGATGGCCCGCCGCCAGCTTGGACAGCTTCGCGAAGCCGCCGCAGATCGTCAGGCGGTCGACCGGGTGGCGGCGGACGTACTTGAGGACCGCGCCCGCGAAGTCGCCCATGTCGAGGAGCGCGATCTCCGGCAGGTCGTACAGCGTCGACACGGTCCGTTCGGACGTCGAGCCGGTGCAGCCCGCCACGTGGGTGAGACCGCCCGCGCGGGCCACGTCCACGCCCCGGCGGATGGAGTCGATCCAGGCCGAGCAGGAGTACGGGACGACGACGCCGGTCGTGCCGAGGATCGACAGGCCGCCGAGGATGCCGATCCGGGGGTTCCAGGTGGAGCGGGCGATCTCGGCGCCGTGGTCGACGGAGACGGTGATCTCGACGTCGCCGCCGCCGCCGTGCCGGGCGGCGACCTCGGCGACGTGCTCGCGCATGAGCTGCCGGGGCACCGGGTTGATCGCGGGCTCGCCCACGTCGAGGGGAAGGCCGGGAAGGGTGACCGTGCCGACGCCCTCGCCGGCCCGGAAGACGACGCCGGAACCGGGCGGCAGGAGCCGTACCGTCGAGCGGATCACGGCGCCGTGGGTGACGTCCGGGTCGTCGCCCGCGTCCTTGACCACGGCGGCCATGGCGGACCCGCCGGCCAGGGACTCGGCGGTGAGCGCGAACGACGGAGTCTGGCCCTTCGGCAGCGTGATCGTCACCGGGTCCGGGAACTCGCCGGTGAGCAGGGCCGTGTACGCGGCCGTCGTCGCGGCCGTGGCGCACGCGCCCGTCGTCCAGCCCGGCCGGAGACCGGTGTGCTTGAGTTGGGCCTCACGCCCGCCGCCTGACGTCACGAAAGGGCTCCTGTGGTGCACATACTCATTCTCGGGGGGACCACCGAGGCCCGCGCCCTCGCGGGCCTGCTGCACGGCGAGGTCCGGGTCACCAGCAGCCTCGCGGGGCGGGTGGCGAGCCCCCGGCTGCCGGCCGGGGAGGTCCGGATCGGCGGCTTCGGCGGCGCCGAAGGACTGGCGCGGTGGCTGCGGGAGCACTCGGTGGACGCGGTCATCGACGCCACGCATCCCTTCGCCGAGCGGATCAGCTTCAACGCGGCCGGGGCGGCCGCCACCGCCCATGTTCCCCTGCTGGCGCTCCGCCGCCCAGGCTGGGTCCCGGAGAAGGGCGACGACTGGCACGAGGTGCCGTCCCTCGACGCCGCCGCCGGGGCCCTGGACGGCCTCGGCGACCGCGTCTTCCTGACGACGGGCCGCATGGGCCTGGCCGCGTTCGCGGCCTGCCCGCAGTGGTTCCTGGTCCGCTCGGTGGACCCCCCGGAACCGCCGATGCCGGCCCGCACGGACGTCCTCCTGGACCGGGGCCCGTTCACCCTGGCCGGCGAGCGGGACCTCCTCGCCCGCCACCGGATCGACGTCCTCGTCACGAAGGACAGCGGCGGCACGGCGACAGCCCCGAAACTGACCGCGGCGCGCGAGGCGGACATCCCGGTCGTACTGGTCCGCCGCCCCCAGGTCCCGGAGGGCGTACAGGTGGCGACGACCCCCGAGGAGGCCGCCGCCTGGGTGCTGCGGGGGCCCGGCAGGTCCTGACACGCGGGCGCCGCCGGGGTCCCGCCGGCACCGTTCCCTCCGCGCGACAGGTGATTCCGCCCGGCGTTCAATGGAGGAATGGAGACCGTCCGATGGCTGGTCACAGCAGGGCTCGTGTCCGTTCTGGGCATGGCCTCCGGTACAGGGCCCACTCCGACCCCCGAGCCGCCCCCGGCGCAGCCGCCGCCCGTGCTCGACCGGGCGGACGTCGACCGGGCCGTCGGGCGGATCGACGCCGATGTCGCGGCGCTGATGAAGCGCACCGGGGTGCCCGGGGTGTCCGTCGCCGTCGTGTACGAGGACAGGGTCGTCCACCTCAAGGGGTACGGGGTGCGCGAGGTGGGCAAGGCCGCCCGGGTCGACGGCGACACCGTCTTCCAGCTCGCCTCGGTGTCGAAGCCGATCGCCTCCACCGTCGTCGCCGGGGCCGTCGGCGTCGAGGGGTGGCAGAAGCCCGTCGCCCCCGAGCTGCCCGAGTTCCGGCTGAAGGACCCGTGGGTGAGCTCCCATGTGACGGTCGCCGACCTGTTCTCGCACCGCAGTGGTCTGCCCGACCACGCGGGCGACCTGCTGGAGGACCTCGGCTACGACCAGGAGTACATCCTGTCGCACCTGCGGTACGAGCCCCTGGCGCCGTTCCGCGCGAGCTACGCGTACACCAACTTCGGTCTGACGGCGGCGGCGGAGGCCGTCGCCGCCGAGAAGGGCGTGCCGTGGGAGAAGCTCGCCGAGGACACGCTCTACCGGCCCGCCGGCATGAACGACACCAGTTCCCGCTTCCAGGACTTCGCCTCGAACCCCGACCGGGCCGTCGGCCACGTGAAGGAGGCCGACGGGACGTGGAAGGCGTCCGTACGGGACCCGGACGCCCAGTCCCCCGCGGGCGGCGTCAGCTCCTCGGGCCGCGACATGGCGACCTGGCTGCGGCTCCAGCTCGCGAACGGCTCGCTCGACGGGAAGCGGATCATCGAGGCGGACGCCCTCGACCTGACCCACCACCCCGAGTCCGTCGCCTCACCGGCGCACGCCCCGGCGGGCCGGACCGGCTTCTACGGCCTCGGCTGGAACGTGGCGTACGACGACGAGGGCCGGCTGCGCCTGTCGCACACCGGCGCGTTCGAGCTCGGCGCGCACACCAACGTCACGATGCTGCCGGGCGAGCGGCTCGGGATCGTCGTCCTCACCAACGGGGCCCCGGTGGGCGTCGCGGACGCCGTCTCCCTCGACTTCTTCGAGACCGCGCAGGACGGCGAGCCCAGCCGGGACTGGGTGCCGCTCCTCGACGGGATCTACCAGCAGCAGGCGGACGCCGACCGGTCCCCGACCGACTACGCGAAGAAGCCCGCCGACGCCGATCCCGCGAAGGCCGACAGCGCCTACACCGGCACGTACACCAGCGACTACTACGGCAGGCTGACGGTGGCCGAGGAGGACGGCGGCGGCCTGGTCCTGCGACTGGGGCCGGAGCCCCAGTCGTACCGGCTCACGCACTACGCCGGGAACACGTTCAGCTTCCCGACCCGCGGCGAGAACGCCGTCGGCCTCACGGGCGTCACGTTCTCCCCGGACGGGAAGACCGTCCGCGTCGAGTACCTGGACCAGGAGGGCCTGGGCACCTTCACCCGGAGCGGCTGACCCCCGACGGCCCCGGCCGCCTCACCCGTATCGGATGCCTCAGCCGTACCTCCGCGGTGTCCAGGTGATCGTCCGGCCGTCGGCGCGCTCGACCGCGCGGGTCTGGGAGGAGCCGATCAGGAGCAGGGTCCGCATGTCGACCTCGGACGGGTCCAGGGTCTTGAGGGTCAGGATCCGGACCGACTGCTCCGGGCCGCCGACGTCCCGCGCCACGACCACCGGGGTCTCCGGCGAGCGGAGTTCGAGGAGCAGGTCGCGGGCCGCGGACACCTGGTGGGTGCGGGACTTGGAGCCGGGGTTGTACAGGGCCAGGACCAGGTCGGCCTCCGCCGCCGCCCGCAGGCGCGTCGCGATGACGTCCCAGGGCTTGAGCCGGTCGGAGAGCGAGATCGTCGCGTAGTCGTGGCCGAGGGGGGCACCCGCGGCGGCGGCGGCCGCGTTGGCGGCGGTCACCCCGGGGAGGACCCGTACGGGAACGTCCGCGTACGCCGGTTCGCAGGCGACCTCCAGGACGGCGGTCGCCATGGCGAAGACGCCCGGGTCGCCGCCGGAGACGACCGCGACCTTGTGGCCGCGCCGCGCCAGGTCGAGGGCGAACTCGGCGCGCTCGGACTCGACCTTGTTGTCGGAGCCGTGCCGGATCTGCCCGGGGCGCAGCACCGGAACCCGGTCCAGGTAGGTGGTGTAGCCGACGAGGACGTCGGCGTTGACGAGCGCGCCGCGCGACTCGGGGGTGAGCCAGGGCGCGCCGGCCGGGCCGGTGCCGACGACGACGACCTCGCCCCGGTCCCGTACGGGGAGTTCCTGGTCGATACGGGAGGGGAGGACGGCGACCGAGAAGTACGGGACGGACTCCGGGTCGACGTCCGTCAGCTTCTCCGTCCGCTCGCCCGCCATGAACGCCCGCTCCACGTAACGGGCGTCGTCGAGCCGGCCGGCCCGCTCCAGGGCCCGCCGCACGGTGGGGAAGGTGCGGCCGAGCTTCATCACGACCGCCGAGTCGGTGCCGGCGAGGCGGGCCGTCAGCTCGTCCTCCGGCAGGGTGCCGGGGATGATCGTGAGGACCTCCTCCGCCTCGCACAGCGGCTCGCCGAGCCGGGCCGCGGCGGCGGAGACCGAGGTGACGCCGGGGATGACGGTCGTGTCGTAGCGGCCGGCGAGCCGCTTGTGCATGTGCTGGTACGAGCCGTAGAACAGCGGGTCGCCCTCGGCGAGGACGGCGACCGTGCGGCCCGCGTCGAGGTGGGCGGCGAGGCGGGCCGCGGCCTCCTCGTAGAAGTCGTCGAGGGCGCCCCGGTAGCCGCCGGGGTGGTCCGTGGTCTCCACCGTGAGCGGGTACATCAGCCGCTCCTCGATGTGGTCCTCGCGGAGGTGTTCGGCGGCGATGGAGCGGGCGATGGAGCGGCCGTGGCGGGCCGAGTGGTACGCGATGACGTCGGCGGCGGCGATGGCCTTCACGGCGGCCACCGTCATCAGGTTCGGGTCGCCGGGGCCGAGGCCGACCCCGTACAGCTTTCCGGTCTCGGTGCTCGTGCCGGTGCTCATGCCTGGATCTCCGCTTCGTGCGCTATCGCGTTGATGGCGGCCGCGGTCATCGCGCTGCCGCCGCGCCGGCCCCGTACGACGAGGTATTCGAGGCCCAGTTCCTGGGCTGCGAGGGCGTCCTTGGACTCGGCGGCGCCGATGAAGCCGACCGGTATGCCGAGGACGGCAGCGGGCTTCCCGGCGCCCTTGGCGACCATCTCCAGGAGGTGGAAGAGAGCGGTGGGCGCGTTGCCGATGGCGACGACGGAGCCTTCGAGGCGGTCCCGCCACAGTTCGAGGGCGGCGGCGGAGCGGGTGGTGCCGAGTTCGGCGGCGAGGCCGGGCACGGACGGGTCGGAGAGCGCGCAGAGCACCTCGTTGTCGGCGGGGAGCCGCTTGCGGGTGACGCCGCTGGCGACCATCTGGGCGTCGCAGAGGATCGGGGCGCCGGCGCGGAGGGCGGCGCGGGCGTTCGCGACGACGCCGGGGGAGTAGGCGATGTCCTGCACGAGGTCGGTCATGCCACAGGCGTGGATCATCCGGACCGCCACCTGGGCGACGTCGGCGGGCAGGCCCGTCAGGTCGGCCTCGGCGCGGATCGTGGCGAAGGACCGGCGGTAGATCTCGGCGCCGTCCTTCTCGTAGTCGAACATCGTGTCGCTCTCGCTCATCTCGTGGGTGTCGCCGGGCCGCGGGCCGCCGCGACGGCTTCTGACAGGGAGGTACGGGGGGTGGGGACGTCGTCCACCGAGTAGCTGTCGGCGCTGTCGTTTTCCGTTCCGGTGGCGAGGACGTCGACCCAGGCGCCGTGCGGGTGTCCGCAGCGCCGCTCGCACCCGGAGAAGTGCACGGGCAGCGGCCCCGGGAGCGCGACGAGGGCGTCGGCCCGTACGTCGGCGAGGGACTTGGCGCAGCCGGGCCGCCCGGTGCAGGCGGTGACTCCGGCCAGCGGGGCGTCGGGGCGGGTGATCAGGCCGTGCGCCGCCAGGCCGCCGAGCCTGCCGGCGGCGGCTCCCGGTCCGGCTCCCACGACGACCGCCCCGCGCCACGGCGTGAACCGGACCTCGTCGGCGGGCAGCAGGGCCCGCAGCTGGGCGGCGGTCAGCCGGCCGAGCGGCGCGAGGACGTACAGGTGGCCGTCCCCGAGGGCCCCGGGTCCGGGCGGTGCGGAGAACGGTGTCGGCGGTACGGGGAGGGCCTCGGCCGCGATCCCGGCCGCCGCCAGGGCTCCGGCCCAGTCGGGGACATGGGTGACGGGCAGTTCCCGGGGCCGCCAGGCTCCGGTCCCGGCCGCGTCGGCGGCGTCCAGGAACGCGAGGGCGGCGGCGAGGGCGGCACGGACGGCGTCGGCGGCGGCGAGCCGGAAGACCTGCCGGCCGCCGGGCCACAGCACGGCGGTGCCGTCCGCGTCTGCGATCAACTTCACATCTCCGCCGAGCCCGGCCACGTCCCCGCGCCCGTCGTCCAGGACGAAGAGGAAACGGCCGGAAAGGGCCGCCGCCCGGGGCTCGGCGCACAGTGCGGCGTCAAGGGCGCGCGCCCACAACTGCACGTCCGCGTGGCCGAGTCCGTCGAGTCCCGAGGCGGGCGAGGCGACGATGTTGCGGACGCGTTCGTGGGTGGGGGAGGGCAGCAGGTCCGCCTCGTCGAGGAGCGCGGCGAGCGAGGCTCCGCAGTCGTCCGCGAGGCCGCGCAGCTCCGCGTTGCCGCGCGAGGTGATGCTGATGCGCCCGTCGCCCAGGGTCTCCGCAGCCGTCGCCAGAGCCTCGACCTGACGGGACGTCAGTCTGCCTGCGGGCAGGCGCAGTCGGGCCAGGCGGCCGTCCTCGGCGGGGTGCAGGCGCAGCGCCCCCGGGCAGGCGTCGCCTCGGTCCCTTATGCGAGCTTCGCCCGGTTCGGGCGTCGTGTGCGGGGTGGGCGGCATGGCGGCGAGCATACCCACGGGGAACCGCCCGGCCACCGGGTGTGATCCGGCCGACTCCCCCGGCCCGCCCCGGCCCGCCGACGGCACGATCTACTATGCAGACGGCATGGGGTCCCAGGACCCCGGGGAGGAAGCCCGGTGAGAATCCGGCGCGGTCCCGCCACTGTGAGCCCGGCCGGCTGTACTTCGGTACGACCTGGAACGGGTGAGTCAGGAACTCCCTTCCCCAAGCTCTCGGCTTCGCTCGAGCAAGGGGAGGCCCCAACCCACACGACCACCCGGGGCGCGGACAACCCCGAGGAAGGCCTGCGCTCGCCATGCTTCTGCTGCTGTCGCACTCCGACACCGACCTGCTCAGCGCCCGCGCGGCGAACGCCGCCTCCGCCGGCGGCCCGGTGGAGTACCGCTTCGCCAACCCCGCCCGCCTTCCCCTCGCCGAACTGCCCGGCCTCCTCGACGGCGCCGACCTCGTCGTCGTACGCCTCCTCGGCGGGCTCCGCTCCTGGGAGGACGGCCTCGACGCGGTCCGCGCCGCCGGAAAGCCGGTCGTCGTCCTCAGCGGCGAACAGGCTCCCGACGCCCAGCTGATGGAGACGTCCACCGTCCCCATCGGCGTCGCCACCGAGGCGCACGCCTACTTGGCGCACGGCGGCCCCGGGAACCTGGAGCAGCTGGCCCGCTTCCTCTCCGACACCGTCCTGCTCACGGGTCACGGTTTCGAGGCCCCGGCCGCCGCCCCCACCTGGGGCCCGCTCGACCGGGTCGCGAAGAACGACAGCGGCCCGACCATCGCCGTGCTCTACTACCGCGCCCACCACATGAGCGGGAACACCGCCTTCGTCGGCGCCCTCTGCGAGGCGATCGAGGACGCCGGCGCGCAGGCCCTCCCGCTGTACGTGGCGTCCCTGCGCGCCCCCGAGCCGGAGCTGCTCGACACCCTTCGCGGCGCGGACGCGATCATCACCACCGTCCTCGCCGCCGGCGGCACCAAGCCCGCCGAGGCGCAGGCGGGCGGCGACGAGGAGGCCTGGGACGCGGGCGCGCTCGCCGCGCTCGACGTGCCGATCCTGCAGGCCCTGTGCCTGACCGGCTCGCGCGCCGCCTGGGAGGAGAACGACGAGGGCCTCTCCCCGCTGGACGCCGCCAGCCAGGTCGCGGTCCCGGAGTTCGACGGCCGGCTCATCACCGTCCCGTTCTCCTTCAAGGAGATCGACGAGGACGGCCTGCCCGCGTACGTGGCCGACGCCGAGCGCGCCGCCCGCGTCGCCGGGATCGCCGTCCGGCACGCCCGCCTCCGGCACATCCCGAACGCCGACAAGAAGCTGGCGCTCGTCCTCTCCGCGTACCCGACGAAGCACTCCCGCATCGGCAACGCCGTCGGCCTCGACACCCCCGCGTCCGCCGTCTCCCTCCTGCGCCGCCTGATCGCGGAGGGCTACGACTTCGGGCCCGCCGAGGAGCTGCCCGGCCTTGTCTCCGGCGACGGCGACGAGCTGATCTACGCCCTCATCGAGGCCGGCGGCCACGACCAGGACTGGCTGACGGAGGAGCAGCTCGCCCGCAACCCGGTCCGCATCCCGGCCGCCGACTACAAGCGCTGGTACGCGACCCTGCCCGAGGAGCTCCGCACCCACGTCGAGGAGCACTGGGGCCCGGCGCCCGGCGAGATGTTCCTCGACCGCTCCCGCAACCCGGAGGGCGACATCGTCCTCGCCGCGCTGCGGCGCGGGAACCTCCTGATCCTCATCCAGCCGCCGCGCGGCTTCGGCGAGAACCCGATCGCGATCTACCACGACCCCGATCTGCCGCCGTCGCACCACTACCTCGCGGCCTACCGCTGGATCGCCGCCCGCGCCGAGGACGGCGGCTTCGGCGCCGACGCCATGGTCCACCTGGGCAAGCACGGCAACCTGGAGTGGCTGCCCGGCAAGAACGCCGGCCTGTCCGCCGCCTGCGGCCCGGACGCGGCGCTCGGCGACATCCCGCTGATCTACCCCTTCCTCGTCAACGACCCGGGCGAGGGCACGCAGGCCAAGCGGCGCGTCCACGCGACCCTCGTCGACCACCTGGTGCCGCCGATGGCCCGCGCCGACTCGTACGGCGACATCGCCCGCCTGGAGCAGCTGCTCGACGAGTACGCGCAGATCTCCTCCATGGACCCGGCGAAGCTGCCCGCGATCCGCGCCCAGATCTGGACCCTGATCCAGGCCGCCAAGCTCGACCACGACCTGGGCCTCCAGGAGCGCCCGGAGGACGACGGCTTCGACGACTTCCTGCTGCACGTCGACGGCTGGCTGTGCGAGGTCAAGGACGCCCAGATCCGCGACGGCCTGCACGTCCTGGGCGGCGCCCCGGAGGGCGAGGCCCGCGTCAACCTGGTGCTCTCCATCCTGCGCGCCCGCCAGATCTGGGGCGGCACGCAGGCGCTGCCGGGTCTGCGCGAGGCGCTCGGCCTGGACGAGTCGGCCTCGGAACGGTCCAGGACCGACGACATCGAGGCGCGCGCCCGCCGGGTGGTCGAGGCCATGGAGGCCGCCGACTGGTCCGTGGACGCGATCACCCACGCCGCCGTCATCGGGCTCGGCGCCCCGCCGATGGGCGGCACCGCGTACGGGATGCAGCTGGAGTCGGTGAAGGCCGTCCTCCGCTTCGCCTGCGAGCAGGTCGTGCCGCGCCTGGCCGGCACCACCGACGAGCTGACGCACGCCGTGCACGCCCTGAACGGCGGCTTCGTCCCGGCCGGCCCGTCCGGCTCCCCGCTGCGCGGTCTCGTCAACGTCCTGCCGACCGGCCGGAACTTCTACTCCGTCGACCCGAAGGCCGTGCCGTCCCGGCTCGCCTGGGAGACCGGGCAGGCGCTCGCCGACTCGCTCCTGGAGCGCTACCGCACCGACAACGGCGCGTGGCCGACCTCCGTCGGGCTCTCCCTCTGGGGTACGAGCGCGATGCGCACCGCGGGCGACGACGTCGCCGAGGCGCTCGCCCTGCTCGGCGTCCGCCCGCTGTGGGACGAGGCCTCGCGCCGGGTCAACGGCCTGGAGCCGATCCCGCTCGCCGAGCTCGGCCGCCCGCGCGTCGACGTCACGCTGCGCATCTCGGGCTTCTTCCGCGACGCGTTCCCGCACGTCATCGGCCTCCTGGACGACGCCGTACGGCTGGTGGCGGGCCTGGACGAGCCGGCCGAGGACAACTACGTGCGGGCGCACGCGCAGGCCGACCTCGCCGAGCACGGCGACGAACGGCGCGCCACCACCCGCATCTTCGGCTCCCGGCCCGGCACGTACGGCGCGGGCATCCTCCAGCTGATCGACTCCCGCGACTGGCGCACGGACGCCGACCTCGCGGAGGTCTACACGGTCTGGGGCGGCTACGCCTACGGCCGGGGCCTGGAAGGCCGCCCGGCGCGCGCCGAGATGGAGACGGCGTACAAGCGGATCGCGGTCGCGGCGAAGAACACGGACACCCGTGAGCACGACATCGCCGACTCGGACGACTACTTCCAGTACCACGGCGGCATGGTGGCGACCGTCCGCGCGCTCAAGGGCACGGCCCCGGAGGCGTACATCGGCGACTCGACCCGCCCGGAGACCGTCCGGACCCGCACGCTCGTCGAGGAGACCTCCCGGGTCTTCCGCGCCCGCGTGGTCAACCCGCGCTGGATCGAGGCGATGCGCCGCCACGGCTACAAGGGCGCGTTCGAGCTGGCGGCGACCGTCGACTACCTCTTCGGCTACGACGCCACGACGGGCGTGGTCGCCGACTGGATGTACGACAAGCTGACGCAGGAGTACGTCCTCGACCCGACGAACCAGGCCTTCCTGAAGGAGGCCAACCCGTGGGCCCTGCACGGCATCGCGGAGCGGCTCCTCGAAGCCGAGTCGCGCGGCATGTGGGAGAAGCCGGACGCGGAGACCCTGGCCGCGCTGCGGCAGGTGTTCCTGGAGACCGAGGGCGACCTCGAAGGCGACGACGACTAGTCGTCGGTGTGTTCGCCGGAGGCCTCGCCCGCCGTACGGGGGTCGGTGGGTGGGGCCGGTCAGGCGGACGCTATGCGCAGGACCAGGGCGGCCACCGCGAGGAGGGCGAGCACCACGACCGGCGCCACCTCGTAGTCCTTCACGCGCAGGTGGGTGATCGCGCCGCCGATGAAGTAGAGGATCACGCCGACCGCCGCCGCCACGCCGATGAAGGGGACGGCGAGGCCCACGAGCAGGCCGATCGCGCCGGCCGTCTTCGCGGTCGCGAGCCAGGGGAGCCAGCTGTCCGGGACGCCGAGCTTGGTCATGCTGCCCGTGATCTGCGGGTTCCGGGTGAAGGTCAGGAAGGAGGAGGCGGAGAGGGCGAAGGCGACGAGCGCGGCGACGACGACGTAACCGATGAACATGAGTGTCATCCAATGATTCGGGATTCGTAATCGTTGAACGGTATCAACGATTGACATCGCTCCACAATAGGGCCGCTGCTACGGTGGATGCATGGCAGCTCCCTCGACCGACCGCCTCGGCTTCCTCCTCTCCTTCCGCGGGGAGCTCACCAGCGCGCGCATCCGCGCGGCCCTGGGTGTCGCCGGACTCCATCCGAGGAACGTGATGACGCTGATGCGGCTCGCCCCCGGGGCCATGAGCCAGCGGGAACTGGCTGCCGCCATGGAGATCGACCCCAGCCAACTCGTCGCGGTGCTCAACGAGTTGGAGTCCGAAGGGCTCGCCGGGCGGCGCCGTGACCCGGCCGACCGCCGCCGCCACATCGTGGAGATCACGGAGGCGGGCGCCGCGGTCCTCGGCCGCGTCGACGCCGCCGTCGGCGAGGCGGAGCGCGAGCTCTTCGGCGACCTGACCGAGGCCGAGCAGGCGCTTCTCCGCAGCCTCCTCGACCGGGTCGTGGTCGACGCCGCCGACCACGACTGCGGCGGCGCCGAGTAGACGTTCCCCGGTGCGCGACCGATGAGTTCCCTCGGTGGCGGCGGTCTACCCCTTGACCGTCCCACCACCGAGGAGAGACCCATGGCCGAGACCGAGACCCGCACCCTGGACACCGCCGGCGCCACCCTCCGCTACGACGTACGCCCCGGAGCCGGAACCCCCCTGCTGCTCATCGGCTCCCCCATGGACGCGACCGGCTTCACCACGCTCGCCTCCCACTTCGCCGACCGGACCGTCGTCACCTACGACCCGCGCGGAGTGGGCCGCAGCGAGCGGACCGACGGCGCGGCGGAGACGCTGCCCGAGGAGCACGCCGACGACCTGGTCCGGCTGATCGAGGCGCTCGGCGCCGGCCCCGTCGACGTCTTCGCGAGCAGCGGCGGCGCCGTCAACGCCCTCGCGCTGGTGGCCCGGCGCGGCGACCTGGTGCACACCCTCGTCGCGCACGAGCCGCCGACCGCGCAGGTCGTCCCGGACCGGGAGGCGGTGCTCGGGGTCTGCGCGGACGTGCACGCGACCTATCTGCGGGAGGGCTGGGGGCCCGGGATGGCCAAGTTCCTCGCGCTGACCAGCCGGAAGGGCCCGTTCCCGGCGGACTGGGCGCAGGAGCCCGCGCCTTCCCCGGCCGCGTTCGGCCTGCCGGCCGAGGACGACGGCTCCCGCGGCGACCCGCTGCTCGGCCAGAACATGCGCGGCTGCACCTCCTACCGCCCCGACTTCCCCGCCCTGCGCGCCGCGCCGACCCGGATCGTCGTCGCCGCGGGGAAGGAGTCCGAGGGCGAGTTCGCGGCCCGCGCGGCGGCCGCCGTCGCCGAGGGGCTCGGCACCCCGCTCGCCGTCTTCCCGAGCCACCACGGCGGCTTCCTGGGCGGCGAGTTCGGCCGGCATGGCGCCCCGGCGGAGTTCGCCGAGGCGCTGCGGGCGGCCCTGGACGGCAGCGACAACTAGGGCCTGTCGTTTGGATCAGGCCGGGCTCGCGGGCCCTGGCACCGCGCCTCGCCGCGTTGTCGTCGGTCGCCATGGCTCCGCCATGGCGCCCTCCTCCGCCTTGCGAGGCGTCCCCCAGGCCCTGCGGGCCTGGGGAGACCCCATGCACCGGACCCCGCTCTGGTGGCGCAGGAGCGCGGCCACGGCGGAGACGTGCGGGGAGGCCATCGACGTACCGGACAGCTTGCCGTACCCCGAGGTGTTCTTCAGGGTCTCCTTCGTCGGGTACGTGGGGAGGGTCGAGAGGATGTCGACGCCCGGCGCCGAGACGGCGTTCTGGGCGCCGAAGTTGTGAGGGTGGCGGGCTTGCCGCTGGGGTCGGCCGCGTTGACGACCCGGACGGGCGTGCCGAGCTCGTAGGGCTGGAGCAGGGTGGAGTCGTTGCCCGCGGCGGCGATGCCGGTGTCCTCGCCCTTGGTGGTCTGCCAGGCGTCGGGCAGCTTCAGCGCGTCGAGCCCTCACTCCTGAGCACGCATCGGGTCGAGCTTGTCGTCGCCGCAGCAGCCGGTGGTGAGCGCGACGGTGAGGAAGGTGAGGGCGGCGAAGGCGGTGATGGTGACGGTGGTGGGCCGATGACGCATGTGCATATCCCCATTCATGCGCATGTGGACCAGTGAACCGTCGAAGATCAGCGCCGCAATCCAGGGCGGGAAGGGAGTTGTTCTAGCAAAGTGCGAACAAGTTGTTCTATCCTGGTGCGAACAACGGAGGTTTCCATGACCCGTGCCACGCACCACGTCGGCCCACTCGCCACACCCCGTCTCCGCGCCCTCGCCGCGCTGCCCTTCGTCCTCGCCCTCGCCACGTACCTGCTGCTGCTCTCCCTCTGGTCCGACCGGCTCCCCGACACCCTCGCCACCCACTTCGCCGTGGGCGACGGCGGCCGCGCCGACGGCTTCACCGGGCGCTCCGCGTTCGCCGTCCTCGGCGTCGGCCTGCTCGTCGGCCTCGGCACCGGCTGGACGGTCCTGGTCCGCCGTTCCGCCCTCTGGGGGGCGTGGGCGACGGCCGGCTTCATCGGGGCGCTGCTCGTCGTCCTCCTCCGGGCCAACCTCGACGCCACCGACCCCGCCCAGATCGCCTCCCCGCTCACCGGCCTGGCCCTCGCCGCCGCGGCCGCCGCCGTGTTCGCCCTCGTCGGCTTGCTCCTCGCCTCCCTCGTCCCCGCGGACGAATCCGCCGCCCGGCCCGGCGCCACCGACGGCCCGAGGCTCACGCTCGGGGCGAGCGAGGTCGCCGGCTGGTCCAGGGCCACCGCCTCCCGCCCTCTGACCGTCCTCTCGGTGCTCGCCCTCGCCGCCGTCCCGGCCGGTCTGCTCCTCGCGCCCTGGCCCGGTGCCCTCTTCGCCCTGCTCGGCCTGGTCATCGGGGTGCCGGGCCTCGCCCTGGCCCGCGTCCGGGTCACCGTGGACCGGCGCGGCGTCACCGTCCGGCCCTCCCTCGTCCCCAGGCCCCGCGTCCGGGTCCCGCTCGACGAGGTCGCGGGCGCGACCGTCAGGGAACTGGACACCACGGCCGTGCTCCGCGACTTCGGCGGCTGGGGCTACCGGGTCAGGGCGGACAGGACCGGCGTGGTGCTCCACACCGGCGAGGCCCTCGTCGTACGGCGGGGGAGCGGCCGCGAGTTCGCGGTCACCGTGCCCGACGCGGCGACCGCGGCCGCCCTCCTCAACACGCTCGCCGAGCGGCATGGGAGGGTCTGACCGTGCTCTTCCGTGTCGACCCGGCCTCCGCCGTCCCGCTCGGCGACCAGATCGCCGCCTGTGTCAGGGGCGCCCTCGCCGACGGCTCCGCCGCGCCCGGCGAGCGCCTCCCGGCCGCCAGGGAACTCGCCGACTCCCTCGGCGTCAACGTCCACACCGTCCTGCGCGGCTACCAGCGGCTCCGCGAGGAGGGCCTGATCGAACTCCGCAGGGGCCGCGGCGCCGTCATCGTCCCCGGCGCCACCGCCCCCGACCGCGCCCGCCTCGTCTCCCGGTTGCGCGAGGCGGCGACGGAGGCCCGGGAACTGGGCCTGACGGACGAGGAGTTCCTCGCCCTGGCGCGTACGAGCCTGGACTAGGGTCTTTCGTTTGGATCAGGCCAGCTCGCGCACCGGCGCGCCCTTCAGGAAGGCCTCGATGTCCTCGACCGCCTGCCCGAAGTAGCGGGCGTAGTTCCCCTCCGTGACGTACCCGAGGTGCGGAAGCGCGAGGAGGTTCGGCAGGGACCGCAGGGGGTCGTCGGCGGGCAGCGGCTCGGTCTCGTAGACGTCGATGCCCGCCCCCGCGATCCACCCCTCGCGCAGGGCCCGAAGGAGTGCGCCGCCGTCGACGAGACCGGCCCGTGAGGTGTTGACGAGATAGGCGTGCGGGCGCATCGCGCGCAGCTCGGGCTCCCCGAGCAGGCCCCGGGTGCGGTCGGACAGCACCATGTGGAGCGATACGAAGTCGCTGTCGGCGAGCAGTTCCCGCTTGCCGCGCGCGAGCCGCACGCCGTGCTCGGCCGCCCGCTCCTCGGTCAGGTTCGGGCTCCACGCGCGCACGTGCATGCCGAAGGCGAGGCCGACCGCGGCCACCCGGGCGCCGATCTTGCCGAGGCCGACGAGCCCGAGGGTCCGGCCGGCCAGGTCGGCGCCGACGGTGGACTGCCAGGGCCCGCCCTCCCGCAGGGCCCGCGCCTCGGCCGGGACGTGCCGGGCGAGGCCGAGGAGGAGCGCCCAGGTGAGTTCGGTGGGCGGCGCGGGGCTGCTGGCGGTGCCGCAGACGGTGACCCCGCGCGCGCGTGCGGCGGCGACGTCGACGGAGGCGTTGCGCATCCCGGAGGTGACGAGGAGCCGGAGCCGGGGCAGCCGGGCGAGGAGCGCCGCGTCGACGGGGGTCCGCTCCCGCATGACGACGAGGATCTCGCAGTCCTGTACGGCGGCGATCAGCGTGTCCCGGTCGGTGAGGTGCTCGCGCAGGACGCGGACGTCCACACGCCCCGCCAGCGACCCCCAGTCGCCGGAGGCGAGGGCGACGCCCTGGTAGTCGTCGAGTACGGCGCAGCGCAGCTTCATGGCGGCATGATCGCGTACGCCCGGCGGTCCTGCCCAGGGCGTCCGCGGGCCTTTCAGGGTGTGGGCGCCCGGGTGAAGGACCGGCGGTAGGAGCGCGGCGGGACGCCCCTGCGGCGTACGAACTGGGCGCGCAGCACCGCCGCGCTGCCGAAGCCCACCGCGCGGGCGACCTCCTCGACGGGGAGGTCCGTGGTCTCCAGGAGCTCCTCGGCGCGGCCGAGGCGCAGGGAGAGCAGCCAGGCGTGCGGGGTGGTGCCCGTGGAGGCGGCGAAGCGGCGGGCGAAGGAGCGCCGGCTCATCAGGGCCCGGCGGGCCAGCTCGGCCACGGGGAGCGGTTCGTGGAGGTTCTCCCGGGCCCAGGCGAGGACGTCGGTGAGGCGCTCGTCCCGGCTGTCCTCGGGGACCGGGGTGGCCAGGTACTGGGCCTGTCCGCCGTCGCGGTGGGAGGGGAGCACCAGGTCCCGGGCGATGGCGTTGGCCGTGGTGGCCCCGTACTCCCGGCGCAGCAGGTGCAGGCACAGGTCGAAGCCCGCGGCGGCGCCCGCGCCGGTGACGATCGGGCCCTGGTCGACGTAGAGGGCGTCGGGTTCGACGGTGACGTCCGGGTGGCGTTCGGCGAGGAGTCCGGCGAACCGCCAGTGCGTGGTGGCGCGCCGCCCGTCGAGGAGCCCGGCCGCGGCGAGCGCGAACGCGCCGACGCAGTGGGCGGCGACCAGGGCACCGCGCGCGTGCGCGGCGGTCAGCGCGTCGAGGACGGCGGGCCCCGGGGGCGTGCGGAACTCCGCCCAGGGCAGGGCGATCACCAGGTCGGCCGTGGCCAGCCGGTCCAGGCCGTGTTCGACCACCAGCGGCAGTCCGACGTCGGTGCGGACGTTCCCCGGCCGGTCGGTGCAGAGCGCGAAGTCGAAGCGGGGCAGGTCCCCGCCGCGCGCGTCGAACACCTCGGAGACGATGCCGGCGCCGAGCATGCCGACCCCGTGCGGGGCGTAGGCGGCGACGGTCACGAAGGGCGGCGGCATGGGGGCGAGTCTGGCACGCGCGACAGACGTGGTGCGGTGGCACCGTGGCACGATTCCCGCGATCGCTGGCAGGACGGCCACTCGTGAAGGGCCGTGTTCCGCAGAAGACTTGGGGGCATGACACACCACGACGACGCACCGGGCGGCCGCACCGCCACGTACACGATCCTGACCACCGGCTACACGCTCTCCACCGGGCCCGGGGTCGCCGCCACCGTCTCCTACGTGCGGGACGGCGACCGGCACGTGATCGTCGACCCCGGCATGGTGGCGAGCCGGGACCAGATCCTCGGCCCGCTCGCCGAGCTCGGTCTCGGCCCCGACGACATCACCGACGTGGTGCTCAGCCATCACCACCCGGACAACACCATGAACGTCGGCCTCTTCGGCCGGGCCCGCGTCCACGACCACAAGGCGATCTACGAGAACGACCAGTGGACCGACCGTGACGCCGAGGGCCACGAGCTCGCCCCGTCCCTGCGGTTGATCCGTACCCCCGGCCACAGCCCCGAGGACATCACGCTCCTCGCGGGTACGGAGGGTGGTGTCGTCGCCTTCGCCGGGGACCTCTGGTGGCGGCCGAACGGCCCGGTGGAGGACCCGGTGGCCCCGGACCACACCGTCCTGAAGGAGTCCCGTCTGCGCGTCCTCGGCACGGCCGACGTGATCGTCCCCGGCCACGGCCCGGCGTTCCCGGCGGACGAAACGGCACCGCTCTAGGGCCGCCGGACGGGCGGGGGCGGGGTCCGAGCACGGGGGCCCGGCCCGACCGGCAGGACAACCCCTAGAATCGGCTTTCATGTCGAAGCCTGACGAGCTGCTCGTTGACATTGCCGCCACGGTGGAGTCCGGGCAGAGCAACCAGATGTCCCTGACGGTGGTCGTGGGGGGTGCGGTCCTCACCGGACGGCTGGCCCCGGAAGCCCTGTGGAGACAGCGCGTGTCGGAGGTCCTGACGGATTCGTCCCGACTGGGCGAGTTCTCCGGAATCTTCAGCCCCTCCGGACCCAAGGAGGGGCCACCCACCCATCTGCACTTCCACCTCGCCCGCATCCTTCAGGGCACGGTGGGCATCCCGGAGACCGGCGGCATGTACCGGGTCGCCCTCTCGGACGTCAGCGCCTGGACGGTGGGCGACTTCCGCTACTCCGACTGAGGTCTCCGAGGAGCCGGGCCCAGGGTCTGTCCCCGGCCGGGCCGCAGCCCTCAGAAGGTCGTGTCGGAGGGCTGCTCGGCGGGGACCGTGAGGCAGGTGAAGCCGAGCTTCGTCATCGCGCGCACGACCTCGCCGGCGCTGAAGTCGCGGCGGTCCTGGCGGGTGACGACCTCGCCCACCTGCTTCACGGGGAACTGGCGGCGTCCGATGACGACGACGTCACCGACGGCCGGCTCCGGCTTGACGCCCTTCATCGATTCGAGCACGCCGGCTTTGGTCAGCTCGAACGGGAAGCGGGCGATGACACAGCGCATGGTGACTCCTGCGGAGAAGTGGTCCAGAAGGGGGCCGGGCAGGAAATTCCCGCAACCGATAGGGGTACAAAGAACTGAGACCCGCACCCCAAAGGTGCGGGCCTCAGCTCGTCAGCTCGTGCTACGCGTCAGCGCCGGGGTGTCAGGCGGGGACGATGTTCTCGGCCGTCGGGCCCTTCTGGCCCTGGGCGATGTCGAAGCTCACCTTCTGGCCTTCCTGCAGCTCACGGAAGCCCTGGGCGGCGATGTTCGAGTAGTGGGCGAAGACGTCGGGGCCGCCACCGTCCTGCTCGATGAAGCCGAAGCCCTTTTCCGAGTTGAACCACTTCACGGTGCCAGTAGCCATCTTTTTTCTCCTTCGGGGCAGTGCTCGGAGCGCACGCCGTGCGCGCTCCGCGTCGCTGCGATGATCGCCCCGCCCGGAAAAAGCCCGGAAATGAAAAAGGGTGCCCAGCGCCGGAAAACCGGAAGGGGCACTCGTCGTTCGGGACCCACAACTGCAACTGATATCGACAGTAGCACGGTGGCGCGGGGTCTGCCGGGTACAGGATTTCGCCCGTCCGCATCCCATGTGTTTACATGACAAATTTTCACCCGTGTCGCCCCGAATTCACACGGGGCGACACGGGTATTCCCTCGCGCGGGGCGGCCCTCGTCGGAGGTGCCGTGCCGCCGGGGTCGGGCGGTGTGGCCCGGGTCAGGCGGTGGCGGACACCGGAGCGGCTTCCCAGGCGAATCCGTCCGGGTCGGTGAAGGCACCGGTGCCGACGCCGCCGAGCACGATCCGGTGGGACCCGTCGCCGTCGACGGGGACGCCGGCGTCCTTGGCGAGGGCGCGCCGCCCGTACAGGGCGAGCTTGACGGGGCTGTCACCGGCGGTGAACTCGACGTACTTGCGCCCGAAGCTCTTGCCGACGGTGAGGCCGTGCGCGACGTAGAACGCCCTGGTCTCGGCCACGTCCGTGGCCCCGAGGAGCAGGACGAACTGGTCGACGCGGCCGGTGGCCGGGCCGGTGTCCTTCTTCGCCGAGGTGGCGACCTTCCAGATGGTCCCGTCCGGGGCCCGGAAGACGCCGCCGTAACCCCAGAAGGACTTCGACGCGGGCTTGAGGACCGTGGCCCCGGCGGCGACGGCGGCGTCGGTGATCTGCCGGACGTCGGCCGGCTGGGACACCGTGAGCGACAGCGTGAACCCGCGGAAACCGGTGCTCGGCGCGTCCGAGGCCCGCAGGCGCACATGGGCGCCCAGGCCGGAGGCGGTGTAGAAGCGGTCGGCGGCCGGGAGGTCGGCCACCTCGAGGGTGACGGATGCGATGGCGTTCATGGGATTCACGCTATGCCGGGGGCCCGCACGGGTGCTTCTCGATTCCTGACGGGCCGCGTCACCTGCTTCGCCACGCACGACGGCAGCCCGGCCTCGCCGTCCGCGACCTGGCGCCGGTAGACGCTGGGCGGCACGCCGACGAGCTCGGCGAACCGGGTGCTGAAGGTGCCGAGGGAGGAGCAGCCCACCATGAAGCAGACGTCGGTGACGCTGAGGTCCTCGCGGTGCAGCAGGGCCATCGCGCGCTCGATGCGCCGCGTCATGAGGTACGAGTACGGCGATTCGCCGTAGGCCTGCCGGAACTGGCGGCTGAGGTGCCCGGCCGACATGTGGACGCCGCGGGCGAGCGCCTCGACGTCCAGCGGCTGTGCGTACTCCCGGTCCATCCGGTCGCGGACCCGGCGCAACCGCGCGAGATCACCGAGGCGCTGCGCCTCGTTCAGTGCGCTCATCCACGCAGGATGACACATGAGCAGAACCCTTTCAGCGGAGCTGCTGGACACGGGGGCACGGAGCTACTGGGCACGGAGCTACTGGGCACGGAGCTCCTGGATGCGGACGAGGTTGCCCGCCGGGTCCCGGAAGGCGCAGTCACGGACGCCGTACGGCTGCTCCGTCGGCTCCTGGACGACCTCGACGTCCGCCGCCTGCACCTTCTCGAAGGTCCCGTCGAGGTCAGGGGTGGCGAGCAGGATCCAGCCGTAGGTGCCCTTGGCCATCATCTCGGCGATGGTGCGCCGCTCGGCCTCGGTGATCCCCGGGTCGGCGCCGGGCGGCGCGAGCAGGATCGACGTACCGGGCTGTCCGACGGGCCCGACGGTGATCCACCGGGTCCGGCCCTGCCCGACGTCACTGCGCACCTCGAAGCCGAGGGCGTCGCGGTAGAAGGCGAGGGAGGCGTCCGGGTCGTCGTGCGGAAGAGCGGTGGTGTGAATGGTGATGTCCATGTCGACAAGTTAGTGGGGCCCAGGCACCCCCGCTTCTCGATTCCTGACATCGGCACGGGGGTGTAGCCCCCGCGGTCCGGGGCAGCCGCTCTCCGAGGGCCCACACCAACGACAGCCCCACGGGAGGAGGTCGGTTCACCATGAACGCGTCGATACCCCTGGTCTCCGCCTCGCGCGGAGAGCTGTTGATCCCCGCCACCAAGGTCACCGGCCTGCTCCGGCGGATCGCGGCGGGCTGGCTGCGCGCGACCGAGGCGGACGGGACGGACCTCGACCCCGCGACCACCCTCGCCCTGGCCCGGCGGCTGAGCGACCTGGCCGACCAGATCGACGTCGAGTGCATCGCGGTCAGATCCCCGGTGAGTGAGCCGCCGACGGCGGGTCAGGACGACTGACGCCTCATCAGCGTCGCCTCAGCGCTTCAGCTCCACTCCTTCAGGCCCGTTGCACGGCTGCCGTCCTCGTCCCATACGACCTCCAGGATCCGGTCCACGGCCCCGCGGTCGACCGGACCGAAGAGGTGGGGGAACAGGACGCCCTCGTCCACCCCGGGCGGCGGTGTCGGAGCCGCCGCTTCGAACGCGAGCCGCGACGTCAGCCGGTCCTCGGCGAGGAGCAGGACGAGGAGGGGCCTCGGCGCGGTCCGGAGGTAGGCGTTGACGACGGCCAGGGTGGTCTTCTCGTCGGGAGAGCAGTGGACGAAACCGTCCTCCGCCAGGGAGGCGGGCGCGTACGGGGCGTCGGGGCGGGCGTTCCACCCGGCCCACTCGGCGGAGGTCACGACGTGGTAGATCATGGAGCATTTTCCCACCGGGTACCCCCGGTGGGCGGCCGACCGGATCTCCGCGTGCGGCTCAGGAGTCAGTCGACGCGTGCGAGCGGATCAGGAGTCAGTCGACGTACGACTGGAGCGTGCCCCGGCGCCGGACGTCGAGCGTCGCGCAGTGGAAGGAGCCGCCGAACGGCGCGTAGTGCTGCAGGTCGCACGGGATGGGCTCGAAGCCCCAACGCTCGAGCGCCCGCAGCATGGTGGTGTGGCTCCGCTCCGCGATCACCCGCCTCTCGTCGACCATGAGCACGTTCATGCTGAGCCACTTCCCGCACATCGAGGTGAGCCTCAGCAGCCGCTCGTCGATCGGGTCGGGCTCGGGGGCGACCAGGACGTCCCAGGAGCCGAGGACGTCGGGCAGCCGGTCGACGTCCACGTACTCGGGATTGACCAGCACCTTGCCGGGCGCGAGCGGCAGGAACGTCGTGTCGATGTGCATCGGCGTGCGGCACCGGCTCTCGATCTCGTGGACGCGGTAGCCGGGGCCGAGATGGCGGCGGAGCCAGTCGATGCCCATGCGGTTGGTGACGTTGCTCCGCGTCACGAAGAGGTCGCGTCCCGCGCGGACGAAGTCCGCCGCGTCGAAGACCGGCTCGAACTCCGTGAGGATGTAGCGCATGGGCTCCCCGTCCTCGGGGATGCGGAAGTCGTCCTCGAACAGCTCGTCGGTGAGCTGCGGCTTCGGCGCGGCCGTCCAGCGCGCGCCGCGCCGGAAGTAGTCCTTGACGAGCCTGCGGTACGAGCCGGTCTCGTAGTACCGGCACGGCCACGCCCCCGGCGTCTCGATGATCTCGTCGCCGATCACCAGCATGACGTCCCTCGGGCAGGCGTTGCAGAAGCCGCGCGAGGACCAGTCGGGGGTGCCGAAGCGCCGGCGGTGGTCGACCGCGTCCGGCCGGGTGACGGTGACGCCGAGGGACCCCAGGAGGGCGATGAACCCGTCGAGTTCCCGCTGCGCCCGCTCGACCAGCAGGCGGGGGTACCTGAGACCGGCGGCGAGGCCCTGCCAGCGGGCGGCCCGGGACGGGACGTTGCAGGACACGACCGGATGGCTGGAGGGGAGCGTCGCGCCTTCGAGACGTCCGACGATGACCTCCTCCAGGGGGTCCCATTCGTTGTGCGAACAGACCGGTGAGGCGAGCGGCCGCCGGCCGCCGGTCGCCGTGGCGGCCGGCGCCGCCGCGACCGGTGGGGCTGTGGCCGGCGCCGCCGCGACCGGTGGGGCTGTGGCCGGCGCCGCCGCGACCGGTGGGGCGGTGGCCGTGACGGGAGTCGTGACGGGAGCCTGGATCCGGAGTGCGGGCACGGTCGCCTCCTCGGGTCGCTGTCGGGGCACCACCACGCCTGCGTGGCGGCCGGGGACCCTCGCTTGTTAAGGGCGGGTTCCCTGTTCCGGCCGGATCACTCGGAGTCGTCCCGTGCGATGCCGAGGGCGAGCGCCTGCAGGATCGCGTCGGTGGGCGTGTCCGGCTCCGTCCGGTCGTACGCCTCCGCGACCGTCTCGAAGGCCAGCACGAAGCCGTTGATCAGGGCGCTGAGCGGCTCGGACAGCTGGCTCAGCACGGCCAGGCCGACATCCGTCGGGTCGTCGCTGTCGGGGACGAGGAAGCGCGTGGGGATGACCTCGCCCAGCAGGTCGGAGACGTACTCCGTCCCGACGCCCCCGCGCAGAGCCGTGAGTGCGGCGATGGCCTTGAGCTGGATCTCGTTGTCGTCGGTCATGTGCCGAGAGTAGGAGGAAGAACGGGGGAAGCGGAGGCGCGCCGCCCGGGTTCGTCCTCGGTCCACGTCCACGGGCCGAGCTTCTCCGGGTTGCGGACGGCCCAGATGCGCTCGACGCGGTCGGCACGGCCGTCGCGGTCGGCGGCGAGGCCGAACGCCGCCACGGTCACGGTGACGCCGCGGTACTGGGCGACGAGGCCGGGCACGCCGTTGACCGTCCGTTCGAGCAGTCTGAGGCCGGGGACCTTGTCGGCGATGTGGATCAGGTACTGGGCGATGTCCGCGCCGCCCTGGACCGGACGGAGGACGGTGCCGACCATGCCGCCGCCGTCGGCGACCATCGTGGCGTCGGGGTCGAGGAGCCCGACGAGGGCCTCGATGTCCCTGGCCTCCCACGCCTCCTTGAACCGTCGTACGAGCACGGCCTGCCCTGCGTGCCCTGCCTGTCCGCCGTGCCCAGCCCGCGCCGCTTGCCCCGCCCGCGCTGCCGCCTGTCCGGTCGTCCGGACCGCGGGAACCCGCGCGGCCCCGGCGCCCCCGCGCCGACGGGCCGAGGACGCCAGCTGACGGCAGGCGGCGGGAGTCCGGCCGACGATCTCCGCGATCTCCGCGAAGGGGTACCGGAAGACGTCGTGCAGGACGAACGCCACGCGCTCGGCCGGCGTCATCGACTCCAGGACGACCAGGAAGGCCATGTTCACCGATTCGTCCAGGGTGACCTGGTCGGCGGGGTCGGTCGACCCGGCCCTGCCGCCGTCCGCGCGCCCGCCGAACCACTCGTCACGGTCGGGAAGCGGCTCGGGCAGCCACGAGCCGACGTAACGCTCGCGCCGCACGCGCGCCGAACCGAGCACGTCGAGGCAGATGCGCCCGGCGACCGTCGTCAGCCAGGCGCCCGGCGACGCGATGGCCTCCTGCTGCCGCCGCGACAGCGCGAACCACCGGGCGTACGTCTCCTGGACGGCGTCCTCGGCCTCGGCCAGCGAACCGAGCAGCCGGTAGGCGACGTTGATCAGCCGGCGCCGCTCGTCGAGGACCGCGCTCAGGTCGGGTCCGGCGTCCTGCCCGGGCCCGTCGGGGCCCGGCTCCGGCGGACTGATCATGGTCACGACCGCCTCCTGGTTCGCCTCGTCCGTGCCGCGCCTGACATTTCGAGGTCCTGCGTCGTCGGACCACCGAGACAGTACCGACCCACCGCCGAGAGGCAGAAGAGGGGGACCACACCGTGGCCATACCGACGAACTCAGCGACGACCGCAACGACCTCCGCCGCGACGACCGGAGCGACGACCGGAGTCCGGGGAGGATCCACGTTCCTCCGTGTCGCGCTCGCCCTGCAGACCCTGTCCCTCTTCTTCCAGGCGGCCACGGCCGGGATGCTGATGTCCTCGGCGCTCGGCGCGACGCTGCACGACGTCGGATCGCGCGTGATGTACGGGGCGTCGATGCTGTACGTGCTCGCCGCGATCCTGGCGTGGCGACCGGGGGGCGGGTCGCCCCGCCCCCTCCTGTACGCGTCCGGCTTCCTCGTACTGGCCTCGGTGCAGGTGGTGCTCGGCATCGCCCACGTACCGTCGCTCCATGTCCCGCTGGGCGTCGTGATGTTCGGCCTGAGCCTGCTGGCGCTCGGCATGGCGGTGACCGGCCGCGGGACGAAGTCCTGACCGGCGGATCAGGAGGTACGCGGGACCACCAGGCCCGACTCGTAGGCCAGGATCACGAGTTGGGCCCGGTCCCGGGCGTCGAGCTTGGTCATGGCCCGGTTGACGTGGGTCTTCGCGGTCGTCGGGCTGATCACCATCCGGTCGGCGATCTGGTCGTTGGACAGGCCCTGCGCGACGAGGGCCACGGCCTCGCGTTCCCGGTTGGTCAGCTCCTCGAGCCCCGTGCGGGTGCCGGTGTCGAGGGGCGGCTGGGCGACGTACCGGCTGATCAGCTTGCGGGTGATCGAGGGGGCGAGCAGGGCGTCTCCGCGCGCGGCGACCCGGACCGCGTGGAGGAAGTCCTCCGGCACGATGTCCTTGACGAGGAATCCGGTCGCACCGGCGCGCAGCGCGTCGAAGACGTACTCGTCGAAGCCGTAGTTGGTGAGGATCACGACGTGCACTCCGGCCAGGGCCGGGTCCGCGGCGATGCGCCGGGTCGCCTCGATGCCGTCCATCACCGGCATCTGGACGTCGATGAGCGCGATGTCGGGCAGGTGGGCCCGGATCAGGTCCAGGCCCTCCTGTCCGTCACCGGCCTCGGCCACCACCTCGATGTCGTCCTCCAGGTCGAGGAGGACGCGGAATCCGCTGCGGATGAGCGGCTGGTCGTCGACCAGTACGACGCGGATCACGGCGTACGGTCCACGGGGAGCACGGCCTCGACCGTGAAGCCGCCGTCCGGGCGGGGTTCGGCGCGCAGCCGGCCGCCGAGGGCGGTGACGCGTTCGCGCATGCCGAGCAGCCCGAATCCGGGTGAGGACCCCGAGCCGTGGGCGGACCCCGAGCCGGGTGAGGACGTCGAGCCCGGGGAGCCCCTGCCGTCGTCGTCGACGCGGATCGCGAGGGCGTCCGCACGCCGGTCGATCGTGACGGACGCCGTGGCGGCGTGCGCGTGCCGGGCGATGTTGGTGAGCGACTCCTGGACGATCCGGTAGACGGTCCGGTCGACCGCCGCCGGTACGTCGTCACGCCCGCCCTCGATCGTCAGGGTCGCGTCCAGGCCGCCGGCGCGGGCCTGTTCCACCAGGTCCGGCACGTGGGCGAGCCCGCGCGGCGGGGCCGTGTCGTCGTCGCGCAGCGCCTCCAGGGTCGCGCGCAGCTCCCGGCTCGCCTCGCGGCCCGCCGCCTGGATCGCGAGCAGCGCCTCCGGCACCTCCTCGCCCCTCTTGCGGGCCACGTGCACGGCGACCTCGGCCTGCACCTTGATCACCGAGATCTGGTGGGTGAGCGAATCGTGCAGCTCGCGTGCGATGCGCAGCCGCTCCTCGTCGGCGCGGCGCCGCGCGGTCTCCTCGCGGGTGCGCTCGGCCTCGTCCGCCCGCCGCTCGGCCTGCCGCAGCGCCTCGCCCGCGGAACCGGCGGCGATCAGCCAGGCGATCTCCAGGGCTCCCCTGGCCTGTGCGAACGCCGCGGCCGTGTCGTGCGGGCCCGAGATCAGGGCGGCGACGGGAAGGGCGGCGAGCATGGCGACGCCGACCGTGATCGTGAGGGTGCGGTGGCCCGCCCGTACGGCCGCGTACACCGCGAACAGGAACGCGACGGCGGGTACGTCGAAGCCGGCCGCCTGGTAACCCGCGCCGCAGAGGCCGGTGACGGCGAGGACGGCGACCGGGGCGCGGCGGCGCGCGAAGAGGACGAGGCCGCCTGCGACGAGGAGCACGTAGCCGAGCAGGCCGAGCGGGAGGAGGCCGGTGGGGGAGTGCTGTCCGGAGAGTCCGGTGATCAGCAGCGCCGAGGCCACGCCGAGGGCGATGACCCCGTCGGTGACGACGGCGCGCGCCTCGCCCGTGAGCCCACTCCTGAGGCCGTCCCGGAGCCCGGCCCCGACTCCGTACACCCGCGACGCTGTGCTGCTCATGGGCGCAACCTACCCAAGCGGCCGCCCCCGGCAAGTCCCTCCCGTGGACGAGGGCCGACTACCGCGTCCGTGGTAGACGCGCGGCGACTGCCGCGGCCGTGGCAGTCGGAAGAGTCCGCGTCCGTCGGACGACCGGCGGGGGGTGCGGCGGACATGCTCGGGGGACGTTCCGTCGCAGGAGGAGAAGGAGTACGTCATGAACGACCGTTACTCGCTTGCCGAGGTCCAGCCGCTCGCCGCCGATGTCCTCCACGTGAGCGCCGGGCGGCTGGGCGCGAGCACGGCCGCGGTGCTCGGTCTGATCGGCGTGGGCCTCGCCTGGCGGGCCCTGCGCCGCTCCTGGCGGACCGGTGCCGTCGCCGCGCTCGCGGCGGGGCTGCTCGCCGTCGCCCTCGGCGGCCTCGTCGCGGCCACCGCGTCCGGTGGCCTCGGCACCGGCAACGGCCTGGGCGGCGCCTACGTCGGTCTGCTGGTGGGGCTGCTCGCCACGGCCCTCGGCGCCCGCGCCCTCACCCGCCCCGCGGCCGCCCGCCGCCCCGGCCGCGCGACCGACCGCAGCCCGGCCGCCTGATCCCGTCCCGACATGCGCCCAAGTGGCCTCGGCCGCCTCGGTCCTGGCCTTCACCGCCGGCGCCGGCCTCGGCCTGCTGTGGCTGAGCGCGGTGACGGCCAGGCTGACCGGCGCGCGGTCCGACAAGTGATCAGGCGGGAAAGCCGTCACCATCGCGGCGGCCGACCCGCTCCTCGCCCCGGAGGACCTCGCCGCCCTGGACGCACTGCGGACCTGAGTCGAACCGCCTCCCGCGCAGCGGGCCCGCCGGGTGGTTCATCGCTTTTGTTACGAGATGCCGTAGGGGACATTCGAGTGGAGTCCGTCGTCCGCCGCAACTGCCTCCGCTCCGTTCGCAGTCGTCCTGTGCAGTGGCACGACGACCGAGGAGGCATTCGTGACTGGTTTTCAGGCTTTCACCACCGGCACCATGGCGCTGCGGGATCTCGACCCCTACCGCTTTCCCGCCGCGCTCGTCGACGATCTGCCGGACCGGACGCCGACGGTCTGCGGTGTCCTGGAGCCCGGCGACGACCTGCCGCCCGCGCCGGAGCCGACGGGTCGTCCGTCCGGTCGTCTCGAACCGGCCGACCGCCGCCGCCTGGAGCTGCACGCCGCTCTCACCACCGCGGGCATCGCACCCCTGCCGGGCGACATGGATGCCATCGAGGCCCTGTGCCGGCTGGGCGACACCACCCATGTCGCGCTGCGGCGGTGGATCGGCCACGCCATGTGACCCTCACGGGCCGTGCGGGGGCCGCAGGCGCAACGGCCTGCGGCCCCGCTCGGGCGTCGGTGTCAGGACGGGTCGCCGTACTGGAGGCCGCGTCCGTTGGTGCCGATGTAGACGCGCCCGTAGGTGTCGGGGTCACCGGTGACGACGCCGCTGCCGCTGATGTTGCCCCACTGGTGGGCGTCGTCGTTGACGCGGACCCAGGTGGCGCCCTCGTCGGTCGAGCGGAAGACGCCCGTGACGTCCTTGACGGTGCCGATCAGGTACAGGGCCTGGTAGGAGGAGCCCGGCGCGGCCTTGCCGAAGCCGAGGGCGGAGGCGGACCGCACCGTGGTGAGCGTGGTGAAGGTGCGGCCGCCGTCGGTGGAGTGCAGCACTCCCTTGTCGCCGCCGGCGATCCACAGGTCCCCGGCGACGCCGGGGACGGCCGCGAGCCGGCCGGCGGGCAGGCCGGTGGCCCGGGCGGTGAAGGTCGCGCCGCCGTCGGTGCTGGCGTGGAGCGTGCCGCCGGCCAGTGAGTAGAAGGTCCTGGCCGAGGAGCGGTCGGCGACGACCACGGCGCCGGTGCCCAGGCCGCCGACCCTCGACCAGCTCGCCCCCTTGTCGGTCGAGCGGTACGGGGCCTGACCGGACTGGGTCCAGACGATGCTGGAGCCGTCCGCGGCGAGCGCGATGTGGCCGCTGTGGGCGCTGCCCACGGGCTCTGCCTTGAAGCCGTTCCAGCTACTGCCGCCGTCGGTGGAGTAGGCGCCGTCCTGTGCGCCGCCAGTGCCGACGCGGACCATCATCGCGGGGTTGGACTGGGCGAAGTCGATGTCGGTGCTGTTGTTCATCATCGGGTTCTTCAGCCGACCGGCGGGCACCTCGGTCAGGGAGTCGTGGCGGAAACCGCCTTGGTCGCCCATGGCGGTGATGACGGTGGCACCGCCGGGAGGGGCGATCGCGTCCAGCAGCGCGGTCTCCTCAAGACCTCGGGCGCCCATGCTCCAATGGCTGGTGCCGCCGCTGTCGGAGGCATGGGCGTCCTTGCTGCGCAGGATGCCGTTGCCGGTGCCGTACAGCACGTGCCCGGAGCTGAAGGGGTCGATGGCCAGGGCGGTCATCCAGTGCCCGGTATGGGTGCCGACGTAAGGAGCGGCAGAGGCGCTCCGCACCGACTTGTCGGCCAGTGCCTTCCAGGTCGTGCCGCCGTCGGTGGTCCGGTAGATCTCGTCCTCGGGCCACCAGCGGCCGAGGGTGGTGACCATCACCGTGGACGGCTTCTGCGGGTCGACGGCCAGACCGGAGAACCCGTAAGAGCCCTGGGACGGGGAGATGTTCTTCCACGCCGCGCCGGCCGGCGTGTACTTCCACACCGAACCCCCCGTCACGCCGTTGGGTCCGAGATTGTCGGTGTACGTCAGGTACAGCGAGCCGTCACCGGAGAGCACGCCGTGCTGCGGCATCTGGCCGGTGGGCTGCCCGGAGACGGCCTGCCAGGTGCTGCCGCCGTCGGTGGAGCGGTAGAGGGAGCGGGACTTGTCGGCGACGCCGACGTAGACCGTCCCGCTGCCGGCCGGGCCGTACGTCACGAAGGAGATGCCCGCGCCGCTGCCCGCCCCGTCCTTGACGGGGAACGAGGACACCTGGCTCCAGCTCACCCCGTGGTCGGTGCTGCGCCACAGGCCGTTCTTGCGGGTGCCGAGGAGCAGGGTGCCGTTGTCGGCGGGGTCGATCACAAGGCGTTCGCCCGCCCCGCGGCCGTCCTCGTTGGCGCCCAGCTTGAAGGGCAGGTCGGTGCGCTGGAAGGTGCGGCCGCGGTCGGTGGAGCGCAGGAGCGCGCCGTTGCCCGCCCAGCTGTTGGTGTAGGTGCCGGCCGCGAGGTAGAGCCGGTCGGGGTCGACGGGGTCGGTGGCCAGCGAGTCGATGCCCAGCAGGTTCCAGTCCTTCTCGCCGACCCAGTCGGTCAGCGGGATCCACTGCTCGGCCGCGACGTCCCAGCGGTAGGCGCCGCCCATGTCGGTGCGGGCGTACAGCAGGCCCTTCGCGCGCGGGTTGAACACGAGCCCGGTGACGTAACCGCCGCCCACCACCTGGGCGTTCTTCCACGTGTACGGTCCGGTTCCGGCCGCCTGGGACCCGGCCGTCTTCACCAGCTTCCACTGCTGGTTGGTGCTGCCCCTGCCGGGGTACTGGATGACTCCCGCGCCCTCGGCGGTGGAGCCTCCGGAGACGTCCAGGACCTGGCCGCTCCTGCGGGAGGTGAGGGTGACGGCGTCGGTGCCGCTCACGCCGTCGATCCGCCACTCCTGGGAGGTGGAGGAGCTGTCGGTCTGCTGTTCGGCGGCGGCCGCCTGGGCGGACGAGCCGCCCGCTATGCCCAGCACCTTGCCGCTGTTGCGGTTCACCAGCTCGTAGTGGCCGTCCCCGGCGGGTCGCAGCTTCCACTGCTGGTTGGCGGTGTTCTGGTCGGTCCACTGCTGGATGCGGGTGCCGTCGGCGGTGGAGAAGGCGTTGACGTCGAGCGCCTTGCCGCTGCGTACGGAGATCAGCCGGTAGTAGGCGTCGGCGTCGACCGTCGCGGCCTGCGAGTCGTCCTGCACGAACAGGAGGTACGGCACGACGAGCGCGGGCGCTCCGAGCAGCAGTCCTGTCGCGGTCCAGCGACGGCGGTGACGCCCGCGGCGCCCACCGTTCGTGGGGTTCTTCATGGGGGGTTGTTTCTCCTTGCGTGTCACCGTGGAACGGGCAGGTCAGCCGGGTCAGCGCTGCAGGGTGAGAAGACCCGGCCGGTACGGCAGCCGGTCGTAGGGACCGCCCGCGGTGGGGGACTTGCCCTGGTAGAGGAATTGCAGGTTGCAGGGGTCGATCGTCATGGTCTGGTCGGGATTGTCACGAACCAGGTCACCGTGGCTGATGTCGTTGGTCCAGGTGGCACCGCTGTTGGCCTTGCCCGCGAAGGGGTTGCTCTCGGTGGCGGCCTGCGGGGTCCACGAACCGTTCAGGCTGGAGGCCGTGAACGAGCGGAAGTAGCGCCCGTTCGAGCCCTTCGCCTCGACGATCATGAGGTACTGCTGCCGGCCCTGGACCTTGTAGACCTGGGGTGCCTCGAACAGCTTGGCTTCCGTGTCGCTCATGACCGTCGTGTACGACGAGCCGAAGTTGCCCGGGAAGTTCCCGATCGGCATGCTCGCCCGGTAGATCCTGCCGTTGTCACCGGCGAAGAACAGGTACATGTTCCGGTCGTCGGCGATCAGGGTCTGGTCGATCGGGCCGGTGGGGGAGTCGGTGCGGGGGATGCCGCCGGTGAACAGCGGCTGCGGCGCGGACCAGCCGTCGGGGTCGGTGGGGTCGCTCGACGTGCGGTAGATGAAGGGCCACTGTCCCCACTGGTACGCGAGGACCCAGACCTTCTTGGGCGCGAAGTAGAAGAGCGTGGGTGCGACCGCGGGCCGGCTCATCGCCTTCTGTCCGGCGGACGCCATGTCCGACCAGTTGGTGAAGGGGCTGAACGTCATCGAGCCGTACTTCGATCCGTTGAAGTTCGACCCGTAGACCAGGTGCTTGCCGTTGTGCACCACGCTGGTGAAGTCCTTCAGCGAGGCCCACCCGTTCGCCGGCTGCGCCAGGGCACCCGTCGAACTCCACTTGTACGTCGACGGAAGAGCGCATGTGCCGGCGCCCGACCCGGACGGGGCGGTCCACTTCTGGTTGCCGCCGGACCAGCAGGAGTGCAACTGGATCCTGGTGCCGTCGGCGGTGCCCGCACCGACGGCGTCGAGGCACAGCCCGGACTGGACACCGGCGATCGTGCCGTCGGTGTTGACGGTCCACTGCTGGTTGGTGCCGCCGTTGCAGTCCCAGACGACCACCGCGGTGCCGTTGGCGGTGCCCTTGCCCTTGGCGTCCAGGCACTTGTCGCCGTGGATCTTCAGCTGCTTGCCGGCGGTGTGGGTCCAACGCTGGTTGGCCTGCCCGCTGCAGGTCCACAGCTGCGCCTGGGTGCCGTTGGCGGCGGGTGCGGGGATGTCGAGACAGCGGCCGGAGGCCACGCCCTTGATCTCCCCCGTACCGGCACCGGTGCCGTCGGCCGGCTTGCCCGGGGTGGTGCCCGGGCCGGAGCCGAGGGCGTTCATGACGGCGGTGTACGCGGGCTTGGGCTTGCCGTTCCTGTCGAACAGCAGCGGGTTCTCGCCGGTGCGCCAGGAGTCGCTGTCACGGACGCCCCACACCGTGATGCCGGTGCAACGGGCCACGGACAGGCAGGCTTTGACCGCGTCGGCGTAGTGGGCGGGCGATGCCTGGGCGATGTCCAGCTCGGTGATCTGGACGTCGACGCCCAGGGCGGCGAAGTTGGCCAGGGTGGTCCTGAAGCTCGCCGGCGGGCCGTCCGCTCCGAAGTGGCTCTGGAGCCCGACGCAGTCGAGGGGAACCCCTCGGGACTTGAAGTCCTTGACCATTCTGTAGACGCCCTGGGTCTTGGCGTCCGACCAGTTCTCGATGTTGTAGTCGTTGTAACAGAGCTTGGCCGAGGAGTCGGCAGTACGGGCGGTGCGGAACGCCTCCTCGATGAAGCCGTTGCCCAGGACCTTCTGGAACACCGAGCCGCGGAGCCGGCCGCCGGGGCCGTCCTCGAACGCCTCGTTGACCACGTCCCAGGCGTAGATCTCGCCCTTGAAGTGGGTCATCGTGGTGGTGATGTGACGGTTCATCACGCCGCGCAGCGTGTTCGCGTCTCCGATCGAGCCGACCCAGGCGGGGAGCTGCGAGTGCCAGACCGCGGTGTGGCCGCGCACGCGCTGGCCGTTCGCCTTCGCACGGTCGACGATCCGGTCGGCGGGGCCGAACGTGAAGGTGCCGCGGGACGGCTCGACGGCGTCCCACTTCATCTCGTTCTCCGGGGTGATCATGTTGAACTCCCGGTCGGCGATCGCGGTGTACGCCGCGTCGCCGAGCCTGCCGGCGGCCACGGCGGTGCCGAAGTACCTGCCCGAGGGGGCCGCCTGCGTACCGAGGTTCGCGGCTCCGGCGGAGCTGGGCAGGAGCGTCACGACACCGGCCACCACCGCCGCGGCCGACAGCCCTACCGTCACCGTCCGGCGACGCCGGCTGAGCCGGTGCAGGCCCTTCATGATTCTTCTCGGGGGTCGCGGGTCACCCTGGGTGCCGTGATCGTGCGGGGATGTCGCGTCATGGGAGGGGCCTTCTTCCGGGCGTACGTCAACGGGGGAAGTCGGGGAACCCGCCACGCCGGCACGTCATGGTGAGCGACGGGAAGGAACCCCACGCAAGGGAGGCCTCCGAGCTCACGCCGTCGTAACAGAAAAGTCGCCCCGTCCGGACGATTGCTCAGGGGGCTCTCAGGCCCCGGCCCCGCGCACGATGAAGGAGGCCTGGCCGGCGAAGGCCCGGGTGCCGTCGGAGCCGTCGAGCCAGACGCCACCGTCGCGGTGGCGGATGACCGACCCGGGATAGTTGTGCGCGTGCAGGGTCACCGACCCGGGGACCGCCCCGGGGCGCGGACAGAAGGTGGCGTCTTCACGGAAGAGTGCGCTGCCGTCGTCGCCGCTCAGCCGTAGCCGCAGGTCACGATGGCGCAGATAGCGCCCGTCCGCGGCGCGGAAGGTGACGCACCCCGCGTCGGCCAGCCCCCTGACGACCGTGAAGGTGACCCGCTGCCGTGTCTGCGCGCTGCTGGACGCGGAGACCCGGCCGAGCGTCGCGAAGTCGCCGGCGTACGTGACGTACAGGGCGGGCTGGTCCACGGACTCCAGCGACTGCGCGCCCAGCGGGACGGTGCCCTCGACGGCGGACGGACTCGCCGGGGGCGGTCCGGCCGGCGTGGTGGTGCGCGACGGGGTCGACGGGGGAGTGCCGACCGTGGGCGCGGCGATGACGCCGGGCTCCCGAGGGGCCGGTTCGGGCCAGGCCGCGTAGGTGGCGGTCCCGGCGATGAGCACCGCGCCGGCGGCGAGGCCGACCAGCGGATGAGCGGTCACGGCGTGGAGTGTGCCGATCAGCCCGCTGTGCAGCCCGCCTCCCGCTGTCGCTGTCGCTGTCGCCGTCGCCGTGCCGGCGGCGACGTGTGCCGTGGCCAGCCCGGCGGCGCTCGCGGCCGCACCCGACAGCAGGCCCTTGGCGGCCAGCGCGGCGAGGAGCCCGGCCGGGACGGCCAGCGGCGCGAGGCTGAGGAGCAGGAGTTCGGCCGGAATCCGCTCTGTCCTCGTCGCGGTGCAGACGGGGCACTCGCGGGTGTGCCGCGCGATCCGCTTGCGCCACACCGACGTACGGAGACCGTCCCAGCCGGCGACGGTCTCGTCCAGCTGCGGACAGCGCGGGTCGGCCTCCAGGGCGGCGACGATCGTCCGGCTCAGTTCCAGCTGCTCGCGCATGCGCTGCAGCCGTACTCCGGCATGGGCGACGGTGAGCCCCGTCGCGTCGGCGATGTCGTCACGGCTCAGCAGGCCGGCGGACTCCTGCCACCACAGCGACATCAGCATGCGATGGTCCGGGTCGAGCCACCGCGCGGCTTCGGCCACCTGACGACGTTCGTCCGACACACGCAGACGCAGGATCGTCACGTCCTCGTGCTCGGCGCCGGCGTCCGGTATCCGAAGCGCCTCGTCGATGACCGTGGTCCGACCGGTGAAGGTGCGTTGCCGGTGCCAGTGGGTGTTGATCTGGCGGAGCGTGATCGACACCAGCCAGGACCGGAAGCTCTCCGGGGCACGCAGGGCGGGCAGGTCGCGCACCACGCGCAGCAGGGTCTCCTGGACGACGTCGTCGACGTCGGCATGTCCGCTCAGCGCCCGCCCGACGATGTTGTAGACCAAGGGCAGGTACGCGGCGATCAGCTCCTCGCGCGCCCGGTCGTCCCCGGCCTGCGCCGCGACGACCAGCCCCGCGTGGTCCGCGTCCATGAGCCCCATCCCCACCTCCCTCAGGCGAGCGATCCTCCCTCAGGGAAGCGCTCCGCCGAGTACGGCGCCTCACCTTAGCGTCGTCCGGGAGGGGGCGCGCTCGGGGTGCCTCGTGGAGCGGATGACGGGAATCGAACCCTCCTCCGTCGGCCGAGGATCTCGCGGGATCGCAGGCCGGCCCGAATGCGGGACCGGGCGCGCCACGCAGGTGGCCCAGTCAGCGTGCATGCAAGTGGCCCGTGTGCTCGGTCAATTGCGCACTACCGTTGGCGTGATGACAACAAGATCCTCTTCGGCCGGCCCAGCCACGTCCGTGACCTTGGCCCAGGTACCGATGCGGCAGGCCCGTAACTCCGCCGCCTTTTGGACAGCGACCGGCCGATGCCGGGGGCATGGGGTCATCCGACGCCGCGGATTCGTCGCGGTCGACGGCGGCGTGCGCGCCGGCCTGCGGATCCTGATCCAAGAGCCGGTCCTCGACCCGGGCGAACTGGACGAGTCGAGCGAGCTGGTGCGCCGAGCCGCAGGCCCGGTGAACGTCGAGGATCCGTTCAGCTCGACCGACCTGAGCCACCTGGGCATGCGCAGCTGGCAGATGCCGGTCATGCTGCGCCCGCCCGGCCCCGCCGGTGAACCGGCGCCGGACGTGATCCGGGTACGGCGGCCCGAGGACCTCCAGGCGGCCGAGCGGATCGTGATCGAGGGCTTCGAGCTGGCCGGATTCGAGCCGTACCGCCCCGGCGAGCTGTTCCCGACGGCGCTGATCGGGCAGCCGGGCGTGGACGTGTTCGTCGCCGTGCGCGACGGCGTGCCCGCAGGAGCCGGCGTCAGCGTCGTGGTCGACGGCGTCGGCAGCCACTACTGGGTCGGCACTTCGCCGGCTTTCCGGTCGCGTGGCGTGGGGCGGGCCGTCATGCTCGGCTCCCTCGCCCACCTGGCGGACCTGCCGGTCACCCTCACCGCTTCGAAGCTGGGCAGACCGCTGTACGAGTCCCTGGGTTACACCGTCGCCGCGCCCTCGACCTGGTGGGCCTCTCGGTGACACCGCCGGGCTGAAGCGCACCGGTTTCTTGGTGCCGGAGCGGCGTGGGAATCAGCCCCCCGCCCCCCCCGTACCCGCTACGCCTTCCGCGCCGACGTCCAGCCCTGGCGGCGGAGGTTCTCGAAGCCGTCCAGGAGGAGGTCCAGGGCGAATTCGAACTCGAACTGGTCGTCGCAGCCGCCACCGACCGTGGAGCCCCCGTCGTGTGCGGCCGTCGCGGCCAGTTCCGCGATGTTCGGGTAGTGCGTCGCCGGCCCGGGGACCGGTGGTCCTGAGGGGCCCGAGGTGTCGAAGAGTTCCTGGCTGAAGCCGAGGAGGCGGCTGCCCATCGCGTGCATGACGTGGTGCGTGAGGTCGGCGGAGAGACCACCGTCGCGGAAGGTCCCGGCCATCGAGTCCAGGTACGCGAGCACGGCCGGGGTGGGGCCGGTCCGCGACTCGATGACCCGGACCGCCCAGGGGTGGCGCAGCAGGACCCGCCGGGCCGAGAGGATCCGCCCGCGGACCACGCGCTGCCAGTCGGGTCCCGCGGCCGGCGGGTCGATCTCGCGGACGACGGCGTCGGCCATGCCGTCGAGCAGCTCCTCCTTGTTGGCCACGTGTTTGTAGAGGGCCATCGGTACGACGTTCAGCTCCTGCGCGAGCCTGCGCATGCTGAGCGCGTCGATGCCGGTGACGTCGGCGAGCGCGACGGCGGCGCGCAGGACGCCGGTGGCAGCCTTCACCGCCCACTACATCGCCATCTTCCTCGCCGCTCACTGAGCGGCGAGGTGTGGGCCGCCTCACCCGCTCACGGCCCGGGGCAACGTGCGATCGGGATCCGTACCAGCCCGCCCAGGGAGACCCGAGGCACCCGCACGCACCGGAGCGTCGGGCTGTTGAGGGCGTCGGCTCGGAGCCGAGCCGCCTACCAGTAATGACGGCGTCCGCCGACCGCGTGACCGACCGCCCCGAGGATCCACAGGATGACCCCGATCACGACCAGGACGATCCCGATCGTCCACAAGATGGAAATGCCGGCCACGAACCCGATGACAAGCAGGATGACCCCGAGAATGATCATGGTGACCTCCGGCCTCGCAGGTACCTTGATTCCAGGGTAGGCGCAACCCGTCGAAGCGGCCTGTCGGGCCGTCACTCTCCTGCTTTCCAGCGGGAATGAGCAGCGGATTGCACGGCAGGTCCGCGCCCTCGATCTCGCCGCTGATGGCACGGCGAGTCCGGTGAAGAGCTGGACCTACGAAGGCGGCGGGCAGGCCGAAGTGGTCTGACCGGACCTGAGCCGGCCCCGTCGACCTCGCGGCGCTACGCCTGGAGGCGATGGTAGGCGGCACGGGCGTTGGACAGGCGGGCGGTCACGGTTCCCACGCATGCCGCCACGAGGAGGCAGCCGAACCGCGTGAGGTCGTAGGGGGCTTCCCAGGTGAGTTGGCCGAAGGGGGCGGTGGCGAAGCCGTTGAGGATGAGCCAGCAGAGGAATGCGGTTCCCGGGGCCGCTGTGAGGCGCGCTCCCGTGCTCACCAGGGCCACGGCGAGCGACAGTGCGACGAGGTCGAGGGTGGGGTCGCCTTGCCCGTCACGGAGGTTGAAGGCCGTGACCAGGATCAGGGCCATGGTGGCCGCTACGGCCCAGACCGAAGGGGTAGGCGCCGGGCTGGGTACGGGACGAATGCCGGAGCTCATCCGCTTCCATACGACCATGCAGCGCCTCCTCCACGCGGTTCCCCGCCATTGGGGACCTCCAAAAATGATGCATCACCGGGGAGGAGTGCTCGCGGCTGCTCCACTCGCGCTTGCGGTCCACTCCGCTCGGGCGGCAGGCGTTGAACCGGGCGCCCGCAGTGCACTTTCCATCACCAATGCAGGTGAATTGCGTGTCGATAAGGTGGCCACGGGGCGCGGAGGCCGTGTTCCCGTTCACCTGCCGAAGCCACAGCACACATCTGGGGGTCCCCGTGCCCGTCCCACGTCTGAGCAGCACTCCGCTACCGGGGATCGGGGTCCGCTACGACCTCACCACCCGCGAGCATCGCCGTCTGTCGGTGATCGCGCACCGCGACGGGACTCGGACGTTGAACGCCTACCGCCGGGACGATCCGGACGAGTGCGCGCTGTCGGCGAAGTTGACCGCGGGCGAGGCGGAAGCGCTGATCGACGCGCTGATGCCCGCCCACCACAGCCCGAACCTGCTCTCGACCACCGATCTGGGGCTGGTGGCCGAGCGGATCGAGTTGTCCGCGCACTCGCACTGGAACGGGCGGGTGCTGGGCGAGACGCGGATGCGTACGGAGACGGGGGTGTCGATCGTCGCCGTCCTCAGGCGGGCGGGGGCGATACCTTCGCCGGCGCCGGACTTCAGGCTGGCGGGCGGGGACACCCTCATCGTGATCGGTACCCGTGAGGGTGTCGAGGCCGCAGCAGCGATCCTCGGCCGGGAGTGAGCGGTATGCACTCCTCCGCGGTCTTCCTGATCGAGTTCGGGGCGATCATCCTCGCCCTGGGGCTGCTGGGCCGGTTCGCCGGACGCTTCCAGTTCTCCCCGATACCCCTCTACCTCCTCGCCGGCCTGGCCTTCGGCAAGGGCGGCCTGCTGCCGCTGGGCACCAGTGAGGAGTTCGTCGCGATCGGCGCCGAGATCGGCGTCATCCTGCTCCTGCTGATGCTGGGCCTGGAGTACACGGCCAGCGACCTGGTCTCCAACCTCAAGACCCAGTACCCGGCCGGCCTGGTCGACTTCACCCTCAACGCGCTCCCCGGTGCCGGGATGGCCCTGTTGCTCGGGTGGGGGCCGGTCGCCGCCGTCGTACTGGCGGGCGTCACCTGGATCTCCTCGTCCGGCGTCATAGCCAAGGTGATGGGCGACCTGGGCCGGCTCGGTAACCGTGAGACCCCGGTCATTCTGAGCATCCTGGTCCTCGAAGACCTCGCCATGGCCGTCTACCTCCCCATCATCACGGCCCTGCTGGCCGGGGTGAGCCTGGCCGCCGGAAGCCTGACCCTCGCCATCGCGCTCGGCGTCGCGGGGCTGGTCCTCTTCCTCGCCGTCCGCTTCGGACGGGTCATATCCCGGTTCGTCTCCAGCGACGACCCCGAGAAGCTCCTCCTCGTCGTCCTGGGCCTGACTCTCCTGGTGGCGGGCATCGCCCAGCAGCTCCAGGTCTCCGCCGCCGTCGGCGCGTTCCTCGTGGGCATCGCCCTCTCGGGTGAGGTCGCCGAGGGTGCGCACAACCTGCTCAGCCCGCTGCGGGACCTGTTCGCGGCGGTGTTCTTCGTCTTCTTCGGTCTGCACACCGACCCCGCGAGCATCCCGCCCGTGATCCTTCCCGCGCTGGCGCTGGCCGCGGTCACGGCCGCCACGAAGATCGCCACCGGCTACTGGGCGGCCCGGCGAGCCGGGATCTCCGTCAAGGGCCGCTGGCGGGCCGGCGGCACGCTCGTCGCCCGCGGCGAGTTCTCCATCGTCATCGCCGGGCTCGCCGTCACCGCGGGCATCGAGCCCGCCCTGGGACCGCTGGCCACCGCGTACGTCCTCGTGCTCGTCATCGTCGGCCCGTTGACCGCCCGCTACACCGAACCGATCGCGACCTACCTCACCGGCCGTCGCCGGAAGGCACCGCCGGTCGAGGCAGCACGGGCCGGGGCACCGGCGGCGGAGTCGCTGGAACCCGCGGAGGGCGGCACCGCCGGACGGGCATGAGCGAGAGCACCCGGGCGGCCATCACCAGCAGGGACGCTGTGATCGTGCTTGCCGCCCTGGCCGTCTACCTCGGCGGGGTCGTCGGCTTCGCCGGAAGCTTGCCGCGGCTCATGCTCCGGGACGTGGAATGGAGGCGGGACACCGACAAGGACCCCGTCTCCAGCGCTCTGACGCTCACCGCGTTGATCGTCCTGTGGCCGGCGAGCCTCGTTACCTGTCGTGGCGGATCGCGACCCGGGGACGCGGAGGCACCACCTGAGCCGACGCCTCCTTCACATCAAGACGCGAGCGCCCCGCCCTCTTGAGCGTCGGCTCCCGGACCGGGCCTGGAGGGGGCCAGGCGGGTGAGGAGGGGGCCGGCGATGGCGAGGATGAAGACGTAGGCGGTCACCAGCGGACCGAGGGTGTCGTGCAGGGTTCCGGCGAGGCCCACGATGATGAGGGAGAACTCGCCGCGGGCGATCAGGGCTGTCCCCGCGCGCCACTTCCCTCGTCGGCCGACCCCGTCGCGGGAGGCGGCGTACCGGCCGGTGAGGACCTTGGTGACCAGGGTGACGGCGGCCAGCGCGAGCGCGGCGGGCAGTACGGGCACCAGGTCGGCGGGGTCGACGGACAGGCCGATGGCCAGGAAGAACACCGCGGCGAACAGGTCCCGCAGGGGGCTGAGCACGGCACGGGTGCGGGTCGCGGTCTCGCCCGTGAGGGTGAGTCCGACGAGGAAGGCGCCGACGGCGGCCGAGGCGTGGACGAGCTCGGTCAGCGCGGCGACGATCAGAGTGAGGCCGAGGACCCTCAGCAGCAGCTGTTCGGCATCGGGGTGGGCGACGAGCCGGCCGAGATGGTGCCCCCACCGGTAGGAGAGGGTGAACGCGGCCAGCACCGCGCCGACCGCCGCCAGGACGCCCAGGATCGCTTGCCACCACACGCCTCCGGACGCCAGGACGGCGAGTACCGGAAGGTAGAGGGCCATGGCGCAGTCCTCGATGACCAGCACCGACAGGACCGAGGGCGTTTCCCGGTTGCCCAAGCGGCGCAGATCGGACAGCAGGCGGGCGACGATTCCGGAGGAGGAGATGTAAGTGGCCCCGGCCAGCGCCAGGACGCCGATGCCATCCATACCGAGCAGCCAGCCGGCCGCCGCGCCGGGGGTGGCGTTCAGCACCACGTCGAGCAGCGCGGACGGCACGTGCCGCCGCATGCTGACCGCGAACTCGGGCAGCGAGAACTCCAGACCGAGCACCAGAAGCAGCAGGATCACGCCGATGGCCGCGCCCGTCTCGACGAACTCGCCAGCGGCAGGGACGGGAGCGATGCCTCCCTCGCCCACCGCGAGCCCGGTCAGCAGGTACAGGGGGATGGGCGACAGGGTGAATCGCCGAGCCAGCGTCCCGAGCACGCTCAGGGCAGCGAGGATCACGCCCAGTTCCAGCAGCAGCGCGACCGGCGTACGCACGCCGCTCAGCCCCGGATGATCTGTTCCACGCCCGCGATGCCCTCGTGGGTTCCGATCACCACGAGAACATCCCCGCCCAGGAGCACCTCCTGCGGAGTGGGCGAGGCGATCACCTCCTCGCCCCGTACCACCGCGACGATCGACGCCCCTGTATGGCTTCGCGCCCGCGTCGCACCCAGAGGCTGGCCGTCATACGCACTGCCCGCCTGCACCTCGACCTGCCCGGCCACCAGGCCCGGCACCTCCTTGGTCAGATCCGCGAACCGCTCCGCGATCCGGGGGGCACCCAGGATCTCCGCGAGCGTGTCGGCCTCCTCACTGTCGAGCTGGAGCACCGACCGGCCCTCGTCCGGGTCCACCGCGCCGTAGACGACCAGCTCGAAATCGCCTGTGCGCCGGGCCACCACGCCCACCCGCTCACCCCGATGGCTGGTGAACTCGTAACGCAGACCCACGCCGGGCAACAGCACCTCGGTGACATCCATCCCCCCATCGTCGAGCGACAGCAGGCCCACGGCACGCGCGGAGCATCCGTGCGGGTGGCCGGGCGGCACGTCACATGTGAGGGCGGGGTGATGGGGCGTGGCTTTCTCGGTGCGAACCGGCCCCGCGGAGTCGGGTTGGGGACTGTCGGCGTTCACAGGGCGCAGCCGGATTGGGCGAGGCCCCGCTTGTGGTGAATGGCCTACGTGGCCATGTCGAGGGCTGAGTGGTCTCTGCTGACTCTGCCAGGCCGGCCACTTGATCGGGTAGACCACAGGGAGCGCCTTCGGTGGCACTCGGAGGCGCAGGAGGATGTCGCGCTGTCGCCGACTTGGCCGCCCGAGCGGGGCGGTTGAGGGGCTTCGTTCGGGGCTGCGAACGGGCGTATTCGAGCAGTCATGTGGCGCAAGTGGTGCGCCAAAGGCCCCCTCCGAGCGGGCATTCCTGCAAGTCGGGGCACACGGAGGGCACGGCGAAGCCTGACAGGCCTAGACAACAAAGAAGGCCCAGGTCGCTGACCTGGGCCTTCTCTCAAGAGCGGATGACGGGAATCGAACCCGCGCTATAAGCTTGGGAAGCTCATGTTCTACCATTAAACTACATCCGCACAGCGGCCGTATGACCTGTGCCGCATCGTTGCACACTGTACCCCATGTGCCACTTGAGGCGAAGCTCACGCTTCTCCGTGTGCGGAGTGCCGTCTGGAGGGTGTCCCCTTCATCCCCTAATGTGGCTGCTCGTCCACCACATGTGTAGGGGAAGGGACTTGATGGGTCCGATGGAGCGCACCGTCGTCCGTTGTGCCGAGGGGCATGTGTTCAGTACCGCGTCGTTCCCGCTTCAGCAGCTCGGGGCCGGGCGGATCGGGCCAGGGCGGCTCATCCGGTGTCCGCGGTGTGCGCGGCTGCGGCACGCGGTGCCGGTGGAGGCCGTGCGGCGCTGAGGCGTGCGGGGCCGGGGCGCGGGCGGCTGCCGATTGGGGCAGGTCCGCGCCCTCTGCGTATCGTGGGGGCGTGCTTCTCTCAGACAAGGACATCCGGGCCGAGATCGACGCCGGACGGGTGCGCATCGACCCGTACGACGAATCCATGGTGCAGCCCTCGAGCATCGACGTGAGGCTTGACCGCTTCTTCCGGGTGTTCGAGAACCACCGCCACCCACACATCGACCCCGCCGTCGAGCAGCTCGACCTGACCCGTGAGGTCGAGCCCGAGGGCGACGAGGCGTTCATCCTGCACCCCGGCGAGTTCGTGCTCGCCTCCACCTACGAGGTCATCACCCTTCCGGACGACATCGCGTCGCGCCTCGAGGGGAAGAGCTCTCTGGGGCGGCTCGGGCTGGTCACGCACTCGACCGCCGGGTTCATCGACCCCGGGTTCTCCGGGCACGTGACCCTGGAGCTGTCGAACCTCGCCACCCTGCCGATCAAGCTCTGGCCGGGGATGAAGATCGGCCAGCTGTGCATGTTCCGGCTGAGCTCGCCCGCCGAGTTCCCCTACGGGAGCGAGCGGTACGGCTCCCGGTACCAGGGGCAGCGGGGGCCGACGGCCTCCCGCTCGTTCATGAACTTCCATCGGACCCAGGTGTGAGGCGGTCGCAGGCATGAGTGAAGTACGCGAGAACCTGACGTACGAGGGCTTCGGCACGGCCGTCCGTGAGCTGGCGCAGACCATCGCCGACGACGGTTACGAGCCCGACATCGTGCTCTCCATCGCCCGTGGCGGTGTCTTCGTCGCCGGCGGCCTGGCCTACGCGCTCGACTGCAAGAACATCCACCTCGTGAACGTGGAGTTCTACACCGGCGTCGGGACCACCCTGGAGATGCCGGTCATGCTGGCGCCCGTGCCCGACGCGATCGACTTCTCCGACAAGAAGGTCCTGATCACGGACGACGTCGCCGACACCGGCAAGACGCTCAAGCTCGTCCACGACTTCTGCGTCGACCACGTCGCCGAGGTCCGTTCGGCCGTCATCTACGAGAAGTCGCACTCCCTCGTGAAGTGCGAGTACGTGTGGAAGAAGACCGACGAGTGGATCAACTTCCCCTGGTCGGTCTTGCCGCCCGTCGTGAAGCGTGAGGGTCAGGTCCTCGACGCCTGAGTGGTTCAGGAGCGGAGGCGCCGAGGAGCCGGCGACCCGACCGCCCTCCGCAGCTGACCAGATTGCCCAGTGCCCGATACGCGTGCGTGTCGGGCACTCTGCCGCTCAGGCCCGAGTGGCCCGAGCCGCGCGGGCAGCCCTGGCTGCCGGCCCGGCCGTACGAGCCGAGTACGCCGTCCGCCGGGCCCGTCGAGCCGTAGCCGCGGTCCGCGAGCTGCACGCCTGCCAGCCGTTGACGTCGACCGCGCCCTCGACCGGTCCCGTGCAGCCGCCGCGCTGGGCGAGCGTCCGCAGGACCCGCTGGTCGTCCGCGGTGGAGCCCCCGGGTGCGCTCGCCGCCGAGGCCGTGCCGTGCGCGCCCGCTCCCAGGACGGACCGCCGGGACACCCCCCGTCCTTCGCCATCAACCCACTCGGGCCACTCGGGCACCTGACCTCCTGGAATCCCTGTATCGCCGGCCGAAACCACGGACCGGTCAAGACCACCCCACGGCCGGCACGCCGGCAACCCAACGAAAGCGCGGAGTTGGATCCCCCCGATTCCGCGCATTCGTCGGGTTGCCGGTGGCGGGGCGGCCCGATGGAATGAGCGGGCTCGTGATCTTCCGGAACAGCCCGTCCGTACATCTCGCTCGTACAGCCCGCTCGAAGACCCTGCCCGGACACTCCGCCCGTCGAGACACGTCGGTCCGGTCAGCTCGTCTGACCCGTCCCCCTGCTGGAACTCCCCATGGGCAAGGCCTCTTTCGGAGGCCCTGCCCATCGTCATGCCGCTCAACTATCTTCATCGTGCGTGCCAGAAGGCTGTCCGGAGCCGAGGAGGACGATGAGGAGTCGCAGCGGGCTGTGGCGGGTCGCGGAGCTGCCCACGACCAGGGCCGGCGTCGAGCGGGCCTTCTCGTACTTCACCGCCGGGGTCCGGCTCGGGACCGTCGCGCAGATGGTGCCCGCCGTGCAGCTCGGGGCGGCGCGGTCGCCGCACGAGGCCGGCTACCTCGCGTGCTGGGGCGCCGCCGCCCTCGCGGCCGTCGCGGTGAGCGTCGTGACGCTCGTGCGCCGCCGGCCGCCGGGCACCGTCGTGTCCGTGCTCGACTTCGGGCTGGCCTGCACCCTCCTCGTCCTGGGCCCCCTGGTGCTCGCGCCCCGGGACCGCTTCGGGACCTGGACCGCGTTCCAGCCGGGGTACGCGCTGTCCGTGATCATCACCGCCGGCGGTGTGCGCGTCGTCGCCGTCTGGGCGGCCAGCCTGCTCGCGGTCTCCGTCTGCTACGTGGTCTACCTCGGCGGCGACGTCGGGAGCGAGATGACGTCGACCGCCGTCGGCAACGTCCTGACCTATGTGGTGTACGCGTTGGTCGCCCGCATGTTCTTCGGGTACACCCGCCGCATCGCGCGCGACGCCGACGCCTCACGCGCGCGTGCCGCCGAACTGGCCAGGCGCGAGGAGGAACGGCGGGCCCAGGTGATGATGCACAACGGCATCGCCGTCATGCGCCTGCTGACCGAGCAGGGCGACGACGACGCGCGTGCCCGGCTCGTCGGCCAGGCCGAGGTGGAGCTGCGGCGGATGCGCTCGTATCTGCGGGGCAGGGACGCGTACGGCGCCGACGCCGAAGGTCCCTCGGTCGGGCTCGTCCCGATGGTCAAGCGCGTGTGCGACCGTTTCGCCGACCTCGACGTCGTCGCCTCCCTCGACCTCGGCACCGGCCTGCGGATCCCCGCCGCGCAGGCGGAGGCGCTGGAGCGCGCCCTCGGGAGCCTCCTCCTGAACGTCCGCGTGCACGCCCGCGCGCGCGAGGTCGTCGTCCACCTCGACGAGGGGGAGGGCGAGCGCGGGGGCTGGACGCTGACCGTCCACGACGACGGGATCGGCTTTGATCCCGCGTCGGTGACCGCCGGGGTCGGGCTGCGCGAGGTGGTCGTCGGCGAACTCCGCAGACGGGGCCTCGGCGTCGCCATCGTGTCCGCCGTGGGCGAGGGGACGACCGTGACGGTACGGTCGCGCCCGCCGAGCCCGGGAACCGGAGCCGGCCCGGGGGATCCCCGGACCTCCACCGTGTCCGCCGCCTTCTCGGAGGCCGCCTCTCCGGGCCCCGCCTTTCCGGACCCCGCCTTCTCGGACGCCTCATGAGGCCCGTCGTGGCGGTCGTCGACGACGCCTCGTTGATCCGCGAGTCGATCGGCCTGCTCATGCCCGGTCTCGACGTCGTCGCCGCCGTCGCCACGGTCGAGGAGCTGGAGCGGCTCGGCCCCGCCGTGGACCTCGTCGTGCTCGACCTGCACCTGGCCAACCTCGAACGGCAGCCCGACGTCCGCCAGGGCATCGCCGCCCTTCGCGCGCTGACCGGCCGCGGCTACCGCGTCTGCGTCTACAGCCAGGAGGAGCGCCGGTTCGTGCTCGCGGCCTGCGTCGCGGCGGGTGCGAGCGGCGTCGTCTCCAAGGCGCTGCCGCGCGACCGGACCGAGGAGCTGTTCCGTGAGGTCGCCGCGGGCGGCACCGTCGTGCCGCAGGCGGTCGTCGGCATCCTCGAAGTGCTCGTACGGCGCGACTGCATCACCGTGCTGAGCGAGCGCCAGCGCCAGATCCTGTACGGCCGCGCCCGCGGGCTGAGCTACGCCCAGGTGGCGCGGGAGCTGTTCGTGAGCGAGTCGACGCTGCGCGGCTACTGGTACGACCTGACCAGGTCGCTCTCGGACTCCCTGCGCGGGCTGACCCCCGGCGAGATCGAGCACGCCCTCGGGCTCGCGCCGGGCGATCTCATGGAGTTCTGGGCCGAGGGGTCGGCGGATCCGGCGGACCGCAGGAGGTGGTGGCGCATCGGCCGCACCCACTGAGCGGGCAGGGCGGGACCGTGGCGGGCGGGACCGGACAGGACGAGAACGGACCGGACCGGCGCCTGTGCGGCGGCCGGTCCGGCCCGTGCGGTGCGGGGCAGCCGGTCGCCCGGCTGCTCTGTTACAGCGTGCCCAGCTTGATCAGGCTCAGCAGGGCCACCAGCTGGATCGCCGACGCGCCCAGCGCCTTCGGCCACGGCAGGTCGTGCGAGCGGCTCACCATCACGGTGAAGAGCGCACCCGCCGCCAGCCAGGTCAGCCAGCCGACCACCTGGACGAGACCGTTCTCGCCGCCCAGGAAGAGCGCGAAGACCAGCCGGGGCGCGTCCGTGATCGACATGATCAGCATGGAGAGGCCCACGGTCGGCTGCCAGGCTCCGTCGCCGCCCAGCTGGCGCGCCAGGGTGTGCGTGACCGCGCCCAGGATCAATCCGCCGACGACGAAGCCGAGGGCGGTCATCAGGACGTACGGGATGGCCGTCGACAGGGTCGCGTTGATCGCCTCTTCGCGCGCCTGGTCGAAGCCGAAGATCGCGAGGAGCCCGTAGAGGAAGGTGACGATCAGTGCCGGGCCCCACACGGCGTGGTCCCGCATGCGCAGGAACGTGTCCGCGGGGCGGAGCACGATGCCGCTCAGGAGCGCCTGCCAGCGCAGCCGGGGGCCCGTGGGGGGCGGGGGCGCCTGGTAGCCGCCGGCCTGGGCGTACGGGTCGTCGACGCTGAACATCTGGGTGTGGCCCGGGTTGTTCGCCGTCGCCGCGTGCGGGTGCTGCGGCTGGCCGTACGGCTCGCCGAAGTACTCGGGCTCCCCGTAGGGCTGCTGCTGGTGCCCCTGCTGGTGCCCCTGCTGTCCGTACGGCGCGGGGCCCTGGCCCTGGCCCTGCTGGGGCCATTGCTGCTGCGGGTACGGCGGCGGGGCCGCGTCGTACCCGTAGGGCGCCTGCTGCGGTTGTTGTTGCGGGGGGCGGTTGTCCCGGCCGCGTCCGTTCCTGAATCCAGCCACGTCGTCGAACGTACCCGCTTCCGCTGTGCGGGCGCGCCCCGGGACGACGCTTGCCACTGAGCTGTGACATCCCCTAGGGGGCGTCCCGGGTGCCAGAGGGCCGTCCGAGGGGGTACGACGAAGAGGGCCGCCCCGCGATGTCACGGGGCGGCCCTCTCTCACGTACCGACTACTTCGCCGGCTCCGGCTCCTCGGAGGACTCCGGCTCGGGCTCCGGCTCGACCGGGGCCTTCACCGATTCGAGGAGCAGCTGGGCCACGTCCACGACCGTGACGGACTCCTTGGCCTTGCCCTCGTTCTTCTTGCCGTTGACCGAGTCGGTCAGCATGACCAGGCAGAACGGGCAGGCGGTGGAGACGATGTCCGGGTTGAGGGACAGGGCCTCGTCGACGCGCTCGTTGTTGATGCGCTTGCCGATCCGCTCCTCCATCCACATCCGGGCACCACCGGCGCCGCAGCAGAAGCCGCGCTCCTTGTGGCGGTGCATCTCCTGCTGGCGCAGGCCGGGGACGGCGGACATGATCTCGCGCGGCGGCGTGTAGACCTTGTTGTGACGGCCCAGGTAGCAGGGGTCGTGGTAGGTGATCAGGCCGTCGACCGGGGTCACAGGGACCAGCTTGCCCTCGTCGATGAGGTGCTGGAGCAGCTGGGTGTGGTGGATGACCTCGTAGTCGCCGCCGAGCTGCGGGTACTCGTTGGCGATGGTGTTGAAGCAGTGCGGGCAGGTCGAGACGATCCGCTTCGCCGACTTCGGCTTCTTCGTCGACTCGTCCTCGTCGTCCTCGCCGAACGCCATGTTCAGCATGGCGACGTTCTCCTGGGCGAGCTGCTGGAACAGCGGCTCGTTGCCCAGGCGGCGGGGGGAGTCACCGGTGCACTTCTCGTCGCCGCCCATGATCGCGAACTTGACGCCCGCGATGTTGAGCAGCTCGGCGAAGGCCTTGGTGGTCTTCTTGGCCCGGTCCTCCAGGGCGCCGGCGCAGCCGACCCAGTACAGGTAGTCGTACTCCGAGAGGTCCTCGACGTCCTTGCCGACGATCGGGACCTCGAAGTCGACCTCCTTGGTCCACTCGACGCGCGCCTTCTTGGCGAGACCCCAGGGGTTGCCCTTCTTCTCCAGGTTCTTGAGCATCGTGCCCGCCTCGGACGGGAACGCGGACTCGATCATCACCTGGTAGCGGCGCATGTCGACGATGTGGTCGATGTGCTCGATGTCGACCGGGCACTGCTCGACGCAGGCGCCGCAGGTGGTGCAGGACCACAGGACGTCGGGGTCGATGACGCCGTTCTCCTCGGCGGTGCCGATGAGGGGGCGCTCGGCCTCGGCGATGGCCGACGCGGGGACGTCCTTGAGCTGCTCCTCGGTGGCCTTCTCGTTGCCCTCCATGTCCTTGCCGCCGCCCGCGAGCAGGTACGGCGCCTTGGCGTGCGCGTGGTCGCGCAGCGACATGATGAGGAGCTTGGGGGAGAGGGGCTTGCCGGTGTTCCAGGCGGGGCACTGCGACTGGCAGCGGCCGCACTCGGTGCAGGTGGAGAAGTCGAGGATGCCCTTCCAGGAGAACTGCTCGACCTGGGAGACACCGAAGACGGCGTCCTCGGCCGGGTCCTCCCAGTCGATCTCCTTGCCGCCGGTGCTCATCGGCTGGAGCGCGCCGAGGGCGGTGGAGCCGTCGGCGTTGCGCTTGAACCAGATGTTCGGGAAGCCGAGGAAGCGGTGCCAGGCGACACCCATGTTGGTGTTGAGCGAGACCGTGATCATCCAGGTGAAGGACGTGACGATCTTGAGCGCCGCGACGAAGTAGGTGAGGTGCTGGATCGTGCTCAGGTCCAGGCCGTCGAGCAGCGCGATCAGCGGGTACGAGGCGAAGAAGCCCGGCTCCCAGCCGGTCACGTGGTGCTGGACGCCTTCGAGGGCGCGCAGCGTCATGATGCAGAGGCCGACGATGAGGATGACGGCTTCGACGAAGTAGGCCTGGCCCGTCTTGGAGCCGGTGAAGCGGGACTTGCGGCCCGCCTTGGTCGGCCTGCTGAGCTGCCGGATCACGATGAGGGTCACGATGCCGAGGACCGTCATCAGACCGAGGAACTCGGTGAAGATCTCGTACGGCAGCCAGTCGCCGATGATCGGGATCAGCCAGTCGGCCTGGAAGAGCTGGCCGAAGGCGTTGACGATCGTCAGGAGCAGCGAGAAGAAGCCCACCGCGACGAACCAGTGCGCGAAGCCGACGATGCCCCAGCGGTTCATCCGTGTGTGGCCGAGGAATTCCTTGACCAGCGTGATGGTGCGCTGCTTGGGGTCACCGGTGCGCGTGCCGGCGGGCACCGGCTGACCCAGCCGCACGAAGCGGTAGATCTGCGCGGTGGCGCGGCCGAACAGCGCGACGGCCACCACCGTGATGGCGATCGACACGATGATCGCGGCGAGTTGCATGAAGGGCTCCTCGGGCGGGCCTACTAAGCGGTAACTTATTGAGTTCCTGCTGAGATTACCCGGTCGCGGCCCCGCGCTGTAGCGGCGCTCGCGGTGATATGTGTCGCTCAGGCAAACCTTGCCGCGCGACGCCTGCGTACTGCTGGAAGCGTACGCGCCAGGACCGCCAGATCCATCCCGAGCCAGTGGTGGTCCACATAGTGGAGGTCGAGCAGCTCGCGCTCCTCCCACGGCAGGTCGGAGCGCCCGCTGATCTGCCACGGGCCGGTGAGCCCGGGGCGCACGGAGAGCCGGCGGCGCCCGTCGCCCGCGCACTCGCGGTGGGCCGGGGCCAGCGGGCACGGCCCGACGAGCGACATCTGGCCGGCGACGACGTGCAGCAGCAGCGGCAGCGCGGCCAGCGGGCCCTTCGTGCGGAAGGTCAGCATCGTGAAGGGCCGCCCTTCCAGGCCCGCCACCCTGCGGCGGCGCAGCACCGCGCCGCTGCCGCTGAGCGTGACGGACAGGGCGGCGCCGGCGATCAGCGGCGAGAGTGCGATGAGCAGGACGATCCCGACCACCATGTCGAACGCGCGCTTCGCCGTCATGCGCCCACACCCTCCGGCGGGAATCCTGTGATATGTCCGGACTCTTTCATGCGAACCTGGACGGGTGGGGGAGCGACGCGCCCGTTGAGCGCATGGACGGGCGAAGAGTTGAGCCGCCTCCACTCAGGTCTGTTGACGCACGCCGACCCTTCATGCATCCTTGAGTCAGTTCCACTCAAGTACGTCAGCTGGAGGAATCGAAATGGCACGTGCGGTCGGCATCGACCTGGGCACGACTAACTCCGTCGTCAGCGTTCTGGAAGGCGGCGAGCCCACCGTCATCACCAACGCCGAGGGCGCCAGGACCACGCCGTCCGTCGTCGCCTTCGCGAAGAACGGCGAAGTGCTCGTCGGCGAGGTGGCCAAGCGCCAGGCCGTCACCAACGTCGACAGGACCATCCGGTCGGTCAAGCGCCACATGGGCACCGACTGGAAGATCGAGATCGACGGCAAGAACTTCAACCCGCAGCAGATGAGCGCCTTCATCCTGCAGAAGCTGAAGCGCGACGCCGAGGCGTACCTGGGCGAGAAGGTCGTCGACGCGGTCATCACCGTCCCGGCGTACTTCAACGACTCCGAGCGTCAGGCCACCAAGGAGGCCGGTGAGATCGCGGGCCTCAACGTCCTGCGCATCGTCAACGAGCCGACCGCGGCCGCCCTCGCGTACGGCCTCGACAAGGACGACCAGACGATCCTCGTCTTCGACCTCGGTGGCGGCACCTTCGACGTGTCCCTCCTGGAGATCGGCGACGGCGTCGTCGAGGTGAAGGCCACCAACGGTGACAACCACCTCGGTGGTGACGACTGGGACCAGCGCGTCGTCGACTACCTGGTGACGCAGTTCCAGAACGGCCACGGCGTCGACCTGGCCAAGGACAAGATGGCTCTCCAGCGTCTCCGCGAGGCCGCGGAGAAGGCGAAGATCGAGCTGTCGTCCTCGACCGAGACGTCGATCAACCTGCCCTACATCACGGCTTCCGCCGAGGGCCCGCTGCACCTGGACGAGAAGCTCACGCGCGCCCAGTTCCAGCAGCTGACCTCGGACCTGCTCGACCGCTGCAAGGTGCCGTTCCACAACGTCATCAAGGACGCGGGCATCAACCTCTCCGAGATCGACCACGTCGTTCTCGTCGGTGGTTCGACCCGCATGCCGGCCGTCGCCGAGCTCGTCAAGGAGCTGACCGGCGGTCAGGACGCCAACAAGGGCGTCAACCCGGACGAGGTCGTCGCCATCGGCGCCGCGCTCCAGGCCGGTGTCCTCAAGGGCGAGGTCAAGGACGTCCTGCTCCTCGACGTGACCCCGCTGTCCCTCGGCATCGAGACCAAGGGAGGGATCATGACCAAGCTCATCGAGCGCAACACCACGATCCCGACCAAGCGGTCCGAGATCTTCACGACGGCCGAGGACAACCAGCCGTCCGTGCAGATCCAGGTCTACCAGGGCGAGCGCGAGATCGCGGCGTACAACAAGAAGCTCGGCATGTTCGAGCTGACCGGCCTCCCGCCGGCCCCGCGCGGCGTCCCGCAGATCGAGGTCGCCTTCGACATCGACGCCAACGGCATCATGCACGTGACCGCGAAGGACCTGGGCACGGGCAAGGAGCAGAAGATGACCGTCACCGGCGGCTCCTCGCTGCCGAAGGACGAGGTCGACCGGATGCGCCAGGAGGCCGAGCAGTACGCGGACGAGGACCACCGTCGCCGCGAGGCCGCCGAGTCCCGCAACCAGGGCGAGCAGCTCGTCTACCAGACGGAGAAGTTCCTCAAGGACAACGAGGACAAGGTCCCCGGTGACGTCAAGGCCGAGGTCGAGGCCGCGCTCGTCGAGCTGAAGGAGAAGCTCAAGGGCGAGGACACCGCCGAGATCCGTACGGCCACCGAGAAGGTCGCGGCCGTCTCCCAGAAGCTGGGCCAGGCGCTGTACGCCGACGCCCAGGGCGCCCAGGCCGCCGGCGGCGACGCCGGTCAGGCCCAGGCCGACGACGACGTCGTCGACGCCGAGATCATCGACGACGAGCCCAAGAAGGGTGGTCAGGCGTGACCGAGGAGACCCCGGGCTTCGAGGAGAAGCCCGACGTCCCCTCCGGCGCCACCCCTGACGACGCCGCCGAGGCCGTCGAGCCCTCCCAGGAGGACGCGACGGCCCCGGCCGGGGACGCAAGCAGCCAGAAGTCGGCCGGTACCGCGGGCCTCACCGCCCAGCTGGACCAGGTCCGTTCCGCGCTCGACGAGCGCACCGCGGACCTCCAGCGGCTCCAGGCCGAATACCAGAACTACCGCCGCCGCGTGGAGCGGGACCGGGTCACGGTCAAGGAGATCGCCGTCGCGACCCTCCTGTCCGAGCTCCTCCCCGTGCTCGACGACGTCGGCCGGGCCCGCGAGCACGGGGAGCTCGTGGGCGGGTTCAAGTCGGTGGCCGAATCGCTGGAGACCGTCGTCGCCAAGATGGGACTCCAGCAGTTCGGCAAGGAGGGCGAGCCCTTCGACCCGACGATCCACGAGGCCCTGATGCACTCGTACGCGCCGGACGTCACCGAGACGACCTGCGTGGCGATCCTGCAGCCGGGGTATCGGATCGGCGAGCGGACCATCAGGCCCGCCCGGGTCGCGGTGGCCGAGCCGCAGCCGGGCGCCACGCCCGGTGCCGCGTCCGGCACCAAGGAAGAGAAGTCGGCCGACGAGGAGAGCGGTGCCCCCGAAGAGGGGTGACGCAGTGATCGTCCGGAAGGAGGGACGTCGATGAGCACGAAGGACTTCGTCGAGAAGGACTACTACAAGGTTCTCGGCGTCCCCAAGGACGCCACCGAGGCCGAGATCAAGAAGGCGTACCGGAAACTGGCCCGCGAGAACCACCCGGACGCCAACAAGGGCGACGCCGGCGCCGAGGCGCGCTTCAAGGACATCTCCGAGGCCAACGACATCCTCGGCGACCCCAAGAAGCGCAAGGAGTACGACGACGCCCGCGCCCTCTTCGGGAACGGCGGCTTCAGGGCCGGTCCCGGCGGGGCGGGCGGCGGCTCGTTCAACTTCGACCTGGGCGACCTCTTCGGTGGCGCCCAGGGCGGCCCCGGTGGAGCCGGCGGCTTCGGCGGCGGCGGCATCGGGGACGTCTTCGGCGGCCTGTTCAACCGCGGGGCGGGTGGCGGCGCACGCACCCAGCCGCGCCGCGGCCAGGACATCGAGTCCGAGGTGACGCTCAGCTTCACCGAGGCCATCGAGGGCGCGACCGTACCGCTGCGGATGTCCAGCCAGCAGCCCTGCACGGCCTGTTCGGGCACCGGCGACAAGAACGGCACGCCCCGCGTGTGCCCGACCTGCGTCGGCACCGGACAGGTCTCGCGCGGCAGCGGCGGCGGCTTCTCGCTCACCGACCCGTGCGTGGACTGCAAGGGCCGCGGCCTCATCGCCGAGAACCCCTGCGAGGTCTGCAAGGGCAGCGGACGGGCCAAGTCCTCCCGCACCATGCAGGTCCGCATCCCGGCGGGCGTGAGCGACAACCAGAAGATCCGGCTGCGCGGCAAGGGGGCACCGGGCGAGCGCGGCGGGCAGAACGGCGACCTGTACGTCGTCGTGCACGTCGACGACCACCCGGTCTTCGGCCGCAAGGACGACAACCTCACCGTCACGGTGCCGGTCTCCTTCACGGAGGCGGCGCTCGGCGGCGAGATCAAGGTGCCGACCCTCGGCGGTCCCGCGGTCACCCTCAAGCTGCCCGCGGGCACCCCGAACGGCCGGACCATGCGCGCCCGGGGCAAGGGCGCGGTCCGCAAGGACGGCACGCGCGGCGACCTCCTCGTGACGGTCGAGGTCGCGGTGCCGCAGGAGCTGGACGACAAGGCACGTGAGGCCCTGGAGACCTACCGCGAGGCGACGGCCTCCGAGGACCCCCGGGCGGAGCTGTTCCAGGCCGCGAAGGGAGCGTGACCCGTGGACGGGCGCCGACGCAATCCGTACGAACTGACCGACGAGTCGCCGGTGTACGTCATCTCGGTGGCGGCCCAGCTGTCGGGTCTGCACCCGCAGACGCTGCGGCAGTACGACCGTCTCGGTCTGGTGTCCCCGGACCGTACGGCGGGCCGGGGCCGGCGCTACTCGGCCCGTGACATCGAGCTGCTCCGTCAGGTGCAGCAGCTGTCGCAGGACGAGGGCATCAACCTGGCGGGGATCAAGCGCATCATCGAGCTGGAGAACCAGGTCGCGGCGCTGCAGAGCCGGATCGCCGAGCTGTCGGCCGCGGTCGACGGCGCGGCGGCGGCGATGCGGCAGCGCGAGGCCCAGGTGCACGCCTCCTACCGGCGCGATCTCGTGCCGTACCAGGACGTGCAGCAGGCGAGCGCCCTCGTGGTGTGGCGCCCGAAGCGCGGCGAGTAGGCAAGCAGGCAACGTGAGGCCCCCTCCACGGCTGTGGAGGGGGCCTCACGCGTGTCCGGCCCCCGTCTACGGGATCAGTTCGCCCACGATGTCGCCGACCGTCTCCCACCAGGGCGCGGCCCCCGTCCCGAACGCGGCGGCGAGTGCGGTGCCGAGGGCGTGGTCGAGCGGGGTGAGGTCCGCGCCGGGGGCCCAGTCGGCGTCCACGCGGCCGTCGCCCGCGGACTCCAGAGTGCCGAGCACCCGTCCGTCGCGGCTGAGCCGGCTGTCGACGTGGGAGCAGGGCATGAGCCGGTAGCGGACGCCGGCGACCCGGGCGTCCACGCGGTACGAGGAGCGCAGCAGCCGCCCGCGCGCGGGTCGGATCGTGGCGGGCTCCCCGTCGGCGCTGAGCGCCAGCAGGGCGGCCTTGCGGGTGCCGATGGGGGTGTGGGCGTCCGGGGCGGTTCCGGGGGCCCGTACGAGTTCCACGGTGGGCAGGCCGTGGCCGGAGACCCGGAGGGTTCCCGCGGGCCCGTCGAGATCGATTTGTGTGTACACGGTGGTCAGACGTCATCCTGCTGCAGAATGCCTGACTGGGCGATGAGGTAGCCGAGCTGGGCCCGGCTGCCGCTGCCGAGGGCGGTGGCGAGCTTGGCGATGTGGGCGCGGCAGGTGCGGACGTTCATGCCGAGGCGGCGGGCGATGGCCTCGTCGACGTGGCCCTCGACGAGGAGCCGGGCGATGGTGCGCTGGACGCCGCCGATGCCGTCGGTCTTGATGTCGTACGGGATCTCCTCCCGGATCGGCACCGCGAGCTGCCAGAACTGGTCGAAGACGCCGCCGAGATAGGCGACCAGGCCCGGGTGGCGCAGTTCCAGGGCGACCTGGCGGTCGCTGCGGGCCGGGATGAAGGCGACCTCGCGGTCGACGATGATCAGCCGGTCGATGATCTCTTCGAGGGTCCTGACCTGGACCTCGGGGCCGACGTGCTCCAGGTAGGTCAGGGTGAGTTCGGTGTGGCGGGCCGTGTGCTGGTAGAGCGTGCGCATGCTGATGCCGCGGCCGAGGAGCGGGGAGACGCGGTCGAGGGCCTCCGTCAGGGCCTGCGCGGGGCGTCCGCCGCCGGGCTGCACGGTGAGCAGTTCGCTGCGGCAGTTGGCGACGACCCGGTCGAGGGTCGAGTTGATGCGGTCGATGCCCTCGAGGACGGTGATGGCGTGGGTGGTGGGGGAGTCGTGGGCGCCGATGGCCATGAACGGCTCGAACGCGTCGGAGAGGGCGACGGTGCGCCGGCGGCGGTCGAGTATCTCCCGCTCGATCGGCTGGAGGAGCTGGGCGAGGGCCGCCGACGGGGGAACCGGACGGAGCCACCGGGCGTCGTCCGGGTCGGGGTGCAGCAGCGCCAGATCGAGGAGGCAGGGGGCCTCGACCGTCTCTGACCGGGCTATTCGTCCGGTCCGCAGGGCGGACGCGTACAGCTCTGACCCGGCTCTGCAGAGTTCGGCATGCGAATGAGGGTGACCTGTCTCGTCCGCTTCTTTCCGCATATGTACACCCCCAGGCTCCTGCATCTCAGGAACATGATGCCTGGGTTTGGTGGTGCAGGTGCAGAGAGTAAGCCATCGTCTTAGTCGCGGGGGTTGGTAAAGAGACGTTGCCTTCAAGTGAGGTTGTTCGGTGATGATGAAGAAGCTCATACGCGCGGTGGCCGGACTTGCTCTTGTCGCGGCCGCAGCGGTGGGGGCCGTGGGCGTGACCCAGGACCCCGGTTGGCACACCGCGCCGGCCGAGGTGCAGGCCGCTCCGCTCGACCCGGGCTGGAGCGTGGCCCCCGCCGCGCAGCTCGCCGACCCGGGCTGGAGTGTGGCCCCCGCGGAGGATCCCGGCTGGCACGTGGCTCCCGCACAGGAACCCGACTGGGGCTAGAGGGGCGCATGAACGTACCCGATGACCCCAGGTTCCGCCGGGAGATGGCCTCGGCCTATCGCTCCGGCTGGCACTTCGTCGATCTCGCCACGGCCATCCCCCATCGTGGCGACTCGCTGAAGGTATCCCTCTTCGGGGAGCCGATCGTCGTGGCACGCGAGCAGGACGAGGACGTCCGCGCCTACCGCTGCCTCCGACGTCCCCGGGGCGCCCCACAGCCCATCCGCTGTGCCATCCGGTACGGCATGATCTTCGTCAACCTCGACCAGCGGGACCACCAGCTGATCGAACCCGAGACCATCACCGCCACCCCCCGCAGTGCCTGAGCGATTCCCCCGTCGTTGTAGATCGCTCAGGCACTTCCCCCACACAGCGGCGCCATCGCGGACCTGAAACGCGATGGTGCCGCTGTGCTTTCTCGTGCGCGTTCCGTGTGTGTGTCCGGGCGCGCCTCAGGCGCGGCCCATCGCCCGGGTGAGGGCGATCTCGATGACGACCCGGTCCGGGTTCGGGGCCGGCGTACGTCCGTAGCGGTCCGCGTAGCGCCCCACGGCGTCCGCGACGACCTCCGCCTCCGTACGGATGCGGGCGATGCCCTCCAGGGTGGCCCAGCGCCCCTTGTCGACCTGGCAGACCGCGACCCGCGCGCCGTCCGCGCCCGCCGCCAGGACGTTGGCGACCTTCCGGCTGTGCTTGTTGGTGATCACGCGCGCGTACCCCTGCTCGGGGTCGTACGTGACGCCGACCGCGACGACGTGCGGCGTGCCGTCCGGGCGCGGGGTGGTCAGGGTGCACATGTGGTACTCGCGCCAGAAGCTGAGGTACGAGTCGGAGGGGTTCCTCGGATCTGTGGCCATGCCCGGAAACTACCCGGGGCGGAGCCCCCACCGACACCTTGAGCCGTATCGACTCAACTTTGTGTACTCTGGAAGGGTCATAAGGAGAAGACCACCCACGACGTTCGAGGAGGAGCACCGCACGTGGACGCCGAACTGACCAACAGGAGCCGGGACGCGATCAACGCGGCGAGCAGCCGCGCCGTGTCCGAAGGACACGCGGACCTGACCCCCGCCCACCTTCTCCTGGCGCTTCTCGCGGGTCAGGAGAACGAGAACATCACCGACCTGCTCGCCGCCGTCGAGGCCGACCAGGCGGCCGTACGCGCGGGTGCGGAGCGGCTGCTCGCCGCCCTGCCGAGCGTCACCGGGTCCACGGTCGCGCCCCCGCAGCCCACCCGCGACTTCCTCGCGGTGATCGCCGACGCCGACCGGCAGGCCAAGGAGCTCGGCGACGACTACCTGTCCACCGAGCACCTGCTCATCGGGATCGCGGCCAAGGGCGGCCAGGCCGGTGAGATCCTCGGCAAGCAGGGCGCGAGCGCATCGAAGCTGCTCGACGCCTTCGAGAAGAGCAGGGGAGGACGCCGGGTGACCACACCCGACCCGGAGGGTCAGTACAAGGCGCTGGAGAAGTTCGGCACGGACTTCACCGCCGCCGCGCGCGAGGGCAAGCTCGACCCGGTCATCGGCCGGGACCACGAGATCCGGCGCGTCGTCCAGGTGCTGTCCCGCCGCACCAAGAACAACCCGGTCCTCATCGGCGAGCCCGGCGTCGGCAAGACCGCCGTCGTCGAGGGCCTCGCCCAGCGGATCGTCAAGGGCGACGTCCCCGAGTCGCTGAAGAACAAGCGGCTCGTCTCGCTCGACCTCGGCGCGATGGTCGCCGGCGCCAAGTACCGCGGCGAGTTCGAGGAGCGGCTGAAGACCGTCCTCTCCGAGATCAAGGCCAGCGACGGCCAGATCATCACCTTCATCGACGAGCTGCACACGGTCGTCGGCGCGGGCGCCGGCGGCGACTCCGCCATGGACGCGGGCAACATGCTCAAGCCCATGCTGGCCCGCGGCGAGCTCCGCATGGTCGGCGCGACCACCCTCGACGAGTACCGCGAGCGGATCGAGAAGGACCCCGCCCTGGAGCGACGCTTCCAGCAGGTCCTGGTCGCCGAGCCGACGGTCGAGGACACCATCGCGATCCTCCGCGGCCTCAAGGGCCGGTACGAGGCCCACCACAAGGTGCAGATCAACGACTCCGCCCTGGTGGCCGCCGCGACCCTCTCCGACCGGTACATCACCTCCCGCTTCCTCCCCGACAAGGCCATCGACCTCGTCGACGAGGCCGCGTCCCGGCTCCGCATGGAGATCGACTCCTCGCCCGTCGAGATCGACGAGCTCCAGCGGTCCGTCGACCGGCTCCGCATGGAGGAGCTGGCCCTCAAGAACGAGACGGACCCGGCGAGCAGGCAGCGCCTGGAGAAGCTGCGCCGCGACCTCGCCGACCGCGAGGAGGAGCTGCGCGGCCTCACCGCCCGCTGGGAGAAGGAGAAGCAGTCCCTCAACCGGGTCGGCGAGCTGAAGGAACGCCTCGACGAGACCCGTGGCCGGGCGGAGCGCGCCCAGCGCGACGGCGACTTCGACACCGCCTCCAAGCTGCTGTACGGGGAGATCCCGGCCCTGGAGCGGGAGCTGGAGGAGGCGAGCGAGGCCGAGGCCCAGCAGGAGTCCAGCAAGGACACGATGGTCAAGGACGAGGTCGGCCCCGACGACATCGCGGACGTGGTCGGCGCCTGGACCGGCATCCCCGCCGGCCGCCTCCTGGAGGGCGAGACGCAGAAGCTGCTCCGCATGGAGGACGAGCTCGGCAAGCGGCTGATCGGCCAGTCCGAGGCCGTGCAGGCGGTCTCCGACGCCGTCCGCAGGACCCGCGCGGGCATCGCGGACCCCGACCGGCCCACCGGCTCCTTCCTCTTCCTCGGCCCGACCGGTGTCGGCAAGACCGAGCTGGCGAAGGCGCTCGCGGACTTCCTCTTCGACGACGAGCGGGCCATGATCCGCATCGACATGTCGGAGTACGGCGAGAAGCACAGCGTCGCCCGTCTGGTCGGCGCGCCTCCCGGCTACGTCGGCTACGAGGAGGGCGGCCAGCTCACGGAGGCGGTCCGCCGCCGCCCGTACAGCGTGGTGCTGCTCGACGAGGTGGAGAAGGCCCACCCGGAGGTCTTCGACATCCTGCTCCAGGTCCTCGACGACGGCCGTCTCACCGACGGCCAGGGCAGGACGGTGGATTTCCGCAACACCATCCTGATCCTGACGTCGAACCTCGGCAGCCAGTACCTGGTCGAGCCGCTGACCCCGGAGGACGTCAAGAAGCAGCAGGTCCTGGAGGTCGTCAGGGCCAGTTTCAAGCCGGAGTTCCTCAACCGGCTCGACGACCTGGTGGTCTTCTCCGCTCTCGACCGGGCCGAGCTGAGCCGGATCGCCCGGCTCCAGATCGACCGGCTCGCGAAACGCCTTGCCGAGCGGCGGCTCACCCTGGACGTCACCCCGGCGGCCCTGGAGTGGCTCGCCGAGGAGGGCAACGACCCCGCGTACGGTGCCCGGCCGCTGCGCCGTCTGATCCAGACGGCGATCGGCGACCGGCTCGCGAAGGAGATCCTCGCGGGCGAGATCGTGGACGGCGACACGGTCAGGGTGGACCGTCCCCAAGCTCTTGATGAGCTGGGGGAGACCCCAACCGAGGACGGCCTGATCGTGGGTCCCGCCAGGTAGCCCCCTTTTCTCCCCCATGTGCACGAGTTCTTGTCAGCCCGCAGCGGATCGCGGGAGGTGGGACTTGCCACGTACCGCCCGGCATGGGGGAGGATGGCGAGCATCCGTACGAAGGGAAATACACGGTGAGCATCGACCCGTCCTCGATTCCGAATTTCGGGGGCCAGCCCCAGCCTCAGGCCGCAGGACCGGCGGGCCCCGTCGTCCCCGACCAGGACCTCGTCAAGCAGCTCCTCGACCAGATGGAACTGAAGTACGTCATCGACGACGAGGGTGACCTCGCCGCGCCGTGGGAGGAATTCCGCACGTACTTCATGTTCCGCGGTGAGGACGAGCAGCAGGTCTTCTCGGTGCGGACGTTCTACGACCGCCCGCACTCGGCCGACGACCGCGCCAAGGTCCTCGACGCGATCGACGACTGGAACCGCCGCACCCTGTGGCCCAAGGTCTACACGCACCTGCACGAGGAGGAGGACGGCTCCGCCACCCTCCGTCTCATCGGTGAGGCCCAGATGCTGATCGGCACCGGCGTCGCCCTGGAGCACTTCGTGTCCTCCACGGTCAGCTGGGTCCGCGCCTCCATCGAGTTCGACAAGTGGGTCGTCGAGCAGTTCGGCCTGGAGACCCCCGAGCAGAAGGCGGGCGACGAGGAGGCCTGAGCCACCTCGTCCGCACCGTCACGAGAGCCCGGCCCCCCATCCGAGGGGGGCCGGGCTCTCGCGCGTCGTCCCGGGGGCGCCTCAGGCCAGCCGCTTGAGCCGGGAGACGGCCTCCTCCAGGACCTCGGTCTTCTTGCAGAAGGCGAAGCGGACGAAGGGGGCGCCGGCCTCGCGGTGGTCGTAGAAGACGGCGTTCGGGATGGCGACGACACCGGCGCGCTCCGGCAGCGAGCGGCAGAAGGCGAAGCCGTCCTCGTCGCCGAGCGGGCGGATGTCGGTCGTGACGAAGTAGGTGCCCGCCGGCCGGTAGACCTCGAAGCCCGCCTGCGCGAGGCCCTCGCTCAGCAGGTCCCGCTTGGCCTGGAGGCCGGCGCGGAGGGCGTCGAAGTACGTGGCGGGGAGGCGGAGCGCCTCGGCGATCGCGTACTGGAACGGCCCCGAGGACACGTACGTGAGGAACTGCTTGGCCGAGCGGACGGCGGAGGTCAGTTCGGGGCTCGCGGTGATCCAGCCGACCCCTCGTTCGTACACCTATCCGCATGTCATGTCATATGCCCCTCAGGGGGATGTCCAGCGACGCCGGTGAGTCGGCGGTGGCTCGTGCACCACGACGTACGCCCGCTGGACGGCGGAGCCGGGCTGGCCCGCAGAACCTGCTCCGGCCGTTGTCACAGCCGTACCGCCAAGCTCGGTGGCAAGGCGCTGTCCGCCGTATCCTGACCACACACGGGAAGGAGCCGTCCATGAGCGTCGACGCGATCGTGCACACCGAGTTCCCCGAGGGGTACACGGTCCTGTTCGGGGCCGACGGAAAGGTGATCATGACACCGCAGAGCGAAGAGCACTCCAGCACCATCCGATCGATGCAGATCGACTCCGCTCTCGCCCTCGGCCGTCACGCGAAGGTCACCTCCGACGTCTACATCGACTTCCCCGCCGACGAGAACTCCGCCCCCGATCTGGCGATCCTTCGCGAGGACGCCCGCCGGGAGGGCAAGCGCTACAGCTTCGAGGACGTCCTGCTGATCTCCGAGGTCGTCTCGACCTCCTCGGCTCGCAAGGACTACGACGACTGCACCGCGAAGTACGGCCGCTACGGCATCCCGATCTACCTGGTGGTGGATCCCTACGCCCAGGAAGTCGTCCTCCACACCCAGCCGACCGGCACCGGTTACATCGCGGCACACACCCACAAGTACGGCACGGGCAAGCTCCCCATCCCCCTGGCCGACGGCCGCACCTTCACCCTCGACCTCGACGAACTCCCGCGTCCGGAGCCCGAGTCGAACGCCCGCTGACGAAGGACTCCCGGCGGTAGCCTGCCACCGTAAGGACTGCGGAACACAGGTGGGGCGGGTTGCATGCGGATGAGGTTCGAACCCGAGGCCGAGGAGGAGTTCGAGGCCGCGCGTGGGCTGCTGGTCGACCGTCTGGTCCGGTGGGCCGGGGAGCAGGGGCTGCCGGTGGACGGGTTCACGGCCGAGGCGGTGCTGGACTACCGGCACCGGGCGACCGCCGACGGCCGGCTGGGTCTGTGGGAGGCGCGCCACATGGAGGAGGTCCTGCTCTCCTGGCTGCCCCAGAACGTCACCGATCTTCCCGGGGAGGAATGCTCCGACGCCCCGGGTACCCTGCGCACGCTGCTGCGCTATCTGCACGCCGAGCAGTTGGCGGATCCACGTGGCCCCTCTCTCCGGGAGTCCCTCGCCGCGGTCGACGGGATCGCGGAGCGGTATCCGGCGGCGATGGCGGACCGCACCCGCTGGGGGCTGGCGAAGTTCTGGGCGATGACGGCCGCCGAGCAGGGCGTGGACGTCCGGGACGGGGCGGCGTTGCAGCGCTTCGCGGACCGGGCGCGGAGCGGAGAGGCCGCCTACGATCAGCACGTACTCGACGCGATCATGGAGCGGCGGCTGACCAGCCGTGCGCTGTCCGGCTCGGCCCGTGCCGAGCCGCAGCTGCCCGTGGCGCTTCCTCAGGACGACGAACTGCGCCTGCGGGCCGGTGCGTCGACGGTGGTGGCGCAGCTGCGCGGACTCGCCGAGTGGGCCGGACAGGACGGCCGCCCGGTGACGGCGACGGGACGGCTGCGGATGGCCGGTGCCCGGGAGCTGGTGGACGCACTCAGCACCGGGGACAAGACCGACGGGGTGCGCTCCTCGGCCGACCTGCCACGGCTGGGACTGCTGGTGGAGTGGGCGAAGAAGGCGCGGCTGGTCCGGGTGGCCAAGGGGCGCCTGTACGCGGTGGCGAAGGCCCGGCCGGTGCTGGCCGACCCGCTTCAGCTGTGGCTGCGCGCCTTCGACGCGTGCTTCGAGCTGAGGCAGCCCCTGCTCGGGGCGCGCAGTGGCTGGCACGTCGAGTCGATGCTCTTCGACGTCTATGAGGATGTGCTGGCAGATGTGCTGAACACGCTCTACAGCCTGCCGTACCGGATGCCCTGGCCCCGGCTGCGTGACACGGTGCACGTGTCCTATCGGGCAGCCTTCCCCATCGACGGCGGGTCGGACCTCCGGCATCGGATGTGGTTCGAGCACGCCGACCGGGACCTGCGCGCGGTGCTAGACCTGCTGGAGGGCCTGGGCGCGATCGAGCGTGAGCGGGGGATGGCTGACCCCGTTTTCCTCGATGTCGATCTCTCCGACGGTGGAACCGAATTGCCGGCGGACATGCCGCCGGAGATCGCGGAGCTGCTGGGTGTCGCAGGGGCGACACCGGACCCGGTGGCGCGGGAGCGGGCCGACCGGCGGCGTGAGGAACTGACTGCCGGGCCGGTCGAACTCATTCGTCTCACCGAGCTCGGCACCCGGGCCGTACGGCAGCGACTGCTGGCCGTCGGCCGCGACGCACCGCTGATCGGTGAGCTGGCCCAGGCCCCGGCGGCCGGCCTGCTGGGCGTGCTGGCCGCGGAGTACCCGCCGGATGCCGCCCAAGTGGAGCTGGCAGGGTGGATCACCGCCCGCGGCGAGCGGGCGGACGCACAGCGGGAACTGACCGACGCCGTACGGACCACGCCTTTCCGCACGCGTGCGCAGGCGATGCTCGGCGTGCTGTCGGCGGCGTTGGCGGACGGGGAGGGCGAGCGGCTGCTGCGCACGCTGCGTCGCGACCCCGAACTGGCGCCGCTGGCGCTGAACGCGCTGGCGCAGGGTGAGCTGCTGTCCCCGGAGGACATGACCGGCGCAGAGCACCTACTGGTGCTCGCCGAGAACCTGCTCCAGCTCGTGGAGCTGGCGGGCGGTGGGGACGGCGCCGAGGAGGCGCTGCGCGCCCAGGGCCCCGAGGTCAGGGACGCGATCACCGCCGCGTCGGACTCCGCGCACCCTGACAGGGCCGGCCTGGAGGAGCTCAGCCGGCTGGCGGCCAGGGCGCTGCGCGTACCCGCCGCCCGCCTCGGCCGCGCCCACAGTCGTGGGCGCGGCACCGGCAGGAGCGGCCGCAAGCGGCGCCGCTGACGAGCGACGGTACGGCCCACCGGTCACAGGCGCCGGGGAGACCGGTGGGTCCGGACACCGGACGTTCTCGGCGGCGCCTGCCGCCTCGCGTTCAGGACGCGAGGCGGCGAAGGCGGTCGGCGGCCTCGTGGAGGACGTCGTCCTTCTTGCAGAAGGCGAAGCGGACCTGGGTGCGGCCGGCGTCGGGGTCGTCGTAGAAGACGGCGTTGGGGATGGCGACGACGCCGCAGCGTTCGGGGAGGGCGCAGCAGAAGGCGTGGGCGTCCTTCTCTCCGAGGGGGGTGATGTCGGTGGTGATGAAGTACGTGCCCTGGGGCTGGTAGACCTCGAACCCGGCCGCCCGCAGGCCGTCGCCGAGCAGGTCGCGCTTGCGTTGCAGATCGGCGCGGAGGGTGTCGAAGTACGCGGCCGGGAGGCGCAGCGCCTCGGCGATCGCGTACTGGAACGGGCCCGCGCTGACGTACGTCAGGTACTGCTTGGCGGTCCGGACGGCGGTCACGAGCTCCCGGGAGCCGGTGGCCCAGCCGACCTTCCAGCCCGTGAACGAGAACGTCTTGCCGGCGGAGCCGATGGTGACCGTGCGCTCCCGCATGCCGGGGAGGCTCGCGATCGGCACGTGCTCGGCGCCGTCGAAGACCAGGTGCTCGTAGACCTCGTCGGTGACGACGAGCAGGTCCCGCTCGATCGCGAGTTCGGCGACGGCGGTCAGTTCCGCCCGGGTGAGGACGGTGCCGGTGGGGTTGTGCGGGGTGTTGAGGAGGATGAGGCGGGTCCGGTCGGTGACGGCGGCCCGCAGCTCGTCCAGGTCGAGGACGTAGCGTCGATCAGTGGCTCCGCCGCGGACGCCCTCGTGGGGGCGGAGGGTGACGGGGACCCTGGTCCCGCCGGCCATCGCCACGCAGGCGGCGTACGAGTCGTAGTACGGCTCCAGGGCGACGACCTCGTCGCCCGGCTCGATCAGGGCGAGCAGGGCCGCCGCGATGGCCTCGGTGGCGCCCGCGGTGACGAGGACCTCGGTGTCCGGGTCGTACGCCAGGCCGTACCGCTCCCGCTGGTGGTCGGCGACGGCCGAGCGCAGCTCGGGGACGCCGGGACCCGGCGGGTACTGGTTGCCGCGGCCGTCCCGCAGCGCGCGGACCGCGGCCTCCCGGATCTCCTCGGGGCCGTCGGTGTCGGGGAAGCCCTGGCCGAGGTTGATCGCCCCGGTCCTGGCGGCGAGCGCGGACATCTCGGCGAAGATGGTCGTCCCGAACTCGGCGAGGCGGCGGTTGAGCGGCGGTCGTGTCATGACGGCCATCCTGGAGCCAAGCCCATCGGGGAGCCAAGCCCATCCCGCAGTCAAGCCCATCCTGGAGCCAAGCTCTGGAGTTGCTCAAGTGCGCTTTGGCGTGCGGGCGCAACGGGGATCGCCCTGGCATGAACATCGCACTCTTCATCGTCGGGATCGCGTTGGTGATCGCGGTCGTGGTGTCGGTCGTCGCGTACTCGCTCAGGGGAACGGCGCGGGTGAGCCGGGGCGGCGACAGCTGGTGGGCCGGGACGGACTCGTCGTCGTCCTCCTCGTCCACCACTTCCTGCTCGTCGTCCTCGTCCTCCTCGGACTCCTCTTCCACGTCCTCGTGTTCGAGCTCCTCCTCCTGCTCGTCGTCGTCGAGCTGCTCCAGCTCCTCGTCCTCGTGCAGCTGAAGCTCTGGACTGGCTCAAGTCGGCTTTGACGGGGTGCCGGACCGGGCATCCCCTCGCACAGAAGAACGGGGGTAGTACAGATGGAAATCTTCATCGTCTTCATGGGGGCCGTCATCCTCGTCGGCCTGGTCTCCACCGTCCGCCGCCTCACGGGTATCGGGGGGCGTCGAGGCGGGCGTCGAGGCGGGCGGAGCAGCGGCCGCAGCTGGGCCGACGGCGGTGGCGGCGGGGGCTGTGGCGGGGGCGGCAGCTCCTGCAGCTCCGGTTCCAGCTGTGGGGGTGGTGGGTGCGGGGGCGGTAGCTGAGCACATGCCGTGGGCAGTTCGCGGGTACTTGTCGATCGATTCTGATTGAACAATTGAACTGTGGGGTCCCCGAAGGGGTTGGAAAACACAGCAAGTTGGGTAAAAACGCTGCGAGTCGTCCGGCGTCCGTGGTTCTCTCGCTCCTGACAGAGACAGCCCTCGGACCGTGTGTGGACCCGAGCCGGCGATTCCCCACTCCCGTTGAACCCTTTCTCCGGGGCGCCCCCGGCCCACCCGTCAAACCGTGTTTGCGGAGCCGACCCATGCTCACCACCCTGAAGACCTCCTACACCGACACGCGCGCGGCCGATCTGGCCTGGGCCCTCGGGCGCGACCCGCTCCCGGCCCTCGCCGTGCTCGACCTCGAACTCGCCGGCGCCAGACTCCAGTTGAGGCTGCTCGGCGCCTCCCATCAGGTTCTCCTGGAGGAGGAGGGCCGCAGCTGCTCGGAGACCGTCGCCTGCATGCCCGGCAGCAGTACCCCGCTCCCGCTCGGCGTCTCCAAGCGCGTCGGCGAATGGGAGTACGAATTCGCCGCACGCGTCGAGACGCTCTCGCACGGCTCCTTCGCGGGCCGTGCGCAGGAGTTGCTCGCACTCGTCGCGGACCACCCCAACGGACTCGCGGGGACCTTCCCCGGCTCCCCGCACGCCTTCACGGCGATGCTGGCGCAGCGCCACGAGGGCCAGGTGCGCTGGCGAACCTGGCACGCCTACCCGCAGGAAGGGCAGTTGGTGGTGACCAGGACACGTATCGGCGCACGTATGCCTGCAACGCTCTGATGCGCCCTCCCAGCGCCTCAGGTGCACTCGTGTGGGTGACAAGGGGTGGACGGGTCGTGACGTAGCGTTACGTTCATGATCGAGCCGACCGTGACCATGCCACCCAAGAGGGTCCGGCGGGCGCCCGTGCGGCGGCCCGTGCGGCGGTCCGAGCCGCCGCGCGGCACGACGGTGCGGTTCCCGGTGCTCGCCGTGGTCTTCGTCTGCGCCGCCTGCGGTCTGGTGTACGAACTCGAACTGGTCGCGCTCGCCTCCTACCTGATCGGCGACTCGGTCACCCAGGCCTCCGTCGTGCTCTCCGTGATGGTCTTCGCCATGGGCGTGGGCTCACTCCTCGCCAAGCGGCTGCGCTGCCGCGCCGCCGTCGGCTTCGGCCTGGTCGAGGCCGGGCTCGCGCTCATCGGCGGCTGCTCGGCGATGGTGCTGTACGCGGCCTTCGCCTGGCTCGGCGAATCGCGGTACGTCGTCGTGGCGTTCTCGCTCGCCATCGGGGTGCTCATCGGCGCGGAGATCCCGCTCCTGATGGCGCTCATACAGCGGACCGCCGGGCCCGCGGGGGCTGGTTCCGGTTCCGCTTCCGCTTCCGGTTCCGCTTCCCGCGCGGGCGGCTCCGGCCGTACGCGCCGTACGGGCCGTTCCGGCCGCTCCGGTCGGCAGGCCCCGCTCGGGGAGCGGGACGACGATGCCGCGGGGACGGTCGCCGACCTGTTCGCCGCCGACTACGTCGGCGCGCTGGTCGGCGGCCTCGCCTTCCCCTTCCTGCTGCTGCCCTGGCTCGGCCAGCTCACCGGCGCCCTCGTCACCGGCGCGGTGAACGTCGTGGCGGGCGGCGGCCTCGTCCTCTGGGTGTTCCGCCGCGACCTGACCGCCCGCTCCCGGGCCCTGCTCGTGGCCGTCAACGTGTCGGTCCTCGCCGTTCTCGCCACGGCGACGATGCTCGTCGACGACTTCGAAGAGGCGGCGCGCCGGGCCGTGTACGGGGAGCGGGTGCGGGTCGCCGTCCAGACCGAGCTCCAGGAGGTGGTGGTGACGGGAGGCCTCGAGGGCCCGCCCGACCTGTTCCTCGACGGGCGCCTCCGGGTCGCGGGAGAGGACGAGTACCGCTACCACGAGGCCCTCGTCCACCCGGCGATGAACGGCCCGCACGCGCGGGTGCTGATCGTCGGAGGCGGGGACGGCATGGCCGCCCGCGAGGTGCTGCGCTACCCGGGGGCCCGCGCCGTCACCGTCGTCGAACTCGACCCCGGGGTCGTCCGCCTCGCCCGTACGGACCCGGCGCTCGCCACGCTCAACGCACAGGCGTTCAGGGACCCACGCGTCCGGGTGGTCCACGCGGACGCGTTCCACTGGCTCCGGGGCGCCACTTCGCACGTGCAGGAACGGTACGACGTGGTGATCTCCGATCTGCCCGACCCCGGAATCACCCCCAGCACCAAGCTGTACTCCCAGGAGTTCTACGGACTCGTGGCCCGGGTCCTCACCCCCTCCGGACGGTTCGCCGTGCACGCCGGGTCGGTCGCCGACCGGCCCCGCACCTACTGGACCGTCGACGCCACCCTGCGCGCGGCCGGCTTCGCGACCCGCCCGTACAGCGCGAGCGGCCGCACCCCCGGCTTCGCCGCAGGCCCCGACCGCGCCGACCGCTCCGGCGGTACGGGAAAGGGGCCCGCCGACTGGGGATTCCTCCTCGCCGTCCCGGGCGGCCGCCCGCCCGCCCTCGGCCTCGCCCCGGAAGCGCCCCGGCTGCGCTCGCTCGGCGAAGGGACCCTGGAGGCAGCGGCCCGGCGCGCCGAACGCGACCGGGGCGACGAGCTGCCGCCCTCGACCCTGGTGCACCCGCGGTACGGCGGCTGAGGCGGACGGCGGGCCCGCCCGCCCGCGCGGCGGGCCGGGCCGGGCCGGTGCCGAACAGGCGACGCCGCGCCCCGGCCTGAGTAGGCTCGGCTTCCATGGAGCATGAGGTGTTCGTTCCCGTTTCGGCCGAGGTCCTGCGCGCGACGCTCACGGACCCTGGCCGGGTGGTGCGCTGCGTCCCCGGCCTCCAGCGGGACGCGGACGCGGAGGCGGGCCCCCTCGCGGGCCGGCTCAAGGTGCGGGTCGGCGGCAACACCATCACCTACCGGGGCGCCCTGAAGGTCGTCGAGCGGGACGGTGCCATCACCTACGAGGGCCAGGGCAGCGAGGCCCGCGGCAAGGGTTCGGCGGAGCTGTCGCTCACCGTCGTCCTCACTCCGGTGGCCGAGGGCACGAGCCTGAGCTTCACCGGCGCCCTCACCGCGACCGGCCGGCTCGCCGAGGCGACGGACGAGGCACGGTCGTCGGCGGGCACGCGGCTCCTCGACAAGTTCGTCGAGGCCCTGGCCGACCTGGCGGAGGCAGAGGCGGAGGCCGACGCCGAGGCAGAGGTCGTAGGCGAGCCGGAGACCGACACCGACGACGACGGGGTCGACGACGGCGTGGAGGAGCCCCGCCCCGGTTCCGTCTTCGACGCGCCCGTCCCGCCGCCCTCCCTCGATCCCCTCCAGGACGAGGACGAGGACATGACCGCGGGCGGCCTGGGCGAGGGGCTGAGCGACACCCCCATCGCGTTCCCCGCCCCGCAGCCCGCCGTCGAGGCCGCCCACGCCCGCCGGACGATGATCGGGCGGAGCGCCGAGGAGGTCGACCACGCCCCGCCGCGCGGCCGGTACGCCCCCGTTCCCGCCCCCGAGGCGTCGAGCGCCGGCGCCACCCTGCGCTGGATCGCGCCGGCCGCGGCCCTCGCGCTCGCCTCCGCCGTCGTCGTCGGCAGGGCGCTGCGCCGCCGCCGCTGACCGTGCCCCCGCATGGGGCCCCGAACGTGCTCAGCGGGGCCGGGCGCGTTCGGGGGGCCGCACGATTAAGGTCGGGGCGTGAGCATGCAGACGCGACTGACGGCGGGCGACGCCGAGTTGACCATCAGCCCCGAGAACGGCTGCCGGATCGAGAGCCTGCGGATCGGCGGCAGCGAGCTGCTGCGCCAGGGTGAACGGTTCGGGAGCTTCCCGATGGTGCCCTGGTGCGGGCGCACCGAGAACGGCATCTTCCGCAACGGGGCCACCACCCATCAGCTGCCGGTCAACGCGGCCCCGCACGCCATCCACGGCACCGTCCGGGACGTCCCCTGGAAGACCGCCCGGGTCTCCGCGACCGAGGCCGTCTTCACCTGCGAGCTCGGGGACCCGTGGCCGTACACCGGCAAGGTCACCCAGGTCTTCGAGCTGGCCGAGGACTCCCTCACCCTCCGCTTCGGTGTGGAGACGTACGACGCGTCCTTCCCGGCCCAGGCCGGCTGGCACCCCTGGTTCCTGCGGAACCTCGGCAAGGGCGGTCAGGACGTACGCCTCGACTTCACCGCCGCCTGGCAGGAGGAGCGCGGCGACAACCACCTCCCCACCGGCCGCCGCATCGATCCCCTGCCCGGCCCCTGGGACGACTGCTTCGGCATGCCCGGCGGCGTCGACGTCACCCTCACCTGGCCGGAGGAGCTGGAACTGAAGGTCGCCGGCCGCACCGAGTGGGTCGTGATCTACGACGAGCCCGAGGACGCCGTCTGCGTGGAGCCGCAGTCCGGCCCGCCGAACGGCCTCAACACCCACCCGCGCCTGGTCACCCCGATCGACCCGCTGGAGATCGAGTCCACCTGGAGCTGGCGGCGGCTCTGAGCGGACTCCGCCAGGCCCTGTCCGGCGGACAGGACCTAAGCTGCTGACCATGACTGACGTACGCGCTGAGCTGCTCCAGCAGATCAAGGACAAGGCCGTGGTGCACGGCAAGGTGACCCTCTCCTCGGGTCTGGAAGCCGACTACTACATCGACCTGCGCCGGATCACGCTGGACGGCGAGGCCGCGCCGATGGTGGGTCAGGTCATGCTCGACCTCACTGCCGACCTGGACTTCGACTGCGTCGGCGGCCTCACCCTGGGCGCCGACCCGGTCGCGACCTCGATGCTGCACGCGTCCGCCGCGCGGGGACAGCGCCTCGATGCCTTCGTGGTGCGGAAGGCGCAGAAGGCCCACGGCATGCAGCGGCGGATCGAGGGCACGGACGTCAAGGGCCGTCGCTGCCTCGTCGTCGAGGACACCTCGACCACCGGCGGTTCGCCGCTGACCGCGGTCGAGGCCGTCCGTGAGGCCGGCGGCGAGGTCGTCGCCGTGGCCACGATCGTGGACCGGGGCGCCGCCGACGCCATCGCCGGGGCGGGGCTGACGTACCTCACCGGCTACCAGCTGACCGATCTCGAACTGGCGTAACCGCCGCTTGTCATGTCGTGCCCGTGGGAGCCCGGACGAGAGTCTGGAAGGATGGGCGGCGACGATGACGTCGCCCCCAGGTCAGGGACAGCAACGCACACACCCCGCACATCACAAGGAGCGGACGAATGCCCATCGCAACCCCCGAGGTCTACAACGAGATGCTCGACCGGGCGAAGGCAGGCAAGTTCGCCTACCCGGCCATCAACGTGACTTCGTCCCAGACCCTGCACGCCGCCCTGCGCGGCTTCGCTGAGGCCGAGAGCGACGGCATCATCCAGATCTCGACCGGCGGAGCCGAGTTCCTGGGCGGCCAGTACAACAAGGACATGGTCACGGGCGCCGTTGCCCTGGCCGAGTTCGCGCACATCGTCGCCGCGAAGTACGACATCACGGTCGCGCTGCACACCGACCACTGCCCGAAGGACAAGCTGGACGGCTACGTCCGCCCGCTGCTCGAGGTCTCCGCCGAGCGCGTCAAGGCCGGCCGTAACCCGCTGTTCCAGTCGCACATGTGGGACGGCTCCGCCGAGACCCTCGCCGACAACCTGGCCATCGGCCAGGAGCTGCTCGCGAAGGCCGCCACCGCCAAGATCATCCTTGAGGTCGAGATCACCCCGACCGGCGGCGAGGAGGACGGCGTCAGCCACGAGATCAACGACGAGCTGTACACCACCGTCGACGACGCCCTCCGCACCGCCGAGGCCCTCGGCCTGGGCGAGAAGGGCCGCTACCTGCTCGCCGCCTCCTTCGGCAACGTGCACGGCGTCTACAAGCCGGGCAACGTCGTGCTCCGCCCCGAGCTGCTCAAGGACCTCCAGGCGGGCGTGGCCGAGAAGTACGGCAAGGCCTCCCCGTTCGACTTCGTCTTCCACGGCGGCTCGGGCTCCACGGCCGAGGAGATCGCCACGGCCCTGGAGAACGGCGTCGTGAAGATGAACCTCGACACCGACACCCAGTACGCCTTCACGCGTCCGGTGGCGAACCACATGTTCAAGAACTACGACGGCGTCCTGAAGGTCGACGGCGAGGTCGGCATCAAGTCGACCTACGACCCGCGCACCTGGGGCAAGCTGGCCGAGGCCGGCATGGCCGTCCGCGTGACCGAGGCGTGCGCGGCGCTGCGCTCGACCGGCACGAAGCTGAAGTAAGCACGGTGAGCGAAGGGCCCGGCACCCCGTGGGGTGCCGGGCCCTTCGCGCGTCCACGGGAGGGCCTGATGTACGACTTCGACCGCGCGATAGACCGGCACGGGACCTGGTCGGTGCAGTGGGACGGGATATCCGACCGCTTCGGGGTGCCCGACCTGCTCCCCTTCACCATCTCCGACATGGACTTCGCCTCCCCGCCGGAGGTGCTCGCCGCCCTGCGCGAGCGCGTCGACCACGGGGTGTTCGGCTACACCGACTGGCGGCTCGGCGAGTTCCGGGACGCGATCCGGCACTGGTACGCGAGCCGGTACGCCACCGAGATCGACACCGAGTCCCTGGTGTACGCGCCCTCGGTGCTCAACCAGCTCTCCCAGCTGCTGCGGATGTGGACGGAACCCGGCGACGGCGTCGTCGTGCACACCCCCACGTACGACGGCTTCCGCAAGGCCGTCACCGGGCTCGGGCGCGAGCTGCGCGGCGTCCCGCTCGGGGACCTCGACGCCCTCGAACGGGAGCTGGCCCGGCCGGACAGCCGGATGCTGCTGCTCTGCTCCCCGCACAACCCGACCGGGCGGGTGTGGACGGAGGAGGAACTCACCGCCTTCGCCCGGCTGGCCGAGCGCCACGGCGCGGCCGTCGTCAGCGACGAGATCCACGCCGACCTGACGGCGGAAGGACATCGCCACATCCCGTGGACCCGGATCGCGGAGCCCGGCCGGGGCCGCCGCTGGGCCCTGGTCACCTCGGGCACGAAGGCCTTCAACTTCCCGGCGCTCTCCGGCTCGTACGGGCTGATCGGCGACCCCGACGAGCGCACGGCCTTCGTCCGGCGGATGGAGACCGGCGAGGGCCTCGCCTCGCCCGCCGTGCTCTCCCTGACCGCGCACATCGCCGCGTACAGGTGGGGCGCTCCCTGGCTCGACGAGCTGCGCGGATACGTGGCGGGCACGATGGGCGTCATCCGGGAGCGCCTCGCGAAGGGCCTTCCCGAGGTCGACTGGGCGCCCCCGCAGGCCGGCTATCTGGCCTGGATCGACCTGCGTCCGCTCGGCATCGAGGAGACGCGGCTCCAGGAGGAGCTGGTGTCCGTGGAGAAGGTCGCGATCATGCCGGGCGGGGTGTACGGCACGCCCGGGTTCGTCCGGCTGAACGTGGGCTGCCCGCGCGCGAAGGCCGAGCGCGGTGTGGACGCGCTCGTCCGCGCGGCGAACCGGCTGCGCCGCGCCTGACCGGGCGGGCGCCCGGGGACGGGCGGGCCCCGGGGAGGTCGGCCGGGTCAGTCGCGGCGGCTGTCTCCGGCCAGACCGGTAACCCAACGGCGAGCCGTCGGCGGCGTGGTCTAGTCTGCGCTGACCGAGCCCCGATTCCGTGGGCCGGAGACCATGTTTTTCTGGGGGGTCTCTTCATCGTGCGCAAGCGCGCTCTCTCTGCCGCGACCTCGTTCGCGGTCCTTGTCAGCTCCGCGGCGCTGGTCGCGGGCACGGCGGCTCCCGCCGCCGCCGACTCGGTCGTACCGCTGACCGTCGGAACCATCGGGGACATGGTGGTCGACGGCGTCCACCAGCGCCTGTACTTCAGCGACACGTACAACAGCCGCGTCGTCGTCACCGACTTCGCGGGCAAGGTCGTCAAGAACATCGCCGATCTGCCCTACGTCCGTGACCTCGACCTCTCCGCCGACTCGGGCACGCTGTACGCGGCGGTGCAGAACGCGGACAAGATCGTCGCCATCGACACGGCGCAGCTGGCCGTCACCATCGAGTACCCCACGGGCGAGGGCACCAAGCCCTCGACCATCGCGTCCGCCCCCGGCCGGCTCTGGTTCGGCTACGGCGAGAACTGGGATTCGGATCTCGGGTCCGTCGACCTGACCGCCGCCACGCCGACCGTGGCGCTGGCCCTCACGACGGGTGCCGACTGGTCGTACGCGCCCACGCTCCGCACCGACCCGGCGGCGCCGGACACGCTCGTCGCCGCAGACGGCACCATCAGCTCGGGCCCGATCGTCGTGTACGACACCGGGTCGGGCACGCCGGTGGTCCGCGCGTCCACCCGGCGCGACGGGTTCGTGAAGGACATCGAGATCGCCCCCGACGGCAAGAGCGTCGTCGCGGCGGACCGGGTCACCTCGCTCACCCGGCTCAGCCTGACCGACCTCTCCGAGCAGGAGCACTTCCCGGTGTCCTGGAACGCGGAGCAGGTGGCCGTCGCCCCGGACGGCACCGTGGCCGGCGGGACGTGGGACCGTGACGACGTCGGCGACCTCTTCGTCTTCGCGGGCGGCTCCGCGACCCCGCCGAGCGTCCGGGACACCAAGGCCTGGCTGGCGTACGGCCGGATGGAGTGGGCGCCCGACAGCACCCGGCTGTTCGTCCCGGTGCAGGAGCCGGGCCAGTCGGCGTACACGCTGCGGACCTACACGTCGCCGAAGCTCCACAGCGTCTCCGTGACGGTGAAGGCCCCGGCCACAGCGCCGATCAACAAGCCGCTGACCGTGTCGGGCTCGATCGCCTCCACGCTGCCGCTGCCGACCGGCACTCCGCTCACCGTGACGCGGTTCGACGCCGAGAACCCGGCCGGCAAGGCGCTCGGGACGCGGACGACGACGAACGGCACGTTCTTCTCGTTCCCCGACACCCCGGCCGCGGCCGGGAAGGTCTCGTACCGGGTGGCGTACAAGGGCGACGCCCGGCACGCGTACTCCACCGGGACGGCCGTCGTGCAGGTGGCGCCCTTCCCGACCTACCTGACGCTGAACCAGAACCGTCGCACCGTCGACTACCGCACCGACGTGACGTACACGGCCTCCCTCGGCTGGACGTACCGGAACCGGGTCGTGGAGATCTGGGCCGACCCGTACGGCTCGGAGCCCAAGCGGCTGCTCAAGCGCGGGACGGTCGACTCGGCGGGCAAGCTGTCGGTGACCATGACGATGACCCGCGACACCTGGGTGACCGCGGACTTCGCCGGCGACACTCGGTCCGGCAGGGCCCACGTCGGGTCCACCGTGTACACGCGGGCCGGTCTGACGACCGCCCTGTCCCGGCACTACAAGTGGTCGAAGATCGGCACCATCTGGTACCAGACGTACCACCAGACCACCGACCCGCTGGTCACCGCGTGGAACAACCCGTACCCGGGCCGCAAGACCCGGTACCAGGTCCAGGTCTGGTACGACGGCGCCTGGCGCACCGGCGGCGAGGACTACGTCCCGCTGAGCAGCGGTGGCATGGCGTACGTCGCGTTCGACGGCGACGGAGCGGCCGGCGTCCGCGCCCGGGTCCGCACGTCGTACGTGGACGGCACGTCCGGCGACACCGTGAACACGACGATCCACGGCGCGTGGAAGTACTTCACCTTCACCCGCTGATCCGAACGACAGGCCCCAGGCCCCAGGCCACCGCTGCCCCGTCCGCCGTCTCATCGAGTTCCGGCGGGCGGGGCTTCCGCGTTCGCGGGACCATGCAGGCATGGGCGAGCAGGACGTGCGGATGGCTTCACGGACCGGGCGATGGATCCTGCTCACGACCGTCCTCGGGTCCGGGATGGCGCTGCTCGACTCGACCGTCGTCAACGTCGCCCTGCCGCACATCGGCGAGGACCTCGACGCCGACCTCGGCGCGCTCCAGTGGACGGTCAACGCCTACATGCTCACCCTGGCGGGGCTGATCCTGCTCGGCGGTTCGCTCGGCGACCGGTACGGCAGGCGCCGGGTCTTCGTGATCGGCGTGGTGTGGTTCGCGCTCGCCTCGCTGCTGTGCGGGCTCGCGCCGAACGCCGGGGTCCTGATCGCCGCCCGCGCCCTCCAGGGCGTGGGCGGGGCGCTGCTCACGCCCGGGTCGCTCGCGCTGATCCAGGCGAGCTTCCACGCGGACGACCGGGCGAAGGCGGTCGGCCTCTGGTCCGGCTTCGGCGGGGTGGGCGCGGCGATCGGGCCGTTCGTGGGCGGCTGGCTGGTGGACGGGCCGGGCTGGCGGTGGGTGTTCTTCCTGAACGTGCCGCTCGCCGCCCTCTGCGTGCCGGTCGCCCTGCGGCACGTGCCGGAGTCGCGGGACGAGACCGCGCGGGGCCGCTTCGACGTCCTCGGCGCGGTCCTGGGCGCGGCGGCGCTCGGCTTCGTGACGTACGCGCTGATCGGCGAGGCCTGGTGGGCGGGGGCGGCCGGCCTGGTGATCGGGGCCGGGTTCGTGGCGGTGGAGCGGCGGCGCCGCGAGTCGGCGATGGTGCCGCCGTCGATCTTCGCGTCCCGGACCTTCACGGCGGTCAACCTGGTGACCCTGTGCGTGTACGCGGCTTTCGGCGGCTTCTTCTTCCTGGCGGCCCTCCAACTCCAGGTGGTGTCCGGCTACTCGGCCCTCGGCGCCGGTACGGCCCTGCTGCCGACGACCGTCCTGATGCTGCTGCTGTCGGCGAAGTCCGGGGAGCTGGGGGAGCGGATCGGGCCCCGGATCCCGCTCACCGTGGGGCCGCTGCTGTGCGCCGCGGGCATGCTCCTGATGCTGCGGGTCGGCGAGGACGCCTCGTACGTACGGGACGTGCTGCCCGCCCTCCTGGTCCTCGGGCTCGGTATGACGGCCCTGGTCGCGCCGCTGACCGCGACCGTCCTGGCCTCGGTGGACGTGTCCAGGGCGGGCCTGGCCAGCGGCATCAACAACGCGGCGGCGCGGGCGGCCGGGCTGCTCGCCGTGGCCGCGCTGCCGTTGCTGGCCGGGATGGGGCCGGAGTCGTACCGCTCGGCGGAGGAGTTCGGGGAGACGTTCCGGCGGGCGATGCCGATGTGCGCGGGGATCCTCGTGGTCGGGGCGGTGCTGGCCTGGACGACGATGCGGACCCCGGCCGCGCGGGCGGACTGCCATCCCGAGTGCCGGGTGCACTGCGGGGTGACGTCGCCGCCGCTCGACCCGGGGGAGCGGGAGCGCCCGGGACCCGCGGGCTGAGGCAGACTGGGCCCATGGCCATGCATGAGAACCTCCTGGGGGGACCGGCCCCCACCCACCTGCCCGACGATCCGGGTCCGCGCGAGCTGCTCGCGAACGGTACGGCTCCGGCGGAGGTCGCCGGTAAGTACCCGACGTCCTCGCTCGCCTGGGCCCAGCTCGCCGACGACGCGTACGAGCGCGGCTCGGTCGTCGAGTCGTACGCCTACGCCCGTACCGGCTACCACCGCGGTCTCGACGCGCTGCGCCGCAACGGCTGGAAGGGCCACGGCCCCGTGCCGTGGGAGCACGAGCCGAACCGTGGCTTCCTCCGCGCCCTGCACGCGCTCGCCCGCGCGGCCGGCGAGATCGGCGAGAAGGACGAGTACGAGCGCTGCACGACCTTCCTGCGGGACTCCTCTGAGACGGCGGCCGAGACGCTCGGCTGACGTCTCCCGCCACCGGTCGAGCACCCTTTCCCCCTCGCGCGGGGGAAAGGGTGTTCGATGCGGCCGGGTACGATCCCGGAGACCGCAGGACCGAGGGGGGAGTCTGTCGTGGGCAAACGTGCAGTACCCGCAGGACGACGACGAACGAGGAAGAGGCGCAGGACCGGCCCCCGGCTCGTGCTGCCGACGCTGGCCCTGATGACGGTCGCGCTCGGCACCGGTGTCGCCCTCGCCCACTTCAACGGCCCGCCGACGGGCGACCCGGCGGCCGCGGCCCCCTTAAGCACGCAGGACCCGACGGCCGAGCCCCCGGCGACGACGACCGCCGCCCCCACGCCCCGGCCCACGACGGCGAAGGCCAAGCCCAAGCCCAAGCCCAAGCCGACGCCGTCGCCGAAGCCGAAGCCGAAGGCCACCACCCCGAAGACCGCCACCGTGCCGCAGTCCGGCGCCGGGACCTTCACCACCGCGCAGGCCTCGGGCGATCCGGTCGGCGACAGCGGCGTCCTGCGCCGCTACCGGGTCCAGGTCGAGGACGGCATCGATCTCTCGGCACGCGAGGCGGCCGTCGAGATCCAGCGGATCCTGGCCCATCCGCGCAGCTGGGCGGCGCACGACAGGGGCCGCTTCCAGCTGGTCTCGCAGAACGCGGACTTCGTCATCCGCATCGCCACCCCGGACACGGCGGACGCGCTCTGCGCCCGGCAGGGCCTGAACACCCGCGGCGAGCTGAACTGCGAGACCGTCGACGGCGTCGTGGTGAACCTCAAGCGGTGGATGCTCGGCTCGCCCACCTTCGCGGGGCCGCCCGCGGAGTACCGGCACCTGATCATCAACCACGAGGTCGGGCACGAGATCGGCATCCGGACGCACATGGACTGCCCGGGTCCGGGCAAGCTCGCCCCCGCGATGATGCAGCAGATCAAGGGCCTGAACGGCTGCCGGTCGAACGCGTATCCGTATGACGAAGACGGGATCTACATCACCGGCCCGATCGTGTCATGATGCGTTTGGGACGACGCGCGACGAAGCGTGCCTCCCGAGGGGACCGGGGCTCCCGTGCCACACGGAACGACGTGGACACGGTGGAGCAGACCGCTACCCGGTAGTTCGTATCGAGGAGACAGAAATGTCACCCACCCTCCCGGGTTCTCCCGATTCCGGAGCCGGTTCGGTCGACCCGAACCTCGACTTCGCGGGTACCACGCCGTACGAGGACTACGTCCAGGCGGACGTCCTCACCCACCTCCAGCACCTCCGCTCGGACGACCCCGGCGAGATGGTCTTCCTGGTCACCACCCAGGTCATGGAGCTGTGGTTCACGGTCATCGTCCACGAGTGGGAGACCGCGAGCCGCGCCCTGCGCGAGGACCGCGTCCCCGTCGCCATGGACGCGCTCAAGCGCTCCGTGCGCGAGCTGGAGGCCCTCAACCACTCCTGGCGGCCGCTCGCCCAGCTCACCCCCGCCCAGTTCAACGCCTACCGGGCCGCGCTCGGCGAGGGCTCCGGCTTCCAGTCCGCGATGTACCGGCGGATGGAGTTCCTGCTCGGCGAGAAGTCCGCGTCCATGCTCGTCCCGCACCGGGGCGCGCCCCGCGTCCACGCCGAGCTGGAGAAGGCGCTCCACGAGCCGAGCCTGTACGACGAGGTCCTCGCGCTCCTCGCCCGCCGCGGCCTTCCCGTGCCGCAGACGGTCCTCGGCCGTGACCTGGCGCAGCGGTACGAGCCCTCCTCCGAGGTCGAGGCGGTCTGGGCCGGGATCTACGCGGACGCCGACCAGAACAGCGAGCTCGTCCGGCTCGGCGAGGCTCTCAGCGACGTCGCCGAACTCGTCTGGCGATGGCGCAACGACCACCTGGTGGCGACCCGGCGCGCGATGGGCGCGAAGACCGGCACCGGCGGTTCGGCCGGTGTGGCCTGGCTGGAGAAGCGGGCCCAGAAGAACGTGTTCCCCGAGCTCTGGACGGCGCGCAGCCATGTCTGACCGCCTCGGAGACCGTCTCGGCGGCCGTGGCGACGGCCGGCTGAAGGACATGCTCAAGGACCGCCTCAAGGACCGCCGCGCGGACCGCCTCAAGGAACGGGCCCTGGAGCTCGACGCGGCCGACGGCCTCGCCGGGCACCGCGAGAAGTTCGCCCTCGACAAGGAGACCGTCTACCTCGACGGCAACTCCCTCGGCGCGCTGCCCGCCCACGTCCCCGCCCGCATGGCCGACGTCATCACCCGCCAGTGGGGCGAGCTGCGCATCCGCTCCTGGGACGAGTCCGGCTGGTGGACCGCGCCCGAGCGGATCGGCGACCGGATCGCGCCGATCGTCGGCGCCGCCCAGGGCCAGATCGTCGTCGGCGACTCGACCAGTGTGAACGTCTTCAAGGCGGTCGTCGCGGCGGCCCGCCTGAACGGCGACGACCGGGACGAGATCCTCGTCGACGCGACGACCTTTCCCACGGACGGGTACATCGCGGAGTCGGCGGCACGGATGACGGGCCACGAGATCGTGGCCTGCGACCCGGCCGACATGGCGGACGCGGTCAGCGACCGCACGGCGCTCGCGCTCGTCAACCACGTCGACTACCGCACCGGCCGGCTCCAGGACCTGCCCGGTCTCACCGCCGCGCTGCACGCGGCGGGCGCGCTGGCCGTCTGGGACCTGTGCCACAGCGCGGGCGCCCTGCCCGTCGGTCTGGACGCGCACGGCGTCGACCTGGCCGTCGGCTGCACGTACAAGTACCTGAACGGCGGCCCCGGTTCGCCCGCCTACCTGTACGTCGCCGAGCGCCACCAGGCCGCCTTCGACTCCCCCCTGCCGGGCTGGAACTCGCACACGGACCCGTTCGCGATGACCCCCGGCTACGAGGCGGCGGCCGGCGCGCTCCGCGGCCGGGTCGGAACGCCCGACATCCTCTCCATGCTGGCCCTCGAAGCGGCGCTCGACGTCTGGGACGGGGTCGCCATCGAGGAGGTGCGCGCCAAGTCCCTCGCGCTGACGGACTTCTTCCTGGAGTGCGTAAGGGCGTACGTGCCCGAGGGCCGCGTCGAGTCCGTGACGCCCGAGGAGCACGGTGAGCGCGGCAGCCAGGCGGCGCTGCGCTGCGCCGAGGCCCCGGCCGTGATGGCGGAGCTGATCCGGCGCGGGGTCGTCGGGGACCTGCGCCGCCCGGACATCCTGCGGTTCGGCTTCACCCCGCTGTACGTCGGCTTCGCGGACGCGGAGCGCGCGGCGCGGACCCTCGCGGACGTCCTGACCGACCTTCCCTGAGGCCGTACGGTCCGATGATCGCCTGATCTGCGGAGGCTCCGGTACTGGTACCGTCCCCGCAGGTCAGGCCAATTCGGCCCCGTACCCGAGAGGTTGGAACAGCATGCCGGACCCCGCCGCGCGCGATGCCGCCGAAGAGGCGTCCGCCTTCTCGCACCCGGCCGTCGCCCCCGACGCCTCCGCCGCGTACGGCGACCACCCCGACCAGGTGATCGACTTCTACGCCCCGCGCGACGGCCGCACCCGGGTCCCGCTCGTCGTCGCCCTGCACGGCGGCGCCTGGCGGGCACCGTACGACCGCCTGCACCTGACCCCGTTCGTGGACTTCCTGGCCCGCCGGGGCTTCGCCGTGGCGAACGTCGAGTACCGGCGCGGCAGCGACATCCCCCGGCAGGGTGGTACCGCCCCGGTCGCCGGGCGCTGGCCGGAGACCTTCGACGACGTGGCCGCCGCGCTCGACGCCGTACCGGAACTGGCCGCGGCGCACCTGCCGCAGGCCGACACCGGCCGGATCGTGCTCACCGGCCACTCGGCGGGCGGCCACCTCGCCCTGTGGGCCGCCGCCCGGCACGTCCTCCCCGCCGGCTCCCCCTGGCGGCTCCCCGCCCCGCCCGCGCTGCGCGGGGTCGTCGCCCTCGCCCCGATCGCCCACTTCGCGACGGCGGTCGAACTCGGCGTGTGCGGCGGAGCGGTGACCGAACTCCTCGGCGGCGAGACCGAGTACGCGACCCGGGCCGCCCACGCCGACCCGGCCGCCCTCCTCCCGACCGGCATCGCGACCACCGTCGTCCAGGGCCGCGAGGACGTCGTCGTCCCGCACACCGTCGCCGAGGCCTACGCGGAAGCGTCGGCGAAGGCGGGCGAGGAACCCGGCCTCACGCTCCTGGAGGGCATCGGCCACTTCCCCCTGATCGACCCGTCGGCGGACGCGTGCGCGGTGGTGGCGGAGGAGCTCGCCCAGCTGGCCTTCTAGGACTTCTAGTACTCAGGGGGGACGCCGCAGGATCCGCATCCAGCGGGACGACCGGGTCCCCCCGTCGCCCGTACCGTGGTCGGGTGACCCAGACACAGTCCTCCGAGACGAGCCGCAGCCCCGAGTTCCGCCTGGTGCAGGTGGCCCTCGGGGGGCTGCGCCAGGAACTCTTCCACGACGCCTTCGCCTACCGGCCGCTGCCGCGCATGGACGTGAACAGCGGGCCGGTGCGGCGGCTGCCGAAGGGGATACGGGTGTACGCGGGCCTGCTGCCGCACGCGGCCGTCGCCTTCTGCGCCTTCATCGTCTTCGCGCTGGGCACGGACCGGATCGACGGCGCCATCGGGCCGTTGTCGTTCGTCTTCGCGTGCGTGCCGGCCGCGATCGTCCTCGCCACGCTGATCAGGCCGGTCTTCGCCTACTGGGCCTCGCTGGGCTCGACGCCCTTCCTCGCGTTCGTCGGAGGCTACTGGGGCGGCTGGCCCTGGACGCAGAACATGTTCGCCGCCCACCTGGTGGTCCTCACGGTGGTCGCCGCCCGCACCGGGCCCCGTACCGCGGGCTGGATGTGGGCCGGAACGGCCGCCTACGCGCTCTTCGCCGAGATGTTCCTCGGGGTCGGCCACGGCTCCGACTCGGTCCCGCTGCTCTTCGTCTCCGCCCTCGCCCTCCTCACCGTCTCCATGATCCAGGTCCGCCGCCAGGCCACCCGCGAGGTCACCGCGCAGCAGACGGTCACCGCCCAGGAGATCTCCAAGCGGACCGTCCTGGAGGAGCGCACCACCATCGCCCGCGAGCTGCACGACGTCGTCGCCCACCACATGTCGGTGGTCGCCATCCAGGCGGAGGCCGCCCCGTACCGGGTGGAGAACCCGCCGCCGGAGCTGGAGCAGGCGTTCCGCACCATCCGCGAGAACGCGGTCGCCGCGCTGACCGAGCTGCGCCGCATCCTCGGCGTCGTACGGGCCGAGGACTACGAGGCGCCCGACGCCCCGCAGCCGACCCTCGCCGACCTGGACGCGCTCGTCCGCAACGTCACCGAGGCCGGGCTCGTCGTCGAGAAGACGGTGACCGGCGCCGTACGGGAGCTGCCGCAGGGCGTGGAGCTGTCCGCGTACCGGATCGTCCAGGAGGCCCTGTCGAACGTGCTGCGGCACGCGCCGGGCGCGGCGGCGAAGGTCGAGGTCAGCTACGTCCTCGGCGGCCTCGGGCTGCGGGTCGCCAATGGCCCGGCGCGCGGTCTCGTGAAGCCCTCGCAGGGCGCGGGGCACGGCATCACCGGCATGCGGGAGCGGGTGTCGATGCTGGGCGGGGAGATGACGGCGGAGACGACGGACGACGGCGGCTACGAGGTGGCGGCGTTCATCCCCGTCAGCCGTGACGAGCCCGCGAGCCGTGAGGAGAGCGCGGAATGAGCATCAGGGTACTGATCGTCGACGACCAGATCATGGTCCGCGAGGGCTTCTCCGTGCTGCTCGGCGCGATGCCGGACATCGAGGTCGTCGGGGAGGCCGTCAACGGCAGGGAGGCCGTCGCGCAGGTCGCCGCCCTCCGCCCCGACGTGGTCCTCATGGACATCCGGATGCCCGAGCTGAACGGCATCGACGCCACCCGGGAGATCGTCGCCGCCGACGCGGACGCGAAGGTGCTGGTCCTGACCACCTTCGACCTGGACGAGTACGTGTACCAGGCGCTGCGCGCCGGGGCCTCCGGCTTCCTGCTGAAGGACGCCTCGGCCCGGCAGCTCGCGGAGGGCGTGCGGGTGGTCGCGGCGGGCGAGGCGCTGCTCGCGCCGACCGTCACCCGGCGGCTGATCACCGAGTTCGCGAAGGCGCCGGCGGGCTCGCCGCGCCCGCCGGCGATGGCGCGGATCGGGGAGCTGACGGAACGGGAGACGGAGGTCCTCGTCCTCATCGCCCAGGGTCTGTCGAACGCGGAGATCGCCGACCATCTCGTCGTCGCCGAATCCACGATCAAGACGCATGTGAGCCGGATCCTGGTGAAGCTGGCGCTGCGGGACCGGACGCAGGCGGCGGTGTTCGCGTACGAGGCGGGTCTGGTGCGGGTCGGGGGATAGTGCCGGTTCTGGGGGTAGCGTCCGGTCATGGACGCCGCTGACGTTGCCTTCGACCCCTGGTCCCCCGAGTTCGTCGCCGATCCCTACCCGGCGTACGCCGAGCTGCGCGCCACCGGCCGCGCCCACTGGTTCGCGCCGACCCGGCAGTGGCTGATCCCGCACTACGAGGACGTGTCGGCGCTCCTGCGGGACCGGCGGCTCGGCCGTACGTACACGCACCGCTTCACGCACGAGGAGTTCGGGCAGGAGCCGCCGGCCGCCGCGTACGAGCCCTTCCACACGCTGAACGACCACGGGCTGCTCGATCTGGAGGCGGCCGACCACGCCCGGATCCGGCGGCTCGTCTCGAAGGCGTTCACGCCGAGGACGGTGGAGAACCTGGCGCCGACGGTACGGCGGCTCGCCGCCGGCCTCGTCGGCGACCTGGTGGCGGCGGGCGGCGGCGACCTGCAGGCCTCGGTCGCGGAGCCGCTGCCGGTCGCGGTGATCGCGGAGATGCTCGGCGTGCCGGAGGAGGACGAGGAGCGGGGGCGGCTACGGCCCTGGTCGGCGGCGATCTGCGGGATGTTCGAGCTCAACCCGTCGGAGGAGACGGCCCGGCGGGCGGTGGGGGCGTCGATCGAGTTCTCGGACTACCTGAGGGAGTTGATCGCCCGTCGGCGCCGGCACCCGGGGAACGACCTGATCTCGTCCCTGATCGCGGTCGAGGAGCTGACCGAACAGGAGATGATCTCCACCTGCGTACTCCTCCTGAACGCGGGCCACGAGGCCACGGTGAACACGGCGGTCAACGGCTGGTGGACCCTGCTGAAGCAGGGCGTCCGGCCGGATCCCGAAAAGTTGTCCACAGCTGTGGAAGAACTTCTGCGCTACGACACCCCGCTCCAGATGTTCGAGCGCTGGGTCCTCGACGACATCGAAATCGACGGCGTCACCCTCCCGCGCGGTTCCGAGGTCGCCCTCCTCTTCGGCTCGGCCAACCGCGACCCCGCCCGCTTCGGCCCCACCGCCGACACCCTCGACCTGACCCGCGCCGACAACCCCCACATCACCTTCGGCGCGGGCATCCACTACTGCCTGGGCGCCCCCTTGGCCCGCCTCGAACTCACGGCCCTCTTCGAGGAGTTGCTGAAGCAGGCGCCGACCCTGAAGCTCACGTCCGAGCCGACAAGAAAGCCGGGGTACGTGATCAGGGGCTTCGAGGAGCTCCTGGTGGAGGTGTGAGAGCCGCCGAGCACCGCTTTGTAAGAGCGGGTTTCAGGTCAGCAGGTCGCGGCGGCGTAGCCTCGCCAGGCCCGTCGCGGTCAGGGTCATCGCCACGGCCGTCAGGAGCAGGATCGGGGGCCAGGTCGGCTCCGGGCCCGGGAGCTTCGGGAGGTGGGCGAAGGGGGAGAGGTTCAGGGCTGTCTGCGGGAGGTCGAGGGCCGGGCCGATCCAGCCGAGGGCCAGGCACAGGCCCGCCACGCCCCACGTGGCGGTCGCGGCCTTCGGGGCGGCGCCCCAGAGGAGGACCGCGAGGCCCGCGAGGGTCCATACCGCCGGGAGCTGGGCGAGGGCCGCGCCCAGGATCGGGGCGGGGTCGTGGCCGTACGAGAGGGTCAGGCCGAGGCCGGCGAGGAGCAGGATCAGGACCGAGCCGCCGAAGGCGATCACCAGGTGGCCGGCCGCCCAGCGGAGCCGGCCCAGGGCGTTCGCGAGGAGGGGTTCCGCCCGGCCGGACGTCTCCTCGCCGTGCGCCCGCAGCACCGAGCCGACCGCGAAGAGGGCCGCGATCATGCCGAAGAGGGAGACCATGGTGGCCAGGAAGGCCTCGGTGAGGGCGCTCTGGCCGCCCATCCGTTCGAAGATCTCGCGGGCCTGTTCGTTGTCGCCGACCAGGTCCGCCGCGCCCTCGACCATCCCGCCGAAGACGAGCCCGCCGAGCAGGAAGCCCAGCGACCAGCCGAGCAGCGTGCCGCGCTGGAGCCGCCAGGCCAGTGCACCGGCCGACCCGAGGCGTCCCTCCGCCGGGCCAGGTCGCGTCGCGAGGAAGCTCGCGCCCACGTCCCGGCGGGCTGTCAGCGCGTACGCCGCCGCCGTCTGGATCAGGATCGCTCCGGCGGTCAGGAGCAGCACCCACCAGCGTTCGCCGGCGAAGGCGCGGACGTGCTCGGCCCAGCCGATCGGGGAGAGCCAGGTCAGGAGCGACGAGCCGTCGGCGGTGCCCGAGTCGCCCGCCGCCCGCAGGGCGAAGGCGAGGCCGAGGGCGGCGGCCGTCAGGCCCTTGGCGAGGCGGGCGCTCTCCGTCAACTGGGCGGCGAGCGCGGCCGTCGTCGCGAAGACCATGCCGGTGCCGCCGATGGCCAGGCCGAGGGCGAGCGCCCCGGCCGTGCCCTGGCCGGCGAGGCCCGCCGTGACGATGAGGGCGACGGCGGTGTTGACGGCGAGCGCCGCGAGGAGGGCGGCGGTGAGGGGAGCGCGGCGGCCGACCGCGCCGGCCGACAGCATCTCCTGGCGGCCCGTCTCCTCCTCCTCGCGGGTGTGCCGGACGACCACGATCAGACTGGCGACGGCGGCGAGGACGGCGGCGAAGGTGCCGAACCGCCAGGCCACGAGCCCGCCGACGGAGTCGTCGAAGACTGGCCCGTACAGGGCGCGCATGGAGCTGTTGGCGGTCATGGACGCGGCGACCTCGGCCCGCGCGGCGGCCGTGTCGTACAGGCCCTCCAGGGAGCTCGCGCCGCTCGCGACCATGCCGCCGGTGACGAGCGCCCAGAGGGGGATCATCAGCCGGTCGCGGCGGAGGGCGAGCCGGGTGAGGGTTCCGGTGCCGGCGAGGGTGACCGTGCTCATGACGCCACCTCGTCCGTCGCGTAGTGCCGGAGGAACAGCTCCTCCAGGGTCGGCGGGGTGCTGGTGAGGCTCCGTACGCCCGAGGCGGTCAGGGCGCGCAGGACCGCGTCGAGCTTGTCGGTGTCGACCTGGAGCCGCACCCGCAGGCCGGTCACGGACACGTCGTGGACGCCGGGGAGGTGGACGAGGCCGTCGGGCGGGGCGGCGAGTTCGGCGGTGACGCTGGTACGGGTCAGGTGCCGCAGCTCGGCGAGCGAGCCGGACTCCACGGTCCGGCCCTTGCGGACGATGCTGACCCGGTCGCAGAGGGTCTCGACCTCGCTGAGGATGTGCGAGGACAGGAGGACGGTCCGGCCCCGGTCGCGGGCCTCTCGGACGCAGCTCTGGAAGACCTCCTCCATCAGCGGGTCGAGGCCGCTGGTCGGCTCGTCGAGGACGAACAGGTCGACGTCGGAGGCGAAGGCGGCGACGAGGGCGACCTTCTGCCGGTTGCCCTTGGAGTAGGTGCGGCCCTTCTTGGTGGGGTCGAGCTCGAACCGCTCGACGAGCTCGGCGCGGCGGGTTTTGTCGAGGCCGCCCCGGAGCCTGCCGTACAGGTCGATGACCTCGCCGCCGGAGAGGTTGCGCCAGAGGGTGACGTCGCCGGGGACGTACGCGATCCGGCGGTGCAGCGCGACGGCGTCCTGCCAGGGGTCCTTGCCGAGGACGGCGGCGGCGCCGGAGTCGGGGCGCAGGAGGCCGAGGAGGACGCGGATGGTGGTGGACTTGCCGGCGCCGTTGGGGCCGAGGAAGCCGTGGACCTCGCCGGTGTCGACGGTGAGGTCGAGGTCGTCGAGTGCGTGCGTCCGCCCGAAGGACTTGTGCAGTCCGGCGACGCTGATTGCCTTCGTCATGTTTCGGAACGTACGCTCATTTCACAAAGTTGTGAAGTTAAGGAAGCGTATAAACTCCGGAGTCGCCAGGCGAGCGAGGGAGACGATGACCGGCATGAGCACCCCCGAAGGCACCACTGCGCGGGCCCGGGCCACCGAGGAGGCCCAGGACGCCGCCTCCCGCTTCGTCGAGCGCTTCGCCGCCGAGATGACCGAGGCCGGCATGCAGCGCATGGCCGCACGCGTCTTCGCGGCCCTCCTCGCCTCCGAGACCGCCTCCATGACCTCCGCCGAACTCGCCGAACAGCTCAAGATCAGCCCGGCGGCCGTCTCCGGCGCGATCCGCTACCTCAGCCAGGTCAGCATGGTCAGCCGCGAACGCGAGCCGGGTACCCGGCGCGAGCGGTACGTCCTCCACAACGAGCTCTGGTACGAGACCTTCACCCGCCGCGACCAGGTCCTCTCCCGCTGGGAGAAGGTCCTCAGGGACGGCGCGGAGACGCTCGGCCCGGACACGGCGGCGGGCGCGCGCACCGCCGAGACGGCCGACTTCTTCGCGTTCCTCCAGCGCGAGATACTGCAGGTCATGGACCGCTGGAGCGCCCACAAGGCGGCTCAGAAGGCGGCGACGTCCTCCTCCTGAGGCGGCGCGAGCCACTGCGCCACCTCGGCGAACTCCGCCGTGCCCGCCTCCAGGTAAGGCTCCCGCGGCCACAGCACCCGGCCGCCGGACCGGGCGACCACGAGGGGCCGCCCGCGCGGGTCCAGGTCGAGCCATCCGTGCAGCTCGACCTCCCCGGCGGGCTCGCCCGGCGCGGACGACCGCAGCAGCGGCAGGGCGCCCTCGGCCGGGTCGCCCGGCCCGCCGTGCGGCGCGAAGACGACGAGGACCGGGCTCCCGCTGTACGGGTCGGCCAGCACCACGTACCGCTTCGGTACGGGCACGGGCGCGGCCGCCGTGCGGGCGAGGAGGCGGGCGGCGGACACGCCCGACGTCAGCAGCCGGAACACGTTGACGCAGGCCCCCGCGGCCATGAAGAGGCCGAAGACGCCGAGCATCCCCGCGTCCTCGCCGCCGAGCCAGGTGACACCGAGCAGGGCGGCCGAGACGGCGCAGGTTCCCGCGGTCCACGAGAGCCCCGAGATCTCCCGCAGCCCCCGCACCCGCCACCAGGCCACGGCCCGGACGTCCGGCTCGGTACGGTTCCGCCGGGGCCGCCAAGGCCTCGCCAGGACCGTCTGCCGCTCAAGCCTCGCCGCGACGGGCCGCCGCCGGGGCTTCGCCGCGACCGCCTGCCGCCGGGCGGCCTCGGCCAGAGCCGCGTACGGGAGGGCGGGAGAGGCGGCCGCCGGGAGCGGCAGCCCGATCGCCGGGCGCTCCGCGAGGCCCCGCAGCTCCGCGAGGGCCACGGCCCTGCGACGGGCCCCGGTCGTCCGTACGGGCCGGGTCCAGACCAGCTCGCCCCCGCCCGGCGGGGCGATCACCCCGCCGCCGCGCGGGTCGCCGCACCACCACAGGACCCCGTCGGGGCCGGGCTCCACGCGCGCGTACCGCTCCTTCACGGCGACCACCTGCCGGGGCAGCAGCACGCCGGGTTCCGGACCCGCCAGGACCACCACGCCCTTGGGCAGCGCCACCACGGCGTGCGCCGACCAGTCCCCGGCGCCCAGGACCCGCCGCATCCGGCGGGCGAAGCGCTGCGCCCCGAGGCCGAGCAGCAGCGCGAAACCGCCGCCGGCCAGCGGGTACGGCAGGACCTCAGGGACCCAGTCGGCGCCGGGGGAGTCCACGGACAGCACGCCCAGGGCCACGCCCGCGGCGAGGACGCCGGCGCCGGCCTTCACCCACAGGGCGGCCCGCCGCCGGTACCGGTCCAGTGCCTCGGCCGTTCCGGCCCGCTCCAACGCGCTCATCCGCCCCCCAGGTCGTCTGCGAGGAACCCTAAGGCGCGGCCCGCGGCAACGTCAGCCCCCACGCCCCCTCCCGCACCGTCCACGTCCTCCGCCGTACCGGCCCCGTCAGGCGGCCGTCCGCGCGGTAGCGGAAGTCCGGGCCCGAGACCGTGAGGGTGCGGGCCGTGGTGTGCCGGGGCGGGGCGGCCGAGGGGTGGACGGTCACCTCGGCCGTACCGGCGACCGAGCGGACCGTCAGGCTCTCCAGCGGGGTGTCGACGTCGCTGAGCAGCACCCCGTCCGCCTCCACCCGCAGCCGGTGGGTGCGGACCGCGAGGGCCGTCGGGGCCGGGCGCACCAGGGTGCGGACCAGGGAGCGGCAGGTGCCCCAGACGGACGGGCCCGAGGACAGGGCGGCGGCGGGCACGCCGGGGATGCGGAGGTCGCCGAGGACGACCCCGTCGCTGTCGTCGACAAGCAGGTCGAGGCGCTGAACCGTTCCGTCCAGGACCGCGCGCGCCGCCGCGGGCGTGGAGCGCGGCACGCCGAGGGCGTGGGCGATTTCCAGGGCGTCGGGGGAGCCGATCGGGACGAGGGACAGGACGCCGTCGGCGAGGCCCCGCTCCCGGTGCAGCAGGGCCACCGTGCGCAGCAGCGCGCGGTCGTCGCCGAGCAGCACGGGGCGCCGGGAGCCGCGCCGGGCCAGGGCGCGGGAGAATTCCTCCGGGCTGTCCGGCAGGCAGATCTTCGCCTCCGCGCCCGCGGACAGGACATCTTTCGCGATCCGCACGGACTCGCCGTCACTTCGGCGGGCGACCGGGTCGACGATGACCAGCAGCTGGTCGTGATCCGACACCTCGGTCCTTCCTCGGGTAGCATCTTTGTGCAAGAGCCCCTTGCGCTATTGCGCCAGGGGCTTCGTCTATTCCGGGGCACACCGGTGAGGCGGCCTCGGCCCCTGACCTTGGACATGCCCCACCCGGAAGGGGTGTACGCCTGTGCCCGCACTTGTGCTGCTCGGTGCTCAGTGGGGTGACGAGGGCAAGGGAAAGGCCACCGACCTCCTCGGTGGTTCCGTGGACTACGTGGTGCGTTACCAGGGCGGCAACAATGCCGGCCACACGGTCGTCGTAGGCGACCAGAAGTACGCGCTCCACCTCCTCCCTTCCGGAATCCTGTCGCCGGGGTGTACCCCGGTGATCGGTAACGGTGTCGTCGTCGACCCGGCGGTCCTGCTCTCCGAGCTGAGCGGGCTGAACGAGCGCGGCGTGGACACGTCCAAGCTCCTGATCAGCGGCAACGCTCACCTGATCACTCCGTACAACGTCACCCTCGACAAGGTGACGGAACGGTTCCTCGGTAAGCGCAAGATCGGCACCACGGGCCGCGGCATCGGCCCGACCTACGCCGACAAGATCAACCGCGTCGGCATCCGGGTCCAGGACCTGTACGACGAGTCGATCCTGAACCAGAAGGTCGAGGCGGCGCTCGAGGGCAAGAACCAGCTGCTCGCCAAGCTCTACAACCGCCGCGCGATCGACGCCGCCCAGATCGTCGAGGAGATGCTCCAGTACGCGGAGCAGATCAAGCCGTTCGTCGCGGACACCACGCTGATCCTCAACAACGCGCTCGACGAGGACAAGGTCGTGCTCTTCGAGGGCGGCCAGGGCACCCTCCTGGACGTCGACCACGGCACGTACCCCTTCGTCACCTCCTCGAACCCGACCGCGGGCGGCGCCTGCACGGGTGCGGGTGTCGGCCCGACGAAGATCAGCCGCGTCATCGGCATCCTCAAGGCGTACACGACCCGCGTCGGCGCCGGCCCGTTCCCGACGGAGCTGTTCGACGCGGACGGCGAGGCGCTGCGCCGCATCGGCGGCGAGCGCGGTGTCACCACCGGCCGTGACCGTCGCTGCGGCTGGTTCGACGCGGTCATCGCGCGCTACGCGACCCGGGTCAACGGCCTGACCGACTTCTTCCTCACCAAGCTCGACGTCCTCACGGGCTGGGAGCAGATCCCGGTCTGCGTCGCGTACGAGATCGACGGCAAGCGCGTCGAGGAGCTGCCCTACTCGCAGACCGACTTCCACCACGCGAAGCCGATCTACGAAATGCTGCCGGGCTGGTCCGAGGACATCACCAAGGCCAAGACCTTCGCGGACCTGCCGAAGAACGCGCAGGCGTACGTGAAGGCCCTGGAGGAGATGTCGGGCGCCCCGATCTCCGCGATCGGCGTCGGCCCCGGCCGCACCGAGACGATCGAGATCAACTCGTTCCTGTAGGAGCGCGCACGACGAAGGGCCCGCACACCGGCGACGAACCGGGGTGCGGGCCCTTCGCCATGCCGTCAGCCGTCCAGCTTCGTGTCCCGGCCGACCTTCTCCCACGCCGCCAGGTCGCCGCGGACCATCTCCAGGTGCATCAGGATCGTGTCGATCGAGTCGTCGCCGAGCGCGAGCCGCAGCGGCGTCTCCTCCGCGTTCAGGGCCGCCAGGACCGCCGCCGCGGCCTTCGCCGGGTCCCCGGCCTGCGTGCCGCCGCCCGTCTCCACGAAGGCCCGCGTCGCCCCCATACGGTCCCTGGAGCGGCAGTTGGGCGCCCCCCTCTTCGACCGCGACCGGCAGGGCGTGGCCCTCACCGCCGCCGGTACGGCCCTGCTGCCGCACGCCCGGGCCGTGCTCGCCGCCTGGGGCGAGGGCCACGAGGCCGTACGCCGCACCCGGGAGGCGGCCGACAGCACCCTGGCCGTCGGCATGAGCACCAGCACCGGGCGGGGCGGCCTGCTGCCCGCGATCCGCTCCCGTTTCACCGAGGCCCGCCCGGAGGCCCGGCTCGCGCTGCGCCAGGTGGCCTGGGACGACCCGACGGCCGGCCTTGCCGACGGCACGACGGACGTCGCCTTCGTCTGGCTGCCGCTGGCCGGAGCGGACCGCTTCCGATGGGTCGTGGTGGCTTCCGAACCCTGGCTCGCCGCCCTTCCGGAGGCCCACCCGCTGGCCGCCCGCGAGAGCCTGGACTTCGCCGACCTCCTCGACGAGCCGTTCCTCGCGCTGCCCGACATCGGCCCTGAACTGCGGGACCACTGGCTGGCGTTGGACTGCCGGGGTGGGCGCCCGCCGGTGGTCGGCGCCGTGATCGGCGGGGTGGACGAGATGTACGAGGCGCTCGTCGGCGGCCTCGGCATCTGCCTGGTCGCGACCGGGAACGTGCCGCTGCTCGCCCGCGAGGGCGTCGCGATCCGGCCCGTCAGCGGCGTCACCCCCAGCCACCTGGCCCTGGCCTGGCGGGCCGGCGACACCCGCCCCCTGGTCCGCGCCTACGCCCGCGCGGCGGCCGAAGTCGTAGCACCGGAGTCCTGAACTCTCCTTGCCAGCATGGGCAGTTGGGTGCCTAATGGGTCTCCCGTCGCGCGCTGGACCACGTCAGGGGGAACCATGGCACCGGCAGGCCCACTCGTACCGCCCGTTCCGCCCCCGCCGCCCCCGTACCCGCCCGACGAACCCGGGGCCGACATCAGCAAGATCGACGTGAGCGTCAGCGGGCGGCTCCTGTGGGTGAACATGGCCTGCTACCCACTGCGGAGCATCGCCCGGGTACGGACGCATGAGGTGGCCCCCGACCGGGGCAAGGCGTTCACGCGGTTCCTCAAGTGGCTCGCCGCCGTCCTGGTGGTCCTCGCCGTGTCCAGCGCCCTCAAGGACGACGAAGCCACCCAGACCGGCGTGATGCTGGGCGTCCTCTTCCTGGTCTACGCCGTGGTGGAGCTGCTGATCGTCCTCTTCGGGTCCTCGTACTCCGTCCTGGTCGTCGAGACCACCGGCCTGGCGAAGGCCGTGCTCGTCAGCAAGAGCGGCGTCGTGCTCGCGGAGCTCGTCGAGAAGATCGCGTACGCCATCGAGAACCCGGAGGCCGACTTCCGCATGCGGATCGAGAGCCTGACGATCAACCACAAGAACTACGACTTCGGCGACAAGGTCAACATCAACGGCGGCACCGGGAACGTGGGGATCACCAAATGACGACAGGCGACCACTGCCACGGCGACGTGGTGCACATGAACCAGACCACGAACAGCGTCGGCATCGACAAGCGCACGATGGTCCCGGCGGCCGTGCCGACGCCCTTCACGCCCTCCGGCCTCGAACAGGCTCTGGAGGCCCTGCTGCCGCTGCTCCAGGAACTGCGGCGGCAGCTGGGGGAACAGGAAAGGCCCCTCGCCGTACGGACCGTCGAGGCGGCGGAGGCGGAGATCGCCGCCTCGGCCGAGCCGGAGTCCCGCCGCACCGCCCTGGAACGGATCGGCGGAATCGCAGAGAGCGCGGGCCCGGCCGGCGCGTCCGCGCTCGCCGTGATCCACCAGATCCTGACGCTGCTCGGCGGACAGGGCGGATAGGGCGGACAGGTCGCGTCGCAGGTGGCCGTGTGCTGTGCTGGAGGCAGCCGCAGGAGGCACGCCGATGCGTCGCAACCGGATTTCCGCCTTCGTACTCGCCCGGCCGCCCGCCCCCACCGGAGCGGGCGGGCGCCTGCTTCCCACACGGGATCTCGCGGCCGCCTGGATCCTCGTCGTCCTGATCGCGGTGCCCGCCTGGGTGCTGACGATCGGGCAGGCCCGGGGCATGGGCGTCGAGCCCGGCACCATGGGGATGGCGCTGCCGCTGTTCCTGCTGCTCTGGGTGACGATGATGTCCGCCATGATGCTGCCGTCCATGGCGCCGGTGGCCATCACCTGGGTACGAGGGATCGGTCGACAGTCCTCCGGCTGGACCCGGACCGCCCGCACCGTCGAGTTCGTGGGTGGATACCTGCTGGTGTGGACCGCCTTCGGTGTGCTCGCCTACGCGGCGCTGGCCTTCACCGGCGGCCTGGTGGACGACCATCCCACCGCCGGACGCTGGATCGGCTCGATCGCGTTCCTGCTCGCGGGCCTGTATCAGCTCGGTCCCCTCAAGCACGTCTGTCTGCGGCACTGCCGCGACCCGCTGAGTCATCTGGTGCGTTACGCCGGCTTCCGGCGACCGGCCCGCGACCTGCGGGTGGGCGTCCACCACGGCGCGTACTGCGTCGGCTGCTGTGCCGGGCTGATGGTCGTCTTCGTTCCGCTCGGCGTGATGAACGTGGCGGCGATGGCCGGGCTGGCCTTGGTGATCTTCGTGGAAAAGCTCTGGTCCCGGGGCCCGCTGCTCACGACGGTCGTGGGCGTCGCCTTCCTGGTCCTGGCCGTGCTCGCGCCGTTTCAGGACTGGATGCTGCCGGGGCTGCAGGGCTCGATGCCGTCCATGGGCGGCATGTGATCCCCTGCGCGTGGTCCCGTCCGGGGCGCGCGGGGACATTCGCCGACATGGACGGGTTCCCCGCCCGAGATGTGAGGTGCAAGCTGGAAGGGAGACCGCCTTCCGATCCGTGGAAGGGGCTCGGGACACGCGGTCTCGCCACTCCGAGTGAGCTCCTTCGAGCTCGGCAGGAGGAAAGCGCGATGACAGAACACGTCATCACCGGCACGCGCTGGCACCTGGCAGGCGACTGGTTCGACGTATGCAAGTGCGCCATACCCTGCCCGTGCACGTTCGCACAGCCTCCCACCTACGGCGACTGCGAAGGCGTCATGGTCTGGCACATCCGGGAAGGCAACTTCGGCGACGTACGGCTCGACGATCTCAACGTCCTGATGCTCGGCTCCTTCGAAGGTAACCCGTGGGACGGCACGCATACCGACCCTTACGCCGCGATCTTCCTCGACGAACGCGCCGACGACGAGCAGCGGGCTGCGCTCGGGACCGTCTTCGGCGGTGAGGCGGGCGGATGGCCGGCCACGTTCGGGGAGATGTTCCACCCCGAGGTGAGGGGCATGGACATCGTCCCCCTCCACGTGGAGGTCGACGAGGACCTTGCCACCTGGCGGGCCGAGATCCCCGGCCGTGTCACCGCGACCGCCGAGGCTCTCACCGGCCCGACCACCCCGAACGGCTCACGCGTCCAGGTCCACAACGCGCCGGGCTCCGAGGTGGGGCCCGGTCAGATCGCCACGTGGGGTCGGTCCACCGTCGACCGCGCGGACGCGTTCGGCTTCTCCTGGGAGCGCACTGGCAAGTCGAGCAAGTACTTCCCGTTCGACTGGAGTGGCCCTGACTGAGGAGCCGACTGCCGCCCTACGACCGGTAGTACTCGTTCGGTTCGCCGTCCAGCATCGGGTAGACCAGGAGCCGGTCCTTGCCGTTCAGCTTGTCGACGACCAGGTAGCGGGAGAGGCCCTCCTGGCATTCGCGGTCCCAGGCGGCGGCGTCCCGGGTGGCGGGGCCGACGACCAGCAGGTTGCCCACGCCCGCGAGGACCGACGTGGTGGCGCAGGACCAGTCCTCGTCGGTGGTCACGCCGTCGACGGTGCGCGGATAGCCGTCGAGGGTGCTCATCACGGGGGAACCGACGGGACCCTGGGTGATGGTCACCCGTGAGGTGTAGCGGTCGTCGCTGTCGCCGTAGATCTCCGGTGCGGGGATGCGCGACCAGGTGCCGAGGAACTTGGCGGGCACGACCTCGGTGCCGGTGGGGGCCTTGCGGAAGGTGGCCTTCGCGGTTCCGGAGGTCCATTCCAGGACGTCGGGGGAGCGGAGGGTGAGGGTCTGGTGGGCGGCGGGGACGCAGCGCTCGGCGGGCACGCTGGTCGTCACGTCGGACTCGCCGAGGACGACCTTGTCCTCGTCGGCCGAGACGAGCCGGGAGCGGCCCATGCACAGGCGGTTCTCCGCGACCTGGACGTAGACGGCGTTCTTGGCGCCGGCCGCGCCCTGACTGATCTCGATCCGTGAGGTCTCCCTGGGGTCGAACGGGGAGCCCTGCAGCACGCCCTCCCAGGCGCCGAGGAACGAGGCGGGGACGATGCCGGAGGGGCGGGCGGAGACGCTGCCCGTGTCGCCGCGCGCCTTGTCCCTCTGCTCGTCGGCGCCGGTGTCCGGGTCGGGCCAGAAGGTGTACGTGAGCCCCGCCGCGGCCGCCACCGCGAGGGCCGTGAGGCCGGCGATCAGGCCGGTACGCCGACGCCGGGGCGCAGGGGCCGGCGCCGACGGCTGGGTGGCCGGCAGCGGCGTGGGCGGCGTCGGGTCCCCGGACCCGAGACCGACGGCCCCGGCTCCGACACCGACGGCTCCGACACTGACGGGCGCGGCGCCCTTCGGCTCCGCCTCCAGGAGCCGGGCCGCGTGCCGGCCGAGCCGGGCCAGTACGTCCGCCGGGAGCCAGGCGTCCGGCACCGGCAGGGTCTCGGCGATCTCGGCGGCGGAGGGGCGGCTCGCCGCGTCCTTGGCGAGGCAGGCCCGGATCAGACCGGACAGCTCGGGCGGGAGATCCGTCAGGTCGGGCTCGTCGTGGGCGATGCGGAACATGGTGGCGTGGACGCCGCTGTCCGCCGTACCGAAGGGGGAACGGCCGGTGGCCGCGTACACGAGGACCGAGCCGAGGCAGAAGACGTCCGACGCGGGCGCGAGGTGATCGCCCCGCACCTGCTCGGGCGACATGAAACCGGGGGAGCCGACCACGGCCCCCGTGGTGGTCAGTCCGCCGCCTTCGGCGATCGTGTCGACGGCGCGGGCGATGCCGAAGTCGATGATCCGGGGCCCGTCGACGGTGAGCAGGACGTTGGACGGCTTGAGGTCGCGGTGGACGAGCCCGGCGGCGTGGATGTGGACGAGGGCGCGGGCGAGTCCGCCGGCCAGGGCCTTCACGGTCGCGGGCGGCAGCGGCCCGAACTCGTCGCCGACGACGGTCCGCAGGGACGGCCCCGGTACGTAGCCGATGGCCACCCACGGCGACTCGGCGGTGGTGTCGGAGCCGAGCACGGGCGCCGTGCCCGTCCCGCCGACCCGTTCGAGGGAGTGGACCTCGCGGGCGAACCGGCGCCGGAACTCGTCCTGGGCGGCCAGCTCGGCGTGCACCACCTTCACGGCGACGGTCCGGCCGCCCGCCGAACGCGCCAGGAACACCCGGCCCATCCCGCCGACCCCGAGGCGGCCGAGCAGACGGAACGGGCCGATGCTGACCGGGTCTTCCGGGTTCAATGGCTCCACGGCGACGAGCATGCCAGACCGCGCGTCAGCCGTCTCCGCCGATCCACGCAGGGCTCCCTCGCGCCCGCGCGCTGGGGTCTTTCGTTTGGATCAGGCCGGATCAGGGAGCGGGGTCCGGTGCATGGGGTCTCCCCAGGCCCGCAGGGCGTGGGGGACGCCTCGCAATGCGGAGGAGGGGGCCATGGCGACCGACGACAACGCGGCGAGGCGCGGTGCCAGGGCCCGCGAGCCCGGCATGATCCAAACGAGAGGCCCTAGCCGTCCCCGCAGACCTTCAGCCCCTTGGGTGTCGCGCAGGGCAGATGGCCGTGGGTGAGGATGACGTCCTGGCCGCTGCCTCGGATCAGGTAGTTGAGGAAGCTGGAGGTCAGCGAGTCGGCCGGCGGCTGCCCCCACGTGTAGGCGTACTCGATCTCCCGGTACGGGTAGCTCGACTCGCCGATCTCCTCGACCACGGGCCTGCGCCCGTCGATGGCGACCCTGTGCAGCCCCTTCAGGTCGCTGCCGCTGCGCAGCTCGGTGTAGCCGATGGCGCCGGGGAGCTTGGCGACGGCCGACAGGACCTGCTCGGTGGAGTCGAGTTCACAGCGGACCACCGTCGACGCCGGGTCGTCGAGGGACTCGCAGTTGAGGGAGGAGTTGGCCAGTTCGTTGCGGTCGAGGACCCGGCGCTGGAACACCTCCCTGGTACCGGAGTTGGCGTCCCTGCTGATGAGGCGGACCGGCTGGTCGACGCCGGGTGCCAGCTCGTTCCAGTTGGTGATCTCGCCCCGGTAGAGGCGGCGGATCTGGTCCAGGGTGAGGCTCTCCACGGGTATCCCGTCGTTGAGGACGAGAGTGAAGAGGGAGACCGCGACCATGCTCTCCCGCAGCTGCGGATAGCCGCTCGGCTTGGGCCCGTCGGAGAGGGCGATGACGGCGGGCGAGCCCTTGGACGCCTTTGTCCCCGCCGTCTCCAGCTGCCGTATCCCGGAGGTCGAGCCGTGCGCGTTCACGTGCACCGTCGACCCCTCGCAGTCCTTCTCGTACTTCTTCGCGAGCTCCCGTACGACCGGCGCGAAGGCCGTCGACCCGGTGACGGTGAGCGTGCCCTTGGCACAGCCGATGGGCGGCGGGGTCTGCTCGCGGACGATGATCACGGCGAGGGCGATCACGCAGAGGCTGAGGGCGACGGTGACGGTCCTGGCGGCCCGGCTGAAGACGGGCGGCTTGTCGTCGGGGGTCGTGCTGCGGTTGAGGTGGACGACCCCTTCGGCGATGTTGCCGTGGACGGAGACGGGGCTGCCGATGGGCCCGCCGGTGAGCAGGACGAGCAGTTTGTAGTGGGCACCCCGGTTGAGCGGCACCTTGGGCAGGACGAGGGAGGTGGCGCCGACCTGCGGCTGCCAGGCGGCGTCGAAGTGGGTCAGGAGCCCGGGGTGGTCGGGGGCGGTCACGACGATCGCCTTCATGTGCCGCCGTCTGGCGGCGTCCTCCGTGCTGCCGAACGCCACGGTGAGTCCGGTGTTGCCGCCGTCCGTGTAGTGGTCGCCGCTGACGGCCAGGCCGCCGTCGTTCTCGATCCGGAGCAGGACGATGGTGGCGTTGGCCTCGGCGAGCTCCTGGTCGGTGACGAAGAGCCCGCGCCGCACGGTCGCGCCGGGGCCGGTCAGGACGCTGGTGTGGGCGGCCCCCGCGCCGATGGCCGTGTCGAGCTGGACGCGGTAGCCGATCCGGCGCTGGCGCGGGACCCACCGTTCGATCCAGATGGCGACGATCGACACGAGGACGCCCACGAGCGCGGTGCCCACGGCGATGAGGTTCTCAGCGGTCAGCCAGTCCACCCGCGCGACGGTACGGACGTGTGTGCGGTCACGGGAGGTACGTCGCTTCCCGCCACCTGGAGTTCGTCCTTCCTTCAACCGGTCCCGGGGAGACCCGCCGGTCGCGGCCGGTCCCGGCCGGTCCCTCCGGGGTTGCCGGGGGTGGGGAGCGTGGGTGTAATGGCCACGAGGGGGCCTTCCGTCTGAGGAGAACCCCATGCGTGTCGTCGAAGTGACCGCCTACGGCGGACCCGAGGTCCTCAGAATGGCCCGCCGGCCCGAGCCGGAGGCCGGGGACGTCCCCGGGCGGGTCAGGGTCCGGCTGAAGGCGGCCGGAGTGAACCAGGCCGACCTGCGGATCCGGGCGGGCCGCTACGCCGACGCGGTCGGCGACCTCAGGCCCCCCTTCGTCATCGGGACGGACTTCGCGGGCAGGCTGCTCGATCCCGTGCCCGGGATGGCGGAGGGCACCCGGGTGGCCGGTTACATCCCCTGGTACGAGGAGCTGACGGGCGAGGGCACGTACGCGGAGGTCGTACGGGTCGCCCCGGAGTGGCTGGCCCCGATCCCGGACGACGTGGAGTTCACCGTGGCCGCGTCCGTCCCCCTGGCGTCGGCCACCGCCCAGCAGGGCCTGGACCGGCTCCGGCTCCAGGAGGGCGCGACGCTGCTCGTGACGGGGGCGAGTGCCGTGGTGGGCCGCCTTGCGGTGCAGTACGCCCACGCCGCCGGGCTGCGGGTGGTGGCGGTCGCCCACGAGGGCGACGAGAGCGAACTGAGGATCCTCGGGGCGGACCACGTCGTCACGCGCGGTCCCGCGGAGGACGTGGCCGCGCGGGTGGTCGAGGGCGACCCGTACCGGGTGGACGCGATTTTCGACGGCGGGCTCGTCGGAGAGGGGCTCCTCCCGGTCGTGAAGGACGGCGGCGTCTTCCTCGCCCTTGCCCCCGACCGGGTCCCGGCCCCCGAGCGGAACATCCGCGTCGAGACCGTCCGGGCCAGGCCGGACGCGGCCCGCCTGAAGGAGACCCTGGAGAAGGTGGCGAACCGCGAGCTCATCACCCGGGTGGCCGACGTCATGCCCCTGGAGGAGGTCGCGGAGGCCCACCGCCGGGCGGAGGCGGGCCACCGTCCTGGCCGGATCGTGCTGCTGATCTGAGAAGGACTTCCGGACGGAGCCGCGCGTGACCTGATCGAAGGTCACGCGCGGCTCCGTCGTGTCCGAGTCCCCATAGTCCGGCAGTCCGGCAGTCCGTCGGTCCGTCGGTCCGTCACGATTTCTGGTCTAGACCTTGACAGGTTCAGACCAATCGCGCTTCGCTGTGGGCTTTCCCCACCCGGTCCCCACCCGGAAGGAAGCACGCATGCTGCGCAAGCTGCTCACCCTGATGGCCGCGCTCTGTACGGCCGTCGGCATCGCCGTACTCCTCCCCACCGCCTCCGCGGGAGCCGCCCCCGCCTGCGTGGGCGCCTGGAGCTCCGGCAGCGTCTACACCGGCGGCATGACCGCCTCGTACAACGGTCACAACTGGTACGCGAAGTGGTGGACGCAGAACGAGCGCCCCGGCACCACCGACGTCTGGCGCGACGAGGGCGTCTGCGGCACGGACGGCGGCGGTGGCACCCCGGACCCGTCCGGATTCGTCGTCTCCGAGGTCCAGTTCAACCAGATGTTCCCGAACCGGAACCCCTTCTACACGTACGCGGGCCTCACCGCAGCCCTGAAGTCGTACCCCGCCTTCTCCACCACCGGCGGCGAGACGGTCAAGCGCCAGGAGGCCGCGGCCTTCCTCGCGAACGTCTCCCACGAGACCGGCGGCCTCGTCCACATCGTCGAGCAGAACACCGCCAACTACCCGCACTACTGCGACGCGACCCAGCCCTACGGCTGCCCCGCCGGCCAGGCCGCGTACTACGGCCGCGGCCCCATCCAGCTCTCCTGGAACTTCAACTACAAGGCGGCGGGCGAGGCCCTCGGCATCGACCTGCTCAACAACCCCTGGCGGGTCGAGCGCGAACCGGCCGTCGCCATGATGACGGGCCTCTGGTACTGGAACACCCAGAACGGCCCGGGCATGATGACCGCCCACAACGCCATGGTCAACGGCGCCGGTTTCGGCCAGACCATCCGCTCCATCAACGGCTCGCTGGAGTGCGACGGAAGGAACCCGGCCCAGGTCCAGAGCCGGGTCGCCAAGTACCAGCAGTTCACCCAGATCCTGGGCGTCCCCACGGGGGCGAACCTGTACTGCTGATCGGCGGCCGCGTGCCCGACGCGCCCAGGGGGCCGCGCCCGATTAGGCCATGCATCGCCCTACTTGCTGCCTAGCCTCGGCCCCATGAGCAACGTCAAGGCCGTCCCCGACGGCTAGACGACCATCACGCCCTGGGTCATCGGCAGCGACACCGCCGGGCTCATCGACTATCTGGAGCGGGCCTTCGACGCCGAGGACCTGGGGCGGTTCGTCCTGGAGGACGGCACCATCGGGCACGCGGAGCTGCGGATCGGCACCGGCCGGATCATGGCCTTCGACAGCCCGCCCGGCTGGGGGCCGACGCCCGCCTTCGTGCGGCTCTACGTGGAGGACGCCAGGGCCGTGCACCGGCGGGCGGTCGAGGCGGGCGGCACCTCCGTCACCGAGGTGACGCACCTGTTCTTCGGTGACGAGGTCGGCCGGGTCCGCGACCCGTACGGGAACCTCTGGTGGATCCAGACCCACATCGAGGACGTCGACGAGGCGGAGATGGCCCGACGGCTGACCGACCCCTGGTTCACCCGCGCTCTGGAGCACGTGCCGGGGCGCTCCGGCAGCTCGCCTACCGGTGGCCCGCCTCGACGGCCTCCATGGCCGCCGACAGCCGTTCGAGCACCCGTACCGTCTCGTCGAAGGTCTCCTGGCCGCCCAGCGCTTCCATCAATCGGGCGGCGAGTTCCGCGTGGCCGGGGTCGATGCGGCGGATCGCCGTCCGGCCGGCTTCCGTGGGGGTGAGGAGCTTGGCGCGGCGGTGGGCCGGGTTCGGCTCGTAGGCGGCCAGGCCCTCCCGTACGAGCAGGTCCGCGATCCGCTGGACGCTCTGCCGGGTGATGCCCATGGCGCGGGCGACCCCGGCGACCGGGAGGGGTTCGCGGAGTACGGCTCCGAGGACCTGCCACCATGCGGCGGTCAGGCCCGCCGGTTCGGCCAGCCTCTCGGAGACGGCGAGGAACTGGCCGTTGAGCCGGAAGACGCCGAGGGCCGTGCGGGAGAGGGCGTCCTGCTGCGCGCGGCTCACGCGTCGAGCTCCTCGAAGGCCGCCGGGTCGGAGTCGTGGAAGAGCCGGAACCAGGCGTCCCGCTTGCCCTCGTACGCGCCGAGCCGGGCGAAGATCTCGCGGGCGAAGGCGACGGGTTCGGTCGGGCCCGCCGTGATGAGGTCGCCGTCGCGGACCGCGTCCGCGTCGACGTAGTGCGCGCCGCCCTTGTAGCCGGTGGCGGCCAGGTAGAAGGAGACCGCGCTGGTGTGCGGGCGGTCGTCGAGCAGGCCCTCCTTGGCGAGTCCCGCCGTGGCGCCGCAGATCGCGGCGACCGGGACCCCGGCGTCGAGGAAGGCGCGGGCCTTCGCGGTGAAGGGGGCGAGTTCGTCGCCCTCGTCGTACTTCTCGGCGCCCGGGAGGATCAGCAGGGCGCTGTCCTCGGGGCGGAGTTCGGCGAGCGCGAGGTCGGGCACGATCCGGATGCCGGCGATGGTCGTGACGGGCTCTCCGGCGACCGGGCCGACGGTCCTGATCGTGTAGCCGGCGCGGGCGAGCCAGGCGGTGGCGTGGCCGGTCTCCCAGTCGGCGAGGGTGTCGTAGACGGCGAGGTGGACGGTCGTGGTCTCAGTCTCGGTTCCCATGACAGAAGGCTGTCACTTCGACAGTAGACTGTCAATAGGGGTGGGTGGGCGGAACAACGTGTCGCGTCCGCCCCGGTCTCGGTGGACAAGATGGCCATGGCCCGCCCCACCTGCGGTTCCTTACCCTCGACCCCATGACCCCTCATGTCATCGAACCCGATCCGCAGGCCGGCGCCGCCGTCAAGGCAGCCGACCGCGCGCACGTCTTCCACTCCTGGTCCGCCCAGGGCCTGATCGACCCGCTCGCCGTCGCCGGCGCCGAGGGTTCGTACTTCTGGGACTACGACGGAAACCGCTACCTCGACTTCACCAGCGGACTCGTCTACACGAACATCGGCTACCAGCACCCCAAGGTCGTCGCCGCGATCCAGGAGCAGGCCGGGAAGCTCACCACCTTCGCGCCCGCCTTCGCGATCGACGTCCGCTCCGAGGCCGCACGCCTCATCGCCGAGCGCACCCCCGGCGACCTGGACAAGATCTTCTTCACCAACGGCGGCGCCGAGGCCGTCGAGAACGCCGTCCGCATGGCCAGGCTGCACACCGGCCGTACGAAGGTGCTCTCCGCCTACCGCTCGTACCACGGCGCCACCTCCACCGCGATCAACCTGACCGGCGACCCGCGCCGATGGGCCTCCGACAACGGCTCCGCCGGCGTCGTGCGCTTCTGGGCGCCCTTCCTCTACCGCTCGCCCTTCTACGCCACCACCGAGGCGGAGGAGAGCGCACGCGCCCTCCAGCACCTGGAGGACACGATCGCCTTCGAGGGTCCGGCGACGATCGCCGCGATCATCCTGGAGACCGTGCCCGGCACCGCCGGCATCATGACCCCGCCGCCCGGCTACCTCGCCGGCGTCCGCGAGATCTGCGACAAGTACGGCATCGTCTTCGTCCTGGACGAGGTCATGGCCGGCTTCGGCCGCACCGGCAAGTGGTTCGCCGCCGAGCACTTCGACGTCGTGCCCGACCTGATGACCTTCGCCAAGGGCGTGAACTCCGGTTACGTGCCCCTCGGCGGCGTCGCCATCAACGCCGAGATCGCCGCCACCTTCGACAAGCGCCCCTACCCGGGCGGACTGACCTACTCCGGTCACCCGCTCGCCTGCGCCGCCGCCGTCGCCACCATCCAGGTGATGGAGGACGAGAAGGTCGTCGAGAACGCCGCCCGCATCGGCGAGACCGTCCTCGGCCCCGGCCTGCGCGAGCTCGCCGAGCGCCACCCGTCCGTCGGCGAGGTCCGCGGCATGGGCGTCTTCTGGGCGCTCGACCTGGTCAAGAACCGGGAGACGCGCGAGCCGCTCGTCCCGTACAACGCGGCCGGCGAGGCCAACGCGCCCATGGCCGCCTTCGGCGCGGCGGCGAAGAAGAACGGCCTGTGGCCCTTCGTCAACATGAACCGCACCCACGCCGTTCCCGCCTGCAACGTCTCCGAGGCCGAGGCCAAGGAGGGCCTCGCGGCCCTCGACGCGGCCCTCGCCGTCGCCGACGAGCACACCGCGTAACCGCAGTACGGGGAGGTTCCCTCCGTCTGGACTAGGGTGTCCGGAACCGGACGGAGGGGACCGACCACCATGCCCGCGAGCGGAGCTGTCACGCGCAACACCTTGCGACAGCAGATCGCGGACGCGCTCCGTGACGAAGTGCTCGCGGGCCGTCTCCAGCCGGGCGAGGAATTCACCGTCAAACAGATCGCCGAGCAGTACGGCGTGTCCGCGACGCCCGTACGCGAAGCCCTCGTCGACCTCAGCGCGCAGGGCCTCCTCGACTCCGACCAGCACCGCGGCTTCCGCGTCCACCAGTACTCGGTCGACGACTACCGGGGCATGGTCGAGGCCCGGATGCTCGTCGTCGACGGCATATTCCGCCGCGATTCCGCCCTGGTCCCGCCCCGGTCCGCGCTCACGGAGCCCGACCCCGGCATCGGGGTCGCGCTCGTCTCCGTACGGCGCCGCGGCGAGGCGGCGGCCCGCGCGGCCCGCGCGGGCGACCTCGACATCCTCATCGGCTACGACATCCGCTACTGGCGCGAGCTGGCCCGCCTGGTCGCCGCCAACGAGTACATCGCCGACTTCCTGCACCGGCTCCGCGTCCAGGCCTGGGTCTTCTCCGTGCCGTACCTCCGCTCCGAGCGGGACCTGCTGGGCTGGCTCTGGAGCGGCCACGTCGACCTGGTCGACGCGATCACCCGCGGCGACGCGGACGCGGCCGTCTCGGTCGTACGGGACTACAACGCGCACTCGATGGAATGGGCGGACCGGCTGGAGCGACGCGACCCGACGGAGCGCCGGGGCGGTTGAGGGCGGGGATACGGGGGCAGGTCCTCAGCGGGTGGACGGTGTCCGTGGGGCTCCGACTAACCTGGCCGTCCCTGCAAACGCCCGCGAGCGTCCCCCGCAACTGACGGAGAGCGAGCCTCCCTTGGCCTGTGACCTGTGGCTGGTCCCCCTCGTCGACGTGCTGTGCCACAGCCCCGACAACCCCTTCGCCGAAGAGATCGCCGCGTACGACGCCGTGCTCAGCGCGTCCGGTCTGCCGACCGTGCCCGTCTACGCGTACATGCCGGGCCTCTCCGGCGACGTCGCCCCGGTCGCCGGCTTCGACTACGAGGCGCTGCACTTCCTGCGCCGCGCCTATCTGCTCCAGATGTGCGGACTGCCGGTCGAGCCGGTCGGCGAGCTCGGCGGGGACTACGAACAGCTCCTGGAGATGTTCGAGCCGACCGCCCAGCAGTCCCACCTGGTCTGGCACTACGACCACGCGGGCGCCTACGTGCCGGTCGACTTCCCGGTGCCGCTCGCCAGCGACGAGCTCCTGGAGGGCGGCGGGCCGCTCGGCTCCTCGTACGGTCTCCTGCGCGAGCTCCAGTTCGTGGCGCCCTCGATCGGCATCGACCCGGCGAACCCGCCTGCGGCCCCCGTACCGCCGGAGCGGCCGACCACCCTGGAGGAACCGGCCGTACCGGCTCCGTTCGACGGGGGCCCCTTCGCCCGGGAGCGCCACGTGTGGCTGGGGCTGCACGCGGCGGCGACCCGGAGCCTCGCCCAGGGCTCGATGATCATCCTCAGTTAGCGGGTCCGCTCCGGGCCCCCGGACGGCTCCTAGCGGGCCTCCGGGGGCCGCTGGCGCGGCATGTTCGGACGGGTGCCGGGCGGCAGCGGGAAGCGGCCCGCCGGGGGGATGCTCTCGGCACGGCTGGGCACCACGCCCACCGACTGGAGCGCGAGCGGCGCCGGACCCGAGCGGAACTCGACCATCCAGTCCGCCGTCTCCGCCCGTACGAGCTCCGTCACGTCCTCCGAGAAGCGGCGCAGCACGCCGAGACACCGCTCGGCCGCCTCGCTCGCGGTGCCCTCCGTGGGGCCGAGCACCTCCCGGACGCTCTCCGACGCCCAGTCGAACTGCAGGGCCTGCAGACGCCGCTGCACGGCCTGTGCCGTCGCCACGTTCCTTATCCAGCCGGACGTCACGCCGAAGTACCGGTCGCAGGCCATGCAGGCGGCGCCGAGCAGCAGCGAGAGGTAGCCCCAGCCGGCCACCCCTTTCGCGACCCCGGTCAGGTCGAGCAGCGGCAGCGCGGCGCCCGCGATCACCCCGGCGGCCGTGCCGATCCGCAGGATCCGGGCGCAGCGGCGCTTCCAGACCCGGTCGGAGAGGTACCACTCGGCGGTGCGCAGGGCATTGGACTCCACCCAGCGGTACAGCTCGTCGAGCCGTTCGGCGGGCTCGCCCCAGTCGCCCAGGGGGAACGGCGTACCGGTCAGATCACGGCGGACGTCTCCCCCGGGGGTCCCCGGCGGCTGCATCTCCGGCTGCTGGCTCACCGGGGGACTCCTCTGTTCAGCTCAGCGTTCGTGTCCTTCTGTGACGCGCGGTGCACGTGGTGCCTGCCCTTCCTACCGCCGAATGGTGGGCGGTGGGCCCGGAATCCCGGGATTTCCGCCCGCAAGAGGGTCTTGATCAGGTAGAGGAGCCCGCAGTTTCTCACTCGAAAGAGTGATGGAGGCAGGGCGGGCGAGGACCACGTAGGCTCGGCCTACCGACATACGGACGTACCGAACCTCAGGAGTGACCGTGATTCCCGGTGGTGGTCAGCCCAACATGCAGCAGCTTCTCCAGCAGGCCCAGAAGATGCAGCAGGACCTCGCCCGCGCGCAGCAGGAGCTCGCGGCGACCGAGGTCGAGGGGCAGGCGGGCGGCGGCCTGGTCAAGGCGACCGTGACAGGCTCCGGCGACCTGCGCGGCCTGGTGATCGACCCCAAGGCCGTCGACCCGGAGGACACCGAGACGCTCGCCGACCTGATCGTGGCCGCCGTGCAGGCCGCCAACGACAACGCGCAGCAGCTCCAGCAGGCCAAGCTCGGCCCGCTGGCGCAGGGCATGGGCGGCATGCCGGGCCTGGGCTTCTGAGCCTCGTCCCGGCACGGGCTTTTCCACAGGCTTCCCTGTGGGCTTCTAAGGCTCGCTTTCAGCCACTACCGTAAGAATCAAGCACTCCCTTGGAAGGGCGTTCCGTGTACGAAGGCGTGGTTCAGGACCTCATCGACGAACTGGGCAGGCTGCCCGGCGTCGGTCCCAAGAGCGCGCAGCGGATCGCCTTCCACATCCTCCAGACCGAGCCCACGGACGTCCGGCGTCTGGCGCACGCGCTCCTGGAGGTCAAGGAGAAGGTCAGGTTCTGCGCGGTCTGCGGCAACGTGGCACAGCAGGAGCAGTGCAACATCTGCCGGGATCCGCGCCGCGACCTGACCGTCATCTGCGTGGTCGAGGAGCCCAAGGACGTCGTGGCGATCGAGCGGACCCGCGAGTTCCGGGGGCGGTACCACGTCCTCGGCGGCGCGATCAGCCCGATCGAGGGCGTCGGCCCCGACGACCTGCGCATCCGCGAACTGCTCGCGCGGCTCGCCGACGGCACCGTCACCGAACTGATCCTCGCCACCGACCCCAACCTGGAGGGCGAGGCCACCGCGACGTACCTGGCGCGGATGATCAAGCCCATGGGACTCAAGGTGACCCGGCTCGCCAGCGGCCTCCCGGTCGGAGGCGACCTGGAGTACGCCGACGAGGTGACCCTCGGCCGTGCCTTCGAGGGACGGAGGCTGCTAGATGTATGACGACCGGGCCGGCGCGCTCTCAGGGAGGCTCCTCGATGTCTGACCCCACGCTGCACGCGATCACCCAGAACCCGGACGACTTCGCCGTCCAGATCGCCGACTCCATCGAAAGCTTCATCGTCGCGACCACCGAGCTCGCCAAGGGCGACGAGCCGGACAGCGCGGTGCCCTTCCTGCTCCTGGAGATCTCCCAGCTGCTCCTCGCGGGCGGCCGGCTCGGCGCCCACGAGGACATCGTCCCGGACGAGCGGTACGAGACGGACACGGGCCCCGAGCCCGACGCGGACGTCCTGCGCGAGCGGTTCGCCGTGCTCCTCGACCCGGTCGACGTCTTCTCCGAGGTCTTCGACCCGTACGAGCCCCGCAAGGTTCCGGTCCCGGCCCGCATCTCCGACAACCTCGCCGACATCGTGATGGACCTCCGCCACGGCCTGGCCCACTACCGGGCCGGCCGGACCAGCGAGGCGCTGTGGTGGTGGCAGTTCTCGTACTTCTCGAACTGGGGCCCCACCGCCTCCGCCACCCTGCGCGCCCTGCAGTCCCTCGTCGCCCACGTCCGCCTCGACCAGCCCCTCGCGGCCCTCGACGGCCTTGACACCGACGAGGACCTGACGGAGGACGACCTCGCGGAGGAGGCGGGCCGCGTGATGCTGGAGGAGATCGGGGCCCCGCTGGGCCTGCGCGGCGGCCCGTCCGTCAGGAAGTAGCGAGGAAGCAGCGATGGCGACGGGACCGCTCCGATCACTCCGTGAGCGGCCTGTCTCACCATCCGATATCACGCTGGTGTTTCCGGGTCCCTCGTTAGACTGAGTCGATCGCAGCGCGGGCTGCGGCACACACTGATCGAGGAGCGCACGTGGGCCTTGTCGTGCAGAAGTACGGAGGCTCCTCCGTTGCCGATGCCGAGGGCATCAAGCGCGTCGCCAAGCGAATCGTGGAAGCCAAGACGAACGGCCACCAGGTGGTCGTCGTGGTTTCCGCGATGGGCGACACGACGGACGAGTTGATCGATCTCGCCGAGCAGGTATCCCCGATCCCTGCCGGGCGTGAGTTCGACATGCTGCTGACCGCCGGAGAGCGGATCTCCATGGCCCTGCTGGCCATGGCGATCAAAAACCTGGGCCACGAGGCACAGTCGTTCACGGGCAGCCAGGCCGGTGTCATCACCGACTCGGTCCACAACAAAGCGCGCATCATCGATGTCACGCCGGGCCGGATCCGTACCGCCCTCGACGAGGGCAACATCGCCATCGTCGCCGGCTTCCAGGGTGTGTCCCAGGACAAGAAGGACATCACCACGCTGGGCCGTGGCGGTTCCGACACCACCGCCGTGGCGCTGGCCGCCGCGCTCGACGCCGAGGTCTGCGAGATCTACACGGACGTCGACGGCGTGTTCACGGCCGACCCGCGCGTGGTGAAGAAGGCGAAGAAGATCGACTGGATCTCCTTCGAGGACATGCTGGAGCTCGCCGCCTCCGGCTCCAAGGTGCTGCTGCACCGCTGCGTGGAGTACGCGCGCCGCTACAACATCCCGATCCACGTCCGCTCGTCCTTCTCGGGACTGCAGGGCACCTGGGTCAGCAACGAACCGCTCTCCGACGCAAAGGACCAGAAGGTGGAGCAGGCCATCATCTCCGGTGTCGCCCACGACACCTCCGAGGCGAAGATCACCGTCGTCGGCGTGCCGGACAAGCCGGGTGAGGCCGCGGCCATCTTCCGGGCCATCGCGGACGCCGAGATCAACATCGACATGATCGTGCAGAACGTGTCCGCCGCCTCCACCGGGCTCACGGACATCTCCTTCACCCTCCCCAAGGCCGAGGGCCGCAAGGCCATCGAGGCGCTGGAGACGGCGAAGGACGCGATCGGCTTCGACTCGCTGCGCTACGACGACCAGATCGGCAAGATCTCCCTGGTCGGCGCGGGCATGAAGACGAACCCGGGCGTCACCGCCTCCTTCTTCCAGGCGCTGTCCGACGCCGGCGTGAACATCGAGCTGATCTCGACCTCCGAGATCCGCATCTCGGTGGTCACCCGCGCGGACGATGTGAACGAGGCCGTGACGGCCGTCCACACCGCCTTCGGTCTTGACAGCGACTCGGACGAGGCCGTGGTCTACGGAGGCACCGGCCGATGACCCCGAAGCCGACGCTCGCGGTCGTGGGTGCGACCGGGGCGGTCGGCTCGGTGATGCTCCAGATGCTCACGCACCACGCGGACGTCTGGGGCGAGATGCGCCTCGTCTCCTCCCCGCGTTCGGCGGGCCGCAAGGCCCCCGTCCGCGGGGTGGAGTGCGAGATCCTCGCGCTGGACGAGGACGCCTTCGAAGGCGTCGACCTGGCGCTCTTCCTCGTGCCCGAGCCGGTCGCCGCGCGCTGGGCGCCCGTCGCCGTCGCCAAGGGCGCCGTCGTCGTGGACACCTCCGCCGCCTTCCGCGCGGACCCCGACGTCCCTCTGGTGGTCCCCGAGACCAATCCCCACGCGGCGCGCGTACGGCCCCGTGGCATCGTCGCGAGCCCCGGCTGCACCACCCTCGCCCTGATCGTCGCCGTGGGCGCCCTGCACGCCGAGTTCGGGCTCGCCGAACTGGTCGTCACCGCCCAGCAGGCCGCCAGCGGCGCCGGCGCGGGACAGGCGGGCGTCGAGGCGCTCCGGGCACAGCTGGGCCTGGTGGCCGGCGGCGGCGACCTGGGCACCCACCCCGGGGACGTACGACGGGCCGTCGGCGAGAACGCCGGGCCCTTCCCCGGGCCCCTCGCGCTCAACGTCCTGCCCTGGTCGGGCACTCCGGGCGCCGACGGGGCCTCGTCGGAGGAGGAGCGCGTACGGGACGAGACCCGCCGGGTCCTCGGCCTTCCCGGCCTTCGCGTCGCCGCCACCTGCGTCCGGGTGCCCGTCATCACCGGGCACTCCGTGTCCGTGCACGCCCGCTTCGAGCACCCCGTGCCGCTCGGGCGCGCGCACGAGATCCTGGCGACCTCGCCGGGGGTCGTGCTGTACGACGATCCCGCCGCGGGCGACTTCCCCACCCCCGCCGACGTCGTCGGCACGGACCCCACCTGGGTCGGACGGGTCCGGCGCTCCATGGACGACGAGCGGGCGCTCGATCTCTTCGTCTGCGCCGACAACCTGCGCAAGGGCGCGGCCCTCAACGCTCTCCAGATAGCGGAATCGATTGTCACAGCTTTGTAGGATCTGTGAAGGCCCTGTGAGCAATTAGGCGTCAGATATCACTTGAACTGCGGTGATGCAGTGATCGACGATGCTCTTCCCGCGTGCTGCAACCAGTAGTTGGGCGGGAGGCGTCTCTGCGTTCACTCATGGTCGTGTGACGCGGGAAACGCTGCGAAAGCGGGGCATCGGGGGAGAACGGTTACGCATGAGGACGAACAGCGCACCGACAAAAAAGGTGCCGTACGCGTACAACCCTGCCCGGGGGAAGCGTGTCCAACAGGCGTGGCAGAGGTACTCGACATCGCGACCATCGCTCCGCTGGGCGGCGCGGGCACAGCGGTGCTCCCCGCGCGGAGCGTCGCCGTCGTCCCCGTACGCGGCTCCGCGGTCAGCCCCTTCAGACGACCACGCGCCCTCGGCGGCATGCCGGTGATCGCCCCCGTGCCCACCGGATCCCGCGCCGGCGCGGTCGACGGCATCCCCTCGCCCCGGACGAGCGCCGAGGGCGTGTCGGCCGGGACGACCGTCGACCACCTGACCGAGACCTACCGCGCCCACTACCGGTCGCTGCTCGGTCTGGCCGCGCTGCTCCTCGACGACACGGCCTCCTGCGAGGACGTCGTCCAAGAGGCGTTCATCCGCGTCCACTCGGCCCGCAAGCGGGTGCGCGAGCCCGAGAAGACACTCGCCTACCTGCGCCAGACCGTCGTGAACCTCTCCCGGTCCGCGCTGCGCCGCCGCATCCTCGGACTCAAGCTGCTGTCCAAGCCGATGCCGGACATGGCCAGCGCCGAGGAGGGCGCGTACGACCAGCTGGAGCGTGAGGACCTGATCAAGGCCATGCGCGGACTCCAGCGGCGTCAGCGCGAGGTGCTCGCCCTGCGCTACTTCTCGGACATGACCGAGGCTCAGGTCGCCGAGGCGCTCGGGATATCCCTGGGTTCGGTGAAGGCGTACGGTTCGCGGGGCATCGCGGCGCTGCGCGTCGCGATGGGAGCGACGACATGAGCGAGGCACCTGGCAAGGACGGCGGCGCGGAGCCCGTGAAGCGTGTGAAGCGCGTGGAGCCCGTCGAGCCTCTCGAGAATGCCGCGAGTGACGCCCGAGACGAACGTGACGACCTGAGTGGACAGCGCATGGTGAACATCGAGCCCGGCCCCGGCGAGGGCGACGGGGACGACGAACTCGCGCTGCGGCGGCTGTTCCAGAGCGCCGTGTCCGGCATCGAACCCTCCGCCGGCTCCCTCGAGCACCTGCACCGCGCCGTGCCCGTCCGGCGCGCCCGCAAGCGCCAGGCCATCGTCGGCGCCGCGGCCGCGGCGGTCCTCATCGGCACGGCCGTGCCCGCCTTCGTGCACGTCGCCGCCTCCGGCGGTATCTCCGTGGCCGGCACCCCCGTGAACGCGGGCCACGGCGAGGACGCCCAGGGCGGCACCGGCACCGAGACCGGTGTCGAGGGCGGCAAGAGCTCCACGGCCCCCGCGAGCAGCGTGTCCCCGAGCCAGGGCGCCGCCGACGGCCCCTCGGGCAAGCCGCAGCAGCCGGAACCCGGCGTGTCCGGCGGCGGTCCGCGGCCGACGGAGGGCGTCGACACCGGCTCCACACCGCGGTGCACGGCCGGCCAGCTCGGTGTCAGCGCGGCGCAGGCCGGCGGCCCCGACGGCGAGGGCAAGGTGCACGGCACCTTCCGCATCGCCAACGTCTCCGGCCAGGACTGTGTCGTGGACGGCAGCGGAGTCGTCAGCTTCGAGGCCCGCGGCGCGGCCGACCCGGCCCGGATCTCGGTGACCCGGCACACCTCGGGGGACGGCGGGAGCGGACTGCCCGACCCCTCGCAGGAGTCGTCCGCGCTCCTCCTGAAGCCGAGCGGCTCGTACGAGGTGAAGTTCGTCTGGGTGCCGAGCGAGACCTGCCCGACGACCGGGAGCACGCCGACCCCGGAGCCGCCCCCGTCGTCCGAGCCGCCGACCACGCCGCCCCCGACCGAGACCCCGACCGACTCGCCGAGCACCCCCGACCCCGGCGGCGGCCCGGGTACCGGCACGGGCACGGAGACGGGCACCGACACGGGCACGGGCGCGGACACCGGTACGGCGCCCCAGCTGCTCCGTGCGGACGGCGGCCTCGCGGACGGCTCCGTCCTGGTCAGCCACATCGCGGAGCCGGGCGGCCCGGCGGCGTCGGCGCTCATCCCCAACGCCTGCGCGGGCACCATCTACCGGACCGGCGTCCTGAACGGCTCCTGAGCCGGGTGGGGGGCGCTCGCGTCGCCCACCCGTCAGCCTGTCGTCGCGCCCGGGGCGTGTCCGGCCGCTACAGGCCCAGTGCCTCGTCGCGTGACGCCTCCGCCTCGCGGCGCACGAGGCGGAACCACATGAAGAGGACGAAGCCGCCGAAGACGAACCACTCGGCGGTGTAGCCCAGGTTCTGGAAGGCCTTGGCGTCCAGGCTCGTGCCCGCCGCTGCCGCCGCCGGCACCGGGGTGAGACCCGTGGGGGAGTCAGCGAGGGTGATCCAGGCGTCGTAGACGTCGTCCGTGACCACGTTCACCAGGGCCGCCGCGCTGATCATGCCGAGCTGCCCCTCGGGCAGCCCGCCAGCCGTGTGGACACCCTTCGTGCCCGGGTTCTCCGAGGCCTGCAGCGCGCCCACCACCGTGACCTCGCCCGACGGCGCGGCGGGGACGTCCGCGCCCGTGGGGAGCCAGCCCCTGACCACCGGAAGGGACCGGCCGCCGTCCGTCCGCAGCAGCGTCAGGACGTACGCGCCCTTCCGGCCGTCGAGCTCACGGTCCGGGACGAGGAACTGCTCCCCGAACCGGCCGCGCGCCTGCGCCGACCGGCCCGAGGTCGCCTTGTCCACCGGGAGCAGGGAGTCCAGCGGCTCCGCCTTCAGCGAGCTCGCCGCGGGCCGCTCCTCGGCCTCCCGGTGGGAGTCGACGCGATCCTCGAACTTGCCCAGCTGCCAGGTCCCCATGAAGACGCAGAACGGGATCGCGAGCAGGACGAAGACGTTGATCCCCCACCAGCGGGGCGTTCTCAGGAACCGGTACACGCCCCCACGGTACGCAAGGCGGCTCAGCCCGCCGTCGGCCGGGTCCCTGGGGGGTGTCTTGTCGATCAGGCCGGGCCCGCCACGACACCCCCCAGGTGCTTCGCGGCGAACGCGAGGTCCAGGGCGACCTGCTTGATCCGCTCCTCCACCACGAGCGAGCCGTGGCCCGCGTCGTACCGGTACACCTCGTGGACCGCGCCCCGGGCCGCGAGCCGGTCGACGTAGTTGTCGATCTGGCGGATCGGGCAGCGCGGGTCGTTGACGCCGGCCGAGATGTGCACCGGAGCCTTCACTGCGTCCACGTACGTCAGCGGCGACGAGGCCGCGTACCGCTCGGGCACCTCCTCGGGGGAACCGCCGAGCAGCGTCCGGTCCAGCGCCTTGAGGGCCTCCATCTCGTCCTCGTACGCCGTGACGTAGTCCGCGACCGGGACCGCCGCGAGACCCACCGCCCAGGCGTCCGGCCGGGTGCCGAGACCGAGGAGCGTGAGGTAGCCGCCCCAGGAGCCGCCGGACAGGACGAGCCGGCCGGGGTCGGCGAGACCGCTCGCCACCGCCCACGCGCGGACCGCCTCGACGTCCTCCAGCTCGATCAGGCCCACCCGGTGCTTGAGGGCGTCCGTCCACTCCCGGCCGTACCCCGTCGAGCCCCGGTAGTTGACCCGCACCACGGCGTACCCGTGGTCCACCCAGGCCGCGGGGCCCGAGGCGAAGGCGTCGCTGTCGTGCCAGGCGGGACCGCCGTGCACCTCGAACACCGTCGGGAACGGGCCCTCGCCCTCCGGGCGCTGCACGAGCGCGTGGACCCTGCCCCCGGGGCCCTCCACCCACACGTCCTCCACCGGCACCGACGGCGGCGCCTTCGGCCCCGGCGGGTCGAGGACGACACCGCCCGCCGTAGAGCGCACCACCGGCGGCTCGGCGGCCGAGGACCACAGGTACTCCACGGAGCCGTCGGGCCGGGCCGTCGCGCTCGAAACCGAACCCGCCGGGGTCTCCACCCGCACCAGGGCACCGGTGGCGATCTCGTACCGCCACAGCTCGCTGCGGGCCTCGAAGCTGTGCACGATCAGCAGGCCGGAGCCGTCCGGATACCACTCCGCCGACACGTCGCCCGGCAGGTCGAGCGCCAGGTCCGTCTCGGTGCCCGCCACCACGTCCCACAGCATCGGCTCCCAGCGGCCGCGCCGCTGGTGACCCACGAGCAGCCGGGTGTCCCCGGCCACCGGCGCGAAGCCGAGGACCGCGAGGCCCAGCTCCTCCGTACCGCCCTTGGTGTCGTCGAGCTCGGCCACCACGCCCGCGTCCGACGCGCGGAGCACCCGCAGCGCCGAGTGCATCGCGTCCCCGTGCTCGGTGTGCTCGATCGCGATCAGCGAACCGTCGTGGGAGAGGTCGCCGACGCCCGCGGACTCCCGGTGCCGGTAGATCTCGACCGGGGTGTCCGACCCGGGGCGGACGAGGTGGACCGTCGAGCCGTCCTCGTCGGTGGAGCGGCCCACCACGAGCGTGCCCTCTCGGCCGATGGCGAGGCCCGCCGGGTAGGAGGCGTCGAGGCCCGGCACGGCCGGCTCGTCCGCGCCGCCGCCGAACGGCTGGCGCATCCACACCCCGAACTCGTCCCCGTCGGTGTCCGCGAACCACCAGATCCAGGCGCCGTCCGGCGACAGCGTGCCGTCCGTCGTGCCGTTCGGCCGGTCCGTGACCTGCCGCTGCTCCCCGCTCGCGCGGTCCCAGGCGTACAGCTCGTACGTCCCCGTCGCGTTGGACACGAACAGCGAGCGGTCGGGGGCCTCCTCGGCCCACTCGGGGAGGGAGACGCGCGGAGCGCGGAAGCGCTGCTCCCAGACGGGGGTGTCGATTGCCTTGCTCTCAGTCATGGCACCCATGATGCTCCGCGCGGCGGACAATCAGGTCGCGTCACCCTCAACCTGTGGATAACCTCGCCGACATGTACTCCCCGACGCCCGACGACTGGCACGAGGCCAACCGCGCACGCTGGGACGAGCGCGTCCCGATCCACGCCGCGAGCGAGTTCTACGACCTCGACGCCTTCCGCGCCGGCAAGGACGCCCTGCGTGACTTCGAGCTCGCGGAGGTCGGCGACGTCACCGGGCGCTCCCTGCTGCACCTCCAGTGCCACATCGGCCTCGACACCCTCTCCTGGGCCCGCCACGGCGCCTCGCACGTCGTCGGCCTGGACTTCTCGGAGCCGGCCGTCGAGACCGCCCGCGCGCTCGCCGCCGACCTGGGCGTCACGCAGGAGCGGGCCGCCTTCGTCGCCGCCGACGTGTACGACGCCGCCGAGGCCGTCCCGGACTCCGCGTACGACATCGTCTACACCGGCACCGGAGCACTGTGCTGGCTGCCCGACATCGAGCGCTGGGCGGAGACCGCCGCCTCCCTCGTCGCCCCTGGCGGCTTCCTCTACGTGGCCGAGTTCCATCCGCTGACCGACTCGCTCGACGACGAGACCGGCAGCCGTCTCGTGTACGACTACTTCGTCCGCGATCCGTGGGTGGACACCACCCCGGGCACCTACGCCGACCTCGACGCCGCCACCGTCCACAACCGCAGCGTGGAGTGGGTGCACCCGGTCGGCGAGGTCGTCACGGCGCTCGCGAAGGCGGGCCTTCGGATCGAGTTCCTGCACGAGCACGACGCCTCGCTGATCCCCCGCTACGGTGCGCTCCAGCGGCACGAGGACGGCTACTACCGCTTCCCCGCGGACCGCCCCCGCATCCCGTTGATGTACTCGATCAAGGCCACCCGCCCGGCCTGAGCGGGGCTACGACCCCTGGCCGCCGAGCCTGATGACGACGACCCCGCCCTTCAGGTCCACCGTCGAGCGGTTCGGCTGGGCGCCGTCCTCCTCGTCGTCCCGCAGCACCAGGGCGCTCTGGCGCTCCTTGAGCTCGTTCCGCTTGCCCTGCGAGAAGGTGGCGTGCAGCTGCTCGAAGCCGGTCGGCGACACCTGACCGCCGCGCTTGCCGAGTCCGGTCATGCGCAGGATCTGATCGGCGAAGGCGACCACGGTCAGCAGGATGACGAGCCCGGGCAGCGCCACGAACGCGACGAACTCCACGCCCTCCATCAGAACACGCCACGACCGGAGTGTCAGGAGGGTGCGCGGCAGTACGCGAGGCACGTCAGGGCGTACGCGGTACGTCGGGGCGTATGTGGTGCATGCGCCGCCCGTCCGGGCCGAGGACCTGCGCCCCGATCTTGTGGGTGCGCAGCGACAGCGCGGTGCCCGCGATCCGCAGCGCCGGGGCGGCGCGTACGAGCGAGGCCGTCACCTCGTGCAGTTCGTCGACGGTACGGAGCCACAGCGCGACCGCCAGGTTGTGCGGCCCCGTGACCGAGGTGACGAGCCGGGTCTGGCGCAGCCGGGCGAGCGCCGCGACCGTCGCAGGCACTTCGAGGGGCGGTACGTCGGTGGTGACCAGGGCCCACACCGGGCGGCCGGAGAACCGCGGGGCCGGCAGGCAGTGGTGGTGGAGGGCGCCGCCGGCCGTGAGGACGTCCAGCCTCCGCCGTACCGTCGACTCGCTCGTACCGCACGTCCGGGCCAGCTCGGCGGCGCTGCGGCGGGCGTCCCCCGCCAACTCCGCGACCAGCCGGTGGTCGAGCTCGGTGAGGTTGGGGCCGGTGGGTACGCGCGCGCGTGGCCGCCGTACCCCGCCCGTGATCTCCGTGAGGAGCTGGACCTGTGCCGGGGTGAGCTGCTCGATCCGTGACCGGTAGGGGCGGTTGTGCAGGCGGGTGACGACCTGGGTACGGGCGCGGAGCACCCCGGGCAGCCGCCGCACCCGCCCGGCGAGATAGGCGTCGAGGGCGTACAGGTCGGGGGAGACCACGAGGAGGACCAGGTCGGAGTCCCCGGTCACCTGGTGGACGCCGAGGGTGCACGCGTCGCTCGCGACCTCGATCGCGGTGGCCTCGGCGTCGCCCGCGACGCACTCGAGCTCGATCCAGGCGTAGAGCATGGCGTCCGTGCCGCGGCGGGCGGCCAGCAGCGAACTCCAGGCGTACCCTCCGGCCGTGAGGTGCTCCCAGCGCCGGGCGAGGGTGTCGGGGCTCGACCCCAGAACCGCGGAGAGCTGCGTCCAGCTGGCGCGCGGGGCTATCTGCAATGCGTGGATCAGCGAAAGATCCGGCTCTCCCAGGACGGATTCCCCGGTACGCATTTTCCTCCTTGGCCGATCCCTGGGAATCCTTGGGTGTGGGTCCCGGAGCGCCCCAGGATGTGAGCCGGGGCCTCTGCATTCAAGCCGCAACGGCGAATGTTCGCCATTGACTCGGTCACACGTCAGGACGCGGGCGGAGGAAGTCGACACGGGGAACAGGGGACATGGGGCACACGGGGACCGGGGAACCACCGATGACGGAACTGCTGTGGGGTGAGCCGGTGAGCCCCGAACAGCTCGCCGCCGCCGAGCTCGGGTACGCCCGCTGCGGGCCCGCCGAACGGCTCCTGTGGGAACGCCTCTCCGTCTTCGAGGGAGCCTTCGGAAGGGACGCCGTCCACGAGGTGTGCGCCGCGGGCGCCCTGCCGGCGGCGCGCGTCCAGTCGGTCCTCGACCGGCTCGCTCCCGCCGCGCTCCTCCCCGTCGACGACCTGTTCGACGGGGAGAACGACACCCACCGCTACTGGATGCCGCACCCGATGCGGGCCGTGGGCGCCCGCCGGCTCACCGTGCGCGGCGACCGCCGCTCGGTCGTCCTGCGCCACCGGAGGTGGTGCGTGAAGGTCGCCCGGCGGGCCGCCGACTGGTGGCAGAGCGGCCGGCAGCTCGACGCCCGCGATCTCGCCCTGCGCGAACTCCCCGACCTGGCCGCCGCCATGGACCCGACGACGGCGCCCCTCTCGTCGAGCGACGAGGCCGACACGTCCGTCGACATCGCCGTCTCCCTGTGGTTCCTGTGGGTCGCCTGCGGGCGGGTCGTCGAGGGCCGGACCCGGCTGCGCCACGCCCTCTCCCTGCACACCGGGCCGCCGCCGGCCCGCGCCCTGTGGCTCGCCGCCTTCCTGGAGCTGGAGTCGGGCCGTCCCGCGGACGCCGACCCGCTCCTCGTACAGGCCTGGGCGGCGGCCTCACGGGACGGCGACGACCGCGTCCTGGGTCTCCTCGCCCATCTGCGCGGCGCGGTCGCCCTCTATCAGGGGCGTACTCGCGCGGCGGCGGCCGAGTTCAGGGACGCCCTCGACCTGATCGGGCAGTGCCCGGACTTCGGACCGACCCGGGAGCTGTGCTGGGCGGCGCTCGCGCTCGCGCTCAGCCGCACCGATCCGGAGGCGGCGCAGGAGGCCCTGGACGAGCTGGTTCTCGACCCGTCGGCGCGGCGGGCGTGGGCGGGGCGCGACCAGTGGGCCGACGCCTGGGCGCACCACGCGCGTGCCGAGCTCCTCGCCTGGGACGGGGAGCGGGAGCGGGCTGCCGGGCACGCCCGTCGGGCCCTGTGCGGGCATCTGGCGCTCGGCTCGGCGGTCGGAGCGGCCTGCGCGGCCGAACTCCTGGCGCAACTGCGGCTCTTGACCGGGCGCCCCGCGTCCGCCGCGCATCTTCTGGGTGCTGTCGACCTGTTGCGGACCTCCGTCTTCGACAGCTCGTACCGGCCGGCGGCGTACTGCACGACGGTCCGGGACCGCAGCGAGGCGGAGCTGCGCCGGGTGCTGGCCGATCCGGAGCTGCGGCAGGCGTACGACGAGGGAGCGAGGATCGGCCTGTTCGCCCTGGCGGAGACGCTCTAGGCGGGCTCGGGGCCCGCGTACTCGAACGGAGCGCGGAAGCGGGGTTCCCCTCCTACTCTTGAGGTAGGCACGGAGGTGACCTATGAAGCGACGGCACCACTTCCACATCGACTACCTCGGCCACTCGGTCTCCGCGACCGTCCAGACCGGGCACGCGCCCGTCGTCGAGGTGCTGGTCGACGGCAAGGAGACCGGTCACGCCGAGACGCGCGGGGACCGGCCGGTCACCATCCCGGTCGAACTGCCGACCGAGCCGCCGACGACGGTGCTGGTACGGGCGACCCCGGGGCCCGGTGCGCCGCGCTGCCTCCTGCTCGCGTCGGAGGACGCGGAGGCGCTGGTCATGGCGCCGAGGCCGTACTGAGCGCGGCCCCGTGCGGTACGTCGTACGGGGCGCGGCCTCAGGACAGCAAGGCCATTCCGATGACCAGGAAGACGACGAAGGCGATGGCCCCGGCCACCGCGGCCGTCTTGCGGGGACGGCGGCGGGACAGCTCCGCCAGTCCCGTGCTCGTACTGACGGGCCGCTCACGCCGCCGGGACGCGGGCACACCGGCGGGCACGGGTCTGTGGGCCTGCCCCGACAGGGGCGCGGGCACCGGCATGGGCAGCGGCGCGGACGCCGGTGCCGACATCCCGGACATCGGTGAGGCCCCGGGCGCGGGCCGGCCGGCGGCGGGCCGCTGCGCGCCGGGTCCGTGGTGAGGGGCGGGGCGCGGTCCTGAGCTGTGGTGCGCGCCCGGCCCGTGGTGCCGGCCCGCCCGGGGATAGGCGCGCCAGGCGCCGGAGGAGAACCAGTCCGCGATGGCCTGCGCCGAGGGCCGCTGCTCCGGCTGCTTGGCCAGCAGGCTCAGCAGGTACGTCTCGAACTCGGGCGGCAGCGCCACCCCGAGCCGGCCGGGCGGCACCGGCGCGGTGTCGATGTGCTGGTACAGCAGGGCCGTCGCCGTATCGGCCCGGAACGGCGGGCGGCCGGTCAGGAGTTGGTAGAGCACGCAGCCGAGCGAGTAGACGTCGGAGGCGGACGAGGCGGGCTGCCCGAGGGCCCGCTCGGGGGCCAGGTAAAGCCCCGTGCCCACGATCTGGCCGGTCGTCGTGAGCCCCGCCGAGGGGTCGTCGACGAACCGGGCGATGCCGAAGTCGGCCAGCTTGACCGTCCCTTCGGCGTCGACCAGCAGGTTCCCCGGCTTGATGTCCCGGTGCACGACACCCTGCCGGTGCGCGGCGGCGAGACCGGCGGCGGCGTGGGCGGCGACCACGGCGACCCGCTCGGCGGGCAGGATCAGGGGATCGGAGGGGCTCCCGGCGAGGCTGTCGCCCTCCACCAACTCCATGACCAGGAACAGCTTTCCGTCCCACGTGCCGAAGTCGAAGACCCCCACCACGTGCGGGTGGCTCAGCCGGGCGGCGGTCTGTGCCTCCAGCCGGAACCGGTCACCGGCGGAGGGATCCGTCGACTGCGCCAGCATCAGCTTCACGGCCACGGACCGGCCCAGCACCTCGTCGGTGGCCTGCCACACCTCGCCCATGCCGCCCCGGCCGATACACACGTGAAGCCGATATCGGTCCGCGACCAGCACCTGGAGACCACCCTTTCGACGATCGATCAACTTGACGGAAGGGAACCAGCGTAGAGCCGCCCGCCCGCGCTCTTCGCCGCGCTCCCCCCACCACCCCCTCCGATGGACGACAACCGAGGCGCGGGTGAACGCACGGTGCCGCCTCCGGCTAGCATCGCGGCCCGGAGTGAGTCCGGAGTGAGTGCCGGCGGACGCCGGTGGACGTGGATCGGAGTGGTCGTGGCGCGACCTCGTGTGGGTGTGGCGGTACTGACGATGGGCACGCGCCCGGTCGAGCTGAGGGCCCTCCTCGACGCCGTGGCGCGCCAGGACGAGCAGGCGGCCCGGATCGTCGTCGTCGGCAACGGCACGGGGACGCTCCCGGAGCTCCCCGAGGGCGTGACCGGTGTCGAACTGCCCGAGAACCGGGGCGTCTCCGGGGGCCGGAACGTCGCGATCGAGACGCTGCGCGCGTTCGGCGACGTCGACGTGGTGGTGGACCTGGACGACGACGGCCTGCTCGTCGACACGGACGTCTTCCGCCGTCTGGCCGACCTGTACGACGGGGACCCGGCGCTCGGCGTCGTGTCGTTCCGCATCGCCGACGAGACGGGCGAGACGCAGCGGCGCCACGTCCCGCGCCTGGGCGCCAAGGACCCGATGCGCGGCGGGGAGGTCACGACCTTCCTCGGCGGCGGCCACGGCCTGTCGATGGCGATGCTCGACGAGATCGGCGGCTGGCCTGAGGACTTCTTCTTCACCCACGAGGAGACCGACCTCGCCTGGCGCGCCCTGGACGCGGGCTGGAAGGTCATCTACGAACCGGCGCTCCTCCTCCAGCACCCGAGGACCAGCCCGGCCCGGCACGCCGTCTACTACCGGATGACCGCCCGCAACAGGGTCTGGCTGGCCAAGCGCAACCTGCCCGCGCCGCTGGTCCCCGTCTACCTGGGCGTCTGGACCCTCCTCACCCTGGCCCGCACCCGCTCCCTGCCGGGCCTGGGGTCCTGGTTCGCCGGCTTCGCGGAGGGCGTCCGCCGCTCCGGCGGCCCCCGCCGGCCCATGCGCTGGTCGACGGTCGGCCGGATGACCCGCCTGGGGCGCCCGCCGGTGATCTGAGCCCGCGTGGTTCCTCCGGCACGAGCGGCGTCCCCCGATGGTGGTGAGCGAACGCTTCCGCTGTTCCGGCGGCCCAGGCCACGGCGAGCAGCCCCCGCGCCGTCTTCCGAGGTCGAGCGCCAGGCCGCCCGCGACTTCCTCATCAACCCCGTCGGCGGACCTGCCCTGCGACGACGAGGGCAACCGCGGGGCCGCGTAGAACCCGGAAGACCGGAACGCTGCACCCGGGGTGAATGAATACCTGTGTCGGCGGGCCAAGAATTTGGCGGTCCTCGCACGGAGAGTTTTTCACCGAAACACGCAGGGAAGATATTTCGCCCTACGCGGACCGCGATGCCGTGCTACTGTCGAAGTAGTTGCAGTTTTGGTACCCAAAATCTTCAAGTGCCTCCGGTCGGCCTCCGTGCCCTATGGAAGCGCTGCTTATTTTTCCGGTTCATTTTCCGGGCGGGGCATCATCGCGGCGACTCGGCGTCCGTACAGTACGGGCGCCGATGCACTGCCCAAAGGAGATATGACATGGCTACTGGCACCGTGAAGTGGTTCAACGCGGAAAAGGGCTTCGGTTTCATCGAGCAGGACGGTGGCGGCGCTGACGTGTTCGCCCACTTCTCGAACATCGCCGCCTCCGGCTTCCGCGAGCTGCAGGAAGGCCAGAAGGTCAGCTTCGACATCGCGCAGGGCCAGAAGGGCCCGACGGCGGAGAACATCGTTCCCGCCTGACGCTGACGCGCAGATCGTAGCTGGGGCCCGCATCCCTCGGGGTGCGGGCCCCAGCTGCACGCGTTTCCGCAGTGAGTCCACCTGCGGGACGATATTTCTCAGGGACGAACCCTTCAGGGGTCGTGCCCATTGACGCACCGGATTCCCTTCCGTGAGTCGTCACCTATTTCCTCTTGCGCCGACACGAATTCCCGTGGGCCAAGTTCATTTCGCATTCTGTTCGGCTCGTGCCGTGATTCCGTGCGCTGCTCACTCGCTGCCGGAATTCCTCGATACGTGCCGTATCGAGGAAGGTTCTGCATGAACCCCACCCGTACGAACAGCCGTTCCTCAGGCGCCCGCCGCCGCACCGGCGGCTCCACCTTCGGCTCCACGAACGGCTCCGGCCGAGGCAGTCGCTTCGGATCGTCCGCCCCGACCCGCTCGGGAGGCCCGAACCGCTCCGGCGGCCACGGCCGGCGTCCCGCCGCCGCGCAGGGAGAGTTCGCCCTGCCGAAGACGATCACCCCGGCGCTGCCCGCCGTCGAGGCGTTCGCCGACCTCGACATGCCGAAGGCGCTCCTGGACGCGCTCACCGCGCAGGGCGTGACCGTGCCCTTCCCGATCCAGGGCGCGACGCTGCCGAACTCCCTGGCCGGCCGTGACGTCCTGGGCCGCGGCCGGACCGGCTCCGGCAAGACCCTCGCCTTCGGCCTGGCCCTCCTCGGCCGTACGGCGGGACAGCGCGCCGAGCCCCGTCAGCCGCTGGCCCTGATCCTGGTTCCCACCCGGGAGCTCGCCCAGCAGGTCACCGACGCCCTCACCCCGTACGCCCGCGCCGTGAAGCTGCGCCTGGCCACCGTCGTCGGCGGGATGCCGATCGGCAGGCAGGCGAGCGTGCTGCGCGGCGGCGCCGAAGTCGTCGTGGCCACCCCCGGCCGCCTCAAGGACCTCATCGACCGCGGTGACTGCCGGCTGAACCAGGTCGCGATCACCGTCCTCGACGAGGCCGACCAGATGGCCGACATGGGCTTCATGCCCCAGGTCACCGCGCTCCTGGACCAGGTCCGTCCCGAGGGCCAGCGCATGCTGTTCTCCGCGACCCTGGACCGCAACGTCGACCTGCTGGTCCGCCGCTACCTCGCCGACCCGGTCGTCCACTCCGTGGATCCCTCCCAGGGCGCGGTCACCACGATGGAGCACCACGTCCTGCACGTGCACGGCGCCGACAAGCACCGGGCGACGACGGAGATCGCGGCACGCGACGGCCGGGTGATCATGTTCCTCGACACCAAGCACGCCGTGGACCGCCTCACCCAGGATCTGCTCGACTGCGGTGTCCGCGCCGCCGCCCTGCACGGCGGGAAGTCCCAGCCGCAGCGCAACCGCACCCTCGCCCAGTTCAAGACGGGGCACGTCACCGTCCTGGTCGCGACGAACGTCGCGGCGCGCGGCATCCACGTCGACAACCTCGACCTCGTCGTCAACGTGGACCCGCCGACCGACCACAAGGACTACCTCCACCGCGGCGGCCGGACCGCCCGGGCCGGCGAGTCCGGCAGCGTCGTCACCCTGGTCACCCCCAACCAGCGCCGCGACATGACCCGCCTCATGGCGACCGCGGGCATCGTGCCGCAGACCACCCAGGTCCGCTCCGGCGAGGAGGCGCTCCGCCGGATCACCGGCGCCCAGGCCCCTTCCGGCATCCCCGTGACGATCACCGCGCCGCCGCAGGCCGAGCGGCCCAAGCGCGGCGCGTCCTCCCGCGGCCGCCGCCGCCCCGCGGGCGCCGGCCGGCGTACGGGCGGCGGGCGGCAGTCCGCCTCCGGCGCGGCTGCGGCCTGAACCCCGCGCCGTCGTCCGGAAGCCGACCCATCTCCGCAGGAGGCACGTTGTGACGCAGATCCAGACGCAGATGCAGACGGCAGGCCCGGCCGACCCGGCCGACGCGGCCGGACTCCAGGTCTGTGACGACATGACCGTCGAGGTGGCGCTGTCCGTCATGGCCGGCGCCCGCACCGGGCACCTGCTCGTCTGCGACAACGACGGCCTGCGTACCGGAACGGTCACCCGGATCCAGTTGGCCGGCGTCCGCGAGGGCGCCGCCTACACGGACCGGCTCCGGCTGCGCGACGTCCCCGGCGACGGCGTACCCGACGACGTACGGCTCACCCCGGGCGTCCTCGCCCTGGCCCGCTGAACCGCCTCCCCACGGCGGAACCATCCCCTTCCTCTCCCTGTGAGGCATCGTGCGCTGTGTCATCGCCCGCTTCCCGTTCGAGCTCACCAAGAGCGGAGTCCTGGAGTCCATGAAGGGCGTCAAGCCCGAGGAGGTCCTCGGCGAGTCCGTGATCATCGGCCGCCGCAGCTACCCCGTCAAGCAGGTCGGCCAGGTCATCACCCGCCAGGACCGACGCGATTTCAGCGCCGATGAAGTCATGCGGGCCATGGCCAAGCTCGGCTTCACCTGCCGCAGCCTGCCCAGGACCGTCGCGCCCACCCGCGCCGTCGACCCGCTCCAGCACGCCTCGGCGATGCTCGGCGCCCCGCTGGCGATCTGACCGTCTGACACCCGAACCACCAGAAGGGCCCGACCGGCACACGCCGGTCGGGCCCTTCTGCGTACCCGGGCCTGCACACCACCGAATCGCTTCACTGTTCGAGGCGGATTACCTCCCGACAGGACGCGCGAAAATCTGTGACGGCCGGAGTAGACATTGATGGTGGGCGTGGATATGGTTTCTCTCGTAGCCCAGAGAGACAACAGGGCCTGGCAGAGACGAACTGCCGGCCGGAAGTACCTGTAAGTGAGTACCTGTAGGTGCAGTTCGCAGGACGGTGCGGCGGTGGAGTACCGAAGCCAAGGTGGTTGTACGACGGCGACGGGACTGACGGCCGGACCGGGTGGCCCGCAGTGATGAGGGGCCGCCGCAGCGGGACCGCGGTCATGGCAGATGCGGTGCCCGTGAGAGTGCAGTACGCAGTACAGCAGTACCCGCAGTACCCGCAGTACCAGCAGTACGCAGTACCCCCGTGGTAAATGGTTGATCATCGAGGGAAGAACGGAGGGGCCACGCCATCAGGATCGCCCGGGCAGAAGTAGTGAGCCCGGGTACCGCAGGACATCGATAGTGAGGTGGTCTCCGGTCAAGCAACCGCGATCCCCGCAGCCCGACAGTGTCTCGGTCGGGCCCGCGGACACAGAAGGCCGGCGCAGTACCTAGACCGGCAGATGGTGTAGTAGTTCCTTCGGGGCCTTGGTGCCGTACGGCACCAAGGCCCCTCCACGCGTTCCCGAGAGAGGTGCAAATGACAGCAGACGACTCGTACGGCCGTCTCGACGACGACGACTACCCCGCCTTCACGATGGGCCGGGCCGCCGAAATGCTCGGCAC
>JOBE01000012.1 GCA_000717735.1 Streptomyces griseoluteus | reverse complement strand
TACTGCAGGGGGGACCCTGTGGGAGAGTAGGACGCCGCCGAACAATTTTTAGCCTCAACCCCCGGACTCTGTCCGGGGGTTGAGGCATTTTTGCGTTCTGGTGCGGGTGACGGCCCCCTGTGCGCCGGGGAGTCGTGGCTGCGGGTAAGGTCAGGGGGCATCGTCCGTACGTTCCCAGCAGGAGGCCCCCGGGTGGAGGTCCAGGAGACTCGCGTTCAGACCGACCGGGTCCTCACCATCCCCAACATTCTCAGCATGGCGCGCCTCCTAGGCGTGCCGCTGTTTCTGTGGCTGATTCTCCGGCCGGAGTTCGGCGGGCCCAAGAGTGATGGCTGGGCGCTTCTCGTCCTGATGCTCAGCGGCGTCAGCGACTATCTCGACGGCAAGCTGGCCAGGCGCTGGAACCAGATCAGCAACCTCGGCCGGCTGCTCGATCCGGCCGCTGACCGGTTGTACATCCTGTCCACCCTGGTCGGGCTCACCTGGCGGGAGATCCTGCCCTGGTGGGTGGCTGCCGCTCTTCTGGCGCGCGAGGCCATGCTCCTGGTCATGGTCGGAATCCTTCGCCGGCACGGCTACCCGCCCCCGCAAGTGAACTTCCTCGGCAAAGCTGCGACATTCAACTTGATGTACGCGTTTCCGTTGCTGCTTCTCAGTGACGGAACGGGTTGGCTTTCGTCACTCGCTGAAGTTTTCGGATGGGCCTTCGCCGGATGGGGTACAACTCTGTATTGGTGGGCAGGGATCCTCTACGTGGTCCAGGTCCGTCGACTCGTGAAGGCGGATACCGCGGCCGATTGAGCCAGTCCGTCCTGTGCCGAGCAGCGTCGCCGGCAACAACGAGGACCTCCGAGGGCCGCTGAGCGGACAGGCGAAGTCGGCAGGACCGTCGTCTCTTCAAGGAGGACGCTTCCGACATGAAGGCCGTCGTGATGGCCGGTGGCGAAGGAACCCGACTTCGCCCCATGACCTCGAGCATGCCCAAGCCTCTACTGCCGGTGGTAAACCGGCCGATCATGGAGCACGTCCTACGACTGCTCAAGAGGCACGGTCTCAATGAGACCGTCGTAACCGTGCAGTTTCTCGCCTCTCTCGTCAGGAACTACTTCGGCGACGGCGAGGAGCTCGGGATGGAGCTCACGTATGCCAACGAGGAGAAGCCGCTCGGTACAGCGGGCAGTGTGAAGAACGCCGAGGAAGCGTTGAAGGACGACGCATTTCTCGTCATTTCGGGGGACGCGCTCACCGATTTCGATCTCACTGATCTCATCGCCTTCCACAAGGAGAAGGGCGCCCTCGTCACGGTCTGCCTCACCCGGGTGCCGAATCCGCTGGAATTCGGCATCACGATCGTCGACGAAGAGGGGAAGGTGGAGCGCTTCCTGGAGAAGCCCACCTGGGGGCAGGTCTTCTCGGACACCGTGAACACGGGCATCTACGTGATGGAGCCCGAGGTCTTCGACTACGTCGAGGCGGACGTTCCGGTCGACTGGTCGGGTGATGTCTTCCCGCAGCTCATGAAGGAAGGCAAGCCGATCTACGGCTATGTCGCCGAGGGCTACTGGGAGGACGTGGGCACCCATGAGAGCTATGTGAAGGCCCAGGCGGACGTCCTGGAGGGGAAGGTCCAGGTCGACATCGACGGCTTCGAGATCTCGCCCGGCGTGTGGGTCGCCGAAGGGGCCGAGGTGCACCCCGACGCCGTGCTCCGCGGACCGCTCTACATCGGCGACTACGCCAAGGTCGAAGCGGGCGCCGAGATCCGTGAGCACACCGTCATCGGCTCCAACGTGGTCGTGAAGAGCGGCGCCTTCCTGCACAAGGCCGTCGTCCACGACAACGTCTACATCGGTCCGCAGAGCAATCTGCGCGGCTGTGTGATCGGCAAGAACACCGACATCATGCGGGCCGCCCGGATCGAGGACGGAGCCGTCATCGGGGACGAGTGCCTGGTCGGTGAGGAATCGATCGTGCAGGGCAACGTACGGGTCTACCCGTTCAAGACGATCGAGGCCGGCGCCTTCGTCAACACCTCGGTCATCTGGGAGTCCCGTGGGCAGGCCCACCTCTTCGGGGCCCGGGGAGTCTCCGGCATCCTCAACGTCGAGATCACCCCGGAGCTGGCCGTACGCCTCGCGGGGGCGTACGCCACGACCCTGAAGAAGGGCTCGACCGTCACCACGGCGCGCGACCACTCCCGGGGTGCGCGGGCGCTGAAGCGGGCGGTGATCTCAGCGCTGCAGGCCAGTGCCATCGACGTACGGGACCTGGAGAACGTCCCGCTGCCTGTGGCGCGGCAGCAGACCGCGCGGGGAAGTGCCGGCGGCATCATGGTGCGAACCTCACCCGGGGTGCCCGACTCCGTGGACATCATGTTCTTCGACGAACGCGGGGCGGACCTCTCCCAGGGCGGGCAGCGGAAGCTCGACCGGGTGTTCGCACGGCAGGAGTACCGGCGGGCCTTCCCCGGGGAGATCGGTGACCTCTCCTTCCCGGCGAGCGTCTTCGACTCGTACACCGGTTCCTTGCTGCGGAACGTCGACACCACGGGGATCGCCGAAGCAGGGCTGAAGGTCGTCGTCGACGCGTCCAACGGGAGTGCCGGGCTCGTGCTGCCCAGCCTGCTGGGACGGCTCCAGGTCGACTCGCTGACGATCAACCCCGGTCTCGACGAGTCGCGGCCCACCGAGTCGGTGGAGAGCCGGCGGGCCGGGCTGGTGAGACTGGGGGAGATCGTGGCCTCGGCACGGGCGGCGTTCGGGGTGCGGTTCGACCCCGTCGGCGAACGGCTCTCGCTCGTGGACGAGCGGGGGCGGATCATCGAGGACGACCGGGCGCTCCTGGTCCTGCTCGACCTGGTGGCGGCCGAGCGGCGCTCCGGACGGGTCGCGCTGCCAGTGACCACGACCCGGATCGCCGAACAGGTAGCCGCCTACCACGGCACCCAGGTGGAGTGGACGACCACCTCGCCCGACGACCTGACACGGGTCGGGCGCGAGGAGTCGACGATCTTCGGTGGAGACGGGCGCGGCGGGTTCATCGTGCCCGAGTTCAGCAGCGTCTTCGACGGTGCCGCCGCCTTCGTGCGGCTCATCGGGCTCGTCGCACGGACCCAGCTCACGCTGAGCCAGATCGACGCGCGGATCCCGCGGGCGCACGTCCTCAAGAGGGACATCGCCACCCCGTGGGCCGTCAAGGGTCTGGTGATGCGCCGGGTCGTCGAGGCGGCGGGCAGCCGCTCCGTGGACACCACCGACGGCGTACGCGTGGTCGAGGCCGACGGGCGGTGGGTGATGGTGCTGCCAGACCCCGCCGAGGCCGTCACCCATCTGTGGGCGGAGGGGCCCGACGACGCCTCCGCGCAGGCCCTGCTCGACGAGTGGGCCGCGGTGGTCGACAGCGCGGGCAGCTGACGCGACAACCGTCCGGCGGGGAGGTGCCCCAGGGTGCCTCCCCGCCGGTCGGAGGGGCCATTCGGCGGTAGGTCGTGCGACGTGCGACGATGTGCGGCATGTCGCAGCAGCCCCCCGTTCGGAGCACCGGATCACCGCCGCCGCGCCCGGACGCGTCCATGTCGCTGCTGAACAACGTGATCGACCACGCGCTCGACGACGGCTATGCGGAGGCGACCGCGCGGCGGGCCGCCGAGGGTGGCGGGCTGCCCCGGAACCTGCGGACCAAGCTCGGTGTCGCCGGGGGCTTGCTGCTCGCCGCCGCGGTGGTGACCGTGGGCGCGGCAGAGGCGCGGATCTCCGCGCCGGTCGTCGCCAAGGAGCGGCAGGAGCTGATCGACCGGATCGAGGCGGAGACGTCCACGGCCGATCAGCTGGAGCGCGACGTCGAGCGGATCCGGACCGAGGTCGGGGAGCGTCAGCGGCAGGCCTTGCAGCAGCACGGTGGTGACCAGGGCGAGCTGGTGGGGCTGCTCTCGGGCGCGACGCCGGTGCACGGGCCCGGGGTGAAGCTCGTAGTCGACGACGCCAAGGACACCGACACCGGTGGCGGCGGGCCGCGCGAGAGCAGTGGCTTCTCCGACACGGGCCGGGTGCGCGACCGGGACATGCAGCGAGTGATCAACGGGCTCTGGGAGTCCGGCGCCGAGGCGGTCGCCATCAACGGGCAGCGGCTGACGTCGCTGTCCGCGATCCGGGCCGCGGGTGACGCCATACTGGTCGACAACAAGCCGCTGGTGCCGCCGTACACCGTCCTCGCGATCGGGGACGGGCAGCGGCTGAGCACCGCGTTCCAGGACAGCGCCGACGGGCAGTATCTGCACGCGCTGGTGGAGAACTTCGGAATCAGGAGCGGTATCTCGGCCGAGGGCGACGTACGCCTGCCGGCCGCGCCGAGCCTGACCGTACGTACCGCAGAGCCGAGGGGGGCCGGGGCGGCGACGCCCTCCGGTCGGGCCACGGCCGACACAGGGAAGGGCACATCGTGATCGCCGTACTGGGCCTGATCGTCGGAGTCGTGGTCGGACTGTTGGTCCGCCCCGAAGTTCCGGCGGTGGTCGAGCCCTATCTTCCGATCGCCGTGGTCGCCGCCCTCGACGCGGTCTTCGGCGGCCTGCGGGCCATGCTCGACGGCATCTTCGTCGACAAGGTCTTCGTGGTGTCGTTCCTCTCCAACGTGGTCGTGGCCGCGTTGATCGTCTTCCTCGGCGACAAGCTGGGCGTGGGCGCGCAGCTGTCGACCGGTGTGGTCGTCGTGCTCGGCATCCGCATCTTCTCCAACGCGGCCGCCATCCGGCGCCATGTCTTCCGGGCGTGAGGCCGATGAGCGAAAACCCCAAGAACCCCGAGAACCCCGAGAACCCCAAGAACCCCGAGAACCCCGAGAACCCCGAGAACCCCGAGAACCCCGAGAACCCCGAGAACTCCGAGAACTCCGAGAACCCCGAGAACCCCGACTCCCGGGAGCCTGAGAGTTCCGAGGCTTCCAAGAGCTCCGAAGGTGCCAAGGCCGCGTCCGTGACCTCCGGGACGCAGCGCGAGGACGTGCCTGCCCCCGCGGTGCCCGTAGTGGCCGGTCCGGCGCCCGCTCCCGAGCCGAGCGGGCGACGGAGGCTGGTCGCCGCGCTGTGGCCGCCCCGGGTGACCAGGGCACAACTCATCGTGGCCTTGCTGCTGTTCGTGCTCGGTCTGGGCCTGGCCATCCAGGTCTCCTCGACCAGCGACAACAGCGCGCTGCGCGGGGCGCGGCAGGAGGACCTGGTACGGATCCTCGACGAGCTCGACGACCGTACGCAGCGCCTTGAGGACGAGAAGGCGCGGCTGGAGAAGCAGCGTACCGAGCTGGAGTCCAGTTCCGACCAGGCCGAGGAGGCGCGGAAGCAGACCCAGGAGAAGGAGCAGCAGCTCGGCATCCTGGCCGGCACCGTGGCCGCCGAGGGGCCGGGCATCACCCTGACCGTCGGCGATCCCACCGGGGCCGTCGAGTCGGACATGCTGCTCGACGCCATCCAGGAGTTGCGTGCCGCGGGCGCCGAGGCGATCCAGGTCAACGGTGTGCGGGTGGTCGCGGACAGTTATTTCACCGGTAGCGGTAATGACATGCGGATCGATGGAACGAAGGTGGCCCCTCCGTACGTCTTCAAGGTCATCGGCAAGCCGGAGGACCTCGAGCCCGCGCTCAACATCCCCGGCGGTGTCGTGCAGACCCTGGAGAAGGAGCAGGCCACGGCCACGGTGGAGCGGTCGGCGAAGATCGTCGTCGACGCCTTGCGACCCGCGAAGCGGCCTGACTACGCTCAGTCGTCCTCGCAGTGAGAGGGGACGAGGGGGTCCCGCGACAAGGGCGTGACGTTGCGGGGGGTCGGCGCACCACAACGGTGGTGCGTGGTGGAAACTGTCCGGAGGATACGGACGTTGTGAAGGTGTCCGGGTCGGCAGGTGTGATGGATCTCGGTTCGTCCTGCCCCACGGGCGGGTCTGTTTCGGTCAAGGGGAATCGCCCGTGAAGTTGTTTGCGAAGTTGTTCGGCAAGAGCGAACGCGAGGACGGCGGCAACGCCAGGCACCGCGCGCCGCGCCATGCCCAGAGTGAGGAGCAGGGCGGCGAGCGCCCCCTCTTCCGCGACGAGGTCGAGGGTCAGGGCGGTGACATTCCGGGCACTCCGGGCGCGTCGTCTGTTGACCCCGCCGGGGCCGCCCGCATAGGTTTCGGAGAACCATCAACCTCAGGTATGGGTGGAGGGTTTACCCCCGACCCGTACGCGACACAGACCTCGGCGGGGCAGCCGCGGCAGGAGGATGCGTCCATGCCGGTGTGTACGAGGTGCGGTCACCGCAACACGGCGGACAGCCGCTTCTGCTCCCACTGCGGTACGCCGCTGCGGGGCGGGGTCGCCGCCGAGCGTGCGTCGGAGACGACGTCCACGATCTCGATCTCGGGCCTCGAGGCCTACGACGCGGAGGTCACCGGCCAGACCCAGCTGCCCGCGCTCTCTCCCGAGGCGCTGGCGGCCGTCGAGGCGCTGCCGTTGGGTTCCGCGCTCCTCGTGGTGCGCCGTGGACCGAACTCGGGCAGCAGGTTCCTGCTCGACGGCGAGTTGACGACGGCCGGCCGTCACCCCCAGAGCGACATCTTCCTGGACGACTTCACGGTCTCCCGGCGGCATGTCGAGTTCCGGCGGGGCCAGGACGGTAGCTTCACCGTTTCCGATGTCGGCAGCCTCAACGGCACGTACGTCAACCGTGAGCCGATCGACTCGGTCGTTCTGTCCAACGGCGACGAGGTGCAGATCGGCAAGTACCGGCTGGTCTTCCACTCGAGCCGGCGGGGCGTCTGACGCCTCGGAGAAGCCTTCAGGGAAGGTCCATGCTGCGAACACCGACGGGCGGCGCCGGAACCGGCGCCGCCGCGGGCGACAGGCTGGTCAGCATCGGCACGGTGCTGAACCAGTTGCGCGACGAATTTCCCGAAGTGACCATCTCCAAGATCCGCTTCCTGGAGGCCGAGGGGCTCGTGGAGCCCCGGCGCACGGCCTCCGGGTACCGGAAGTTCAGCCCGCAGGACGTGGAGCGGCTCGCTCAGATCCTGCGGATGCAGCGGGACCACTACCTTCCGCTGAAGGTCATCCGCGAGCACCTCGACGCCCTCGCCAGGGGGGAGCAGATCAAGCTCCCGGCCCCAGGGCGCCGGTCGAACCTGCTCGAGGGCGCCTGGGAACAGGACGCGGAACCGCCCACCGCCGCCCGGATCGGGCGCGCCGAGCTGCTGGCCGCGGCCGAGGTGAGCGAGACCGAGCTGGTCGAGTGGGAGTCGTACGGTCTGATCTCCGAGGCGGACAGCGGCGGCTACGACCCCGAGACCGTTACCGTCGCGCGGCTTGTCGCGGATCTGGGGAGATTCGGTCTCGAACCCCGGCACCTGCGGGCCGTCAAGGCGGCCGCGGACCGGGAGGCCGGGCTGATCGAACAGGTCGTCGCGCCGCTGCGCCGGCACCGTAATCCGCAGACCAGAGCGCATGCGGAGGCCACCGCCCAGGAGCTCGCCGCGCAGTCGGTGAGGCTGCACGCGGCCCTCGTACAGACCGCTCTGGGCATCCGGCTCCAGTGACGTCCACGGCGGCCTTGGAGGGGCCCGACTATCCAAACCGGTCGGGCACGTCCTAGGGTTGCTGTGTGAACGAGCTCGACGTTGTGGGTGTCCGGGTGGAAATGCCCTCCAACCAGCCGATCGTGCTCCTGCGCGAAGTGGGAGGCGATCGGTACCTCCCCATCTGGATCGGACCGGGGGAGGCGACCGCGATCGCCTTCGCCCAGCAGGGGATGGCCCCGCCGCGGCCGCTGACGCACGACCTGTTCAAGGACGTGCTGGAGGCCGTGGGACAGGAACTCACCGAAGTCCGCATCACGGATCTGCGTGACGGGGTCTTCTACGCCGAGCTGGTCTTCGCCAGCGGCGTCGAGGTGAGTGCGCGGCCGTCGGACGCGATAGCGCTCGCCCTTCGGACCGGAACGCCGATCTTCGGCAGTGACGGTGTGCTGGACGACGCCGGTATCGCGATTCCGGACGAGCAGGAGGACGAGGTGGAGAAGTTCCGCGAGTTCCTCGACCAGATCTCACCGGAGGATTTCGGGACCAACAGTCAGTGACGCGGAGCGACGCGGCCGCGAGCCGTTCGCGGGGTGCCGTCAGAGCATTCGAGTAGCCTTTCCCCGTGGAGAGATACGGGAAACCACTCTCAGGGTGATTATCACTCGGCGTGCCGAGTGTGGCGATCGTTGACGCACCCCGAGTGACTGCCTACCTTCGTGTGGGCAGGTCAAGGACGGAGGGTCGGCGTGATGAGCAGCGCGGACGGTACGGCAGGGAGCTCGCTCGGACGCGCGTCCGGAGAGAGCGGTCCGTATCCGCTTCACGGCAGTGTGGGCGACTTCGGTACGGACACCGGTGCGGGCACCGGACCGAGCAGCACGGACCCGGGCGAGGTCCCGCGCTCGGCGGGCGAGGTGGTCGGCTACCGGGGCCCGACGGCCTGCGCGGCGGCCGGGATCACCTATCGCCAGTTGGACTACTGGGCGCGTACGGGGCTCGTGGAGCCGAGCGTGCGGCCCGCCTACGGGTCGGGGACACAGCGGCTCTACAGCTTCCGCGACGTCGTCGTGCTGAAGATCGTCAAGCGCTTCCTCGACACCGGCGTGGCCCTGCAGAACATCCGGGCCGCCGTGCAGCACCTGCGCGCGCGGGGCTTCCGCGATCTGGAGCGGATGACGCTCATGAGCGACGGGGCCACGGTGTACGAGTGCTCCTCGCCGGACGAGGTCGTCGATCTGCTCCAGGGTGGTCAGGGCGTCTTCGGCATCGCCGTCGGGGTGGTCTGGCGGGATGTCGAGGCGGCGCTCTCGCAGCTGCACGGGGAGCGGGTCGACACGGGCGAGACGCTCGTGAGGCACAACCCCGGGGACGAGCTGGCCAGACGGCGGCGGGACAAAGCGGTCTGAGGAGCCTGTCGCTCCTCGGGCCCGTCCCGTTCGGGGCAGGGTCGTGCCGGGGGCGGATCGGCGGGTGCCGGCCGGTCGTTGGGGCGGATGCCGCGCGGTGGTCGGCGCCGTTGTCAGTGGCGTAGGGCAGCATCGGAGACGTGAGAGCCGCGCCGACGATCCTGCATCTCGACATGGATGCGTTCTTCGCCGCCGCCGAGCAGGCGGCGAAGCCCAGCCTGCGCGGAAAACCCGTGATCGTCGGTGGTCTCGGTCCGAGGGGCGTGGTGGCCACCGCTTCGTACGAGGCGCGCAGGTTCGGAGTGCACTCGGCCATGCCGATGGGGCAGGCGCGGCGGCTCGCGCCCAACGCGGCCTTTCTCGTCCCTCGCTTCTCCTTCTACCGGTCGATCAGCGAGCAGGTCATGGAGCTGCTCGGACGGCTCTCCCCGCTCGTGGAGCCGCTCAGCCTCGACGAGGCCTTCGTGGACCTGGAGGCGGGCGAGGTGGCCGACGACAGCGCGAGCGCCCGGGCCGCGGGGGAGCGGCTGCGCGTCGACATCCTGGCGGCGACCGGTCTGACCGGGTCCGTGGGGCTCGCCGGGTCCAAGATGATCGCGAAGATCGCCTCCGAGGAGGCCAAACCCGACGGGCTCGTCCTGATCGAACCTGGAACCGAGCGGGAGCTCCTCGGCCCGCGGTCGGTGCGGATCCTGCCGGGTGTCGGCCCGGCGACCGGTGAGCACCTGCGGCGGGCCGGCATGACCACTGTCGCCGACCTCGCCGAAGCGGGCGAGGACGAGCTCGTACGGCTCCTTGGACGGTCGCACGGGGCCTCGCTGTACCGGATGGCCCAGGGGTACGACGATCGGCCCGTGGTGGCCGAGCGGGACGCCAAGTCGGTGTCCGTCGAGGACACCTTCGACGTGGACCTGCACGACCGGGTGCGGATCAGGACCGAGGTGGAGCGGCTCGCGGAGCGGTGCGTGGGGCGGCTGCGGGCCTCGGGCCACTCGGGGCGGACCATCGTCCTGAAGGTGCGGCGGTACGACTTCTCGACCCTGACCCGGTCCGAGACGCTGCGGGGCCCGACGGACGACGTGGTCGTGGTGCGGGAGGCGGCGGGGCGGCTCCTCGAGGCGGTGGACACGACGGGCGGCGTGCGGTTGCTGGGGGTCGGGGTGAGCGGGCTCGCGGACTACACCCAGGAGGATCTGTTCGCGCAGGCGGAGGTCAGGGCGGAGGCGGAGGGCCAGGCCGGCGGTGCGGGGGATGCCGCCGCAGCCGCGACCGAGGCCTCCGTCGTGCCCGAGCCCGAGCCCGAGACCGGGGCCGAGGGGGCCGTGGAGCGGCACTGGGCGCCGGGGAACGACGTACGGCACGCCGTGTACGGGGCGGGGTGGGTGCAGGGCAGCGGGGTCGGTCGGGTCACGGTGCGGTTCGAGGAGCCGACGTGGTCGGAGCCGGGGCGGGTGCGGACGTTCGCGGTGGACGATCCGGAGCTGGTGCCGGGGGAGGCGTTGCCGCTCGTGGACAGGGGTGTCGGGGCGGCGGGAACGGGGTGAGCCCGGCCCCCTGGGGGCCGGGCTCGTGGTGGCACGGCTCTCCTACTGGCCCGCCAGGCGGCCGAAGTCCGTGTCCGGGGTGTCCGTGGGGGGCGGTGGCAGGGTCAGGCTGTAATGGCGGTAGAGCTGGAGTTCCTGTTCGGGGGAGAGGTGGCGGCCCACGCCGAAGTCGGGGGCGTCCTTGATGAGAGCCCGCTCGTACGGGATGTGGAGCCCGTCGGCGAGCAGCTCGCTCGGGTCCAGGGGGACGAATGCGTCCCGGCTGAAGAGGCCGGTGCGGACCGCCGCCCACTCCGGGATGCCGGTCGCGTCGTCCAGGTACACCTCGTCCACGGTTCCGATCTTGTGTCCGTTCCGGTCGAACGCCTTGCGGCCGATCAGGCTGCGCGGATCGATATCGGTCTGCACGGTCCCTCCAACTGGTCGCAACTGCTCTACACCCCTACGAAAGTGCACATCTGGGATGTCGGCCACTTGAGCGATAGGAGCCGCAACCTCGCTGGTAGGCTGGCTGTGGCTGTCGACCCTGTGCGGGAGAGTCCCCGGAGAAACCTTCCGGTGGACGCCGAAGGAGCAAATCCTCCCCGGAATCTCTCAGGCCCCTGTACCGCACGGACGAGGTCACTCTGGAAAGCAGAGCGGTGTCCGACGGCATGCGCTCTCACCGACGGTGAAAGCCGGTGTGCCGCGAGGCGTGCCGGTGAAACTCTCAGGTTGAGATGACAGAGGGGGAGGCCGTCCGGGTACCCGCGCCGTGGTGCCCCTCGCAGGTCGTGATGACCAGGAGGCCTCCGTACATGACCGCCAACCGTATTCCGCTCTCCGAGCTCGAACAGGGCATCCCGTTCGAGCAGCGGCACATCGGGCCCGACGCCGAGGCGCGTGCCAAGATGCTCGCCCAGGTCGGCTACGGCTCGCTCGACGAGCTGACGGCCGCCGCGGTGCCGGACGTCATCAAGAACACCGAGGCGCTGGACCTGCCGGCCGCGCGCACGGAGGCCGAGGTCCTCGCCGAGCTGCGTACGCTCGCCGACCGCAACCAGGTCCTCGCGCCCATGATCGGCCTCGGCTACTACGGGACGTTCACCCCGCCCGTCATTCTCCGGAACGTCATGGAGAACCCGGCGTGGTACACCGCGTACACGCCGTACCAGCCGGAGATCTCGCAGGGGCGCCTCGAGGCCCTGCTGAACTTCCAGACCGTCGTCGCCGACCTCACCGGGCTGCCGACCTCCGGCGCCTCCCTGCTCGACGAGGGCACCGCCGCCGCCGAGGCCATGGCGCTGTCCCGCCGTGTCGGCAAGGTCAAGAACGGTGTCTTCCTCGTCGACGCCGACGCCCTGCCGCAGACGATCGCCGTCATCGAGACCCGCGCCGAGCCGACCGGTGTCGAGGTCGTCGTCGCCGATCTGAGCGACGGCATCCCCGCCGAGGTCGCCGAGCGCGGCGTCTTCGGTGTGCTCGTCCAGTACCCGGGTGCCTCCGGCGCCGTCCGCGACATCAAGCCGCTGGTCGACGCCGCCCACGAGCTCGGCGCCATCGTCACCGTCGCCGCCGACCTGCTCGCCCTCACCCTGCTCACCTCGCCCGGCGAGCTGGGCGCGGACATCGCCGTCGGCACCACCCAGCGCTTCGGCGTCCCGATGGGCTTCGGCGGTCCCCACGCCGGCTACATGGCCGTCCAGGACAAGCACGCCCGCTCCCTGCCCGGCCGTCTGGTGGGCGTCTCCGTCGACGCCGACGGCAACCGCGCGTACCGTCTCGCCCTGCAGACCCGCGAGCAGCACATCCGCCGCGAAAAGGCCACCAGCAACATCTGTACGGCGCAGGTGCTGCTCGCCGTCATGGCCGGCATGTACGCCGTCTACCACGGCCCCGAGGGCCTCAAGGGCATCGCGCGCCGTACCCACCGGTACGCCGCGATCCTCGCCGCGGGCCTGACGGCCGGAGGCGTGGAGCTCACCCAGGGCGCCTTCTTCGACACCCTCACCGCCCGTGTGCCCGGCAAGGCCGACGCCGTCGTGGCCGCGGCCCGTGAGGCCGGTGTCAACCTCTACCGCGTCGACGCCGACCACGTGTCCATGTCGTGCGACGAGACCACCGGGCGCGCCCAGCTCGCCGCCGTGTGGGGAGCCTTCGGCGTCACCGCCGACGTGGAGGCGCTCGACGCCGCCACCGAGGACGTGCTGCCCGCCGGTCTGCTGCGCTCCGACGCGTACATGACCCACCCGGTCTTCCACGCGCACCGCTCCGAGACCTCCATGCTGCGCTACCTGCGCAAGCTCGCCGACCGCGACTACGCGCTCGACCGCGGCATGATCCCGCTCGGCTCCTGCACGATGAAGCTGAACGCGACGACGGAGATGGAGGCGGTGACCTGGCCCGAGTTCGGTCAGATGCACCCCTTCGCCCCGGTCGACCAGGCGCAGGGCTACCTCACGCTCATCACCGAGCTGGAGGAGCGCCTCTCCGAGGTCACCGGCTACGACAAGGTGTCGATCCAGCCCAACGCCGGTTCGCAGGGTGAGCTGGCCGGTCTGCTCGCCGTCCGCGCCTACCACCGCGCCAACGGTGACCTCCAGCGCACGGTCTGCCTCATCCCGTCCTCCGCGCACGGCACCAACGCCGCCTCCGCGGTGATGGCCGGCATGAAGGTCGTCGTCGTCAAGACCGCCGACGACGGCGAGGTCGACGTGGCGGACCTGCGCGCCAAGATCGAGCAGTACCGCGACGAGCTGTCCGTGCTGATGATCACCTACCCGTCGACGCACGGCGTCTTCGAGGAGCACGTCGCCGACATCTGCGCCGAGGTGCACGACGCCGGTGGCCAGGTGTACGTCGACGGCGCCAACCTCAACGCGCTGGTCGGTCTGGCCAAGCCGGGCCACTTCGGCGGCGACGTCTCGCACCTGAACCTGCACAAGACCTTCTGCATCCCGCACGGCGGCGGCGGCCCCGGCGTCGGCCCGGTCGGCGTCCGCGCCCACCTCGCCCCGTACCTCCCGAACCACCCGCTCCAGCCCACCGCGGGCCCGGAGACCGGCGTCGGCCCGATCTCGGCCGCCCCGTGGGGCAGCGCCGGCATCCTGCCGATCTCGTGGTCGTACGTGCGTCTGATGGGCGGCGAGGGCCTCAAGCGCGCCACCCAGGTCGCCGTGCTCGCGGCGAACTACATCGCCAAGCGCCTGGAGCCGCACTTCCCGGTGCTCTACACCGGCCCGGCCGGTCTCGTCGCGCACGAGTGCATCGTGGACCTGCGTCCGCTGTCCAAGGCGACGGGCGTCACGGTCGACGACATCGCGAAGCGCCTCATCGACTACGGCTTCCACGCGCCGACGATGTCGTTCCCGGTGGCCGGCACGCTGATGATCGAGCCGACCGAGTCCGAGGACCTGACCGAGCTGGACCGTTTCTGCGACACGATGATCGCGATCCGGGCCGAGATCGAGAAGGTCGCCTCCGGCCAGTGGCCCGCCGACGACAACCCGCTGCACAACGCCCCGCACACCGCGGCCGCGCTGGGTGGCGAGTGGAACCACGCGTACACCCGCGACGAGGCGGTCTTCCCGGCCGGGGTCTCGGCCGCCGACAAGTACTGGCCGCCGGTGCGCCGGATCGACGGTGCCTTCGGTGACCGGAACCTCGTCTGCTCCTGCCCGCCGATGGACGAGTACGACAACTGAGCATGACGGTGGCCCCGGGTCACCTTCAGGCATGAGGTGAGGGCCGGTCCGGAGATCTTCTCCGGGCCGGCCCTCGGCGTCTCTCGGGTGTCCCTCGGGTGTCTCGCGCTTGTCCCTCGTACGGTGACGGCCCCCGCCCTCAGGCGGCGGTCGCCACCTGCCCCGCCGTCAGCGGCCGGTGCGGGGCGATGATCTGCCCGTCCGGCAGCAGTTCTCCGGTGTCCTCGAAGAGCAGGACGCCGTTGCACAGCAGGCTCCAGCCCTGCTCCGGGTGGTGTGCCGTCAGTCGGGCCGCCTCGCGGTCGGCGGAGTCGGCGGTGGGACAGGCGGGCTGGTGCTGGCACATGGGTGGGTTCTCTCGCTGCGTCGTAGTGGATGTCCTGCGGCTCTTCGCGCTCATCGCCGCCCCCGTAGGTCGGTTCGGTCCGGTCCCAGTCTTGCCCCATGGACGGTCTTCCGCAGGTATTTCGCGGCAGCTCGTCCTTTCCTGGGAAGACGCATCACCCGCAGGGGCGGTTCAGGTCAACTGCACCGTCTCTTCGGGTGGTTCGGGGTGGTCCCAGCGGGCTAGTCCGTCTGGGGAGGGGTGTTCGGGCGAGGCGTTCGACGGGTGCGCCCGGACAGCAGTGCGCCCCGTGACCCGGGCGGGTCACGGGGCGGTGGTGCGCGTGCGGTGGATCAGGCGGGCGCCGCCGAGCCCAGGAGGGGCGGCGGCGCGAGACGCATCCGGAGGACGGGCAGGAGATCGGCGGCCTGGTAGGTGTGGTGGGCCGCGATCCCCGGCGGCGCGGGGGCGAGCGGCACCATCAGGTCGGCCGCGCCCGGGGTCGTGGTGGCGCCGTCGTCCCCCGGCTCGGCGTGCAGCCAGAGGGTCTGCATGTACAGCTCGGGCACCGAGAGCAGTCGCGGCTGGTACGAGGCGGGCAGCGCCTCCGCCTGGAGCAGCGCCCGCTCGGTGGCGACGACGTACGGCCCCTCGAAGAAGTGCGAGAAGGACCAGCCGTCGGGGGTGAGCATGGTGTCCGCGGCGGCGATGGCGCGGCCTCCGCTCCTGATCAGGAAACGCCAGCCGATGAGCCGGGTGCCGGGCGCGTGCCCCGGTGCCGCGGCGACGCCCAGGACGTGGACGGGCAGGGGGAGTTCGGGGCTCAGTGGTCCCTGCGCGGCCCGCAGGGCGGGGGTTCGCGCCTCGCGGACGGCGGTCGGCGAGCCAAGGGCCGCGAGGACACTGCGGAGGGCCGGCGCGGGGGCCGGGGAGGTTCGGAGCATGGTGGGTCGCCTCTCGCTCAGGAGACACGGTGACGCGTGGGCAGGTACGACGGCGCTGTCGGCGACGGGGCCGGAGGTGGGCCGTAAGGGGCCGTGGCCGGGCGCCAACACTCTGCCTCGTCCGCGGAGTTTATACGACACGTGTTCACACAGTGTTTCCGCTAGACGTCGCCGATATTCCTGGCAAGGCGTCATCGAGCCGTAAAACACGGGGCGTAGAAGCGGAATCGTACGGGTCGTGCCGCTCTCACCTGCGTATTCCTCGCGCGGTCGGACGGCTGAATTACGACCCGGGTTTCCCGGACAATAGGACATTGGTATATGTCGATTGTCCTTGCCTTCGGGGTGTGCCGGTGGGGTACCGCATCAAGCCTATCCTCCGGCAGCCCTCTTCCGCAGGCGTTGTGGATCAGCGGGGTGGGCATCATCGTCCGTGACGCGCGGCCGTCATGACGGCTGCCCACTCGCGGAGGGACGCTTCGATGGGGGAGAAGGTCGCGGCCGACGGGTTCGGCCCGTCCGACCGGCAGCAGTACCGGAGAAAGCTCCAGCAGTGTCTGGCGGGGCTGGCGAGACTCCTGGCGGAGAAGCGGTTCGACCGTCCGCGCAATCTCATGGGCGTGGAGATCGAGCTCAATCTCGCCGGTGCCGACGGGCTGCCCCGCATGCTCAACGGGCCGGTGCTCGAAAAGATCGCGAGCCCCGATTTCCAGACGGAACTCGGAATGTTCAATCTCGAAGTGAACATCGCTCCCCACCAGCTCGACGGGCGCGTATTCGACCGGCTCGCCGAGGAGATCGGAACCGGAATCGGATATGCCGACCGCAAGGCCGCGGAACTGGACGCGGGCGTCGTCATGATCGGCATACTCCCCACGCTCATCCAGGACGACCTGGTCTTCGAGAACCTGTCGGCCGCCGACCGCTACACGCTTCTCAACGACCAGATCCTCGCGGCGCGGGGCGAGGACTTCACGCTCGACATCCACGGTGTCGAACGCCTCCTGTGCACATCGGAGTCGATCGTGCCCGAGGCGGCCTGCACCTCGGTCCAGCTCCACCTCCAGGTCACGCCCGCCCGCTTCGCCGCCGTGTGGAACGCCTCGCAGGCGGTGGCCGGCGTCCAGATCGCGCTCGGCGCCAACGCGCCCTTCGTCTTCGGCCGGGAGGTGTGGCGGGAGTCGAGGCCACCGCTCTTCCAGCAGGCCACCGACACCCGCCCGCCCGAGCTGCAGTCCCAGGGCGTCCGGCCGCGGACCTGGTTCGGGGAGCGGTGGGTCGACTCGGTGTACGACCTCTTCGAGGAGAACCTCCGCTACTTCCCCGCACTGCTGCCCATCTGCGACGAGGAGGACCCGCTGCTCGTCCTCGACGAGGGCGGGGTGCCGCGCCTCCAGGAACTCGTCCTGCACAACGGCACGGTCTACCGCTGGAACCGGCCCGTGTACGGCTGGGTCGACGGCGTCCCGCACCTCCGTGTCGAGAACCGGGTGCTGCCGGCCGGACCGACCGTCACCGACGTCATCGCCAACGCGGCCTTCTACTACGGGCTCGTGCGCTCGCTCGCCGACGACCCCAGGCCGATCTGGAAGCGGATGACCTTCGAGGACGCCGAGGCCAACTTCGACACCGCCTGCCGCCACGGCGTCGAGGCGGAGCTGCGCTGGCCCCGCTCGGGCCGCACGGGCGGCATCGCGACCGTCCCCGCGGTCCGGCTGGTCCTCGACGAGCTGCTGCCGCTCGCCGCGGCGGGGCTCGACGCCTGGCACATCGAGCCCGCCGACCGGGACTTCTACCTCGGGGTGATCGAACAGCGCTGTCTGCGGCGGGTGAACGGCGCCTCCTGGCAGGCCGACACCTTCCACCTGGCGCTGGAATCGGGCCTCGACCGCCCGGCGGCGCTCGCGGCGACCACCCGCCGCTACCGGACCCTCATGCACGCGGGCGAACCGGTCCACACCTGGCCGGTGGGGATCGACTGACCTCGCTTCCCGGCGGCGTGGGCGGGCCGGCGGCCGATCATGACACAGTGGTCGGGCCGCGGTAGCGGCGTCCGTCCGCGACCGGGAAGTGGAGAACAGGTGTGGTGTCGGAGCAACGAGTGAGTGATGCCGCCCTGCCCCCCGACGGTCTGCCGCGCCGGGTACTGCGCGCCGAGACGCTCATCGTCCTGGCGCTCTCGCTCGGCGCGAGCGCGGTGTCGTCGCTCATCAGCTTCATCGGCTCGATCACCAGGTCCGGGCCGCTGAAGGAGCAGGCGGCGACGCTCAACGGCTCGTACGCGCTGGGGCGGCCGTGGCTCGACCTGTCCTGGCAGCTCTTCGGCATCGCCTCGGCCCTCGTGCCGGTCGTCCTGGTCGCCCATCTGCTGCTGCGCGAGGGTTCGGGGGTGCGGGCCATCGGCTTCGACCGGAGCCGGCCGTGGCCGGACCTCGGGCGCGGGACGCTGGTCGCGGCGGGCATCGGGAGTGCCGGGCTCGCCTTCTACCTGGCGGCGCAGGCGACCGGGTTCAACCTGACCGTGGTCCCCGAGTCGCTGCCCGACGTGTGGTGGAAGTACCCGGTGCTGATCCTCTCGGCGATCCAGAACTCCGTCCTGGAGGAGGTCATCGTCGTCGGCTATCTGCTCCGCAGGCTGGGGCAGTTGGGGTGGACGCCGATGGCCGCCCTGGTGGCGAGCGCGGTGCTGCGCGGCTCGTACCACCTCTACCAGGGGATCGGCGGCTTCGTCGGCAACGTGGTGATGGGCGTGGTCTTCGTCCTGCTGTACCGGCGCTGGGGCCGGGTCGGGCCGCTGGTCGTGGCGCACTCCCTCCTCGACATCGTGGCCTTCGTCGGATACGGGCTGCTCGCGGGCAAGGTGGGGTGGCTGCCGACGGTGTGACGCGGCATGGGGGAGGGGCCGTACGGGGATCTCCGTACGGCCCCTTCGTGCGTGTGCCGGCGGCTGCCGTCGGTCCGGGCCGGTCAGGCGTGCAGGTCGCCCTCGATGACCGTGACCGCGTGGCCGTTCAGCAGGGTCCGCTCGCCGCGCAGACGCGTGCGGACGAGACCCGTACGGGCGCCGCCCTGGAATCCGGTGAGCTCGTCGCGGCCGAGCCGGGCCGACCAGTAGGGGGCGAGCGCGGTGTGGGCGCTGCCCGTCACCGGGTCCTCGTCGATGCCGACGGCGGGGAAGAAGCCGCGGGACACGAAGTCGTAGCCCCGTTCGGGGTGTTCGGCGGCGGCGGTCACGATCACGCCGCGCGAGGAGAGGCTCTTCAGGGCGGCGAAGTCCGGGGCGAGCGCGCGCACGGTGTGCTCGTCGTGCAGCTCGACGACGAGGTCGCCGATGTGGGCGGCCGTGTCGTGGACGGAGAGGACCTCGGCGCCGAGCGCCTTCTCCAGGCCTTCGGGGACGGTGACCGGAGTGAGTGACGAGGTCGGGAAGTCCATCGTGATCGTGCCGTCGGCCTCCGCGGTGGCGGTGAGGACGCCGCAGCGGGTGGAGAAGCGGACGGTGCCGCTCGCCGTGGCCGTGGAGTGCAGGACGTGTGCCGTGGCCAGCGTGGCGTGTCCGCACATGTCGACCTCGGTGGTCGGGGTGAGCCAGCGCAGCGCCCAGTCCGCCTCGCCGCCGGCCGGCAGCGGGTGGGCGAAGGCCGTCTCGGAGAGGTTGACCTCCGCGGCGACCTTCTGGAGCCACGCGTCGTCCGGGAAGGAGTCGAGGAGCACGACTCCGGCCGGGTTGCCGGAGAAGGGCTGGTCGGTGAAGGCGTCGACGATTCGGATGCGCATGGCGCCGACCGTACCGGGCGCGGACTTCGGCGGGCCAAGGCCAATCGGAGGGCACTGGACCGGGCCGATGAGCCGTGGAGCTCTGTGCCGGTAGGTCGGTATCCTTGCTCGGTGAACAGTTCCGATATATCGTTGAGGCATCGCGACCGTTCAACGATGTAATCCCGATGGAAGGAGCGTTGCGATGCGTTCACATGGACACGAGTACGGAAACGGACACGGAGCCGGCCGTGGAGGCTGTGGCCCCGGCCCGCGTGGCGACTTCGAGGGGCGGCGTGCCGCGTTCGGTCCTTTCGGGCCGGGTTTCGGCGGCGGGCCGTTCGGCGGCGGACCCTTCGGGGGTCGCGGCCACGGCGGGGGCCGGGGAAGGGCTCGGCGCGGTGACGTGCGCGCCTCGATCCTGGCGCTCCTGAAGGACCGCCCGATGCACGGCTACGAGATGATCCGCGAGATCGGCGAGCGGAGCGACGGGGCCTGGAAGCCCAGCCCCGGCTCGGTCTACCCGACCCTCCAGATGCTGGAGGACGAGGGGCTGATCACCAGCGCGAGCGAGGGTGGCAAGAAGCTCTTCACGCTCACCGACACCGGACGGGCCGAGGCCGAGGACGGCCCCGACGCCCCCTGGGAGGAGGCCGGGCGCGGAGTCGACTGGGAGGCGCTGAACGAGGTGCGTCAGGCCGGTTTCGGTCTGATGGAGGCCTTCGGGCAGGTCTGGAAGAGCGGCACCCCCGAGCAGCGGCAGAAGGCCGTCGCCGTGATCGGCGAGGCCCGCAAGAAGCTGTACCTGATCCTGGCCGACGAGGACTGATCCGTGCTGGTCGGCGCTGAAGGTGCCGACAGGTGCTGAGCCGTGCCTGCTTGTATCGGCTGCGTAGACGAGGGCCCCTCGAATTCGCCTTGGCGCGGGGCCCTCATGCGTGCGCGTGTCAGGTGACCAGGTCCGAGAGCTTGCGCAGGGACTCGGTCAGTGCCGCCGTCGCCGAGTCCTTCAGCTTGCCCGCCATCAGGGAGACGGCCGCGCCGGTGAACCCGCCGTCGATCCGTACGGTCGTCGCCTCCCCGTCCGCCGCCAGCGAGTAGCGCGTCGTGACGACGACGCCCATCGGGCCCTTGCCCTTGATGGCCAGGGCCCGCTCGGACTCCAGCTCCTCGACGGTCCAGAGCACCTCTGCGGGGAAACCCATCAGCTTCATGTTCTCGGTGAAGGTGGCGCCCGCCTCCAGTGCCTCCGGGCCGCCGTCCGGGAAGCTGGTGTGGGTGGCGTTCCACTCGCCGTACGAGGAGAAGTCCGTGAGCCGCGCCCAGACCTTCCCGGTCGGCGCCTCGATCCGTGCCTCCGCGCTGACTTCGGCCATGAGACCACCCCTTCACGCGTGCCCACTGGTTCCGGTGTCGCGGAACGTAGCCGGGTGGCCGTGAACATTCAATACTGATGAACCGTCAGTTCCGCGGCGGTCGGTCCCGCGCCGTCCCCGATCCACCAGATCTCGGCCGCGTCGAAGCTGTCGGAGGCCCGGGGCGCCCCGTCCTCCTCGTGGCAGTGGAACGCGGCCCAGAACAGATCGGCCGGCAGAGCCTCCCGGGGCGCGTACACCCGATAGACGTACTGCCGCCCGTCGAGCGCGAGCAGAGCCACCATCCAGAACACGACCGGAGGACGTACGGGGAAGGGGCTTTGGTTGCGTGAGGGGCGCAAAGCAAGGTGGCGCGCGCCCCGCAGGAGCAACGCGCGTGATCTCATCCGTAAGGAGGAGGAACCGTGCGCGCGTGCCCAACTCCGGTGGGATGCGGACATGCTTCTCCCTGGCGATGCCCCCGACGCCGGCGCCTGATGAGGTGGGAGGGTGCACCATCCCGTCCCGATTCCCCAGCCGCACCGGCAACCCGTCGCCCCGCGCGCGGAGCTCGCGCACCTCCTCACACCGTCCCTCATGACGGTGCTGACGGGAGCGCGCCGCAGAGCCCTCCGGGACGGGGACCGTCAGATCGACACCGCTCACCTCCTCCACTCGCTCATCGAGTCCGACCCCGAAACCGGCGCCGTCTTCGAGGGCGGCCCTCAGCTCGCCCGTGTCCTCGGCTACCTCGCCCAGCGGTCCATCGGCTACGGCCTGCGCTGGCAGCGCTCGGTCGAGGACTCGGGCGCCGGGCGCCTGCTGCCCGCCGTGCACGGGGCGCCGCCGCAGGACCCCAGGGGCTCCGGCTGGTCACCGGCCGCCTCCGCCGCCCTGGAGGAGGCCTTCCGGCGGGCCGCGGAGCGCGGCGACGCCCAGGTCCGCGGCATCGACCTGCTGGCCGTCATGGCCGCCGACCCCGAGAGCCGGGCCGTCGAGGTGCTCCGCCGCGCGGGGGTCGATCCGGTCGCCCTCGCCGACCGCATCGCCACCCTGCGGGAAGGGGTCATTCCGGAGGTCTGCGGCGAGCCGTCTCAACAGGTGTAACGGGGGTTACGCGCCTGACGGCTCCCTGTCATCATGGCCCGATGCACGCGACTCAGGGGAGAAGCGCCGGCCTGGGAATCGCCCTGGTCTCGGCCTGCGCATTCGGTGGTTCAGGTGTGGCGGCCAAGCCGCTCATCGAAGCGGGGCTCGACCCGCTGCACGTGGTGTGGCTCCGGGTCGCCGGCGCCGCGCTCCTCATGCTTCCGGTGGCCTGGCGCCACCGTGACCTCCTGCGTCGCAAACCCGCACTCCTCGCGGGCTTCGGACTGCTCGCCGTCGCCGGAGTCCAGGCCTTCTACTTCGCCTCGATCTCCCGCATCCCCGTCGGCGTCGCCCTGCTCATCGAATACCTCGCCCCGGCCCTCGTCCTCGGCTGGGTCCGCTTCGTCCAGCGCCGGCCCGTCACCCGCGCGGCGGCCCTCGGCGTCGTCCTGGCCGCAGGCGGTCTCGCCTGTGTCGTCCAGGTCTGGTCCGGGCTCACCTTCGACCTCGTCGGTCTGCTCCTGGCCCTGGCCGCCGCCTGCTGCCAGGTCGGCTACTTCGTCCTCTCCGACCAGGGCGCGGGCGAGGACGGGCAGGCCGACCCGCTCGGAGTCATCGCGTACGGGCTGCTCATCGGCGCACTCGTCCTCACCGTCGTCGCCCGCCCGTGGGGCATGGACTGGGCGCTCCTCGGCGGCAGCGCCGACATGGACGGCACCGACGTGCCCGCGTGGCTGCTGCTCGGCTGGATCGTGCTGATCGCCACCGTGCTCGCCTACGTCACCGGCGTCGTCTCGGTGCGCCGGCTGTCCCCGCAGGTGGCCGGTGTCGTGGCCTGTCTCGAGGCCGTCATCGCGACCGTCCTCGCCTGGATCCTGCTCGGCGAGCACCTGGCCGCGCCGCAGATCATCGGCGGCGCGGTGGTGCTGGTCGGCGCCTTCATCGCCCAGTCCTCGACGCCGAAGCCGCCCGCCGCCGGACCCGTGGCGGGGTCCCCGGCGGAGGGAGAGCCGGAGGCCCGGGACGCCGAGTTGTCCTCCGGACGGACCGCCCCGTAAGGTGCCGATCATGCATTCGACCGTGCTTCCGCCTCCCGCCGCCTAGGCGCGCGGCGACTCTCCTCGACGAAGACCGGGCTCGGCCGGGCGACTCCTCGCCCCCGAGCGGTTCGTCGCTGCCCGCGCGCGGAGCCCAGCGACCACCTTTCCCTCCTGTCTTCCACGGAGAAGTCACGTGTCGAACACTTCTGGATCCGCCCTGTCCGTCGGGCGGAGCCTGCTCTACCTGATCGTCGCCGGGATCGCCTGGGGCACGGCCGGCGCGGCCGCCTCGCTGATCTTCCGCGTCAGCGACATGGGCCCGCTGGCCCTCTCCTTCTGGCGCTGCGTCGGCGGCCTCGTCCTGCTGCTCGGCGCCCTGGCCCTGCGCCCCCGGCGCGTGGCCGCCGCCGTGGCCCGGGAGCCGCGACGCCGCAGGACACTCCGCATCCTCGGTACGGGGATCGGGCTCACCGTCTTCCAGAGCGCCTACTTCGCCGCCGTCGAGGCCACCGGCCTGGCCGTCGGCACCGTCGTCACCCTCGGCGCCGGGCCCGTGCTCATCGCGGTCGGCGCCCGGCTGACCATGGGCGAGCGCCTCGGCCGGGGCGGCATCGCCGCCGTCACGGGGGCACTCGCCGGGCTCCTCGTCCTCGTCCTGGGCGGCGGCGCCGCGGAGGTGCGGCCGCTGGGCGTCGTCCTCGCGGTCGTCTCGGCGGCCGGATACGCGGCCATCACCCTGCTCACCCGTTGGCTCGGCAGGGACGGCGGCCATACGGACGCCCTCTCCACCACCACCTGGGCCTTCGCCATCGGGGCGGTCGGGCTGCTCCCCGCCGCGCTCGCGGAGGGCCTCGTACCGCACAGCGACGCGCCGGTGACCGTGCTTCTGCTGCTCGTGTACGTGGCGGCCGTGCCGACCGCCCTCGCTTACGCGCTGTACTTCGCGGGGGCCGCGGTCGTCCGGGCCGCCACGGTCTCCGTGATCATGCTCCTGGAGCCGGTGAGCGCGGCCGTGATCGCCGTCTCGCTGCTCGGCGAGCAGCTCACCGCCGCCGTCGTGCTCGGCACGCTGCTGCTGCTCACCGCCGTGACGGGCCTGGCCTACACCGAGGCGCGCACGGTGGCGGCGGAGCGCCGGCGGGAGGCGGTCGCCGCGGTGTAGGGGGATGCGCCGACTGGGCGGCCGGGCGATGTCGGCCGCCCGGTCGTCCTCCGTACGCCTCAGAGCGCGGTGAGGTAGTCCGGCACGGCGACGGCCGGGTCGAGGTCGTCCGCCGGGACCGGCGTGCCGTAGCCGCCGCGCACCGGGACCACGCCGGACCAGTGGCGGAGCGACCGGTCCTCGGGGTCGTCGTTGGGGCCGCCGGTGCGGACCTTCGCCGAGACCTCGTCCAGGTCCAGCCGGATGACGGCCGTGGCGGCCAGCTCCTTGGTGTTCGCGGGGCGCGAGTCGGCGGAGCGGCCGGGGACGACCTGGTCGACGAGCGCGTCCAGGGCCGTGCGCAGTTCCTCGGGGTCCGTCACCTGGTGCGCCGTGCCGTGGGCCACGACCGAGCGGTAGTTGAGGGAGTGGTGGAAGGCGGAGCGGGCGAGCACCAGGCCGTCGACGTGGGTCACGGTCAGGCAGACGGGCAGACCGGGGGTCGCGACGCCGTCGCCGGTGGCGCGCAGCGGCCGGGATCCGGTGGAGCCGTGCACGTAGAGGCGGTCGCCGACACGGGCGAAGAGCGTCGGGAGGACGACGGGCGCGCCGTCGCGGACGAAGCCGAGGTGGCAGATGTAGGCCTCGTCGAGTATCGAGTGGACCAGTGCCCTGTCGTACGAGGCGCGCTCGCGGGAGCGCGTGGGCACGGTCCGATCGGTCGGCGTGTACGTGTCGGCGGCGGTGGTCATTGCGTACTCCATTGCACTAGTGCATACTTGTGTTTGTGCTAGGAGAGTATCGGATCGAAGGTCGTCGCGCATCGGACATCGCCGCGAGCGTGGAGCGAGGGGTCGGCGCCGGGGCCTTGCAGCCCGGTCAACCGCTGCCGCCCATGCGGGAGTTGGCGGTCACGCTCGGCGTGAACCCCAATACCGTCGCCGCGGCGTACCGCACCCTGCGCGAGCGCGGAGTCATCGAGACCGACGGGCGGCGCGGCAGCCGGGTGCGGCCGCGCCCCGCGACGACCGCGCGCGGCTCGATCCGGGTGGAGGCCCCCGAGGGTGTCCGCGACGTCAGCAACGGCAGCCCCGACCCCGCCCTGCTGCCGCCCCTCGGCGAGGCCTTCGCCGAGGCGGCACGGCGGTACGCCGAGAAGCCTGGCATGTACGGGGAGGCCCCGCTCGACGAGGAGTTCGGGCGCCTCGCGCGCGCCGCCTTCGACGCGGACGGCGTCCCCGACGGGCCCGTCGGCGTCGCGTCGGGCTCCCTCGACGCCGTCGAGCGCGTGCTCGCCGTCCACCTCCGGCCGGGCGACGCCGTGGCCGTCGAGGACCCCGGCTGGGGCAGCCTCCTCGACCTGGTGCCCGCGCTCGGGCTGCGCCCCGTACCCCTCGCCGTCGACGACGAGGGGCCGCTGCCGGCGGAGGTCGAGCGCGCGATCCGGCAGGACGGGGCGCGGGCCGTCATCGTCACCGACCGGGCGCAGAACCCGACGGGCGCCTGTGTGACCGACGCCCGGGCACGGGAACTGCGGCAGGTCCTCGACCGGCATCCCGGCGTCCTGCTCATCGAGGACGACCACGGGCACGGCATCGTCGCGCAGCCGCTCTATCCGCTGGCCGGCGGCACCGACCACTGGGTGCTGGTCCGTTCGGTCGCCAAGGCCTACGGGCCCGACCTGCGCATCGCGGCCTTCACCGGCGACGCCGAGACCGTGGACCGGGTCCTCGGGCGGCAGCGGCTCGGCCCCGGCTGGGTCAGCCGCCTGCTCCAGCAGACGGTCGCGCACCTCTGGGCCACGGAGGCGGTGGACCCCGCCGTCGTCGCGCGTTCGTACGGGAAGCGGCGCGACGGACTCGTACGGGCCCTGGCCCGGCGGGGCGTCGAGGCCCACGGGCGGGGCGGCATGAACGTATGGGTCCCGGTCCCCGACGAGACGGGTGCGGTGGCCCGGCTCCTCGCCTCGGGCTGGGTGGTGGCGCCGGGCGCCCGCTTCCGGATGGACGCGGGGCCGGCCGTACGACTCACCGTCTCCGGTCTCGCCGTCGCGGACGTGGAGCCGCTGGCCGACGCGGTCGCGCGGGCGGTGGGGCCGGTGGTGGCGCGGAGTTACGGGTAGGGGGCGGTGCCGGGCCGGTGGTCGGGCCGGCCCGTCCGCGGCGGTCAGGCCTTGGCCCCGGTCCGCTCCCGTGGTGCCGTGGCGGGGGCGGCGGCCGGTTCCCTCGGCGGCGGGTTCGGGGTGGTGCGGCGGGAGGTGCGGGTCTGGGTGAGGGCGGCGCCCGCGAGGACCACGACGGCGCCGAGCGGGGTGTTCCAGGTGATCCGCTCGTCGAGGAGCGCGACGCCCGCCGCCGTGGCGATGACGGGAACGAAGTACGTGACCATGGAGGCCGTCGTCGGGCCGACCTCCGCGACCACGCCGTACTGGAGCAGCATCGCGTACCCCGTGCCGAGTGCCCCGAGCGCGATCACCGCCAGGAGCGGCATCAGCTCCACCGACTCCGGGGCCGAGGTGAAGAGGGGCGTGACCACGGCCAGTTGCAGGGCCGCGAGCCCCACCTGGGAACCGGCGAGCGAGAGGTTCGAGACACCGGTGCCGGTCAGCGTCCTGCGGACGTAGATCCAGCCGATCGCGTAGCTGAAGGAGGCGAGCAGGGCCAGCGCGGTGCCCGTCACGTCGAGTCCGGAGAACCCCTGCCAGGCGCCGAGGACGGTCAGCACCCCCATGAAGCCGATGCCGAGGCTGGCGGCACGGATCCGGGTCGGGCGGTCCTCGGACAGGGCGACGAGGGAGAGCAGCATGCCCCACAGCGGGGTCGTCGCGTTGCAGATTCCCGCCAGGGTCGACGAGATCGTCAGCTCCGCGTACGCGAAGAGGGAGAACGGCAGCGCGTTCAGGAGGAAGGCCGCGACCGCCAGATGGCCCCAGACGCGCGCGCCGCGCGGCAGCCGGTCGCGCTTCACCACCAGGGCGACCGCGAGCACCGCCGTACCGAAGAAGAGCCGGCCGAAGGCGACCTGGAGCGGCGCGAAGCCCTCCGTGCCCACCTTGATCAGGAGAAAGCTGAAGCCCCAGATGAGGGCCAGTACGCCGAAGCGGACGCGCCAGTCGAGCAGACGTGAGGTGAGGGCGGTGGGCGGGGCGGAGGGCGAGGGCGGCGATGCGGGGCTCATGCACTCAGGGTGACGGTCGCGATCTCGTAGAACAAGCGAGAATTCCTCGACCTCTCCCCTTAGTATCGCTTACATGTTGAATCTCGAGCGCCTGCGCACCCTCGATGCCGTCGCCCGGCACGGCTCGGTCAGCGGCGCGGCCGACGGGCTCCACGTCACCACCTCGGCCGTCTCCCAGCAGCTCTCCAAGCTGGAGCGCGAGGTGGGGCAGCAGCTGCTCGCCAAGCACGGCCGGGGCGTGCGGCTCACCGACGCGGGCACGCTGCTCGCCGAGCACGCCGCCCGGATCCTCTCCCAGGTCCAGCTGGCCCAGGCCGACATCGAGGCCCAGCGCGGCCAGGTGGTGGGCGAGGTGCGGGCCGCGGCCTTCCCGACGGCGGCCCGCGGCCTCTTCCCCGCCGCGCTCACCACCCTGCGTGAGGGGCATCCCGATCTCCGGGTCCGTACGGCGGAACTGGAGCCCGAGCAGGGCGTACGCGCGGTGCTGCGCGGCGACGCGGACCTCGCGATCGTCCTGGACTGGAGCAACAAGCGCGCGCCGGTCCCCGGCGGGCTCGAACGGGCCCATCTCCTCGACGACTTCGCCGACGTCGCCCTGCCCGCCGGGCATCCGCTGGCCGGGCGGGAGGCGGTGGACCTGGTGGACTTCGCCGACGAGGAGTGGGTGTCCTGGCCCGAGGGCGAGTTCTGTCACGACTGGCTGATGTTCACGCTGCGCTCGCAGGGCATCGAGCCGCGCATCGGGCACCTGGCGGGGGAGCACCACACCCAGCTGGCGCTCGTCGCGGCCGGACTCGGGGTGTGCGTGACGCCCCGGCTCGGCCGTCCCGTGCCCGACGGGGTCGTCTTCGTTCCCGTACGGCAGCAGATGCGGCGCCACATCCACGCCACCTGGCGCGCCGACGCGGGGCGCCGCCCTTCGGTGCGCGCGGTCGTCGCGGCGCTCCGGGCGGCGGCCGGGTCGCTGGCGGGCTGAGGGGCGGGCGGGTTCGGCCCGATGGCGACGGGGCGGCTCGATGGTGCCGGGGCCGGTGCGGCCGGGACGGGTGGTGCCGGGGCCGGTGGCGCCGGGTCGTCGCCCGTCAGAGTCCGGCGAGCTTGCGGAAGTCCCAGGAGGCGACGGCGTCCGGGGTGAGCCGCATCCAGGCGTGCCGCCCGTCGTGCGGCATCGTGTCCAGGCCGAAGTTCTTGGCCGCGAAGAGCTGCTCGGGCGCGTCGAGTTCGGGGCACGGGTCCCCGGTGCGCGGGGCCTCGCCGACGAAGGTGACCGTGCCCGACAGCTCGACGCCGCGCAGTTCGCCGTACTCCTCGCCGTCGTCGACCACGATCGCGACCCTCGGGTCGGCGCGCAGCTCCGCCCAGCGGCGGCTGCGCGTCAGCGAGTACAGCCACAGCGAGGAGCCGTCCCAGGCGAACCAGAGCGCGCTCACGTGCGGGCGGCCGTCGGCCGACACGGTCGCGACCCGGCAGGTGCGCTGTTCGGCGAGGAAGGAGTCGAGCTCGGCCGGGGTCATCATGATCCGGCGTCCATGGCGCTGTGCGACGGTCATCGTCCGCACCCTTCTGGATTTCTGATGAGACGTCAGAAAGCATGGAGGGCCATTCGCGTGCGTGCAAGGGGAGGGACGGCCGTGGGGCAAGGGCGAGAGTCGGCGGCGGGTTCGGGTTCGGGTTCTGGAGCGGGCTCGGGGGCCGGGTGGAGTTCCAAGGAGAGGATCGGGGAGCTGATCCGGCCGGACGGCGGTGTCGTGCTCCTCACCGTCGAGTGCCAGCAGGGCGTCGTCGGTCCCGACAGCGCGCTGCCCGAACTGGCCGCCGTCGCCCGCGCGTCGGGAGCCCTGCGGAACGTCGCCCGGCTCGTGGCCGCCGCGCACGGGGCGGACGTCCAGGTGATCCACGCCGTGGCCGAGCGGCGCCCCGACGGGCGGGGCGCCAACAGCAACGCCCGGCTCTTCCGGGCCGCCGCCCGGCTGCCCGTCCAGCAGCACAGCGGGAGCGCGGCGGTACGGATCGCCGAGCCGATCCAGGTCGCCGACGAGGACCTCGTCGTGCGGCGACTGCACGGCCTCTCCCCGCTCGCCGGTACCGACGTCGACCCGCTGCTCCGCAACCTCGGCTGCCGGACGCTGATCGTCACCGGCGTCTCCGCCAACGTGGCCGTGCCCAACGCGGTGTTCGACGCGGTGAACCTCGGCTACCGGGTGGTCGTGCCCGGGGACGCCATCGCGGGAGTGCCGGCCGACTACACGCCCGCGATGATCCGCCACACCCTCGCCCTCGTCGCCACGATCACCACCACCGACGAGATCCTCGGCTGCTGGAAGTTCCCCAGGCGTTCCGGTGCCGCCGGGGGTGCCGTCAGCCGAGGCTGATCTCCTCGCCCACCACCTGGATCGGCTCCGGCGGCAGCGGCGCGGTCGCCGGGCCCGACTTCACGCTGCCGTCCGACATGTCGAAGTGGCTCTGGTGGCACGGGCAGACGATGACGCCGTCCTTGACGCTGCTCACGGCGCAGCCCGCATGGGTGCACTTCGAGGAGAAGGCCAGGAACTCGCCCGCCTTGGGCTGGGTGATCACCAGGCCTTTGTCGGCGAGGACCTTTCCGCCGCCCACCGGGATGTCGCCGGTCCGCGCGAGCGTGCCGCCCCCCTCCGGCGCCGGGCCCTCGTCGTCCGTGCCGCCGCCCCCGCACGCGGTGAGCGCCGCCGCGAGGCCCGCCCCGCCCGCCGCCGCGACCACCGTCCGGCGTGCCACTCCGCTCATGTGCTGTCCCTCTTTCCTCGGTGCGCCCGATGTGCGCGGTGTGCTCGATCGAGGCACTGGGTGTGCTCGATGTGCCCCGCGTACGCGGCGCGTTGGTGTGTGGCACTCGACGGTACGGCTGTGACCTGTGTCCCGTTCACAGGATCGGATCTTCGGTCGCCTTACAGTTCCCAGTAGAGTGTCGGAACTTGGACAACCTTCGATGAAAGTGTCCAGCTCCGGTGAGCCCGGGGCGCGATGCTGCCGGAACGGAGGCGACGCGCATGCCGGCACGATCGGTCAGTGCCCATCACGTACGGGCCGTGCTGCTGGGCGCCGAGCGCCACGGGCTCGCCACCGGACCCCTCCTCGCCCGCGCCGGACTCACCCCCGAACTCGTCGGGACGACCCACGCCCGCGTCCCCGCCGAGCAGTTCGGCGAACTCGTCAGGATGCTGTGGGCCACGCTCGACGACGAGCTCATCGGCTTCGGAGGCGCGCCCAGCAAGGTAGGGACGTTCGCGATGATGGCCCATGTCGTGGTCCACGGCAGCCGGGACCTGCGCGAGGCCCTCCGGCGCGCCCAGACGTTCTACTCCCTCTTCCCGGCCGGGCCGCGCTTCCGACTGCTGGAACCCGTCCCCGGCGCACCCCGTGGTGACGGCGCCGACGAGGCACGGATGGAGTTCGACGTCTCCGGATACGACGACCCGCTCCACTTCGGGGCCGAGTCCACCGTCCTGGTGGCCCACCGCTTCGCGGGCTGGCTCATCCGGCGCCGTATCGGCCTGCGCCGGGTCGAGTTCGTCCACCCCGAGCCCCGGCACGCCCGCGAGTACGCCCTCCTGTTCGGTGCGCCCTGCGTCTTCGGCGCCGCGCGTACGGCGGCCGTCTTCGACCGGACCGACCTCGACGAACCCGTCCTGCGGGACGCGGCGGCGCTCAGGGCCTTCCTCCGCCGCGCCCCCGTCGACGTGCTCGTCCGCGCCGACCACGGCAGTACGGTGACCGGCCGGGTGCGGCACCTGATGGCGCGCGCCCTGCCTCCCGGGCCGGTGCCGACGCCCGGGGAACTCGCCGAACGGCTCTCCGTCAGCCCGCAGACGCTGCGCCGGCAACTGGCCGCCGAGGGGACGACGTACCAGCGACTGCGCGACCAGGTGCGGCGCGACCACGCCATCGCCGAGCTGACCGGCGGCCGGGTCCCCATCGAACTGCTCTCCCGGCGGCTCGGCTTCTCCGAGCCGAGCGCCTTCCACCGGGCCTTCCGGCGCTGGACCGGGGAGACGCCCGGGGCGTACAGGGCCCAGGGTCAACAACCCCGAGCGGTACGGTCACAGCGGCCGTCCGCCGCCCGCCCTACCGTCCCGCCATGACCGAAAGCGATCGGTCCGGAGCCGAGCGGCCGCCGGACCCCACCCGCCGATGAACATGCGCCGGGCGGCCGGTGCCGCCCTCGGAACCGGGCTCCTGCTCTGCCTCGTCGCGGCCGTGGCCGTGACGTCCCTCGGCGTCCGGATCGACGGAACCAGCATGGCCCCCACCCTCCACCAGGGGGACCGGATCCTCGTCGCGCCGGGCTCCGCCGGGCAGGTGGGCCGGTTCGACGTGGTGCTGCTGCGGGCCACCGGGAAGGAGGCCCTCCTGGTCAAGCGGGTGATCGGGCTTCCGGGTGACCGGGTCGCCATCGTCTCCACTCCGGAGGAACCCTTCCTGGTCCTCCTCCAGGAGGGCGGTGAGGGCCCCGTCCACCGGGTGGTCGCGGGCCAGTGGGAGGACCGGGCCCGCCGTACGGGCGCGTGCTGCGGGCCGGACGGCACCCGGTCGGCCCGGCCCGGACTCCGGGCCGTTCCCGAGGGCGCCTTCTTCTACCTGGGCGACAACCCCGACCTCTCGGACGACTCGCGGACGTACGGCTGGGGCGACATCGCGCGGGTCGAGGGCCGGGTCGGTGTCCGCGCCTTCCCGGCCTCCGCGTCACCGGACATCGGCAACCGGCCCGTACTGGAGGAGTACCGGGGTCCCGGCCCTCAGGGCGTCCTGATCCCCGATCCCGGTGGGGGCCGGAGCTTTTCGCGGCCGGTGCTCAGTGCGACCCGGACCACGGTGTCCGCGATGCGGCGGGCCGACTCCTCGGGGGACGAGGCGGACTGGACGATATGACTCGCGGTCAGCCGGACCGCCGCGTCCACGGCCAGTTCGCGCGCCACCGGATCGACCGTGGGCCAGGCCTCCGTGACGTACGCGTCGGCCATCGCCGTCGCCATGTCGAACGCCGCCGCGGACCGGGTCGTGAGGTACGAGAGAAGTCCGTCCTCGCCGGTGCTGGTCAGCATCGCCCTGATCAGCGGGTTCCGGGCGGCCAGGGTGAGCGTGAAGCCGACGGCCGCCTCGACGGCGGCGCCCAGGTCGTCCCGGTGGGCGTCCAGGCCCTGCTGGATGCCGACGAGACAGCGCTCCAGCTCGCGCTGGAAGAGGGCCTCGCCGATCGCCTCCTTGCAGGGGAACTCCGTGTACACGGTCTGGCGGCTGACTCCGACCGCGCCGGCCAGGTGCGCCATGCGCAGCTTGTCGAAGCCGCGGTCGGCGACCGCCTCGTACGCGGCGTCCAGGAGGCGCTCGCGCAGCAGTGTCCGGACCGTCTCCCTGAAGCGTGGCATCGGCCAAGCCTAGTCCAGCCGGAATTCTCCCCAGGATTGTCAGGGGTGTTGACACTTCTGACGAGAGTGTCCAATTCTCGAACATGAAGCCGCAAAGTGTCATTCGGCCGGTGCGGCACGACGGTTGGAGATCACATGCAGGAAGAGACCAGAGGGGTCACCCGCTGGCGCAGGTCGGCGTTCCTCGCCGTGCCCGCCACGGCGGCCGTCGCCGCCATGGCCACGGCCATGGTGCAGGGCGCGCTCGCCGCGAACCTCTCGCTGACCAGCGTCCCCTTCACCCTCAGCTCGAAGACCGTGGCGGCCCCGCAGGGCATCGGCGCGGTCATGCACACCATCGACGCCGGCGGGGCCAAGGGAGCCGCCGAGGTCGGCATCGCCAAGGCCGGCCTCGACGGCATCTGCGTCCATGCCGTCCAGTCCGTCAACCTCCCGGTGATCGGCAGCCTCGGCACCTGGTCGCTGAACATCTCCTCGCCCGCCGCGGCGACCCCGCTCACCAGCGACCAGCTCGTCGCGGGCGCGGGACTCCAGGCCAACAAGCTGGTCCTGGACGCCCAGTCGCTCAAGGCCGCCACGGCCACGCTCAACGCGAGCGACGCCACCCCGAACGTCATCGGCGCCGCCGCCGACGGCGCCGGCATCAAGGGCACCGGCATCACCGACGGCACGCCCGGCCAGTTCGGCCTGGACGCCACCGGCGGCCGGACCGACATCAAGAACCTCAACGCCGACGCCAACGGCGCCACGATCTCCGGCGCGATCACCCTGCCGGACCTCGCCATCGCCATCGCCCACGGCGACAAGGCCTGCTGAGCCGGGCGGCAGCAGCACCGCACCGACGGCGCCACCAGGGGCCGGGGGCCCGTGCCGTGGGGGAGCGCCCCCTCCGCTCGGGCCCCGGCCCCACCCGCAGGAACCCTTTCTCTCCGACTCCCGCTGTGAGGCCCCTCATGACCACCGATCCGCCGCCCGAGCCGAACTCCGCGTCCGATCCGGCCGGCCGCCCCGGCGGCGCGCGGGCGGCCTTCCGCCGCTGGCGCCGCACCCGGCCGTTCTGGGCGACCGTCTGGACCGGGCTCGGTGGCTTCGTCATCTTCTTCCTGCCGATGGCGCCGCTCGGCAAGATCCTCCAGGTCGGCGTCGGCGGGATCGCGGGCATGGCCGGCGGTGTCGTCCTGATGGCGATGGCGCTGCTCATGCTGCTGCTGCCCGGTCAGCGCCACTCCGCCGGCGTCCTCGCGGTGATCGCGGGCGTCGCGTCGTTCCCGCTGTCCAACCTCGGCGGCCTGTTCGTGGGCATGGTCCTCTCGGTCCTCGGCGGGTCCATGGCCTTCGCCTGGCTCCCCGAGAAGCCCGCCAAGCGGCGCGGCAGCCGCCTCCGCCGTACCGGTACGGCCACCGAGGCGTCCTCCGCACCCGCCGCGTCCCTGGGGAGCGGATCCGTATGACGATGCGTACGACAGGATTGCGTGCCGCCGCAGACTGGAACGCCCGGATGCTCGCCGAGGCGGCCGACGGCACCCGCCGCGGCACCCGCTGGGGGCGCGGCGCGTTCGCCCTCGTGCCCGCCGCCCTCGCCGTCGGCGCCCTCGCCACCGCCATGGTCCAGGGCGCGCTCGCCGCCAACTTCAGCGTCACCGGGCAGCCGTTCACGCTGACCTCCAACGGGGTCGCCGGCAGCGGCTTCGGCGCCATCGTCAACACCCCGGCCGTCGGACGCCCGGACGGCACCACGACCACGAACACGGCCATGGCGCGCGTCGGTTTCGCCAGCGCCGGGCTCGCCGGGCTCTGCGGAATCGTCCACCAGACGATCGCGGGAGTCCCGTACTCCCTGCTCCTGACGGGCGGCCAGAAGGTGACGGCCACCCCGCCCGCCGCGTTCACCACCGACATCGACGCCTCGAACCTGTACATCCAGGCGACCGAACTCCAGGCGTACGGGCCCACCACCCTGCAGAACGCGGTACTCGGCCAGTCCGCCGACCAGGTCACCGTGGCGGGCAAGCCGCTCACGGGCGCGCTGCCCGGCGGGTTCGGGCTCGGCTCCGCGGGCGGTGAGGGAGGCAGCTCGATCAGACTGCACGGACTGAACGCCACCGCCTACGACGCCGAGATGGCCGGGGCGCTGGTCCTGCCCGACCTGAAGATCAGGGTCGTCGCGGGAACGGCCACCGCATGCTGAGCCGGCTGAGGTCCGCGTACGGGTGGTTCCGGGCCTTCCGCCGCACCCGCCCCTTCTGGGGCGGGGTGTGGCTGGTCGCCGGGGGCTGGACCGTCCTCAAGTTCTCCCTCAGCTCCCTGCAGTTGATCGTGAGCACCGGCTTCGGAGGAGTGGCCGGCTACCTCGTCGGCGGCGGGATGATCCTCTGCGGGCTCGTCCCGATGGCGCTGCCCGCCCAGCGGTACACCTTCGGACTCATCGGAGTGGTCCTCGCGGTCGTCTCGCTCGTCGTCTCCAACCTCGGCGGATTCCTGCTCGGCATGACGCTCGGAGTCCTCGGCGGATCCATGATGGTGGGCTGGGGCGCCAAGCGGCCACGCCGCCGGGCGGCGGTGGAGGTGGAGGGGTGACGGCGGGCGTCGCCGGTACGCGGCCGGCCAGGGCGCTCGCCGTGACCGTGGCCCTCGTCCTCGCCGTCGTCACCGCCGTCTGGTCGGGGCAGCCGAGCCGCGCCGCGGGGACGACCGCCGCGGTCGAACCTCTGGGCGTGCCCTTCCTGCCCTCCCCGGACCCCTTGCACGTCACCATCGCCGGCATGGTCGCCGTCTCCATGACCGTCCAGAAGAACGTCACCATCCGGCTCTCCGACGGCACGACGCGCGTGACCAACCAGTACACCTTCACCAAGCTCAAGATCCGCTCGCACATGAACGTGAGCCAGCGGGCCGCCGGGCACACCGTCACCATCGACGTGCCCGGCGAAGGCTCCCTCGGCGGATACGACAGCGCGGGGAAGCCCGAGACGACCACGATGTGGGGCACCATCTCCAACGTCTGCGTCCGCGTCCTCGTCAAGATCTGCGGCGTGCAGGGCCTCCTCGACTTCTTCGGCTCCCTCATCCCGCTCACCGCGGGCGCCGAGGACTTCGTCGGCGACATCTACGCGATCCGGACCGTCGACGACCACGCGGCCCTCGACTCCACCGACAACCCCGTCCACCTGCCGGGAACCATCACGGTGACCACCCCATGAGCCCCGACCACCGCCCCCCGGAGGGGCGCACCCACTGGCGCCGCTCCCTCGCCGTCGCCCTACCCGCGCTCCTGGCGGCCGGCGGACTCGGCTCCGCCATGGCGAGCGGCGCGCTGGCCGTCGGGCTCCGGATCCAGGACCGGCCCGTCGACTTCACCACCAGCAGCCTGTACGGGACGCAGTACGGCGCCGCCGTCGTCGACCAGGCCGTCGTACGGCCCGACGGCTCCGCCGGAACCGTCCGCGTGCTGCGCATGGGATTCGCGGACGGCGTGCTCAACGGCCTCTGTCTGAGCCAGCGGCAGCAGATCGCGGGAGCCACGTACACACTGCTGCTCACCCTCGGCGACGACAATCCGGGCTCCTGGGAGATCCGGACCCGGAACACCGTCCTCGACCTGCGGAACGCCACCGGCGTCCTCGACATGGACGGCGTCGTCGACCTCAACACCAACGGAGCCGACGTGAAGACCGTCAAGGACGCGAGCGGCGCGTACGTCCTCAACCCGCTCGGCAGCCCGCAGCACCGGTTCGGCATCCAGGCGCGGTACGCCAAGTTCGACCGGATCGTCGGCACCGCCCAGGACTTCCAGATCCCCGGCCTGCTGACCACCCCCAGGCTCACCCTCTCCGTACGGCCGGGGACGGTCGCCTGCCCGGCCCCGGCCGCGCCCGTGGGGACGCCGGGGACTCCGTAGAGCTGCGGCCGTGGCAGGGGGTGGGCGCTCTCAGGCCTTCGGCATGGCCATGGTGGCGATCGGCGCCGAGGTCGGACGGGGGGAGCCGCCCTCCGGCTCCACGGTGATGCCGATGCCGCTCGACCGGTTCGCCGGCCCCTCCAGGAGGGTGGTCGAGGACGTCGTACCCGAGGCCATCAGGCCGGCCGAGCGCATCGTCCCGGAATCGTCGTACCAGAGCTGGTAGACCCTTCCGGCGGGCGGGGCGGGCATCCCCGCCGCGGCGAACACCGCCCGGTCCAGGGACGGGGAGTGGACGAGCGTGCCCACCGCGCCGTCCGCCAGGCGCGCGGTGGAGACCCGGGCGTCGGGCGCCGCGAGCACCACCGCGACGGCCTCGGCACCCGCCTCGGCCCGGACCGCCCGGTCTCGGGCCTCCTCGGCGCGCTGGTACTGCAGGCCCGCGAGACCCGCGAGCGTCACCGCCCCGGCGAGCGAGGCGGCCAGCGCCCAGCGGGGCAGTCGGCGGGAACCGCGGACCGTGCCGAACGGCCGGCCGGCCGGCACGGTCACCGGCGGCAGCTGGCGGACGTCCGCGATCCGGCGCAGCACCTCGGCGCGCAGCTCCTGGCCGACCGGCTCGGCGACGGCGAGACCGAGCCGCGCCGCCGTCTCCGAGAGCTCCCGGACCTCATGGGCGCACGCGGCGCAGTGGGCGAGGTGCCGCTCGACGGCCTCGCGCTCCTCGTCCGTGTCCAGCGCGTCCAGCACGTACGCGCCGGTCAGCGTGTGCAGCTCACCACTGGTCATGCCGTCACCCCCAGGCAGTCGCGGAGCCGGATGAGGCCGTCGCGCATCCGGGTCTTCACCGTGCCCAGCGGCAGGGAGAGCAGCTCGGCGACCTCACGGTAGGTCAGGCCCCGGTAGTAGGCGAGGGTGACGGACTGGCGCTGGCGCTCGGTGAGGCCCCGCAGACAGCGCCGTACCCGCTCGCGGTCGAGGCGGTTCTCGACCTCCTCCGTCACCTCGTCGTACGCGGGAGTGTGATCGAGGAGGGCGACGCGCCGGGCCCGGTCCGAGGACGCCTGCTCCGAGCGCACCCGGTCCACCGCGCGGCGGTGGGCGAGGGTGAGCGCCCAGTTCAGGACCGAGCCGCGGTCCGGGCGGTAACGCGCGGCGGAGCGCCAGAGGTCGACCATCACCTCCTGGGTCACCTCCTCGGACTGCGCGGGATCCCGCACCACCGAGCGGACGACGCCGAGGACGGGTCCTGAGACCTGGTCGAAGACGGCCGAGAAGGCGTCCCGGTCCCCGCGGGCGACCTGGAGCATCAGCGCGGTCAGACCGTCGCCGCCCAGGTCGTCCGGGGGCGGACCCTCGTCGACGCGTGCGTGCTCTCTCACCGGATGTGCCCTCCTGGTCGTCTGCGCCCGCGCCGCTGCCTGAGCTTGCGGGTCCTCGCTTTCGCCCCTACTTCGGAGCACCGGCTCCCACGGATTGGTCCGAGCGGCGCCGATCGGCGGGAAGGCGGCTCAGGGCTCCCGGCCACCACGCCACCGGGCCGAGGTCCCGGACGAGCGCCGGCACGAGGAGCGAGCGGACCACCAGGGTGTCGAGCAGCACGCCGAACGCGACGATGAAGGCGATCTGCACGAGGAACGCCAGCGGAATGACGCCCAGCGCGGCGAAGGTCGCGGCGAGCACCACGCCGGCCGAGGTGATCACACCGCCGGTGGCGGTCAGCCCGATGCGGACGCCCTCCCGCACGCCGTGGCGCGATGTCTCCTCGCGGACCCGGGACATCAGGAAGATGTTGTAGTCGACCCCGAGCGCGACGAGGAAGACGAAGCCGTACAGCGGTACGGACGCGTCCGTACCGGTGAAGCCGAGGACGTGCTCGAACACCAGACTCGAGACGCCCAGCGTGGCGGCGAAGTTGAGCGCCACGGTCGCGACGAGGAGCAGCGGCAGCACGAGGGAGCGCAGCAGCGCCACCAGGATCAGCAGGATGATCCCCAGGACGACCGGGACGATGAGCGTCCGGTCCCGGGCCGCCGTGCGCTGGGTGTCGTACTGCTGGGCGGTGGAGCCGCCGACCAGGGCGTCCGCCCCGGGCACGGCGTGGACGGCGGTACGGAGCCTGGCGAGCGCGTCGCGCGCCGCGTCGCTGTCGGCGGCGGCGGACAGGGTGGCGTCGACGCGGACCCTGCCGTCGACCACGAGCGGCGCCCCGGGGGCGGGGCGGCCCGTGGCGCCGACCGGGAAGGCCGAGTCGACGCCGGGGACGGCCTCGGCGGCCGTGACCACCCGCGCGACCGCTCCGGCGTCAGCGATGATCACCGCCGGGTTGCCGGCGCCGCCGGGGAAGTGGCGGCCGAGGGTCTCCTGGGCCGCGACGGAGGGCGCATCGTTCACGAAGATCTCGTCGAAGGGCACGCCGCGGGAGTTCAGGGCCGGTGCGAAGGCGGCGCAGGCCAGGAGAGCGGCCAGGGTGACCGCCCACACCTTGCGGGGGGCGCGGTCGACCAGGGCGGCGATCCGGTGCCAGACGGCCGGGCCGCCGGCCGTGGTGGCGGTGGCCGTGCCGCTGTCAGCGGGCGTCCCCGTGCCTTCGGGGAGCGGCTTGGGGCGGGCCGGCCAGTACGCGGCGCGCCCCGTGAGGACCAGGGCGGCCGGCAGGAAGGTCAGGGCGCTGAGGACCGCACACACGATGCCGATGGCGCCGACGGGCCCGAGCGCCCGGTTGTTGGCCAGGTCGCTGACGAGCAGGGCGAGCAGACCGAGGGCGACGGTCGCGGCGCTGGCGACGATCGGCTCGAAGGAGCGGCGCAGGGCCCGGTTCATCGCGGCGAAGCGGTCCGCGCCGGGCGCGGCGAGCTCCTCGCGGTAGCGGGCGGCGAGCAGCAGGGCGTAGTCCGTCGCGGCACCGATCACCAGGATGGACAGGATGCCCTGCACCTGGCCGTCCACCCTGAGCACCCCGGCGTCGGCGAGCACGTACACGACGGCGCAGGCGAGGCCGAGGGCGAAGACCGCCCCCAGGATGATCATGAGGGGCAGCAGGACGCTCCGGTAGACGACCAGCAGGATGAGCAGCACGGCGATCAGGGCGACGCCGAGCAGCAGCCCGTCGATTCCCGAGAAGGCGCCGGAGAGATCGGCCTGCGTGGCGGCGGGACCCGCGAGGTGGACGGTGGTCCCGGGGACCGTTGCCGCCGCCTTCCGGATCGTGTCGAGCGTCGTCGGCAGGGCGTCGCCGAGGTCGGGCTCGAGCGCGACGACGGCGCGCAGCGCCTCGCCGTCCTCGGAGGGCAGCGCGGGGGAGGGCGGGCCGACGATCCCCTCGCGTCCGGTGAGCGAGGTGAGGGCCCGGGTCGCGTCGGCGGTCGAACCGGCGGCCACCGGTCCGCCGTCCCGCGCGGTCCACACGACGATCGCGGGCACGGTCTCGGTCCGGCGGAACGCCTTCTGCTCCTCGATGACGCGGGTGGACTCGGCGCTGCGCGGGAGGAAGGCCGCCTGGTCGTTGGCGGCGACCTCGCCGAGGCGTCCGGCGAACGGGCCGAGACCGCCGCCCACGGCGAGCCAGGCGATGAGGAGGACCAGGGGTAGCAGAAGGCGGGTCCGGCGGACGGCGCTGGGCGGCATCGGGGCTCCGTACTGTGTCTCAGGCATTGACTATCTCAATGAATGAGAGAGTTTCTATCATGCGGGTACCTCGGCTCTCGACACCCCTTCGGTTTCAGCCCGCCGGACGGATGCGCCGCTCAGCGGCGCGGCGCGCGCAGGGCTCCGAGCTCGTCGTTCAGCGTGTTCAGGAAGCGCAGGGCGGCCGAGAGTTCGGCCGGGTCGAACTGCTCCCTGGCCCGGTCCGCCGCCTCCGCGAGCGGCATGAAGTACCGTCGGGCCGCGGCCCTCGCCCCGTCCTCGTAACGGATGTGCACGACACGGCGGTCCGTGCTCTCCCGGGTCCTGCGGATGTGTCCCGCCTTCTCCAGCCGGTCGAGACAGGCCGTCACCGCACCGGAGGTGAGCCCGAGATGCTCCCGCAGCCGCCCCGGCGTCAGCGGTTCCGGGCTGTCCAGGACGACGGCCAGCGCCTGGACGTCGGTGGGATGCAGGCCCTGCGCCTGAGCGAAACCGTGCACCAGGCGATTGAGCTCGCCCTGGGTCCGGCGCAGCGCGAGAGCGAAGCTCTGCAGGTCACCCACGGTGTCCTCGGGGGCGGCGGTGGCGTCTCGGTCTTCTTGGCGGGGCACGCGTTCAGCCTATAGACATCGCTCCCGCGCATCCGCCCGGGCCGCGCGCGAGGAAGCATGAGGGGAGAGCCCCGCTCACTCGCTCGCGACAGATCCCTGCGCGCTCGTGACAGACCCAGGGCGCTCGCGACAGACCCCCGTACGGAACGGAGCACCCCATGGCGACGCACGACCCCGCGGACACGCACCCCCGGCCCGACGCCGACCGTCCGCTCTGCCTCGTGACCGGCGCCGGCGGGTACATCGGCGGCCGGCTCGTCCCCGAGCTGCTCGACGCCGGATTCCGGGTGCGCTGCCTCGCCCGCACCCCGGCCAACCTGCGGGACCACCCCTGGGCCGACCGGGCCGAGGTGGTCCGGGGGGACGTGACCGACGCGGCCACCCTGCGTCCCGCCTTCCGCGACGTGCGGGTGGCCTACTACCTGGTGCACTCCCTGGGTTCCGGGCGCGGCTTCGAGGAGACCGACCGGAAGGCGGCCCGGACCTTCGCCGAGGAGGCCCGCGCCGCCGGGGTGCGCCGCATCGTCTACCTCGGCGGCCTCGAACCGGCGGACGTCCCCGAGCGGGAGCTCTCCCCGCACCTGCGGTCACGGGCCGAGGTCGGCCGGATCCTGCTGGACTCAGGCGTCCCCACCACCGTGCTGCGGGCCGCCGTCGTCATCGGCTCCGGCTCCGCCTCCTTCGAGATGCTCCGCCATCTGACCGAACGGCTCCCCGTGATGGTGACGCCGCGCTGGGTCGGCACCCGCGTCCAGCCCATCGCCGTACGCGACGTGCTCCGCTACCTCGTCGGCAGCGCGCGGATGCCGGAGGACGTCAACCGCGCGTTCGACATCGGCGGCCCGGACGTCCTCACCTACCACGACATGATGGTCCGTTACGCGAAGGTCGCAGGCCTGCGCCGACGGCTCATCCTGCCCGTCCCCATGCTCACCCCGCGCCTGTCCGGCCTCTGGGTCGGACTCGTCACGCCCGTCCCCGCGTCCCTGGCCCGCCCGCTCGCCGAGTCGCTGCGGTACGAGGTGGTGTGCGCCGACCACGACATCGCCGAGCACGTCCCCGACCCGCCCGGCACCCCCGTCCCCTTCGACGAGGCCCTCAGGCTCGCCCTGCAGCGGGTCCAGGAGGCCCGGGTCGCCACCCGATGGAGTTCCGCCTCGCTCCCCGGGGCCCCCAGCGACCCCCTGCCCACCGACCCCGACTGGGCGGGCGGCAGCCTCTACACCGACGAACGCGAGCGGATCGTCGACGCGGGGCAGCGGGAGCTGTGGCAGGTCGTCGAGGGGATCGGCGGCGCGAACGGCTGGTACTCCTTCCCGCTGGCCTGGGCGGTACGCGGCTGGTTCGACCGGCTCATCGGCGGGGTGGGTCTGCGCCGGGGCCGGCGCGACGCCCAGCGGCTCAGGGCCGGCGACGCGCTCGACTTCTGGCGGGTCGAGGAGATCGAGCCCGGAGCCCTGCTGCGGCTGCGCGCCGAGATGCGGCTGCCGGGCCTCGCCTGGCTGGAGATGAGGGTCGAGCGGGACGACCGGGGGCGGACCCGGTACCGCCAGCGCGCCCTGTTCCACCCGCGCGGGCTCGCGGGGCAGGCGTACTGGTGGAGCGTGTCGCCGTTCCACGCCGTCGTCTTCGGCGGGATGGCGCGGAACATCGCGCGGGCGGCGGAGCGGGCGGCGCACCGCCCGCCGACAGGCGCGGCGGATCCCGCCGGGAGTCCTCCGCCCGCCGGCGCCTCCCGCCCGTCAGGGACCCGCCCCACCGGGGACCCGCGACCGCCGCGGCCATGAGCGGGGGCGCCCCGGCCATGAGCCGGGCCGCCGGCCACGCGCCGTGGCCGTCGTCCCCGGGCCGGCCGCCGCCGCATCCACGGACCGGTCGTAGGGCGAAGGGGACATGGGGCCGCACGCGTCTCCTTCCCGCAGCCCGCCGGGCGCGCGGCCCCGCGCGGCCCGCCCGCTGACCGACCCCTCACGAGGAATCGCGCCATGACCGTCTCCGTCGTCCTCTTCACCTCCGACCTCCGCCTGCACGACCACCCCCCGCTGCGCGCGGCCGTCGAGGCGGCGCACGAGGTGGTGCCGCTGTTCGTCCGCGACCCCGCCGTGGACCGGGCCGGGTTCGCGGCGCCCAACCGGCTCGCCTTCCTCGCCGACTGCCTGGCCGACCTCGACGCCGGGCTGCGGGAGCGCGGCGGCCGCCTCGTCGTGCGCGACGGCGACACCGTCGCCGAGGTGTGCCGGGTGGTGCGGCAGGCCGACGCCGACGAGGTCCACATGGCCGCAGGACACTCCGCCTTCGCCCGAGCCCGGGAGGCACGGCTGCGCGGCGCCCTGGAGTCCGACGGGCGCCGCCTGTACGTGCACGACGCGGTGACCACCGTCGTACCGCCCGGCGACGTGACCCCGCAGGGCTCCGAGCACTTCGCGGTGTTCACCCCGTACTTCAGGCGCTGGGCCTCCGAACCGCTGCGCACGCCCCTCGCGGCCCCCCGGTCGGTGCCGGTACCGCAGAGTCTGCGCTCCGAGCGCCCGCCGGCCCGCGCATCCGTCGCGGACGTGTCGCCGGGCCTCGCCACGGGAGGCGAGAGCGAGGGGCGCCGGAGGCTCGGCGCCTGGCTGTCCCGGCACGCCGACGCCTACGAGGCGGGCCACGACGACCTCGCGGGTGACGCGACCTCCCGCCTCTCGCCGTATCTGCACTTCGGCGCGGTGTCGGCGGCCGAGGTCGTCCACCGGGCGCGGGCCCGTGGCGGCGCGGGTGCCGAGGCCTTCGTACGGCAGTTGTGCTGGCGGGACTTCCACCACCAGGTGCTCGCCGCGCGGCCGGAGACGGCGGTCGAGGACTACCGGCCCCGGCACGACCGCTGGCGGCGGGGCGAGGAGGCCGAGGAGGACCTCAGGGCCTGGCGCGAGGGCAGGACCGGCTACCCCGTGGTGGACGCGGCCCTGCGCCAACTCGCGTACGAGGGCTGGATGCACAACCGGGGCCGGCTGCTCGCCGCGTCCTTCCTCACCAAGACGCTCTACCTCGACTGGCGCGAGGGCGCCCGGCACTTCCTCTCCCTGCTCGTGGACGGCGACGTCGCCAACAACCAGCTGAACTGGCAGTGGGTGGCGGGGACGGGCACCGACTCCCGTCCGAACCGCGTCCTCAACCCCGTACTCCAGGGGAAGCGGTACGACCCCGACGGCGCCTACGTCCGGTACTGGGTGCCGGAACTCGCGGCTCTGCCCGGGCCCTCGGTCCACGAGCCCTGGCGTCTGAAGGGGCTGGACCGGGCCGAGTACGACTATCCCGACCCGATCGTCGACCTCGCCGACGGCCTCAGCCGCTTCCGGCACGCCCGGGGGCGTGACTGAGACCGGACGGGACCGCCGGGCCGGATACGACGCACGATCGACGCGTGTTGAGGCGTCTCCTCCGGAGGCCGGACGCTGGGGGCCTGGGAGCACCGGCCCCGGGAGCAGGAGGACCCGTCATGACCGTGACCAGCACCGACGTCCGGCCCGACCCCGGCGCGCTGCCCGACACCCGGTCCGGCGCGCTGTCGGCAGCCCTGTCGGACACGCTGTCGGACGATGCGATCGGCCGGGGTCTCGCCCGGGGCGACGAGCACTGTCTCGTCCTCGCCCACCGCCGCTGGGCCCGCCTCGTGCACACCCTCGCGGTCCGCTCGCTGGGCGACCCGCGCGAGGCGGAGGACGTCACCCAGCAGGTCTTCCTCGCCGCCTGGCGCGGCCGTGCCGGATACCGTCCAGAGCGCGGTCCCGTGCCCGCCTGGCTCGTCGGCATCACCCGTCGGAAGACCGCGGACGCGCTCACCGCCAGGACGCGCCGGCTCGACCTCGCCGCCGCCGCTGCCCTCATGCCGCCCACCCGCACGGACGAGGGCCCCGAGCACGTCCTCGACCGGATCGTGGTCACCCGTGAACTGGCGCGCCTGCCACGGGACCAGCGTGACGTGCTCACCCTCGCGTACTTCGCGGACCTGACGCAGGCGCAGATCGCCGACCGGACCGGCCTTCCCCTCGGCACCGTCAAGAGCCACGCGCGCCGGGGCCTCCAGCGGATGCGCCGCAGCCTGGCCACCACGGAGGCAGCCCCCGGCCGGGCGCCCGTCGGCGGGGAGAACACGGACTGAGCACAAGGGCCGCGATCCCACCGGCCGTACCGGCGCTCCACGGATGACGGGGCTCCGTACCCGGCGGACCGGACGACCTGGCAGACTGCGGCCCTCACGGTCACCTCCCCCTCGTCATGAGCGTCCCGCTCACCCGGGGAAGCGGCCCGCCGACTTCTGGAGGCCACACATGCCGCAGCGGCCCGGTTACGCGGCCCACCCGGCCCGTACGAGCGGGTTCCCCCGGCCGGCGCGCCGGCACACGCACCGGACGGGCTCCCGATGACCTGCCGCACCCGGCGCGCCGCCCGCCCGGACACCCCGGGCGCCCTCGTCGTCCGCAGCGCGCCGCCCGTGCCGACCGCGGCCGTGCTGCTGCTCCACGGCGGTCGCGCCGACGGGCCGGAGCCGCCGCCGGCCCTCAACCTCCCGGCGCTGCGCATGCGCCCCTTCGCCACGGCCGTGACCCGCGCCGTCCGGGGCCGGAGCGTACTGGTCGCCGAGGTGCGGTACCGGCACCGCGGCTGGAACGGCCCGCGCGCCGACGCCGCCAGGGACGCCGAAGCCGCCCTCGCGAGCCTCCGGGAGCAGGCCGGGCCCGTGCCCGTCGTGCTCCTGGGTCACTCCATGGGAGGTCGCGCGGCCCTCCGCGCCGCCGGCGACCCCCACGTCCGCGGTGTCGTGGCGCTCGCGCCCTGGTGTCCCGCCGACGAGCCCGTGGAGCACCTCGGCGGCCGGCGGCTCTACCTGCTGCACGACGAGACCGACCGCGTCACGGCCGCCCGTGACTCCTGGGACTTCGTCCGCAGGGCACGGGCGGCGGGCGCCGACGCGGCGGGCATCCCGATGCCGACCGGAGGCCACGCCATGCTCCGCGGCGCGGACCTGTGGCACCGCCGCGCGGCCGAACTCACGGCGGCACTGCTCTCGCACGGCTGAGGGGGAGGGGAGCCGTCGGGCCGGCGCGACCGGCCGGGCTTCCTGCCGGAGTCATGGAACGGTACGGACCGCCGCCCCGGTGTCATCCGACGGGCGGCGGCGATTCCCCGTAGAGCCGGGTGAGGCTGTCGAGCGCTTCGCGCAGACCGCCGGGTCGCAGCATGCCCGGCTGTACGGGGCGGCCGGCCCAGCCCGGCCCGGCGAGCATCACCAAGGGGTGCGTCCTCGCTCCCCTGACGCCGAACGACCGCGCGGCGACGTGCTGGGCCAGGGCGTGGTGCGCGGTCGAGCGCGCCTGCGACCACAGCACGACCGCGACCGGACCCGTGCGGCGGACGGCGGTGTCGAGCGCCTCGGCGGGGACGGCCGCGCCGAACATGCGGGCGGGCAGGCCGCGTTCGGAGAGTCCCGCCGCCAACGCCTCCAGCGGGAGGGTGTGCTGCTCGGCGGGCACGCACGCGAGGAGGACCGGCGGCATGGAGGTCACGGCGACCGGTCCGGCGGGTGCGACCTGCCGGAGCGCGGTCGACACGTGCCAGGACAGCAGGTGCTCCACCTCGACGTAACGGTCCCCTGAGGACTCCCACTTGCGTCCCACCGCGTGCAGGGTGGGCACCATCACCTCCTCCCAGGCGGTGACGAGCCCGTGGTCCGCCACGACCTCGCGGAGCAGGACGTCGAGCGCGGGGCCGTCGAGCCGCACGGCGGCGCGCGCCAGCCCACGACACTCCAGGCGTACGTCGCCGAGCGGGAGACCGTTGCCCGATCCCGGCTGCCGGGCGGCCGGGGCGCGGGGGAGGGGTGCCCGGGGAGCCGACCGCGCCGCCAGGTCTGACCGCGCCGCCAGGTCTGACCGGGCCGGCAGAGCCGACCGGGTCGAGAGGGCCCACCGGGTCGAGAGGGCCGACCGGGCCGCTTCGGCGGGAGGCACACCGGAGGCCGTGAGCCGGCACATCTCCTCCAGCATGGCGACGTCGCCCGGGGACCACCGCCGGTGCCGCCCCTCCGCCCGTGCGGCGGGCCCGACGCCGTACCGCTGGTCCCATGAGCGCAGCGTGGTCGGCGACACCCCGAGACGCCGGGCGACGGCGCCGGTCGTGAGGCCGTGCTCCGTATCGGAACCGGCGTCGGAGCCCGTAGCGGAACCCGTTTCGGAAACGGACATGCCTCCAGCGTACGACGCACAAACGACGCGATGCCGCTCGTCGGGCCTCCGTGCCTCAGGCGAGCAGCCCCTCGCAGGCCGCTCTCGTCGCCGCGTGCACCGCGCGGGCGAGCCGTGCACCCCAGAGCGAGCGCGGACCGGCGAACGGTTCGGCGGGAAGTTCGTCGGTCGGCTCGGCGAGCGGCCCTGTGGCGCGGCCGGTCGGGGCGGGAGCGGCCACGCACACGGCGTCTGTGGGCGTCCCCGAGGCATCCGCCCCGAGTTCGACCAGCGCCTGTGTCTTCGCCTCGGTGGCGGTGGCCACCGCGTTGACGAGCGCGGCGTCGGTGAGGGCCACGGGCAGCGACACGATGATGTTGATGGTCCCCGGGCGCGGGGCCGCGACGGTGCCGCGTCCCGGTGCGGCGGCCCAGCCCCGTACCCCGATCCCCGCGGTGACCACCGCCCGCACGCCGCCGTCGACCGCGTGCCGCCGGTCCGCGACCGAGGCCGCCGTCATCAGGCCCACACCAGGCCCCGAGAGCCCCGCGCCGGAGGCCAGTTCGCGCAGGTGGGCCTCGGGATCGCTCCGGTCGTAGCCGGGCGGGACCTGGGCGTTGAGCACCCACGCGCGCGTACCGATGCCTCCGCCGAGCACGGCGCTCGACACCATGCGCACGCCCGGTCCCGGGGCCCACACGAGGAGCGGCCACTCCCGGCCCTGCTCCACATGCGTGAGGAGGCCGGCGTCCGAGAGGGACGCGCTGGTGAGGAGGGGGGTTCGCGGAAGCACCCCACACCCTAACGCGCGGCTCTCCTCACTCGGACGGGTGAAAGACCCCTCCGGACCCATCCGGACGGCACCCGGCTCCGAAACACCTGTGACAGACAACAGGGCCGCGGCGGGGGAGACCCCGACGGTGGTCCGGACGCGTCACCGCACTCCCGGCCGGGGTGGTCGTGCCGTTCCCTCCTCAGTGCGCCTTCGACCGCGCACCCGATCCAAGGGGTTCCTCCTCATGAACGCTCTTCGCCTCCGCCGCGCCGCCGTCGCCGTGGCAGCCGCGGCAGTGCTGCCCTTCTCCCTGGCGGCCTGTTCGGACTCCGGCTCGGACACCAGGTCCGAGGCCGGTGCAGAGGCCTCGGCGCCGGCGGCGCAGGAGAACACGCCCACGACCGGGACGGACACGGCCGCCGACGGCCCGTTCGGTCCGGCCTGCGCCTCGGTGCCGAAGGACGGCGCCGGTTCCTTCGACGGGATGGCCAAGGACCCCGTCGCCACCGCCGCGTCCAACAACCCGGAGCTGTCCACGCTGGTCGCCGCCGTCAAGCAGGCGGGCCTCGTCGACACACTCAACAACGCCGAGAACATCACGGTGTTCGCGCCGACCAACGACGCCTTCGCGAAGATCCCGAAGGCCGACCTGGACAAGGTGCTGGCCGACAAGGACATGCTGACGAAGATCCTCACCTACCACGTCGTGGGTCAGAAGCTGACGCCGAAGCAGCTGGAGAACGGCTCCTTCGAGACCCTCCAGACGGGCACGCTCACCACGGAGGGCTCGGGCGAGGCGTACACCGTCAACGACTCGTCGAAGGTCGTCTGCGGCAACGTCCCCACGGCCAACGCCACCGTGTACATCGTCGACACCGTCCTGATGCCCAAGTAACGGACAGCGGATACCCGCGCGGCCCTACCCGCCCGAGGACGCCGGCGAAGCCGGCACCGTCTCCTCGGGCGGGGGGGCCGTGCTGTTTCTGACGACCAGGCTGGTCGCGAGTTCCATGCGGGTCACGGACGGCTCCCCCGCCCGCAGCCGGAGCAGCATCTGCACGGCCTCCTCGCCCATCTGACGCAGCGGCTGGTGCACCGTCGTGAGGGCCGGGCTGGACCACCGCGCGATCATCACGTCGTCGTAGCCCACGACGGACAGGTCCTCGGGTACGCGCAGCCCGCACACCCGGGCCGCCTCCATCACCCCAAGCGCCTGCAGGTCGCTTCCCGCGAAGATGGCGGTGGGCCGGTCCGGCAGCCGCAGCAGCTCCATCGCGTGCGCGTAGCCGCCCTCGACGTGGAAGTCGCCGAACCGGACGAGGGAGGCGTCGCCGGTCAGGCCCGCGATGTTCATCGCCGACCGGTAGCCGTCCAGCCGGGCGAGGGAGCAGAGCATGTCCTCGGGGCCGGTGATGATCCCGATGCGCCGGTGACCCAGTTCGATGAGGTGCCGGGTCGCGGCGACCCCGCCGCTCCAGTTCGCCGAGCCCACGGACGGTACGTCCGGCTCCGGGTCGCCCGCGGGGTCGACGATGACGAACGGGATGGACCGTGCGCCGAGTTGCTGCTTGACGGCGTCCGGCAGGGCCGAGAAGACGAGGACCACGCCGATCGGCCGGCGCTGCAGCACCCCTTCGATCCAGTCGCTCGCCGGTGCGTGGCGGGTGCCGCTCTCGGTCAGCACCACGCTCGCCTGGTGGGCCTTGGCGAGGTTCTCCACGCCCCGGATCAGCTCCATCGACCACACGCTGTCCAGCTCGTGGAAGACGAGCTCGATGAGCGGGGCCTCGCGGGCCGCCCGGGTGGTCCGCCGGTAGGAGTGCGTCTCCAGCAGGCGTTCCACCTTGCCGCGGGTGACGGATGACACGTCCTGCCGCCCGTTGAGCACCTTCGAAACTGTCGAAAGCGAGACCCCGGCTTTCTCGGCCACCTCGGCCAGGGTGATCCGCCTGCTCTCCTCGTCATCTCGCATCTGAGCAGCATAAAGCGGCGGCGGACCGCAGCAGGGTCACGCTTTGGTAACTCGCCGCCAGTGGGTTGACCCGCCTGCTGCCGCAACCCTAGCGTCCCGACCCGTGAAGTTTCGGTAACTGGATCGCAACTCTTTCGAAAGGTGAGGCGATGAAGCGACCCGCACAGCTCCTGAGGACCGCTGTCGTCGGCGGAGTGACGCTGACCCTGTCCCTGTCCCTGGCGGCCTGCGGCAACTCCGGGGACTCCGCCGACGGGGGCTCGGACAAGATCCACATCCTGGTGTACGGCGACGCGGCCAACAAGGTGGAGAAGCAGCTCGTCGAGACCTTCAACAAGACCTCGAAGGTGAAGGCCGTCCTCGACACCATCCCGGGCGCCGACTACCAGGCCAAGCTGCAGACGATCATCAGCGGCAAGCAGGCCCCCGACGTCTTCTTCAACTGGGGCGGCGGCAGCATCAAGCCCTACGTCGACGCGGGGCTCCTCATGCCGCTCGACGACTTCATCGCCAAGGACCCCGGCCTCGAGTCCAACTTCCTGCCGTCGGTCTTCAACACCGCCGTCGTGGACGGCAAGCCCTACGGCGTGCCCATGCGCGGCACCCAGCCCGTCCTGCTGTTCAGCAACAAGAAGGTCCTGGCGGACGCCGGCGTCGCCGCTCCCCGCACCTGGAGCGAACTGCTGACCGCCGTCAAGACCCTCAAGGCCAAGGGCGTCACCCCCATAGCCCTGGGCGGCGGCGACAAGTGGCCCACCCAGATGTGGTTCCAGTACATGTACGACCGGGTCGCGGGCCCCGACCTCTTCCAGAAGGCCGTCGGCGGGGACAAGAGCGCCTGGGCGAGCCCCGACAGCAAGAAGGCGCTCGGCATGCTCAAGGAGCTGATCGACACCGGCGCCTTCGGCAGCAACTACGACTCGGTCAAGTTCACCGACGGGGGTTCGCCCGCCCTGCTCGCCACCGGCAAGGCCGCCTTCGAGCTCATGGGCTCCTGGGAGTACTCCACCCTGCAGGACGCCTACCCGGACTTCGTGAAGAAGGACCTCGGCTACGGCGGCTTCCCGACCGTCGAGGGAGGCAAGGGAGATCCGAACAACCTCGCGGGCAACACGAACAACTACTACTCGGTCCTGAAGAACACCGAGCACCCCGAGGCGGTGGCCGAGTTCCTGAAGCTCATGTACTCGGACGAGTTCGTCAAGGCGCAGCTCGGCATCGGCAACCTGCCCACCACCACCAACACCCCGAAGTTCCTGAACGGCTCGGCGAACCCGGCCTACTCCACGTACCAGTACGAACTCGTCAAGAAGGCCCCGGCGTTCCAGCTCTCCTGGGACCAGGCGTACCCGCCGGCCGCCACCACCACCATCCACCAGGCAGTCCAGCAGTTCTTCAACGGACAGATGGGGGCCGACGCCTTCATCGCCGCCATGCAGACCCTGCCCGCGGCCTGACCTCCGGGACGTCCGACATGACCACCGCCACAGCCCCCGCCGTGGACAGCGAGAAGACGCGACGCCGGGCGACACGGCCCGGCCGCGCCGCCGGAACCGGTGTGAGCCGCCCCAGCTTCGTCTGGGCGGCTCCCGCCGCCGTCTTCTTCGGCCTGTTCGCCATCGTGCCGCTCCTCCTCGTCGTCGTGCTCTCCTTCACGAGCTGGAACGGCCTCGGCTCACCCGAGTTCGCCGGCCTGGACAACTGGAGCAAGCTCCTCGACGACCCCGTCATGCTCAAGAGCCTCTGGCTGAGCCTGCTGCTCACCGTGCTCGGCGTCGTCGTCCAGACCCCGATCAGCATCCTGCTCGGTGTCTGGGCAGCCGGCCACCAGCGCAACCGGGCCGTCCTCTCCGCCATCTACTTCGTCCCGCTCCTGCTGTCCATCACCGCCGTCTCCGTGCTCTGGCGCGCCGTGCTCGACCCCAACTTCGGCGTGCCCTCGCAGGCCAGGTGGCTGTTCGGCGACGGCAACCTCTTCGGCGTGCAGGCCGGTGCCATCGGCGTCCTCGTCTTCGTGAGCACCTGGCAGTTCACCCCGCTGCACACCCTCATCTACCAGGGCGCCGCGCGGGCCATCCCCCAGGTGCTCTACCAGGCCGCCCAGATCGACGGCGCCGGAAGGTTCCGGCAGTTCTTCCACATCACGCTGCCGCAGCTGCGGAACAGCATCGTGACCTCGATGGTCCTCATGGTGGTGGGCGGCCTCACGACCTTCGACACGGTGCTGATCCTCACCCAGGGCGGTCCGGGCACCGACACCACGAACAGTGCGTACTACATGTATCAGAAGGCCTTCAAGAGCTTCGAGTTCGGAACGGCGTCCGCGATCGCGCTGCTGCTCGTCCTCGTCGCCAGTTTCGTGTCGCTCGTCATGGTCCGTCTGACGGGCTACGACAAGATGCGCAGCACCATGGAGGGCGTGTGATGAGGCGCCGCCCCAACTACCTGGCCGGATTCGGCTCGCTGATCTGGCTGTTCGTGGTCGGCCTGCCGCTGTACGTCATGCTGGTCGCCACCTTCCAGAGCCGGGCGGACTACGCGGCGAACGGCCCGCTCGGCCTCCCCGAGCGGTTCACCCTCGACAACTACGTCAACGACCTGAGCGACGGCTTCGGGCAGTACTTCCTCAACACGGTGATCGTCACGGTCTGCGTGGTGGGCATCGTCCTGCTGCTCGTGCCGCCACTGGCGTACGCCATCGTCAGAAGCGACGGCAAGGCCACGGGCAGGATCTTCCGGCTGTTCCTGCTCGGCCTGGCCATCCCCTCGCAGGCCGTCATCGTCCCGATGTTCTACCTGATCAACGAGGCCGGTCTCTACGACAACCTCATCGGCGTCATCCTGCCGACCGCCGCCTTCGCCATGCCGGTGTGCACCCTGATCCTCTCCGGCGTGATGCGGGACATCACGTCCGAGCTGTACGAGGCCATGACCGTCGACGGAGCCTCCTCCTGGCTCATCTTCCGCCGGCTGGTGATGCCGCTGTCCAAGAGCGGCCTGTCGACCGTCATCGTGTTCTCCGCCCTCCAGGCCTGGAACGGCTTCCTCTTCCCGCTCGTGCTCACCCAGTCCTCGCAGAACAAGGTCATCACCATGGGCCTGTACGACTTCCAGACCGAACACGGCGTCGACATGCCGGGCCTCCTCGCGGCCGTCGTCCTGTCCATGCTCCCCATCCTGCTCGTCTACCTGTTCGCCCGTCGCGCCCTGGTCCAGGGCCTGATGGGAGTCGGAGGAAAGTGACCGACAACGTGGCCACCCAGCCCCAAGCCCCGCACCCCGCCTGGCGCGACCCCGCGCTCAGCGCGCAGGCCCGGGCCGACGCCCTGATCCGCGAGATGACGCGGAAGGAGAAGATCGCCCAGCTCTTCGGCGTGTGGGTCGGAGCGTCCGCCGAGGGCGCCGAAGTCGCGCCGCACCAGCACGACATGGAAGAGCCGGTCCTCCTCGACGACCTGCTGCCGGACGGGCTCGGGCAGCTCACCCGCCCCTTCGGCACGGCCCCCGTCGACCCGGCGCTCGCCGCCCTCTCGCTCATGCGGACGCAAGGGCGCATCGCCGCCGCCAACCGTTTCGGCATCCCGGCCGTGGCGCACGAGGAATGCCTCGCGGGCTTCGCCGCCTGGGGCGCCACCGCGTACCCCGTGCCCCTGTCGTGGGGAGCGACCTTCGACCCCGCGCTGGTACGGGAGATGGCGGCGGCCATCGGCCGCGACATGCGCGCGGTCGGCGTCCACCAGGGACTCGCACCCGTCCTCGACGTCGTACGCGACGCCCGCTGGGGACGCGTGGAGGAGACCATCGGCGAGGACCCGTACCTCGTGGGCACCATCGCCACCGCCTACGTCCAGGGCCTGGAATCCGCCGGCATCGTGGCCACCCTCAAGCACTTCGCCGGCTACTCCGCCTCCCGCGCCGGCCGCAACCTCGCCCCCGTCGGCATGGGGGCGAGGGAGCTGGCCGACGTGATCCTGCCGCCGTTCGAGATGGCGGTCCGGGAGAGCGGCGTCCGGTCGGTGATGCACGCCTACACCGACACCGACGGCGTGCCCTCCGCCGCCGACGACGAACTGCTCACCGGACTGCTCAGGGACACCTGGGGATTCACCGGCACCGTCGTCGCCGACTACTTCGGCATCGCGTTCCTCAAGACCCTGCACGGCGTCGTCGGCACCTTCGGCGAGGCTGCCGGGGCGGCCCTCGCCGCCGGGGTCGACGTGGAACTGCCCACCGTCAAGACCTTCGGCGAGCCCCTCCTCGACGCGATCGAGGCGGGCATCGTGCCCGAGGAACTCGTGGACCGCGCCGTACGGCGGGTCCTCGTCCAGAAGGCACAGCTGGGCCTCCTCGACCACGACTGGACCCCCGTCCCCCCGGCCCTCGAAGGAGCCGACACCACAGCGGACCCCGCAGCCCTCCGCGGCACCATCGACCTCGACCCGGACGGCAACCGCGAGCTGGCCGGCCGCATCGCCCGGCAGGCCGTCGTCCTGCTCCGGAACGACGGCATCCTGCCGCTCGACCCGGGCACCCCCCGCCGCATCGCCCTGATCGGCCCCAACGCCGAGGCCCCGACCGCGGTCCTCGGCTGCTACGCCTTCCCGGTCCACGTCGGAGGACAGCACCCCGACACACCACTCGGCATCGACCTGCCGACCCTCCGTGAGGCGCTCCAGGCGGAGTTCCCCACGGCCGAGATCGTCGTGGCGCGCGGTGCGGGCGTCGAGGACGCCGGCACCGAGGGCTTCCCCGAAGCCGTCGCACTCGCCCGGAGCGCGGACGTCGTGATCGCCGCCCTCGGTGACCGCGCAGGGCTCTTCGGCCGCGGCACCAGCGGCGAGGGCTGCGACGCGGAGTCCCTCGCCCTGCCCGGCGTCCAGCAACAGCTCCTCGACACCCTCCTCGACACCGGCACACCGGTCGTCACGACCCTGCTCGCCGGGCGGCCCTACGCACTCGGCCGGGCGGCGGACCAGTCCGCGGCGGTCGTCCAGTCCTTCTTCCCCGGCGAGGCCGGAACGGCCGCCATCGCCGCCGTCCTCAGCGGACGCGTCAGCCCCAGCGGCCGCCTGCCCGTCAGCGTGCCCCGGCACCCCGGTGCCCAGCCGTCCACCTACCTGGCGGCCCGGCTCGGCCACGCCAGCGAGGTCTCCAGCATCGACCCGACACCCGCGTTCGGATTCGGACACGGCCTGACGTACACGACGTTCGAGTGGAGCGATCTCGTCGTCGCGACCGCCACCACCCCCACGGACGGCGCGTTCCGCCTCGCCCTCACCGTGCGGAACACCGGCGACCGCGCCGGCAGCGAACTCGTACAGCTCTATCTGCACGACCCCGTGGCCTCCGTGGTCCAGCCTCTCCAGAGGCTGATCGGCTACGTACGCCTCGACCTCGCCGCCGGACAGGAGGCCAGGGTCGACGCGACCGTCCCGGCGGACCTCGCGTCCTTCACCGGCAGGAACGGGACGCGCATCGTGGAACCCGGAGAGCTGGAACTGAGGCTCGGCGCGTCGAGCACCGAGCCCCGGCTCACCGCCCGGGTCGTGCTCACCGGCGCCGCACGGCAGGTGGACCACCGCCGGCGGCTGCACGCCGACTTCGAGGTGCTCCCGCCGGCCGCCCACTGACGGGCAGGCGTCTCGCGGGTACGTGTCCCCGCGGGCGTCCGGCACGGCCGAGCCCCGCCGCCCCGACGGGCGGCGGGGCCGGTGCCCGTCTCGGAGCGGCGGTGATCAGGACGGCCTGCACGTGACGGTCGGCCAGGTCCGGTTGCCGTTGTGCTGGATCGTCATGCCCCAGGTGCCGCCGCTCCCGTTCGGCCGGGCGACGAGGGTCTGTCCGTTCGGGTAGGAGGCGCTGACGTTCCATGTGGCCAGAACCCTGGCGGGGGAGGGGACGTTCACCGTGACGGTCCAGGCCGTCGAGCCGCTGACCGCCACGTCGAGGTTGTACCGGTCGCTCCACGACTGGCCCGCCGTCAGGGTCGCGGCGCAGCTCTCCGTACCGCCGCCGGTGCCGTCGGGGGCCACGGCGCGGCCCGTCGTCGGGGAGATCATCCCGGAGCACAGGCCCTTGCCCGCCAGTGTCTGCGCGATCCGCGGGATCGCGGCGAGGGTGTTGGCCGGCCAGTCGTGCAGCAGGATGATCTGGCCGTCGGTGAGCCGGCTCGCGGCCTGGACGATGGCGTCCGTGCCGGCGTTGTTCCAGTCCTGCGAGTCGACGTCCCAGAGGATCTCCCGCAGACCGTGAGCGGCCTCGACCGCCTTCAGCGTCGCGTTCGTCTCGCCGTAGGGCGGCCGGAACAGTTTCGGCGTCCCGCCGCCCGCGGCGGAGACGGCCTGCTGGGTGCGCGAGATCTCCGACTCCATCTGCGCCTGGCTCAGCCGGGTCATGTGCGGGTGCGTGTAGCTGTGGTTCGCGACCCACATTCCCGCGTCGACCTGGGCCTTGACCAGGGAAGGGTGTGCGGCCGCGTACTGCCCCTGGTTGAACATGGTGGCCCGCAGGCCGTTCTGCCGCAGGGAGTCGAGCAGGGCCCGCGTGGTGCCGGACGGGCCGTCGTCGAAGGTGAGTCCGACGTATCCGTTGGAACAGGCGGCGGCCTGCGCCGGTGCGGCGCCGGTGGTCAGGGTGGCCGCGGCCGCCAGGGCGACGGCGGCCTGTCCCACGAACAGCGACCGCAGGGCCGGGCGGATCTTGTGACGCATCGGGGTGGTCCTCCTCGTCGACGGGTCTCAGGGCGGTGCGGCGCCTCCGTGAGGTCCGCCGCGGGCGAACAGTGCGCCCTTTGGTGAGTTCATGTCAATACTTTCGTCGGCGGAAGCGAAAGGTTTGCGCTGATGGATCCTGCAGGGCGGAGATGACATCCCAGGTGAAGGGCTGTGTGCCGCCGATCGGGAAGCCGAATGCGTGAACCGATGGGGAGGTCCGGGTGTAGTGGCACGGAGGTTACTGTCGAAACTTTCGAAGGTGTGTCAATCCGTGCCGCGGGGGTTGACGTGCCCGCGACGCGATGGCTGTATGGGAGCGCTCCCACGCTCGACGGGAGTCCCGCCCGGTTTCCGGTACCCCACGGCGCAGACCTTTCTGGAGTCGAAGTGAGAACGAGAAGCACGGCACGCCCCCGCACGGCCCTCGCCCTGCTGACAGGGCTTGCGACCCTCATCGGGTTCGCCCTCATGGGCGCCCTCGGCGCGGCCACGGCGCACGCGCGGACGGCCGCGCCCCTGGCAGCGGGCCTGCACGTCAGTGACGGGCGCCTGCTCGAAGCGAACGGCCACGACTTCGTGATGCGCGGCGTCAACCACGCCCACACCTGGTACCCGGGCGAGACGCAGTCACTGGCCGACCTCAAGGCACTGGGTGCCAACAGCGTCCGGGTCGTCCTCTCCGACGGCCACCGCTGGTCCGAGAACAGCCCCGCCGACGTGGCCGCCGTCGTCGCCGACTGCAAGACCCACCGGCTGATCTGCGTCCTGGAGGTCCACGACACCACCGGCTACGGCGAGGACGCCGCCGCCGGCACGCTCGACCACGCCGCCGACTACTGGATCGGTCTCAAGGGCGTACTCGCGGGGCAAGAGGACTACGTCATCGTCAACATCGGCAACGAGCCCTGGGGCAACACCGACCCGGCCGGCTGGACCGAGCCCACGACCGCCGCCGTGAAGAAGCTGAGGGCCGCGGGGTTCCAGCACACGATCATGGTGGACGCGCCCAACTGGGGCCAGGACTGGCAGGGCGTCATGAAGGCCAACGCCCGGTCCGTCTACGACGCCGACCCCACCGGCAACCTGATCTTCTCCATCCACATGTACAGCGTCTTCGACACCGCGCAGGAGATCACCGACTACCTGAACGCCTTCGTGGCCGCCCGACTGCCCATCCTCATCGGTGAGTTCGGCGGCCCGGCCGACCAGTGGGGGGACCCCGACGAGGACACCATGATGGCCGCCGCCGAGCAGCTCGACCTCGGCTACCTCGCCTGGTCCTGGAGCGGCAACACCGACCCGATCCTCGACCTCGCCGTCGACTTCGACCCGAGCCGCCTCAGCGCCTGGGGCGAGCGCATCTTCCACGGCGCGAACGGAATCGCCCAGACCTCCCGGGAGGCCGCGGTCTTCGGCGGCGCCCCGGGCGACACGGCGCCGCCCACCGCCCCGGGCACGCCGACCGCCGCCGCGCTGACCGCCGACTCCGCGACCCTCACCTGGGCCGCCGCCACCGACGACGTCGGTGTCGCGGGATACGACGTCGTCCGCGTCAGCGGCGACACCGACACGAAGGTCGCGTCCTCCACGACCACCCAGGTCACCGTGACGGGGCTCGCCGCCGACACGGCGTACACCTTCGCCGTCTACGCCCGTGACGCGGCGGGCAACCGCTCGGCCCGTTCCGCGACGGTGGACGTCACCACCGAGGCGGGCGACGGCACCCCCGGCGCCCGCTGCGCCGTCGGCTACCGCGTCGTCGGCGAATGGCCGGGCGGCTTCCAGGGCGAGATCACCGTCCGCAACACCGGAACCGTCCCCGTCAACGGCTGGACGCTGGGCTTCTCCTACGGCGCGGGCCAGACCGTCAGCACCATGTGGGGCGGCACCGCCGTGCAGACCGGCGGCACGGTCAGCGTCTCCGCCGTGTCCTACACCCACACGATCGCCCCGTCCGGCTCCGTCACGCTCGGCTTCATCGCCACCAAGGGCACGACGAACCCGGCCCCGTCGTCCTTCACTCTCGACGGCGCCGCCTGCACCACCGCCTGACCCCGTACGGCCCGCCCTCTCCTCCGGTACGACGTCGAGGCCCGACGCGAGACGTCGGAGCCGGGGGAGAAAAGGGTGGGGCAGTGTCCGGCGTGCCAGGGGTCGAGGGGCGGCGTCGAGCCCCTTCGATCGCAAGCCGGAATGATGGATAGCTTCGAAACATGCTTACAGACGTCGCAGCGACCCGCTATGTCACGCCCCTGCGTGAGGGCGGCTCGCTCCCCCGGATCGTCGAGGCCGACGATCCCGGCACGTACGTCATGAAGTTGTCTACCTGGTGGCGCTGACCTGCATCGATTCGGCTGTGCCCACCCCTGACCGTTGAGGCGTTGGTACACCGGCTCTACAGCCAGACGGCGGAGGTCCGAGGCGTCAACGGGCGCGGCGGTGACGGCGGCCGAGACATTGACGTGGTGCAAGGCGGCCGCCTGCCGCGAGGTCGTCCAGCGTGCGTTGCTGTGGGCACGTGACGCACGTGAACGGCGCCGGGTGTCTCCCGGCAACGGACGATCACGCTACTCAAGCATCCCCTGCGAGATCGTAGGGCGCATGACGGCCGGCGGCCCGTGGCGTCATGTCCGACGTCTCATGGCGAGAAGGACCCCCCGAGGCCGGGGAGATCATCCGCGGTTGATGTCCCCCCTCCCACGTTGCTCCGCCGTCAGGAGTTGTCCGGCCGGCCTCGCCGAGGGGTGGGGGGGGTCCCCGCAACTCACGTGCCGGTCCCGCTCCTGCTCCGTGCCTTCTCGAACTCGGACACCGGGTCGCCTCCGACGCTCCAGGGCCAGGCCGCGACCGTACCGTTGATCGCCTCGAAGACCGGACGGGCCTCGCGGCGCCGCTCGGCGGCCGTCAGTGCGTAGGCCAGCAGGTTCAGGTCGGCGAGGGCCGCCGCGTGGTGGAAGAACCCGGGCTGGGCCCACGGGTGTGCCGCACGGTCGAGGGCCTGGGCGGCCGATGCGCGGGACCAGTGGTTGCGTGCCATCAGCGCCTCGACTCCGCCCAGGGCGAGGACGGAGTGGTACTGCAGAACCTGGGCGGTGAGCTCGGTGGCCGCGCAGGGCGCGTTCGTGGGTATGCGGGCGCGGACCGCGTCGACGAAGTCCAGTACCTGGCTGCGCGATCCCATCTCCTCCGGCCCCAGATAGCGCAGCATGCTCAGGTACGCCTCGCGGTTCCAGCGGTCGCGGGTCAGTACCTCGTTCCACAGGCCGAACACCTCCGGCTGACTGCGGCGCTCCAGCCGCGAGAGCCCCAGCATGACCACCCAGGGAGTGGGGTCCTCCGGCGCCGATTCGGCGGCGCGCAGACAGCTGCCGGCGATGCCGGCCGCGTCCTCCAGATACCCCCGGGAACGTCCGCGTTCGAGCTGCGCCCAAGCGGAGAGGACGAGCGCGCTCGCGTTGCGCGGCTCACGAGAGGCCCAGGCGCGGGGCCCGTGCGATTCGGACAGGCGGTACGCCAGCACGGAGAGCTGATGGGTGCGGCGGTCCCAGTCGGCCCGGCTCTGGTTCAAGAGACGGGATATCTGGGCCATGTACAGGTCCGTCGTCCCGATCGCGCCCGTATTCGGCGTCGACCGAAGGGACTTCAGCAGCCGGCCGAGGGCAGCGTCGTCGAGTTCCAGGGAAAGACGTGCCCGTCTGCGGCGACTTGAGAGAAATGCCATGCACGGAGGCTAGAGGTTACGAGCCGTGACGCAAGGTGTGCGCTGAGATCGTTACTGATTACACCGTGCGATCTAACCATTACTCGTCGGTATGGTGAGGCGGGTGCACCCGGACCCCAGGTGGCCAGGAACAGCGTGATCATGCCGGTGATGGTGATGGGCGGCGCCACCGCGGTGATCCGCATGGCACGGCCGGCGGTCAGTGCATCGACTGCGGCCTCGGTGGCGGAACGGTCCCCACGATGCTCAGGAATGAGCGCAGTGCTCGGATCTCCGTGGCGGTGGTCCCTCGGGAGACGCGGGAAGCATGGCACCTTCATGCCTCAAGGGCATGATAATCAACCCTTCCAAGTATTTGAGGCTATGGCTGATTGGCCGCATTCTTATTTCACCGGAATTTTTGGTTATCGGAGCCCGAATCTCCGTCGACATCTCCGGGTAAAATGCACCCTTCGATTGGCTGGTGTTCCCGCATGGCCCGCCCCCTGCCCCTGATCCTCGCCCAGGCGCCCGGTCGCCCGGCCGACGACCTCGCAGGCTTTACCGCCGACGTAGAGCGGCGTGTGAAACTGCGCGCACCTGGCGCCCTCGTCGTCTACCCCGAACTGCACCTCGGCGAGAGCGCCCCCGGCGTCCCGGCCGACCCGGAGAAGGCGGCCGAGCCGCTCGACGGCAAACGCGACGCGGTCTTCGCCGAGCTCGCGGGGGATCTGGGCATCTGGCTGGTACCCGGCAGCGTCTACGAGCGAGGCGCCGGGGACCGCGTCCACAACACGACACCGGTCTATTCGCCACAGGGTGAGCGCCTCGCCGCGTATCGCAAGATCTGTCCGTGGCGCCCGTACGAGACGACCGCACCCGGCAACCGGTTCGAGGTCGTCGACCTCGCCGGGGTCGGCCGCATCGGACTGTCCATCTGCTACGACACCTGGTTCCCGGAGATCTCCCGCCACCTGGCCTGGATGGGCGCCGAGCTGATCGTCAACGTGGTCCGCACGCCGACGAGCGACCGCGCACAAGAAGTCGTCCTCAATCGAGCCAACGCCATCGCCAATCAGGTCTTCGTCGCCAGCGTCAATTCCGCTGCCCCCTCCGGGATCGGCCGCAGCCTCGTCATCGACCCCCAGGGCACGGTGCGCGCCGAAACGGTCGATGCCGGCGACTCCACCCTCACCGACGTCATCGATCTCGACGAGGTCAGCAACGTCCGCCGCTACGGCACCGCCGGCCTCAACCGGATCTGGGACCAATTCCGCCCCGGCGACCCAGCCCTCGACCTCCCGCTGTACGGGGGCCGCATCGACCCCGCCACCTGGAACGCCGCCCACACCACCGAGGAGCCACGACGATGAACAGCGAGACCACTGGGAAGAGCATGAGACTGAAGGGCGACCTGAGCCTCTTCTCCGTCGTCCTGTTCGGCCTGGCGTACATCTCCCCTGGCATCGTCGTCACCATGTTCGGTGTGGTCGCCGCCACCAGCGGCGGGGTGGCCCCGACCGCGTTCGCCGTCGCCACCCTCGCGATGCTGCTCACCGGGCTGAGTTACGCGAAGATGGCGCGCGCCGTGCCCGGCGCGGGGTCGGTCTACACCTATGCCCGCAAGATGCTCGACAGCCGCATCGGTTTCCTGTCCGGCTGGGCGATGCTGCTCGACTACTTCTTCATCCCGATGGTCGGCTGGCTGATCACGGCGATCTACTTCAACGCCCAGTTCCCTGACATACCCAAGTGGGTCTGGCTGATCGTCTCGGTGGGCATCACCACCGTCATCAACGTCTTCGGTATGAAGCTCGCGGACCGCGTCAACAAGGTCCTGATGTTCATCGCTCTGGGGTCGCTGGTCCTCTTCGCCACTCTGTGTGTCGTCTTCCTCGGCGAGCGCGGCTCGTCCGCCCCCGCCACGGACGCTCTGTGGAACTCCGGCACTTCGATCGGCGCGGTCACTGCGGCCGCTGCCATCGCCGCGTACTCCTTCCTCGGCTTCGACGCCGTCTCCACGCTGGGCGAGGAGGCCAGGGGCGGGGCGAGGACGATCGGCCGCGGCATCATCGGCTGCGTCATCGCCGCCGGAGCGATCTTCATCGTGCTGTCCTTCGTGATGCAGCTGGTTCACCCCGGCGCGACGTTCGTCGACGTCGACGCGGCCGCCTACCACCTGAAGGTCCAGGTCGGCGGCGAGACGTACGCCGAGGTGATCAACTTCGTCACCATCGCCGGATCCATCGCCTCCTGCATCGCCCTGCAAGCCTCCGCCGCCCGCCTCATGTACGTCATGGGACGCGACGGCGCACTGCCCAAGGCCGTCTTCGGCAAACTGTCGGGGAAGACCGGCACACCCGTCCTGAACCTGCTGCTGACCGCGGCCGCCGGTGTCATCGCCATGAAACTCGACCTGACCACAGCCACCTCGTTCATCAACTTCGGCGCCTTCCTCGGCTTCGCCCTGGTGAACGTCTGCGTGATCGCCCACCTGGTCCGAGAGCGCAGAGACGGCCGCACCCCCAACCTCTTCTCGTACCTGGTGATGCCCGCCGTCGGAGTCGGCGTCTCCCTCTACCTGCTCACGAGGCTCGATGACGTCGCACTCCAGATCGGCGGCGTCTGGCTGGCGATCGGCGTCGTCTACCTGGCCGTCCTGACCAAGGGCTTCCGCCGACCCGCACCGGAGATGACCTTCGACGACGACACCGCGGCCACGGACAGAGCCACCGTGTAGCGATCCCTCCCGATGCGAGGAGACGACGATGCCCACGACAACTGCCGAACTGGTGCATGACCGGACCCTCGGAGACCTGCTGATCCAGCGTGATGTGGTGCTCGACGGCCTCGATGCTCCGCAGCGCGCCGCCCGTACCGTCCTGGCCGACGTCCTGGACGGCAAGGCGGAGGATCAGCTCTTCGACGCCATGCTGGTGGCCAGCGAGCTCATCGCCAATGCCATCCAGCACACCAGCGGTGCGCTCCTCATCAGGGTTGAAGCCTACGAGTTCGGTGCGGCATTGGGCGTCGCCGACCGCGGGGCCGACATCACCGCCGTCCCCGTCCGACCTTCGAACTCATCTGTTGGCGAAGGGACGGTGGCTGCAAGCGGGCGCGGCCTGTTCATCGTGGACAGCCTCGCCAGTGCCTGGTCCGTCGAGGAGACCGAGAACGGAAAAATCGTCATCGCCATACTCACCCTTACGGCAGGGCCTCGTCTATGACCACACTTCGGTCCGCATGAACGCTACCCGGTCACCGCGATCGACCAGATGCCGACGGCAACGGCAGCCCGCCCCGGGTCGAGACCGCCGTCTGCGGTGAGTCGGCGACCAGGTTGGTGCGCATGTGCTCGGCGATGGACCAGCCAACGACCCTGCGGCTGAGGCACTCCAGCACGATCGCGAGATGGAGGAACTCCCGCCGCGGGCCTCGGCGTCGGAAGCCAGCGAAGCTGCATGCGGACAAGGGCTACGACGACGATCACCTGCGCCGATTGCTCCGCAAGCGGGGCATCCGCCACCACATCGCCCGCCCGGGCGCCGAGTCCTCGCAGCGGCTGGGCCGACACCGCTGGGTAGTGGAGAGAACCGTGTCCTGGCTGCCGAAGGCTCCACCGCCGTTACGAAAGCAAGGCCGACACTTCTTGCCTTCGTCGGCGTAGCCGCGCCCCCTGATCGGCTATCGCCGATGGGTGGGCACGCTCAGGGCCTGAGCCGGTTCTGCTGCACGTCGAAGCAGACCAGCCCCACGGACTCCGCCACGGTTACTGCGTAGGCCGATGCCTCCTCGGCCATGCTCCACCGCATGGGGAAGTAGATCAGCGGTCCGCTGGCCTCGCTGATCAACGGGCCCGTCGACCAAAGCGAGTCTCATCGTGGTCCTCGGTCATGTCGCACCACCACTCAAGCAGCGCAGCCACATAGGCCGCTATGCGTCCCTCGGCACCGCCTTGGCCGACGCGCATGGCCGTGCGTTCTCCTGCAGGGAACGGGGGCGGAAGGAGGTCTGGAGCGCCGCCGCCCTCCCGCGTGTGGGGAGGGCGGCGGGATGTCATGTGTGGAGCTCGAGCTGCTCGATCACCGTGGCGAGGTGGGCGCGTTCCTTGGCGTCCAAGCCGCGCAGCGGCAGCGGGAGGTTGCGGTGGGCGGTCAGGCCCAGATGGGCCGCGGCCGCTGCGACGACGCGCAGGGAGCCTCCGTGCTGGACGAACAGGTCCCACAGGGGCTGCAGCCGCTTCGACTCCCGTTCGGCCTGCTCGTGCCGGCCGGCTCGTGCCGCGCGGGTGAGGGCGAGGGCCGCTTCTGGGAAGGCGCCGCCGATCACCGAGTACCAGGCGTCGCATCCCGCGTTCAGCCCCCGGGCCGCGGCGGCGTCTCCGCTGATACCCACGGTCACCGTCTCGGGCAGGAGCCGGCGCAGGTACTCGACACGAGCCCGGGCTTCTGCTGGATCGGCGGGGAGGGCGGGGACCTTGATGGAGGCGACCTGCGGCAGCCAGGCCAGGCGGGTGTACAGCTCGTCGGTGAAGGTGAAGTGCGTGGTGCCGGGGTTGTCGTAGATCACCAGCGGGACGGACAGGTTCGCGGTGACCTCCTCGAACAGGCCGAAGACGTCCTCGTCGGTCAGCGGCTGGTAGGACACCGGCGCCAGCAGGACGCCGGAGGCCCCGGCGTTCTGCGCGTCCTCGGCGGCCTGGAGGATCTGGCGGGTGCGCAGGGCCCCGATGCCGACGATGACCGGCACGCCGTCGGCGTGCTCGACCGCGAGGCCGGCGACGCGGGCGCGTTCCTCCCGGGTCAGGTAGGCGTAGGAGCCGGTGGAGCCCAGCGCGCCGATGGAGTCGACGCCGGCGGCGGCGAGCCGCTGGACCAGCGCGGCGTACGCCTTCTCGTCGACGCTGCCGTTGCCGGGGATGGGAGTAAGCGGGAAGGCGCTCAGGCCGGTGAACAGGACGGGCCTCCAAGGGACGGACCTTCAGCGGCGGCGGACCGTGGCCCTGCTGGCATGCCGCTGTGCGGACAGGCGGGTGGTCAGACGGTGGTGTCGGGATGTGCCGGGCTGAGGTAGTGGACGGTGCTCGTGTCGCAGTGCGGCTGCAGGAGGGCCTGCAGGTCGCCGGCCGCGGTCTTGAGCAGATGACCGTCGCGGGTGGCGGCGACGGTCTCCAGAACGAAGGCGACGCGGGTGGAGTCCTTGGTGACGCGGGTGCGGTGGGCGTCGCGGTGGTTCCAGTGCCGGGTGAGCACGTCGGTGGTGTCGGTGTAGATGACCTCGCCGGGCTTGGGGTTCTCGACGGTGCCGGGTTCGCCGAGCGGGGTGAAGGTCTCGCTGCCGTCGGCGTAGCGGATCTCGACGTCACCGGTGACGTGGTCGAGGTCGAAGGCACCGGCGGGCAGGCCGTGGCGGACGGAGACTGCGTTGTAGGAGTCGACGGCCGGGTTGATCCGGGGCAGGGCGCCCTTCTTCGCAAGGCGGCGGCCCAGGGCGTCCACGCTGGGCCGGATGCGGCGGGGATTGGTGCCGAAGGCGCGGTAGACGGCATGCCACGCCTCGATGCGCGGGTCGTGCTCGTCGGCCGGGGCCCAGGCGCCGTTCGCGAGCCGGGCCTCCAGCTCCTCCAGCGCGGCGGTGGTGGCCGGCCACGACTCGTGGCCGCGCAGGCCGGTGGCGGTAACGACGGCGATGAGGGTGTCGCGGAAGGCATCGGCAACGTCGGGGAAGATACGGAAGAGGGTCATCGGTGGTCCGTTCCGGAGGTGCTGTGCGGGAGGTCGCGGGTGCGGGACTGTGCGGGACTGTTGGGGGCGGATGCGGTCCGCAGGCCGCCGAGCGGGGACGGGGCCGCCCGGTCCAGGCCGCGCGCAGAGTGCAGGCGGGGCCGGCTGGTTGATCGGTGGGCTCGTGGTCGCCGTCTGCGGTCTTCGCAGGGGCCTTGAGGACGTCGAGGCGCAGCCCATGAGGCGTGGGCATCGGCACCTGCAGGGCGGGACGTCAGCCTCGGCTGCGGCATGGCCGCCGTGGGGTCGAGAGGGCTCGGCCGGGCGGTGCGGGGGCTCGGTTCCAGCGGCGGGATCGTTGGTGATTGTGGCCCGACAGGTGAACTGGGCGGCCGTGAAGCGCCGGGTGCCCCCGTACGGGGCGCGCGGGCGATCACGCTGGGCGAGCCGGCACCGCGGGGGAGGGCGGGGACGGTGAGCGTGACGCCCGGGGCCGCCTTGACCACTTTCCAGGTGGGGTTGTGCCGGGTGAAGTGGAGCAGCAGGGTGTCGTCGTCGGGGTGAAGTGATCGGGCACGGCGAGAGGTGCCTGCCCTGGAGGGCCGTTGACGCTGAGGATGCCGAAGTCGTGGCCGTCGGGCGGTCCAGTTCTGCCGCTCGGCGGTGTCCCAGGGCTGGATGACCATGCGTGGGTCCTTCAGGGGGCGGCGGCGGGGCGGTCAGGTCAGGGCGAGGAGGCTGACGGCGACGGCGGCGGTGCCCAGGCCGATCAGCTGGCCGCGGTGGATGCGTTCGGCAAGGACGCTGCGGGCGAGCAGGACGGTGCCGGCCGGGTACAGGGCGGTGATCACGGCGACGACGGCGAGGTCGCCGCTGCGGGCGGCGAGCAGGAACAGCAGGTTGGCCACCGAGTCCAGCACGCCGGCCGTCGCCGAGATCGCGTACGCGGGCTTCTCCGGGCCCAGCCGCCGGAACATCACTCCGGCGGCGGCCAGGGTGACGGCGGAGGAGACGGCGCGGCCGACGATCAGCGGGCCCACCCCGCTGTCGGAGGGCGTCTGGTGCAGGAAGACCAGCTGCAGGGCGATTGCGGCCCCGGCGCCGAAGGCCAGCAGCAGCGCGGTGCGCGACGGCCGGGCCGACTTCGCGCCGCGTCCGGCGCTGACCAGCACCACGGCGGCCAGGGCCAGCGGCAGGCCGATCAGCCCGGCCAGGCCCAGGTGCTCGCCCTGCAGCAGGCCGACACCCACTGGCAGCATCGCCGAGACCAGCGCGGTGATCGGGGACAGCACGTTCATCGGGCCGATCGCCAGGGTCTTGTAGAGCAGGGCGAAGGCGGCGGCCGACGCGACGCCGGAGGCCGCGCCCCAGGCGAGGGTGGCGGGAGCGAAAGAGGCGCCGAGAAAGGGCCACAGCAGCAGTTCGACGGTGAGCGAGGCCGGCGCTGCGATCATCACCGTCCGCAGGACATGGGCCTTGCGGGCACCCAGGCCGCCGAGGAAGTCGGCGCACCCATAGGCCAGGGAACTGCCCAGGGCCAGCAGAAGAGCGATCACGGTACGTACATCCCTTACTATCAATGGAACGACTACACCGTACAGCGCACCGACCGCAGGTCGTCAATCGAACGACCGCACGGTGCAGTGTGCCGACCTGCTGCTGGAGGGAATATCCGATGGCCGAGACCGAGGCGGCGCTGCGGACACTCGCACACAACGTCCGTACGGCCCGCACCCGCGCCGGACTGTCCTTGGATGAACTCGGCCGCCGCGCCAAGGTCAGCAAGGGCGCCCTGGTCGGACTGGAGAAAGCCCAGGGCAACCCCAACTTCGCCACCCTGGTCCGCCTCGCCGACACCCTCGGCATCTCCGTCTCAGCCCTGATGGAAGGCAGCCCCGAACAGCGTGTGCGCGTGGTGAGCGCCGACGCCGTCATGCCCCTGTGGAAGGGTGAGCGAGGCGGCGAGGCCCGGCTGATGCTGACCACCGGCGGCCCGGCGCCCACCGAGGTCTGGCGCTGGACCTTGGAACCCGGCGAGGAGTACCCCAGCCACCCCCATCAGGCCGGCGTGACCGAAACCGTCAGTGTCACCACCGGCGGGATGACCCTCGTCGTCGACGGTACCGAATACGCCGTCACCGCAGGGCAGACCGCCACCTTCGACGCCGACACCACCCACACTTACCGCGGCACAGGCACCGAGACCTGCCACCTGATCATGACTGTCCATCTGCCCCCGGGCCCCGCGTAATACCTCAAGGTCCCTGGACGGCCAGACCGCCTGCCTGTCGGCAAGGGTCCTTCGCGAACGCCGACCGTCGGCGTTCGCGAAAACCGCTTACGGCCTGTACCGACCGCTAGGCTGGCCGCCCGTCCTCGTGTCGGCCCTGACGGTGGTGAAGGCCGCCTTCGGGAAGACCGATACCGCCCGGCTGAGCCGGGTGCTCTCCCGGCTTCAGGTCCGAGACGCCACCCAGGCGGACGGCCTCACCGCGGTGCAGCCGCTGAGCGGTGCCGGCGGCCTGCGCGGCCGCGAGTACGCCATTGACGCTCTCGTGGTCGCGGTGGCGCTCGCTCCCCAGCTCCCGTACGGGAACTGACCTCCGACCGCGACGACTGGTCGAAGCTGTGCGGCGGCCGCGCACAGATCAGGGATGCCTCAGCTCGGCGTCCGCCCCTTGACGGGATGTGTCAGCGGACGCGGACAGTGGCGTCGTCGATCAGGAAGGAACTCTGCCGACTGCGGTCCTCCGCGCCAGTGAATCGGAGCGTGACCGACGTGCCGCGATACGGCGCGAGGTCGAACGTGTGTGACCGGTAGTCCCCGGTCTCGTCGAGGTTGCTCCAGTTGGCGAGGCGGGTGGCGGTGCCGTCCTCGACGGCGTCGAGCCGTAGCGTGTCATGGGCGGTCGGCTGGGTCTCGGCGGTGTCGATGCGCAAGTGGAAGGTCAGGGTGGCGGTCGTGCAGTTGGCGGGGATGGTCACGGTCTGGGCCAGCGCCTCGGTGTTGGTGCGGCCGAAGCCATTGAGCCATGCCTTCCACTTGCCGGCGTGAGCCGGGTAGGAGGAGGTGCGACTGTCCACGACTCCCGGCGAGGCGGTCCACGGCGTCTGGGTGCCCGTTTCGAAGCCCGGGTTACCGAGCAGTTGTGCCGGTGTGCAGACGCCTCCGTCACTGTCGGAGACCATGGGGGCGAGCTTGTTGGACTCGGATACTGCCGCGCTCCAGGAGAACTCGTTGTTGTCGCTGAAGTAGTAGTACGTGGAGCCGTTGGGCATCATCGCGATGGTGATGCCTCCGTAGCCGGACATGAACGGTACGTGGAACGGCTGGGTGTAGGCGGGGTTGTCCGCGGATGTGAACTCCTGTCCCCAGAAGCCGTTCTGGTAGCGCATCGGTGCGCTGCCTGTGGTGGTGGCGCCGCGTTGTGACGGGTTCTGCTGCATGGAGTCGGCCAGCAGGCCCGGGTGCAGCACCTGGGTGCCGGCCACCGCGCCGGCGTCGTTGTTCAGGAACTTGGCGAACTTGGCGACATCGTCCTTGGTCCAGAACATCCCGTACCCGCCGAAGGGGACGCCGTCCGCGCTGTTGTCCGTACGGGAGGAGACGCGGGCGTCCGGGCTGATGCCGATCGGGGTGAGGACCTCGTCGCGGAGCATGTGGAACAGGTCCGCGCCGGAACCGGCTCGGTTCTGCAGGTAGTTGTTCATGGCGCGGGTTGCCAGGAAGGTGTCGGAGGTGTGGTAGACCCACCTGCTGCCCGGGGTGGTCTTGCGACGGAAGGACAGCGCCTTGCCCATCTTGGTGGCGTAGGGCTCGGCGAGGAAGAAGTCGGTCATGGTGCCGCCCGCCTCGTCGACCTCGAAGCCCGCCGAGGTGTAGTTGCCGGTGGTCATGTCCAGGGCGTGGTTGACGGTGACATTCGACCAGGCGCTCTTCCCGGCGGTTTCCGGTATCAGGTCGGTCAGGCGCTGGTCCGCGACACCGGCGCCGTAGCGCTGGGCGAGCCGTAGCAGGGCGGTGCCGGCGAAGGCGGACTTGGCGGTGGAGTAGGAAGGCAGCAGCATCTGCCCGCAGAACGGGTACTGGCCCTGCCTGGTCTGGCAGCCGCCGACGTAGTTCACACCGTCGTAGTAGAAGCCGTAGGTGCTCAGCGCGGTGGGGGTGATTCCCGCGCCGAACTTCGAGGTGTCCACGCCGGCGCCGGGGTGGTCGATGGCGAGCTGTGCGATGGGTTTGGTGGGCAGCCGGCCGGCGACCTCGGCCGCGTAGGCGCCGCGGGCGGCTTCGCCGCCGGGGACGGTGCCCGGCTGGTAGGTGGCGGCCACCTGGCCCCACATGTCGAACTGGTGGTAGGCGCAGGTTTCCGCGGTGATCTGGTAGCGGACCTGGGAGATGGCGGATGCGTCGAAGAGGAAGGACAGCACCCCGTTGTGCACGCAGTTGGCGTTCCGTTCGACCAGTGCGAAGGGCAGTGCGGCGCGCGTGCGGCCGCCGTCGCCGTCCTCCTGCCAGGCCCGGCCGGCTCCCACGGCGAGGTTCCAGGAGGCGTTCCCGGTGTAGCGCAGCCCGCGCACGGTGGGGATGAGGTGGCTGCCGTTCTGTACGAGGGTGGCGCTGAACGGAGGGAGGTGCTTGGTGGCCTCGGTGCCGGAGTAGCCGTAGGGGTCCTTCAGCTTGCGGTAGCCGCCGGCCGTTGCGGTGCCGTTGAGGGTCAAAGTGCCCTCGAAGGTGTGCGCGGGCGGGGCCGCCTCGGCGGGCAGGGCGAAGGCGCTGTCCACGACGGTGTCGGTGGGGGTGGCGCTGGAGAGCTGAGCCGCGGTGAGGACCGTACGGGGCACGGCGCCGCTGCCGGTCAGCGGGTCGCCCGGCACGAGGGCCGCGCTTTCGGCGAGCGCGGGCGATGGAGCGGTGAACACGCCGGCGAGCAGCACGGTGAGCAGTGCCGTGGCCGTCGCAAGACATCGCATACCGCGTGGGCGGCGGGTGGGCGGACTGGAGGTCATGGATGTCCCTCTTCCGGGCGGGGTCTGTTGTTGCGGCATGGTGGGTGCGCGCAGCGAGAGCTGTCCAATGCCTGTCAGGACTGGCCACGGTGTCTCAAAAGCATCGGGGCAGGTTCTCCGGCGGAGTGCGCCGCATCGCCGGGGTCGGTAGACGAGAAGCCAGGTCTGCGTGAACTTGCCGAGAACGCCACAGCTGACCTGCCACCCGGGTCGGAGGCTGCTCGCATCGCCGGGTCCAGCTGTCCGGGCGAGACCACGCAGGCCTACGGGGTCGGCGAGCGGCTGGACGGCTCGCCGTGCATGTCTTCGACGAGCTCGGTGTACCGGAAGGCGCCGATCGCCGGTGGCGCAACCGCATGACCGAGAGGCGGGTGCGTCGTGCGCTGGAGTACCAGGACCGGGGAGTCGACCTCCTGAGCAGGCTCACCGTGCGAGGGTCGCGGGGACGTTCCCCGGGGTTGGTGCCGTCCTCGGCTGAGCCGCCTGGCACAGCAAGCAGGCGGAGGATTCCCGATGCCGAACCGACGCCGTCATCGACGGCAGTTGGCTCCGTATGGGCCCGGCACCGCTGGACGGGGTGGAGCGCCGACGACCGGCGATGTCGCACCCACCTGCTCGACACCATGAACGGGCGCGTGCCGGAATCCGTGGATCAGATGAGCGATGGGTCTGCAAACAGTGCGCCGTGTTCCGGTCCGGCCGTCTCCCCCTGTCGCGGGGTCGGCTGGACCAGACACCATCCCGAGCCGGCCACGACTCCTGGACGGCTTTCGTACCGGACCGGCCCGGTTCCAGCAGGTTCAGCTCCCCGCTGCCTGCGGCCCGTACTGCTCGACGCAGAAGCGGGCCAGCCCGGTGGCGAAGGACTCGATGGTGCGCAGCGCGTAGTGGCCGGCGTCCCAGGCCGCGTGCAGCCGGATCTGCAGGGGCTCCCCGTGCTGGTCGATGATCAGCAGGGGGTGCAGCCCGAAGCGGGGGTCGTCGGAGACGACGGCGATGCCGTGACCGGAGGCGGTCATCGCCTGGGCGACCTGCGGGGTGTCGCACTCCAGAACGATGTCGAGGGAACTGCCCGCGTCCTGTACTGCCTGGTCCAGGATGCGGCGGGTGCCGTGCGCGAGGGTGAGGACGATCAGCGGCTCACCGGTCAGCTCCTGGATGGTGATCTGGTCCTGGCCTGCCCAGGGGTGTGAGGGCGGCACGTAGGCCCACACGGGCAGCCGGGCTACGGGCAGCCCGGCGTAGCGGCGGCGCGGCGGGGCCGAGGAGATCGCCACGTCGGCGCCCCGTGTAAGGGCCTGGTAGGCGCGTACCGGGCTCTCCGCCTGCACCGTGACCAGGGGGTCCTCCGGACCCCAGGTGGCCAGGAACGGGGCGATCACATCGGTGATGGTGGTGGCGGGGGCCGCCACGGTGATCCGCATCGCCCGCCCGGACGCCAGCGAGCCGGCGGCGGCGAGGGCGGTGTCGGCGCGGGTCACCAGGTCCCGGGCGAGGGGCAGGAATCGGCGGCCGGCCGCCGTGAGCTCCATCCGTTTGCCCGTGCGGTCGAACAGTGTGACTCCCAGGGACGCCTCAAGTCCGCGCAGCTGGCGGGAGAGCGAGGGCTGGGCGATATGGACTTCGGCCGCCGCCCTGGTCACCGAGCCGCTCTCGACGACCGCCAGAAAATAGCGCAGCACCCTCAGCTCCACAGCGAACCTCCTATCCATGCCTCACAGGCATGAAAGTCAACCCCATCAAGTATTTGAGGTTATAGCTCACCGGGCCCATTGTTGTCTCACTTTGAACAGCCGGCGAATGCGCCTTCCCCGAGGAGCGAACTCATGGCCACGTCCCGAAGAACCCCTGCCGCCGCCGCTCTGGTGGCCTGCGGTCTGCTCGCGTCTGCCTGCACCGGTACCGACAGCGGTACCGACAACGGCACCGGGCAGATCCTCAACGTGGCGACCACCGCCGAGGTGACGACCTGGAATCCGGTGAAGTCCTTCTCCACCGAGGTCTACTACCTCAGCAACGTCTACGAGCCGCTGCTGTGGATGAACCCGCCCGGCTCGAAGGAACGCTTCCGCCCCGCCCTCGCCGAGCGCTGGCAGTCCTCCGCCGACGCAAGGAGGTGGACCTTCCATCTGCGCGAGGGGGTCACCTTCCACGACGGCGAGCCGATGAACGCCGCGGCGGTCAAGGCGTCCCTGGAAGCCTCCGCCAAGGACGGCGGCGCATCCTTCATCTGGTCGGCGCTGGACACCATCGAGACACCGGACGAGCACACGGTCGTCCTCAAGCTGAAGAGCGCCGCCCCGGTCGACATGATCGCCTCGTCCATGTACGGGGCGTGGATCGTCAGCCCCAAGGCCCTGGCCAAGGGCGAGGACTACTTCGCCAAGGGCGTCGACGCAGGCACCGGCCCGTACCGGGTCTCGGAGTACCAGGCCAAGAAGAGGGTCGTACTCAAGGCGTACGACAAGTACTGGGGCGGCTGGAAGGGCGAGCGCTACCGCACGGTCGTCGCCAGGATCACCGCCGAGCCGACCGCGCAACAGCAGATGCTCCAGTCCGGCCAGGTCGACTACGCCGGCTCGCTGCCACTGGAGAACGTCGCCCGGTTCAAGAAGGACAAGGGCTACACCGTCACCGAGTGTCCCACCTTCCAGAGCCACACGGCCTTCTTCAACACCACCAAGGGCCCGCTGAAGAACGTGAAGGTACGCCAGGCGCTGGCGCAGGCCATTCCGTACGACGACATCGTCAAGGTGGGCACCGAAGGCTTCGGCGCCCGCGCTCGCGGCGCCGTACCGGCCGGCGCCTTCCCCCACGACGAGGAGCTGCCGCAGACGCCGTACGACCTGGAGGCCGCCCGTCGGCTGCTCACCGAGGCCGGATACGAGGGCGGCAAGGGACTGAAGCTGACCCTCAGCTACGCGGCGGAGAACGCACAGCAGGCCAAGTACGCCCCGCTGATCAAGGACTCCCTCGCCAAGGTCGGCGTGTCGGTCGAGTTGCAGCCGATCCTGTTCAACCAGCAGTGGGAGAAGGCCAAGGCGGACCCGGCCACGGCGCAGGACATCTTCCTGCTGATGTACTGGCCGACCTATTCCGACGCCGGCTCGGACAACCTGGTCTCGCTCTTCCGCAGCAGCGACAAGCCGTTCTTCAACCTCAGCTACTGGAAGGACGCCACGTACGACAAGCTCGTCGACGAGGCCGGCACCCACACCGCCACCGACCAGGACAAGGCCGCCGAGCTGTACGGCAAGGCGCAGCGCCGACTCCTTGAGCAGGCCCCCGGCGCGTTCCTCTACGACATGCGCACCCCCGTCGTGATGAACAGCGAGGTCAAGGGCTTCGCCTGCAACCCGAACTACTCCTTCTCCATCCCCTTCCACCAGCTGCGCCACGGAGCCAGCTGATGCCCCGCTTCCTGCTGCGCCGGCTGCGCGGCTCCCTGCTCGTCCTGCTCGGGGTCAGCGCGATCACCTTTCTCCTCGCCCGGGTGATCCCCTCCAACCCCGCCCTCACCTACGTCGGCGCCAAGGCGACGCCCGAAGAGGTCGAACGGGTGACACACGCCCTCGGCCTCGACCAGCCGCTGCCGGTGCAGTACCTGTCGTATCTGCGCAATGTGCTGACCGGGGACTGGGGCACCTCCATCGCCACCAAGCAGCCGGTCCTCGGCGAGCTCGGCGACCGGCTGCCCGCCACCCTCGAACTCGTCGGCGCCGCCATGGCGGTGGCGCTGGTCCTGGGCGTCACGCTCGGCTGCATAGCCGCGGTGCGGCCCGGCAGGCTGATCGACCAGGCGGTGCGGCTGCTGTCCATCGCGGGCGTATCGGTGCCCGCCTTCTGGCTCGGGCTGCTGCTCCAGCTGCTGGTCTTCGGCCGCCTGGGACTCCTGCCGCCCACCGGACGCATCGACAGCGACCTGGAGTTCACCGCGCCGATCCACTCGATCACCGGACTCAACACGGTGGACGCGCTCCTCACCGGCAACGGCGCGGCGCTGGCCAGCACCGCGGCGCACCTGATCCTGCCGGCCCTCACACTGGCCGCCTACCCGCTCGGCGTCGTGGCCCGCATGACCCGCACCAGCATGCTGGAGGCGCTCCAGCAAGACCACATCCGCGTCGGCCGAGCCTACGGCGTCCCCGAACGCACCCTCGTCTGGCGCGTCGCCCTGCGCAACGCCCTCCCGCCCACCGTCACGGTGCTCGGCCTGACCGCCGCCTACGCCCTGACCGGCGCGTTCTTCGTCGAAGTGGTCTTCGACTGGCCGGGCCTCGGCCAGTACGCCGCCTCCGGCCTGCTGAGCCTGGACTACCCGGCGGTCATGGGCGTCACCCTCATCGGCGCCATCGCCTACGTCCTCGTCAACCTCGCGGTGGACCTCGTCCACGCGCGCCTCGACCCGCGAGTGAGGCCGGCATGAGCCACAGCCCGCAGACCATCCCACCGCGCAGCGCCCGCTTCACCGCCCTGCTCCGCGACCCGCTCGCCGTCCTCGGCCTGGTGCTGCTCGCGGCCCTGGTCGCCGCCGCCCTGCTCAGCCCCTGGCTCGCCCCGCACCCTGATCAGGGCGCCGGAGCGGCCGAGGTCGCCGCCCGCCACCTGCCACCCGGTGCCGACCACCTGCTCGGCACCGACAACCTCGGCCGCGACGTGCTCAGCCGCGTCATCTACGGTGCCCGGCCGGCGCTGACCGTACCGCTCCTCGTGGTCGGGCTCGCCGTGCTGGTGGGCGTACCGCTGGGCCTGATCGCAGGCTTCCGCGGCGGGCGTGTCAGCGAGGCGATCATGCGGCTGTGCGACATGTTCCTGGCCTTCCCACCGCTACTGCTCGCCATGGCCATCGTCGCCACCCTCGGCCCCGGCCTCGAGCACGCCGCCCTCGCGCTGGCCATCGCCTGGTGGCCCTGGTACACCCGGCTGGTCCAGGGCCTCACCGCATCCATGCGTGAGCGGCCCTTCGTGGAAGGAGCACGCGCCCTGGGGCTCAAGGACCGAGTCGTCATGGTCCGGCACATTCTGCGCAACACCGTCTCACCGATCCTGGTGCAGGCCACCGTCGACATCGGCACGGTGATCCTGGCCGCCGGATCACTGGCCTTCCTCGGCCTGGGCACCCGCCCGCCGCAGGCGGACTGGGGCCTGATGGTGGCCGAGGCCCGAGGCGACCTCCAGACCCACTGGTGGGCGGCGCTCTTCCCGGGCCTGGCGATCCTCCTCACCGTGCTGGCCTTCAACCTCTTCGGCGACGCTCTGCGTGACGTGTTCGACCCACGCACGGAATCCCGCTCCGCCGTCGCACGACGCGGCCTGCGCACACTGGCAGGGCAGGCCGCCGCTCTGTTGCGGCGCCGGCCGGAGGGGAAGGCCGCCGACGCGGCGAGCCCCCTGCCCGCCACTGAGGACGAGACCGCGCCCGGCCCGGGCAAGCAGCGCGCAGACGGCCAGGCGGCACCCCTGCTGGAGATCTCCCGGCTGCGCGTCACCATCGGCGACGCCGCCCTCGTACGCGACGTCTCCCTCCGCGTGCGCGCGGGCGAGGTCGTGGGGGTGGTCGGCGAGAGCGGCTGCGGCAAGTCCCTGACCGCCCTCAGTGTCCTCGGCATGCTCCCCGCCGGAGCCGAGACCTCCGGCGCCATCCGGCTTCAGGGCCAGGACCTGCGGGCCGCCGGCTTCCACACGGTGCGCGGCCGGAAGGTGGCCATGGTCTTCCAGAACCCCGCCGCCTCCTTCGACCCCGTCACACCGCTCGGCCACCAACTCGCCCGCCTTGTACGCCTCCACCAGGGCGGCACCCGGACCGAAGTGGCCCAGCAGGTGAGCACCGCACTGACGGAAGTGGGCCTGGACGCCGAGCGCGTCACGCGCTCCTACCCCCACCAGCTCTCCGGCGGCATGCTGCAGCGCGTCATGATCGCCGCCGCTCTGCTGTGCCGGCCCGATCTGCTCATCGCCGACGAACCGACCACCGCCCTGGACGTCACCGTCGCCAAGGAGATCCGCTCCCTGCTGCGCCGCCTGCAGGCCGAGCACGGCTTCGGAGTCCTGTACATCACCCACAACCTGGGCGAGGTCCGCGAACTGTGCACCCGGATGTACGTCCTCTACGCCGGTCAGGTCGTCGAATCAGGCCCGGTGGCCGACGTACTGGACACCCCGGACCACCCCTACACCCGCGCCCTGCTCGCCGCCCTCCCCGACCGGGCCGCCCCCGGCAGAGCGCTGCCCGCCATCCCCGGCAGCGTGCCGGACCGCCCCGACCTGCTCACCGGCTGCCCCTTCGCCGACCGCTGTGCCCACACCACCGAGGCATGCGCCACCCCGCCGCCTCTCAACGCCGCCGGAGCGCGGGCCAGCGCCTGCCATCTCACCCAGCCGAAGGGAGTTCCCGCGTGATCCTCGACGTACAGCAGCTCGTCAAGACCTTCGGCTCGCACACCGCCGTCGCCGGCGTCGACCTCACCATCACCGCAGGCGAAGTACACGCGCTGGTAGGTGAGTCGGGCTCGGGCAAGACCACCCTCGCGCGCTGTGTGCTCGGCCTGATCCAGCCCACCTCCGGCACCGTGCACATCGCGGGCCGCCCGCTCACCGGGCTGCGCCGCAAGGAGCTGCGGCGGCTGCGCCACCAGGTACAGATCGTCTTCCAGAACCCCTACGCCGCCCTCAACCCCCGGATGACCGTCCGGCAACTCATCGCCGAGCCACTGCGCGAGGCCGGCCGGCCCCTGACCGACGCCACCGCGGAACTCGAGCGCGTCGGCCTCCCCGCGACCGTCCTCACCCGCTACCCCCACCAGCTCTCCGGCGGCCAGTGCCAGCGCGTCGCCATCGCCCGCGCCCTCGCCGTCGGGCCCTCGCTGCTGGTGCTGGACGAACCCACATCCGCCCTCGACGTCTCCGTCCAGGCCCAGATCCTCAACCTGCTGCTCGACCTACGCGAGCACAGCGACCTCGCCTTCCTCCTCATCACCCACGACCTGGGCGTGGTCCGGCACATCGCGGACCGGGTCAGCGTCATGCTGCACGGCGAACTCGTCGAGACCGGGCCCACCGCCCAGGTCCTGGACTCCCCCCAGCACCCCTACACCCGCAGGTTGCTCGACGCCGTCCCCGGGATCCACCCACCGGCCGACACCCCGCCGGGCACACCGGCCGCCGCCACCGCACAAGGAGCCGTCCAGTGAGCCGAATCCTCGGCGTCGCCCTCGCCCAGGTCGCACCCGTGACCGGCGACCCCCAAGCGACATTCGCGAAGTTCAGCCGCGAGGTGCGCTCCCTCAAAGCCCTCTCCCCGTCCATCGACCTGGTGGTCTTCCCCGAGCTGTACCTGAGCGCCTTCGGCAGCTTCGACGCCCGCCACCCGGCCGGCTACCTCGACCGCCTCGCCGAACCGATCCCGGGCCCCACCACCGACGCGGTGTGCCGGCTCGCGGCCGACACCGGGCTGTGGATCGTCCCCGGCAGCATCCCGGAGCGGTCGGCCAAGGGCGTCCACAACACGGCCGTCGCCATCTCCCCGCAGGGTGAAGTGGTGGCCTCGTACCGCAAGATCTTCCCCTGGATGCCGTACGAGACCTCCGTGCCCGGCGACACCTACGTCACCTTCGACATCCCCCAGGTAGGCCGCTTCGGCCTGGCGATCTGCTACGACGGCTGGGTGCCGGAGATCTCCCGCACCCTCGCCTGGATGGGCGCCGAGGTCATCATCCAGCCCACCTACACCCGCACATCCGACCGCGAACAGGAACTCGTTCTCGCTCGCGCCAACGCCATCACCAACCAGGTGTACGTTCTCAACCCGAACATCGGCGGCGTCTTCGGCACCGGCCGCAGCATCGCCACCGACCCCGAAGGCCGCGTGCTGGCCCAGGGCGGCGCGGGCGAGGAGTTCCTGACCTTCCACCTCGACCTCGACCTCGTGGCCACCACCCGTGAACACGGCACCCTCGGCCTGAACCCCCTGTGGAAGCAACTGCGCGACGCCCCGCCCCCCTTCCCGCCCGCCATCGAGGGCTACGACAAGGGCCAGATCATGACCGGTCTCGGCCCGCTGCATCCCGCCCGGGCCGGATCGACAGGAGCCTGAGACACCCAGCGGTCCCGCGGTCGCGACCGACAGCCCGGCGCCTGACGCCCTGACTCCGCAACGGGCGCCGGGTCTCCGCCGCCGAGCCCTCTCGGAGCCGCCGTTCAGACACCGCTCCAGCGGCCGGCAGTTGCTCACGAGATGTGGCCGCCCATGGCGCCTGAGTCCGCCCACTCGCCCAGCCGGGCCTCCCGCCTGCCCCTCATGTGCCCGAGAACATCCCCGGAGAACGCCATGCCCGACCAATCCGCCGCCACACACCAGGCCGACCGTCTGCGCGAAGCAGCCGGCAAACACCTGCTCCTGCACTTCGGCCGACACGCAAGCCTGCGCAACGGTCAGGGAATGTTCCTGCCCGACCGGGCCGAAGGCGTCTACGTCTACGACGCGACCGGAACCCGCTATATCGACGGCCTGTCCGCCCTGTTCTGCGCACAGCTCGGCTACTCCTACGGCCCCGAGTTCGCCAAGACGGCCGAACAGCAACTCAACCGCCTACCGTTCAGCACCCTGTGGAACACCGCGCACCCCGCCGCCATCGAGCTGGCCGAGCGACTTGCCGCTCTGGCACCCGACGGCATCAACCGCGTGTTCTTCACCTCCGGCGGCTCGGAGTCCGTGGAGTCCGCGTGGAAACTCGCCCGCATGTACCACGTCGCCCAAGGCCAGCCCCAGCGCACCAAAGCCATCGCCCGCCGCACCGCCTACCACGGCCTGACCATGGGCGCCCTCGCACTCACGGGAATCCCGGCGCTCAAGGAACCCTTCGGCGCACCAGCCTTCGAGGTCACCCACGCACCCAACACCAACCGCTACCGCACCACCGACACCGACGAGGACTCCTTCACCCGGCGGCTGCTGGCCGAAACCGAAGCGGCGGTGCTGGAGGCCGGCCCGGAGAACGTGGCCATGCTCATCGCCGAGCCGGTGCAGAACTCCGGAGGCTGCCTCACGCCTCCGGCGGGCTACTGGGCTGGGCTACGGGCGATGGCGGACAAGTACGGCTTCCTCCTGGTCGCGGACGAGGTCATCAGCGGTTTCGGCCGCATCGGCGAATACTTCGCCGTGACCAAGTACGGTGCGATCCCCGACATGATCACCACAGCCAAGGGCCTCACCTCGTCCTACGCCACGCTCGGCGCCGTCCTGGTGTCCGACAAGGTCTCCGCGCCCTTCTTCAACGAGGGCGTGACCCTCCTGCACGGGCTGACCTTCGCGGGGCATCCGGTAGCCGCCGCCACCGCCCTGACCAACCTCGACATCTTCGAACGAGACGGCGTCCTGGACAACGTCCGCGGCCTGACCGGTCACCTCCACAAGCGGCTCGCCGAACTGACCGACCTGAGCATCGTGGGCGACGTACGCGGCGACGGCTTCTTCTGGGCGCTCGAGCTCGTCGCCGGAGCGGACGGCCGACGCTTCACCACTGACCGCCAGAACGAACTCGTCAAGCAGTTCCTTCCCGCACGCATGCGTGCCCTCGGACTCCTGGCCCGCGCGGACGACCGCGGCGACCCGGTCGTGCAGATCGCACCACCTCTGGTCGCCACCCGCGACGAACTCGACCACATCGTCGATCTGCTGGGACAGGCCCTGACTGATGCGGACCGCTATTTCCTCCACGCCCGCTGACCATCAGCACTCACGCCGCTCGTGTGGAACAGCTGCAAGCCAGGCACCCCCTCTTCGGCTAGAGGATCGACTGTAGATCGTGATCTTGCTGGTCGGGTGAGCCGAAGCACGATAGGCGTCACACAGGCGGACTTGTTGTCACCGTGGCCGGGTTGAGGCGGCAGGGGACTGTCGGTGGCTGGTGGCAGGATCACCGGCATGGGTTTCGTACGTACAACTCCGCAGCGGCCTGTCGAGGTGACCGCGGTCTTTCCCGAGCTGGCTCCGTTGGCGCGTCCCGCCATCCGTTTGCATCCGCGTCCGGGGTCGCCTTCGGTCAGGGACAGCTCGGTCGGTGGGCCGTTGCTGTGGCCGGCTGAGGAGCCGTGGCCGCACTGCGAAGACGCACACCTGCACGTGGACACTGGATTCCGCCAGTCACCGACCGACGTGCGGCTCCAGAGACGCTTGCAGTCCCGGTGGCGCCCTGATGACCGACCTCCCGCGTTCACGCCCGAGGAGGAAGTACTCAAGGAGCGCAATGCCGCGTGGCTCGCTGAACGGCTCGACGCCGCCCCTCCCCGGCCCGCCGAATGCCCTTCCCGATGTTGCCCGTGGCTCAGCTCTTCCTGCGTGACATAACCCTGTTGCGGCCGCCCGGGCAGGCCGATCTGCTTCAGATTCTCTGGTGCCCGTACGAGCACGAACCGGATTACAAGCCGGCGACCGCACTGTTCTGGCGGTCGGCCGCAGAAGTCGGCGACGTCCTCGCCACACCACCGGAACCGTACGAGGCGGACTATCCGGGATACGTGCCGGAGCCGTGCGTGCTGGCGCCAGAAGCGATCACCGAGTACCCCAACAGCCTGGATCTGAGCCCGGAGCTGCAGCGGATGCTGGAGGACTGGAACAGGTGGCAGGCAGCCGGCGCCGGCGTGGCCAGCTCCTACGCGGAGTATCCGCGCGACTTCTATTCCATTCATCTGGGCAACGCACCCGGCTGGAAGGTCGGCGGTTGGCCCCCTTGGGGCCGCACCGACCCGACCCCCCGGTACTGCGCTGTGTGCGAGGTGCAGATGGTCCCGCTACTGACGATCGCTTCCTGGGAGTGGGACGGCGGTGAAGGTCACAGCTGGGCGCCGCAGGAAGACCAGAGCGCCGCCCTCGCTGGCTCCTACTATGCGGGCCAGGATCCCTCGCAGCCGACGAGGGTAGAAGTAGGCAGCACGGACAACATGCAGATCTACGTCTGCCCGATCTCCCCCGGACATCCACACACCGACCTGATCCAATGAACTGTCGGGCCTGTCACACACCCTCCCGTAGCCGGTGACAACTGCTGTGCCCCGGCACATCGGGCGGGTGCGGAGTCGGGTGCGGCCACTGTTGATCATCGTGAGTTGTGTGGACTTACGAAGAGACGGTGGCCGCAGGTCACAGCATAGATCCCGCCCGTTGGCGAGAGGCGTTCGAGGTGGACATGGGGCGGATCGCTGCCCGGTTCGCGCGGGTCGAGCCCCGGCTGCGGGCCGGTCGGTTGGTGCTGGGCCTGCTGTCGGACCTGCCGCGCAAGAACTGCCGGACGATCGCCGAGCGGGCCGGGGAGAGCAGCCCGCATGGCATGCAGCATCTGCTGTGCCGGGCCGTCTGGGACGCCGACGCCGTCCGTGATGACGTGCGCGAATACGTGGTCGAGCACCTCCGCGACGATGCCGCGGTGCTGGTGGTCGACGAGACCGGGGACGTGAAGGAGGGCACCGGCACCGTCGGGGTCCAGCGCCAGTACACCGGCACGGCCGGGCGGATCGAGAACTCCCAGGTCGCGGTCTACCTCGTCTACGCGGGCGCCCGGGGGCACGCGGCGGTGGACCGGGAGCTGTACGTCCCGCGCTCCTGGACGTGCGACCCAGATCGCTGTCGGGCCGCGGGGCTCGGAGAGGACACCGTCTTCGCGACCGAGCCGGAACTGGCCCGGGTGATGATCGAACGGTTCCTGGATGCCGGACACGAAGTGGGCTGGGTCACGGCGGATGAGGTCTACGGCGGCAACCCGAAATCGCGGACGGCTTTGGAGGAACGCGGCATCGGCTATGTCCTCGCGGTGGCCTGCTCGGCCGAAGTGCCTACCGGCGCGGGCACGTTCCGCGCCGGAGTCCTGGCGCGGAAGGTGCCCAAGCGGGCCTGGCAGAAGCTCTCGGCCGGACGCTCGGCACACCTACGCCTCGATCATGCTGGAAGCCGGAGAGTCGGTCGTGACCTTGGCGCGGTGGCTTGGGCACTCCTCGCCCGCGATCACTCTCGGTTACTATGCTCACTTCATGCCGGAGGCCGGCAGGAAGGGGCGCGGCACCATCGATGGTCTGCTTGGGGAGCGCGGGGGACCGGCTTGCCGGCCGAAACTCCCCAGATTCTCCCCAGCGCCGTCGACCGGCGATTCCCGCCTCTACGCCCCGAAGGAGCCCTCCGTGGATTGTAAGGCTGAAGAGATGGGTGGCCTGGGAAAGTGTTGCAAGAGGTTGTAGCGACCCGCTATGTCACGCCCCTGCGTGAGGGCGGCTCGCTCCCCGGGATCGTCGAGGCCGACGATCTCGGCACGTACGTCATGAAGTTCACCGGCGCCGGACAGGGCCGCAAGACGCTGGTCGCCGAGGTCATCTGTGGACAGCTCGCCCGCAGGCTCGGGCTGCGGGTGCCGGAACTCGTCTCCATCCAGCTCGACCCGGTCATCGGGCTCGCGGAACCCGACCAGGAGGTCCAGGAGCTGCTGAAGGCGAGCGGCGGGCTCAACCTGGGCATGGACTTCCTGCCCGGCTCCCTCGGCTTCGACCCGCTGGCGTACGAGGTGGACCCGGCGGAGGCCGGGAAGGTCGTCTGGTTCGACGCGGTGATCAACAACGTCGACCGGTCCTGGCGCAACCCGAACATGCTGGTCTGGCACGGCGACCTGTGGCTCATCGACCACGGCGCCACCATGATCTGGCACCACAACTGGCCCGGCGCGCAGGCCTCAGCGGCCAAGCCGTACGACGCCTCCGACCACGCGCTCGCCCCCTTCGCGCCGGACGTCGCCGCCGCGGCCGCCGAACTGGCGCCGCTCGTCACCCGCGAACTGCTCGACGAGGTCGCCGCCGACGTACCCGACGAGTGGCTCGTCGACGAGCCCGGCTTCGACGGCACGGACGACGTGCGCGCCGCCTACGTGGAGGCGCTCCTGCCGCGCGCCGCCACCATCCACGAGCGGATCACGCTCGGCCCGCGCAGCGAGAACCGGCCGCAGCAGCCACCCGGCTGGCTGGCCGAACGTCTCGCGCCCAGGCCGCACTCCACCGAGAAGGACAGCACCCCGTGACCGACCGCGATGTCTTCGAGTACGCGCTGCTGCGCGTGGTGCCGCGGGTCGAGCGCGGCGAGTGCTTCAACGCCGGGGTGGTCGTCTACTGCCGTGCCCGGTCCTTCGTGGCCGCCCGTACCCATCTGGACGAGGCGAAGCTGTCGGTGCTCGACCCGGCGGCGGACGTCGCCGGTGTCCGGGCGGCGCTGCACGCGGTCGAGGGGGTCTGCCTCGGCGGTGACGCCGCGGGACAGGCCGCGCGGGACGACGCCGGGCGGCGCTTCCGCTGGCTGATCGCGCCGCGCTCCACGGTCGTCCAGCCGGGGCCCGTGCACACGGGCCTCACCGCGGACCCCGAGGCCGAGGTGGAGCGGCTGCTCGACCTGCTCGTGCGCTGAGCGCGTCCGCCCGCGGACAGGGAGTGACCCGGCGCACCCGGTGGGCCGTTGACACCGGGTGCCAGGGCTTCTAGCGTCTCGTCTGCGGACGATACTAAGCGGTCGCTCATGTGCGGGACGCAGGAGCGCGCGACCGGTTCGGCCGCGACCATGGACGATCCAAGGGCGAGGAGAACCAAGCATGTCCACCACCGAGCAGCGCGTAGCCGTCGTCACGGGTGCCGCACGGGGCATCGGGGCCGCCACCGCGCTCCGCCTGGCGGCCGAGGGCCGCGCCGTCGCCGTACTCGACCTCGACGAGGCCGCGTGCAAGGACACCGTCGAGAAGATCACCGCCGCGGGCGGCACCGCCCTCGCGGTCGGCTGCGACGTCTCGGACAGCGCCCAGGTGGAGGCCGCCGTGGCGCGCGTCGCCGCCGAGCTCGGCGCGCCGACGATCCTCGTCAACAACGCGGGCGTGCTCCGCGACAACCTGCTCTTCAAGATGTCCGAGTCGGACTGGGACCTCGTCATGAACGTGCACCTCAAGGGTGCCTTCCTGATGGCGAAGGCCTGCCAGAAGCACATGGTGGACGCGGGCTTCGGCCGGATCGTCTCGCTCTCCTCCTCGTCGGCGCTCGGCAACCGCGGCCAGGCCAACTACGCGGCGGTGAAGGCCGGTCTGCAGGGCTTCACCAAGACCCTCGCCAAGGAGCTCGGCAAGTTCGGCATCACCGCCAACGCCGTCGCCCCGGGCTTCATCGTCACCGAGATGACCGCGCAGACCGCCGAGCGCGTCGGCATGGGCTTCGAGGACTTCCAGGCCGCCGCCGCGTCCATGATCCCGGTGCAGCGGGTCGGCCGCCCGGAGGACGTCGCCAACGCGATCGCGTTCTTCGCGGGTGACGACGCCGGCTTCGTCTCCGGCCAGGTCATGTACGTGGCCGGCGGCCCGCTCAACTGACGTCCCGCAGCGAGAGGAACGAGGCACACATGACCGCACAGGAACGGCCGGAGCTGTCCGGCAAGGTCGCCCTCGTCACCGGCGCGAGCCGGGGCATCGGGTACGGCATCGCCGAGGCGCTCGTCGCCCGCGGCGACCGGGTCGTCATCACCGGGCGCGGTGAGGAGGCCCTCAAGGAGGCCGTCGAGCGGCTCGGGGCCGACCGGGCCATCGGCGTCGCGGGCAAGGCCCACGACGAGGTCCACCAGGCCGCCGCCGTCGAGGCGGCGATGGACGGCTTCGGCCGGCTGGACTTTTTGATCAACAACGCCGGTACGAATCCGGTGTTCGGGCCGATCGCCGATCTTGACCTCGGGGTGGCCCGCAAGGTCTTCGAGACGAACGTGGTTTCCGCCCTCGGCTTCGCCCAGCGGAGCTGGCACGCCTGGCAGAAGGATCACGGCGGCGCGATCGTGAATATCGCGTCGGTCGCCGGAGTCTCCGCCTCGCCGTTTATCGGCGCGTACGGGATGAGCAAGGCGGCGATGATCAACCTGACCCTTCAGCTGGCGCATGAATTCGCGCCGCTCGTGCGGGTCAACGCCATTGCGCCGGCCGTCGTGAAGACGAAATTCGCGCAGGCGCTGTACGAGGGCCGGGAGGCGGAGGCGGCCGCCGCCTACCCGCTCGGCCGGCTCGGCGAGCCGCAGGACATCGGAGGCGCGGCAGCCTTCCTGACCTCGTCACAGTCGGAGTGGATCACTGGTCAGACGCTCGTCGTCGACGGCGGGATCTTTCTGAACGCCGGAGTGGGGTGACCGATATCCGGACACTTTCCGGAATCGGTGTCCGGGTTGCGCCCGATTGTATGTCGAATGCCTCAAGTGCCCCGTCAGGCTCGAAGATTGACCTGACGGGGTGCTGCGGTATCGTCGGCCGACCCCTGGCTGAACGAGGAGCGTGCACGTGTTCAACCGGACCAGTCTGCAGGCGGCTGCAGCCCTTGTGTCCATATCCCTGGTATCCGGATGCAGTGTCTTCTCCGACAGTGAATCCCCCGGGGATCAGAGAATTGTCGTCGGTACGACGAGTTCTCCCACCACGCTTGATCCGGCCGCGGCCTGGGACAATTCCTGGGAGCTCTTCCGGAATGTCTTCCAGACCCTGGTGAGTTTCCCGACGGGCAGTACGACGCCGAATTCCGACGCGGCCGACTGCAAGTTCACGGACACCTCCAGCCGGGTCTTCGAGTGCAAGCTCGTGGAGGGCCTCACGTTCTCCAACGGGCACAAGCTCGACGCGAAGGCCGTGCAGTACTCGATCGAGCGCATCCGCACGATCAACCACAAGGGCGGCCCCAACGGGATGCTCGGCTCGCTCGACAAGATCGAGACCGTCGGCGACCGGACGATCGTCTTCCGGCTCAACAAGTCGGACGCCACCTTCCCGTTCGTCCTCGCCACCCCGGCGATGTCCCTCGTGGACCCGGCCGAGTACCCGGCCGACCAGCTCCGCAAGGACGGCAAGCTCGTCGGCTCGGGACCGTACGTCCTCGACTCGTACACCGAGCGCCAGACGGCGGAGCTGACCAAGAACCCCAGCTACAAGGGCTTCGCCGACCGCAAGAACGGCGGCGTGACCATCCGGTACTTCGACCGGTCGGACGCGATGGTCGAGGCGCTCAAGAAGCACGAGATCGACGCCACCTACCGCGGCCTCACAGCCGAGGAGGTCGTCGCCTTCCAGGAGGACAAGCCCGAGAACAAGGGCCTCCAGCTCGTCGAGTCGACCGGCGCCGACATCCGCTACCTGGTCTTCAACACCCAGGACGCCTCGGTCGCCAAGCTCCCCGTCCGCAAGGCCATCGCCCAGGTCGTCGACCGCGACGAGCTGGTCAACAGGGTCTACCAGGGCACCGCCGAGCCCCTGTACTCGATGGTTCCCAAGGGCATCGGGGCCCACACCACCAAGTTCTTCGACCGCTTCGGCACGCCGAGCGCCGCCAAGGCCAAGAAGATCCTCCGCGACGCCGGCATCACCGAGCCCGTCGAGCTGACCTTCTGGTACACGACGGACCGGTACGGCTCCTCCACGGCCGCCGAGTTCAACGAGCTCAAGCGGCAGCTGGAGAAGTCCGGCCTCTTCGAGGTCTCCGTCCAGGGCAAGCCCTGGAAGGATTTCCAGGCGGGCTACCAGAAGGGCGAGTACCCGGTCTTCGGGCGCGGCTGGTTCCCCGACTTCCCGGACCCGGACAACTTCGTCGCGCCCTTCGTCGGCGAGGAGAACGTCCTCGGCACGCCCTATGTGAGCCCGAGGATCACCGGCGAGCTGCTCCCGAAGTCCCGCCGCGAGAGCGACCGCGGGACCGTCACGGCGGAGTTCGAGGAGGCGCAGGAGATCATGGTCCAGGACGTCCGGCTGCTCCCGCTGTGGCAGGGCAAGCTGTACATCGCGGCCCGTGAGGACATCGGCGGCGGCGAGGTCGCCCTCGACCCGCAGACGGTCATGCAGCTCTGGGAGCTGCACCGCCGGGCCAGCTGGTAGCCGAGCGCCGGAGGCCTGCGGGGGTCACTGTCAGTGGCCCCCGGTAGGTTCTGGGACGTAGACAGGAACGTCCACCGGAGGTTGTTGACCGTGACCGACACCAGCATGCTGCCCGAGTCCTGGCGGGGTGTCCTCGGCGAGGAGCTGCGCAAGCCGTACTTCGCCCAGCTCGCCGAGTTCGTCGAGGAGGAGCGCGCCAAGGGACCGGTCTTCCCGCCGAAGGACGAGGTCTTCGCCGCCCTCGACGCCACCCCGTACGACAAGGTGAAGGTCCTGATCCTCGGTCAGGACCCGTACCACGGCGAGGGGCAGGGCCACGGCCTCTGCTTCTCGGTCCGGCCCGGGGTGAAGACCCCGCCCTCCCTGCGGAACATCTACAAGGAGATGCAGGCCGAGCTCGGCCACCCGATCCCGGACAACGGCTATCTGATGCCGTGGGCCGAGCAGGGCGTCCTCCTGCTCAACGCGGTCCTGACGGTCCGCTCCGGCGAGGCGAACTCGCACAAGGGCAAGGGCTGGGAGAAGTTCACGGACGCGGTGATCACCGCGGTCGCCTCGCGGCCCGACCCCGCCGTCTTCGTCCTCTGGGGCAACTACGCCCAGAAGAAGCTGCCGCTCATCGACGAGGAGCGGCACGTCGTGGTGAAGGGCGCCCACCCCTCGCCCCTCTCGGCGAAGAAGTTCTTCGGATCGCGGCCCTTCACCCAGATCGACGCGGCCGTCGCGGCCCAGGGACACGAGCCGATCGACTGGCGCATCCCCGACCTCGGCTGAGCCTCGGCCCGATCCGGGCCGGGTGCGGCTAGCGTCGGCTCTCCCAGTGGGTGAGCGGGTGGAGGTCGCGGTGACCGAGCAGCAGCAGGTGTCGGACGACGGGGTCATGACCAGGATCGGGCAGGCCATGATGCTGCTCCACGGCGGCGACCGCGAGGAGGCACGCAATCGCTTCGGTGTGCTGTGGCAGCAGATCGGCCCCGACGGGGACCCCCTGCACCGCTGCACCCTGGCGCACTACATGGCGGACGCCCAGGACGACCCCGACACCGAGCTGGCCTGGGACCTCCGGGCGCTGAACGCGGCGGAGGGCCTCGTCGACGAGCGCCTCGCCGAGCACGGCTCGGCGGTCGCCCTCCGGGCGCTGTATCCCTCGCTCCATCTCAACCTGGCCGCGGACTACGTCAAGCTCCAGCAGCCCGACGCCGCGCGGGTCCATCTGGACCGGGCCCGCGCGGCGTCGGACCACCTCGACGACGACGGCTACGGGAACGGGGTGCGGGCCGCGATCGAGCGCCTGGAGGCACGACTCCGCGCGGAGTGACGGACGCGGAGTGACGGACCGCGCGACCCGGGCGGCCGCGACCCGCGCCGCTCAGCGGCCGGATGCGCCGCGACAGATCCTGGACGGCTCGCTGCCGGGGGCCCAGCCCCCGTACCGCTCGCCCAGCTCGCACACGTCCGCCCGGGACACCGGCGCCTTCGTCGGCACACCGGTCAGCATCGGCAGCTCCGGCACCTCGGGGAGCTCCCGCCGGGGCGCCGGGCGCGGTCGCTCACGCTGCGGCGGTACGGCCTCGGGGTGCCGGTTCTCCGGGCGGGGCGGGGTCACCGCCCGGCGGCGTACCTCGGACGACGGGGTGGTGCGGGGCGCGGCGGACGGCGGGGGAGCGGGCAGGGCCGCTTCGAGGGCCTCGCGGGCCGGGCCCTCGACGAGCTGCGGGGCCACGTCCTGGCCGGGGCGTACGGCCTCCGCGACGGGCGCGGACGCGGGGGCCGTCGGCGGGGTGTCCACCGAGACGCAGCCCGCGAGGGCGGCCACGGCCGCCCCGACCAGGATCTTCGCTGTGGTTCGGGTTCCATGCACCCGCGCAACTCTGCTGGCCCGGCGGCGATCTTCGCGCCCCTACCGGTGGGGAATGCCCCGCACGGGTGAGCCGCGGCGGGGCCCGCCTTGACCCGCTGGGCGCCCGGGGCCCGCTCAGTCCCCGGTCGCGCCGTCGACGCGCTCCCGGATGAGGTCCGCGTGGCCGTTGTGGCGGGCGTACTCCTCGATCATGTGGAGGTAGATCCAGCGGAGGTTGAAGGTCCGCCCGCTGTGGTGCTCGCCCGCGCCGAGGTCGTCGAGACCGCGCGGGGCGGCCAGGGTGCGGGCACGGGCGATCTCCGCCTGCCAGGTGGCGTGGGCCTCGTCGTAGGAGTCCTCGTCCGTGACGTGGATGTCCCGGTCGCGGTCCTCATCGGTGCTGTAGATCCAGCCGGCCTCCTCACCGGCGAGGACGCGGCGGAACCAGCCGCGCTCGACCTCGGCCATGTGCCGGACGAGACCCAGCAGGTTGAGGTCGGACGGCGGGGCGGAGAGGGTGCGCAGCTGGGCGTCGTCCAGCCCCTCGCACTTCCTCGCGAGGGTCGCGCGATGGAAGTCGAGCCACTGCTCCAGCGCCTCCCGCTCGCCCGACGTCGTGGACGGGTCGACGCGGGGGGCGGCTTCGGTACGTTCGGTGGTCATGCCCGGCATCGTCCCCCACGATCATCGGGTGCGCCAGCGCTTTCACTCCCCGAGGGGGCGGCCGGTGAGCATGCCCCGCAGCAACTCCTCGACTCCGGTGCGCAGTTCCGCGCGGCTGGGCACGGAGGCGTGGAAGGAACCGACGGCGCAGGAGAACAACAGGCCCTCGCACCAGGCGACGAGGGAGAGCGCGTGACGCTCGGGCTCCGGTGAGCCGGCCGCCGCCATCGCCGCGATCAGCGGGCCGCGGAACACGGAGCCCGCGGCGTCGAAGAACGAGCGGAGCTCGGGGCGGCGGGTGGCCTCCAGGGCCAGTTCGTAGCGGGAGACGAGCAGCGCGCGGTGGTCGGTGAGATAGCGGTGCAGGGCGAGGGCGAGCATGTCGACGAGCGCGTCGGTGCCGGCACCCGAGCCGCCGTCCACGAGCGCGTCGGTGCCTACGAGCGCGGGGGTGTCGACACGCGAGCCGCCGCCCCCGCCCGCGCCCGGCAGCTCGGCCGGGGTCAGGACGCGGGCCTCCAGTTCGACCTGGCGGCGCACGGCCGTCTCCAGGAGCGCCTGGCGCGTGCGCGCGTGGTTGGAGGTCGAACCCTGCGGCAGCCCCGCCCGCTCGTCCACGGCCCGATGCGTGAGGCCCCGCATGCCGCGCTCGACGAGGAGGTCGAGCGCCGCGTCCCCGATCCGCTCGGCGCGGGAGGCGCGGGCTTCCGGATCCGAGGCGGGGGTGGTGGCGGGGTTCGATGCGGTCATGGGGACAACCTACTACCGGGCCGACTACACCTGTAGTACGGTGACGGAGCCGGAGGTACTACACCTGTAGTACCCGATCCGAGGAGCAGCCATGGAACAGCACCGGGCCATCGTCGTCGGAGGCGGAATCGGCGGACTCACCGCCGCCGTCGCCCTCCACCGCAACGGCTGGCACGTCACCGTCCTGGAGCGGGCCGCCGACCTCGCCCCCGTCGGAGCGGGCATCGGCCTCGCCCCCAACGCCCAGCGCGCCCTCGACGTCATCGGCCTCGGCGACCGCGTCCGCGAACTCGCCGCCTGGCAGGGCGACGGCGGCATGCGCGCCCCAGACGGCCGCTGGCTCGCCCGCACGAACGCCGGTGCGGCCGCCGCCCGCTTCGGCGGGCCGCTCGTCCTCCTCCACCGGGCCACCCTCGTCGAGATCCTCACCTCCGCCCTCCCGGACGGGACCGTCCGCACCGGCACGGCCGCCTCCCTCGCCGACCCCGGCGACGACCGCCGCCCCGCCCGCCTCACCACCCCGCACGGCGAGACCGAGGCAGAACTCGTCGTCGCCGCCGACGGCATCCGCTCCGCGACGCGGCACGCGCTCTTCCCCGGGCACCCCGGCCTCCGGTACGCGGGCTGCACCACCTGGCGGGTCGTGATCCCCGCACCCGAGACGCCCTTCGCCCCCCACGAGACCTGGGGAGCCGGACGACTCTGGGGCACCCAGCCCCTCAAGGACGGCCGGATCTACGCGTACGCCATGGCCACCGCCCCCGCCGGCGGCCGGGCGCCCGACGACGAGAAGGCCGAACTCCTGCGCCTCTTCGGCGACTGGCACCACCCCGTCCCCGAGATCCTCGCCGCCGTCGACCCCGCCCAGGTCCTGCGCCACGACGTCCACCACCTGCCCGACCCGCTGCCCGCGTTCCACCAAGGTCGGGTCGCCCTCCTCGGCGACGCCGCGCACGCGATGATGCCGAGCCTCGGCCAGGGCGGGAACCAGGCGATCGAGGACGCCGTCGTCCTCGCCCACCACGCCCGCTCCGCGCCCGGCTTCCTCCCGGGCCGCGACCTCGCCGCGTACACCGCGGACCGCCTGCCGCGCACCACCGCCATCGTCCGCAAGGCCGCCCGCACCGGAGCGCTCACGATGCTCTCCGCCCGCCCCGCCGTCGCCCTGCGCTCCACGCTCGTCGGCGCCGTCTCCCGCCTCGGGCCGGGCCTCGTCCTGCGCGGCTTCGACGGCATCGCCGACTGGCACCCCCCGGTCGCCCCGACCCGGCCCGCCTAAGACCGGCCGGCGTATGGGGGGCGGCGTCGCGGGGCTGGGCACGCGCATCTGCCGCGTTGTCGTCAATCACCATGGCTCCGCCATGCCTCAATCCTCCGCCTTGCAGCTGCACGCACCCAGCCCCGCTCCCTCCTCCACCCCCCATGTGCCGGCCGGTCTAAGCTGACCCGCGCGAACGGCCTGGACGACCAGGGCGCGCGGACACGACAAGGGAGACCCCGTGAAGGTTGGCTGCATCGGACTCGGCGACATCGCGCAGAAGGCGTACCTCCCCGTCCTCGCCACCCTCCCCGGGGTCGAACTCCACCTCCAGACCCGCACCGCCGCCACGCTCGACCGGGTCGCCGACACCCTTCACCTGCCGGCCGCGCAGCGCCACCTCGACCTCGACTCGCTGCTCGCAGCCGGCCTCGACGCGGCCTTCGTCCACGCGCCGACCTCCGTCCACGCCGAGATCGTCGGCCGTCTCCTCGAAGCGGGCGTCCCCACGTACGTCGACAAGCCCCTCGCGTACGAGTACGCCGACTCCGAGCGGCTCGTGGAACTCGCCGAGAAGCGTGCCGTCAGCCTCGCCGTCGGCTTCAACCGGCGCCTCGCGCCCTCCTACGCCCAGTGCGTCGAGCACCCGCGTGACCTGATCGTCCTGCAGAAGAACCGCGTGGGCCTGCCCGAGGACCCCCGCACGCTCGTCCTCGACGACTTCATCCACGTCGTGGACACCCTGCGGTTCCTGCTCCCCGGTGAGGTCGACCACGTCGACGTGCGGGCCAGGATCCGCGACGGCCTCATGCACCACGTCGTGCTCCAGCTCTCCGGCGACGGCTTCACCGCCCTCGGCATGATGAACCGGATGAACGGTTCGACCGAGGAGATCCTCGAGGTGTCGGGGCGGGACACCAAGCGCCAGGTCCTCAACCTCTCCGACGTCGTCGACCACAAGGGCCAGCCGACCCTGCGCCGCCGCGGCGACTGGGTGCCGGTGGCCCGTCAGCGCGGGATCGAGCAGGCCGTACTCGTCTTCCTCGACGCCGTACGCGACGGGCGGCTGCTCAGCGCGCGCGACGCCCTGCTCACCCACGAACTGTGCGAGCGCGTGGTCCGCGAGGCGCTGACGCAGGCCTCCTGAAGGCTCCCGCGCCCTCGGCGGCGCAGACCACGCCCACCACGACGAGCGCCGCGTACAGCGGCCAGTCGCCCCAACGGACATAGGCCGTCGTCGTCGCGGAGAGCGGCAGCTCGCGGACGGCGACGGCGCTCGCGTCCGTGCCGAGGACGGGCCCGATCCGTCGCCCGTCGGGGCCGTACGCCGCGCTGACCCCGGTGAGCGTCGCGTGCACGACCGGCCGGCCCGTCTCCGCAGCCCGCAGCGCGGCGAGGGACGCGTGCTGGGCCGGTGCCCAGCTCTCCTGGAAGGTGCTCGTCGCCGACTGCACCACCAGGAGCCCGGCACCGTCCCTGACGAGGCGCCGGCTCATGTCGGGGAAGGCGGACTCGAAGCAGATCAGCGGTCCGACCCGCGGCTCCCGGCCGCCGTCCGGACCGGTGTCGGGCAGCGTCATCACGACCGGCGCCGTGCCCCGCCGGCGGTCCTCCTGGGCCGCCTTGCCGACGGACGTCACCCAGCCGAGCAGGTCGCGCGCGGGGACGTACTCGCCGAACGGCACGAGCCGCATCTTGTCGTAGCGGTCACCCGTGAGCCCGGCAGGACCGACGAGGACGGCGCTCTTGTAGATGCCCGGGCGGTCGGCCCGGCGCGCGTCCACGTTCACCAGGAGCGGCGCGTCGACCGTCCGGGCCAGAGCGGTGAGCCGGGCGGCGAGTTCGGGCCGGCCGGCCGGGTCGACGCCCACGCCGCTCTCGCCCCAGACCACCAGGTCGAGGTGCTGCCCGGCGAGCGAGCGGGTCAGCCGCTCGGCCGTGTCGAAGCGCCGCTGGGGCCCGTCGGGCCCGCCGAACACCCCCGGCTGTACGAGCGCCACGCGCACGGTCCCGCGCTCGTCCGGCGGCCCGACGCCCCAGGCCGCCGTGCCCGCCACGAGGGCGCAGGCCACGATCCCGGCGACGCCGACGGTACGCAGTCCCGGCACCGCCACCAGCAGCACCACGGCCGTGTTCGCCGCGACCACGAGCAGGGTCACCAGCCAGACCCCGCCGACCGAGGCGAGCCGCAGCGCCGCCGGAACCTCCCACTGGCTGGCCCCGAGCAGCCCCCACGGGCCGCCGAGACCCTCCCAGGAGCGGACCGACTCGATGAGGAGCCAGCCGGAGGGGATGGCGAGGAGGGCCGCGGCGGCCCGGGACGGTGACGGCGGCGCGCCGCCGATCAGCGACCGTACGAGCCATCCCCAGGGCAGCCACAGCAGGCCGAGCAGCGCGGCCACCGGCAGGAGGAACACATGCAGGCTGGGCAGCAACCAGTGGTGCAGGGCGATCACGAAACCGATGCCGCCCAGCCAGCCGTCCAGAGCGGCGCGGCGCGCCCCCGGAGCCGTACGGAGCAGGATCAGCCACGGGACGAGCGCCAGATACGCCCACCACCACAGGCCGGGGGCGGGGAAGGCCAGAGCCGGCAGGGCGCCGCAGCAGACGGCGAGCAGTGAACGGACGGCAGCGCGCCGCCGCACCGCACCCCGGTCCCGGCCGGGGCCCTCGGCCTCGGTCCGGGGCCGCTCCCGTCTCCCGAACGACCTCCGCATGGCATGCCTCCCGCCCTTGCCTTCAGTGTCGGGCGTGACGGGTCCCGGCGCGGCCCGGCGCGACGTACGGGCCCGTGCCCGCCCGCCTTCTCACCGGTGCCGCCGCCACCGTTCGTCGACGACGACCGACCGCAGCCGCCAACCCTCGGGGGTCCGTACGGCCGCGAACGCGTACCGGCCCCCGCAGACGAAGTCCTCGCCGGAGGCGAACCGCATCGGGTTGACGTAGTCGGCGCGCACGTCCGCCGTGTCGCCCGGTTCCGGATACCCCTCCCGCTCCCGGAAGACGACCCGCCGGTTCACGATGAGGTGCTGGCGTACGGGGAAGAGCGTCATCGTCTCGGCGAGCCAGTCGGCCACCTCGGCCGCCGGGCCCTCGACGCCGCCCGAGCCCCGGTAGTCGGCCCGGCCGTCCGGGGCGAACAGGGCCAGGTAGGCGGCCCAGTCGTCGTCGTCCACGGCCGCCGCGTACCCGGTGATCAGGTCGTCGACGGCGAGTCGGTCCATCACGGTCGCGAGGTCCACGCGCTGCGTCATCGGATCAGTGTCGGGCAGGCCGGGTCAGGGGCCAAGGGGCGTGCGCCCGGAGAGTCGGCCAGGGGCGTGCGGCCGGAGAGCCCGACGGGGTGCCGTCATACTGGCGGGCATGCGCGTGAACATCGATCCCGAACTGAGCGGCCGCACCTCCTTCTACCGGCTGCTCACCGCCACCGTCGTGCCCCGGCCGATCGCCTGGGTCTCCACGTCGTCGGCCGACGGGACGGACAACCTCGCCCCGCACTCCTTCTTCACCATCGCCTCGGTCTCGCCGCCGGTCGTGCAGTTCACGTCCGTCGGACGCAAGGACTCGCTGCGGAACGTGGAGGAGACGGGCGAGTTCGTGGTCAACCTCGCCCCCGAGGGCCTCTTCGAGCAGATCAACGCCACGGCGACCGACTTCCCGCGCGGGGTGAGCGAGTTCGACGCCTGCGGCGTCGAGCGCGAGCCGAGCCTGCGGGTGAAGCCGCCGCGGGTGGCACAGTCGCCGGTGGCGCTCGAGTGCGAGCTGCACAGCACGCTGCGGATCGGCGACTCGACGGTCGTCTTCGGCCGCGTCGTGCACGCCTCCGTCGACGAGTCCGTCATGGTCGAGGGCCACCCCGAGATGACGCTGATGCGACCGCTGACCCGGCTCGGCAAGAACGAGTGGGGCACCCTGGGCGGCATCAAGGAGATCGCCCGCGTGCCCTACCAGGGCTGACCCGCACGACGAAGGGCGGACCGGAGGTTCCGGCCCGCCCTCCGTCATGCGTCCCGTGCGGGCGTCAGTGCCCGGACTCGCCCGCGTGGGGGCTCAGTACGTCCGTGCCGACCAGGACGAACAGCAGGATGCCGAGCAGGATCCGGTAGATCACGAACGGCATGAACGACTTCGTGGTGATGAACTTCATGAACCAGGCGATCACGGCGTAGCCGACGATGAAGGCGATGATCGTGGCGAAGATCGTCGGGCCCCAGGAGACGTGCCCCTCGCCCGCGTCCTTCAGCTCGTACGCGCCCGAGGCCAGCACGGCGGGGATGGCGAGGAGGAAGGAGTACCGCGCGGCCGCCTCGCGGGTGTAGCCCATGAGCAGGCCGCCGGAGATCGTCGCGCCCGAGCGGGAGACGCCCGGGATGAGGGCCATGGCCTGGCAGACGCCGAAGATCAGGCCGTCCTTCACGCCGAGGTCCTTGAGCGTCTTGCGGACGCGGACCGACCGGTGACGGCCGCCGATCTCGTCGCGGGCGGCCAGCCGGTCCGCGATGCCGAGGACGACGCCCATGACGATCAGGGTCGTGGCGATCAGCCGCAGGTCGCGGAACGGGCCCTCGATCTGGTCCTTGAGCGTGATGCCGAGGACACCGATCGGGATCGAACCGACGATCACCAGCCAGCCCATCTGGGCGTCGTGGTCGGAGCGCATCGTCTTGTCGGTGAGGGAACGGAACCACGCCGACACGATCCGGGCGATGTCCTTGCGGAAGTAGATCAGGACGGCGGTCTCCGTGCCGATCTGGGTGATCGCGGTGAAGGCCGCACCCGGGTCTTCCCAGCCCGCGAACGCCGCCGTGAGACGGAGGTGCGCGCTGGAGGAGATGGGAAGGAACTCCGTCAGCCCCTGGACGAGTCCGAGGATGAACGATTCAAACCAACTCATGGGGCTAGGGCCGTCCCGTTATGTACGTGTGCGGTCAGAAGATCGTGCGCAGCGTACCGTCCCAAGATGACGGGTCCGTGCTCAGGCCTCCCACGGGCCCCGCCTCAGGGCCTGCCCACCGGCTCCGGCTCCGGAGTGCTGTCCGGTGCGTTCTCCACGGTGGGAGCCGGGGCCCGCAGGCCGTGTCGTTTGCGCCAGGCCACCACCGCCGCGGCCAGGCCCGACAGGACGATGAACCCGGCCGAGAAGAGGAAGGCCGGCGAGCCCGGCGAACCGGCCTGGGCGCCCGCCACGACGTACGCCGCCGTGTTGGGAACCGTGCCGAGCGCCGTCGCCAGGAGGAACGGCGCGTACCCCATCCGCGAGACCGCGGCGCAGTAGTTGGCCGCTGCGAACGGCACCCCCGGGAACAGCCGGATCGCCAGCATCGAACGGAACCCGTGCCGGCTCAGCTGCCCGTCCGCCGCCGTCAGCCAGCGCCCCCGCAGCAGCGGCCGCAGCGCGTCCTGCCCCAGGAACCGGCCGAGGGTGAAGGCGATCCCGGCGCCCAGGACCGTCCCCGCCACCGCCGCCGTCAGACCCGCGGCGGAACCGAACAGCGCGCCCGCCGCCAGATTGAGCACCGGCCGCGGTACGAACGCCGCCGTGCACACCCCGTACGCGAGACCGAAGAGCAGCACCGCCCCGGCGCCGCTCGTCTGCGCCGGCCAGCCGGAGGAGAGCAGCCGCTGCGGCTCGTAAAGGAGTACGAGGGCCGCCGCCGTGAGCAGCAGCAGCGCGAGGACCGAGAGCCGCGCGCGGGGCGCGAGCAGGGCCCGGGAGCAGCGGAAGGCGAGGGAGCCCGGCGGCCGGGGCGCGGGAGCGAGCATTCGGGGAGAGTAACGGACGCGTCCGTATGATCGCCGTAATGTGCGTCATGTCCGCCGGGGCCGGATCCAGGAGCGCCCCCGCATCGGGAGGGCCCCTTGAACGACGTCGTACGGCCGGGCGGCGGCCCAGGCGAGGCAGCGTCGCCCTCCGGGGAGCCCCCCGTCGAGCACCCCGGCCCCGGCCCCGTGCCCGTCCCCGTCCCCGGCCCCCTCCCCATCCCCGACAGCGCCCTCGCCGACACCGTCCTGGACCGGCTCACCACGGTCTACGCGGCCGCGGGGAATCCCTTCCGGGCCCAGGAGATGGTCGCGTACATGAAGGGCGTCGCCCCCTTCCTCGGCGTGCGCACCCCGGAGCGCCGCGCCCTCTCCCGTACCGTCCTCGACGGCACCCCGCGGCCCGACGAGGCCGACTGCGCCGCCATCGCCCTGCGCTGCTTCGAGCTGCCCGAGCGCGAGTACCACTACTTCGCCGTCGACTACCTCCGCCGCCATGTGAGGCGCTGCTCCTCCGGCTTCCTGCCCGTCGCCCACCGGCTCGTCACCACCGTCCCGTGGTGGGACACCGTCGACCACCTCGCCGCCCATGTCGTCGGCGGCCTCGTCGCGGCCGACCCGTCCCTCGGCGCCGAGATGGACCGGTGGATCGAGGACGATGACCCGTGGGTGGCCCGCACCGCGCTCCTCCACCAGCTCCGTTTCAAGGAGGCCACGGATGCCGACCGCCTCTTCGCCCACTGCCTGCGCCGCGCTCCCGACACCGACTTCTTCCTCCGCAAGGCCATCGGCTGGGCCCTGCGCGAGTACGCCAGGACCGCTCCCGGAGAGGTACGTGCCTTCGTCGCCGCGAACACGGGCCGCCTCTCGCCGCTCTCCGTCCGCGAGGCCCTCAAACACCTCTGAGTCCGCTCCGTGCTCCCGCCCCGGCACAATGAGCACGTGAACGAGCACATTCCCGTCCTCCGCGAGGTCGACCAGGGCACCGCGCGCCTCATGCCCGACGTGGACCGGGAGCGGGCCTGGCTCCTGACGGTCGACGGCGCGCCCCAGTCGTACGTCGACCTCGACGACCCGGCGTACCTGGAGTTCGAGTACGCGCGCCGGCTCGCCCACGTCGTCGACGGCGCGGCCGACGACGGCGAACCGCTGGACGTCCTGCACCTGGGCGGCGGCGCGCTCTCCCTGCCCCGGTACGTCGCCGTCACCCGGCCCGGCTCGCGCCAGGACGTGGTCGAGGCGGACCGCGGGCTGCTCGACCTGGTCGCGGAGCACCTGCCGCTGCCCGAGGGCTCGGGGATCACCGTGCACGCCGCGGACGCCCGGCGGTGGCTGGAGGCGGCGCCCGACGCCTCGGCCGATCTCGTCGTCGGCGACGTCTTCGGCGGCTCGCGCGTGCCCGCCCACCTCACCTCCGTGGAGTACGCGCGCGAGGTCCGGCGCGTCCTGCGGCCCGACGGGATCTACGCCGCCAACCTGGCCGACGGGACGCCCTTCGCCTTCCTCCGCTCCCAGCTCGCCACGTTCGCGGCCGTCTTCCCCGAACTGGCGCTGGTCGCCGAACCGGCCGTACTGCGCGGCCGCCGCTTCGGGAACGCCGTCCTGGTCGCCTCCGGCCGCGAGATCGACACCGCCCACCTGGCGCGACGGGCCGCGGCGGACGCCTTCCCCGCGCGCGTGGAGCACGGGGAGGCGCTCGGCCGGTTCACCGGGAACGCGGAACCGGTCCTCGACGCCGGGGCCGTCCCCTCACCCGTTCCGCCGGACGGCGCCTTCGGCATCGGCTGAGGCCGGGCCGGTTCCGGTCGCCGCCGCCGGTACGGGCGCCGGGTCCGCGCCGCCCGCGATCTCCTTCGTGTGCGTACGCCGGGTCAGGTTCCGTACGTCAGGCACCAGCAGGACGAGGGCGGTGACGAGCACCATGAGCGCCGCCGCGCCCCACAGCGCCTCGCTCCGGCCGAACGCGCTCTCCGCGGGGCCCGCGAGCGCCGTCGTCAGCGGCAGCAGGGCCGTCGAGCCGAACCAGTCGTAGGCCGAGACCCGGGACAGTTTCTCCTCCGGGATCTCCTGGTGCATGGCCGTCATCCACGAGACGCCGAAGACCTCGATGGCCACGCCGCTCACGAACATCGCGGCCGTGAGCCCCGCGGCGTCGAGGGGTACGGCGAGCGCGGCCGACGGCAGCGCGATCGGGAACACGAACAGGGTGCCGACGAACAGCATCCTGCGCGGCTTCCACCGGGTCATCAGGACGGCGCCCGCGAGCGTTCCCACGCCGTACGCGGCGAGCGCGATGCCCCAGGGGCGCGCGCCTCCCAGTTCGGCACGGGCGACCAGCGGTCCGTACACCGACTCGACCGCCCCGATCAGGCCCACCACCACGGAGAACTGGGCGACGATCGACCACAGCCATGGCCGGCCGACGAACTCGTGCCAGCCTTCCCGCAGATCGGCGAACAGGCCGCCGCCGGGGGCGCGTTCGGGGATGCCGCGCACGTCGAGGAAGGCGCGCATCCCGCCTGCGACGGCGAAGGCGATCGCGTCGATCAGGAGCACCCAGCCCGGCCCGACGAAGGCCACCAGAGCGCCGCCGAGGGCGGCGCCGCCGATGGTCGCGCCGTGCATGGCCATCCGGTAGACGGCGAAGGCGCGGCTCGCCTGCTCGCCGCTGACGCTGGCCATCAGCATGCCCTCGGCCGCCGGGTTGAAGAAGGCCTGCCCGGTGCCGCAGAGCGCGGTGAGCACCATCATCTGCCAGATGCGGGGCTCTCCGGCGAGGACGAGGGCGGCGAACGCGGCCTGCGAGACGCAGTTGAGCGTGTTGGCGGCGACCATCACCCGGTGCCGGGGGACCCGGTCGGCCAGGGCGCCGCCGATCAGCAGGAAGAGCACGAGCGGCAGGAAGCGCGCCATGGCCACGAGCCCGACGTCGCCGGCGTCGCCGCCGGCCTCGAACACGGCCCAGGTCGTGGCGATCAGGGCGCCGTGCGTGCCGAGGTTGGTCACGACCGTGGCGGCGGTGAGGAGGACGTAGTTGCGTCCGGCCCAGTCGGGGCGGCGGGAACCGAGCGGGGTGCGGGGGGCGGCGGCGGGTCTGGTCACCCGGGGACTATCCCTGGCGGCCCGCCCGGATGCCAAACCGATATCCGGACGGTCTGATCATGCGGCCGGACGGGTGGTGGCGGAGGGGACGGGCCGGCGGCCGGCCCGTCCCCTCCGGGCCGTCAGGACTTCGGTACGAGGCGGACCGTGGAGAGGATCTGACGGATGGTGGTGTCCGGCAGCTCGTCGGCCACGCCGTCGGCCCCGTAGAGCACGAAGGTCGAGAAGTCGCCGGCGTTGTTCTTGAAGGTGAAGGCGATCGACTTGCCGTCGGACTCGCACTTGTTGCGCTTCTTCACGCCAGGGGCCGTGGCGGTCGCCATGCTCCCGGTGAGGCCGGACTTCGTCGTGTACGGCACCGGCTTGGTGATCTTGATGGTGCTCTGCGGCATGTGCTGCGCGTAGCCGCCCCACACCCACGTACCCGCCTCGCCGCGCGCGGCGGACGCGGTGTCCTTGGCGCCCTGGCCGCCCTTGGTGCCGGCGGTCGCCAGGCCCCAGGTCTCCTTGGTGCCGTTCTTGTCGACGTCGTAGGTGCACCACTCGCCCTTGAGGCGCGTCGGCCCCGACATCGTCACGAGGGCGCTGCCGTCGTTCTTCTTCTCGTCCTCGAAGAAGGTGATCGTCCCCGGCTTCAGCACCTGCCACTCGGGCGGTACGTCGAAGAGGGTGCCGTACTTCGGGTTGTGGACGACCTTCCAGCCGGGGATCGTCGGCTGCTGGGCCGCGCCGTCGCGCGGGTTGGCGAGCGACGGGGAGCTGCTCGGCTCCGTCGTCGGGGTCGCCGGCGCGGAAACGGTCCCCGTCGGCTTCTTGCCGTCGGCGAGCGACTTCTCGTCGTCCCCGCCGAGCACCAGATAGCCGGTGACACCCGCCGCGGCGACCACGGCGATCGCGGCGACGATCGCCACGAGGGTCGTCTGCTTCTTCTTGCCGCCGCCGGGACCGCCGGTCTGTCCGGGGCCCGGCACCGCGTACTGCTGCGGCATGGTCGGCTGCTGGTACGGGTTGGGCTGGCCGTAACCGGGCTGCTGGGCGTACCCCTGCTGGGGGTATCCGGGCTGCGTGGGCGGCTGCTGCGGGTAGCCGGGCTGCGTCGGCGGCTGCGGGTACCCGGGCTGGGCCGGCGGCTGCTGATACGGGTTCGGCTGCTGGTACCCCGACTGCTGGTAGGGATTCTGACTCTGGTCCTGCGGGTTCTGCTCGCCCCCGGGCGGCTGCTGTCCTGGCCACATGGCCAGTAACCATAGAGGTGCGGAGGCGGCTCGACCACGCCCGCCCCCGACCGCGGACGCGCGGGGGATGGCCAAGGTCGGCTACCCGTGGGTAACATCGCGGTCCATGAGCGCAGACCAGATGACCGTCGGCGAGATGCTCGCCGCCACGGTGCCCATGGCCGGAACCCTGAACCTGGAGTTCCTGGAGACCACCGCCGAGCGCGCCGTCGTGCGCCTGCCGGACCAGCCCGCCTACCACAACCACCTCGGCGGCCCCCACGCCGGAGCGATGTTCACGCTCGCCGAGTCCGCCAGCGGCGCCATCGTGCTCGCCGCCTTCGGCGACCAGCTGAGCCGCGCCGTACCGCTCGCCGTCAAGGCCGAGATCGGCTACAAGAAGCTCGCCATGGGCGTCGTCACGGCCACCGCCACGCTCGGCCGCCCGGCCGCCGAGATCGTCGCCGAACTCGACGCCGGCGAGCGGCCGGAGTTCCCGGTGCGGATCGACATCACCCGCGAGGACGGCGCCGTGACCGGCGAGATGACCGTCGTCTGGACGCTGCGTCCCAACAGCTGAGCCTCGGACGTCACGGCCGCCCCCGCACCTCGTGGAGGACCTCCCGAAGGTGCGGGGGCGGCCGTGCTCCCGGGCGGCCGGCGGCGGGGCGCGTTCCCTCCGACCGGGTAGGCTGCCCCGGCGTGCACGCCGCGGTGCGCGCCCGCGCCACGGCCCTCGACCAGGGGCCGCGCGGCATCGCAGTCGAAACGGGAGGAAGCCGCGTTGCACGTCCAGGAGTGGCTGGAGACGATCCCCGCGGTCGCCGTCTACGTTCTCGTGGGAGTGGTGATCGGGCTGGAGAGCCTGGGCATCCCGCTCCCCGGCGAGATCGTGCTCGTGAGTTCGGCGCTGCTCGCCTCGCAGCACGGTGACATCAACCCGTGGGTGCTCGGCGGCTGCGCCACCGCCGGCGCGATCATCGGCGACTCGATCGGCTACGCGATCGGCCGCAAGGGCGGCCGGCCGCTGCTCGCCTGGCTGGGCAAGAAGTTCCCCAAGCACTTCAGCGAGGCGAACATCGGCCTCGCCGAGAGGTCCTTCGAGAAGTGGGGCATGTGGGCGGTCTTCTTCGGCCGTTTCATCGCCCTGCTCCGCATCTTCGCCGGGCCGCTCGCGGGCGTGCTGCACATGCCGTACTGGAAGTTCCTCATCGCCAACGTCTTCGGCGGCATCCTCTGGGCCGGCGGCACGACGGCCGTCATCTACTCGGTCGGCATCGTCGCCGAGGCATGGCTCAAGCGCTTCTCGTGGCTCGGCCTGGTCCTCGCCGTCCTGATCGGTCTCGCCTCGATGCTGATCATCAGGAACCGGGCCAAGAAGGCCGCGGCGGAGCGGGCCGACGCGCCCGAGCCGGAGCGGGAGCCGGTCGCGGTCGCGGACTGAGCCCCCTGCGTACGGGAAGAAGGGCGGCATCCTCCGGAGGAGGGTGCCGCCCTTCTCCGCGTACGGGGCGGGCCGCTCGGTCCGCGTCCGGAGCCCGTCAGTCCGTGAAGGCCTCGGCGTGGCCCTTGGCGAGCAGCAGGTACATCTCGGCGTTGAGCTTGATGCCCGCCTGCTCCTCCTCGGTCAGCGGGCGGCGCACCTTCGCCGGCACGCCCGCGACGAGCGAGCCCGGCGGGATCTCCATCCCCTGTGGGACGAGCGCCTGCGCGGCGACGAGCGACCCGGCGCCGATCCGCGCCCCGTTGAGGACGGTCGCCCCCATGCCGACGAGGACGTCGTCCTCGATGACGCAGCCGTGCACGGTCGCGTTGTGACCGACGGTCACGCGGGCCCCGATCGAGACGGGGAAGCCGGGGTCGACGTGGACCGTGCTGTTATCCTGGATGTTGGAGTCCTCGCCGATCGCGATGGGACCGCAGTCCGCGCGCAGCACCGTGTGGTACCAGACGCTGGCACGGGCGCCGAGCGTCACCTCGCCGAGGACCACGGAGGTCGGGGCGGTGAAGGCGGTCGGATCGAGCTGCGGCTCCTTGCCGCCCACACTCTTGATCAACGCCTCTGTCATGGTTCGCTCCTGATCGTCAGCCGTCGTGTCGCGCCCGGGGGTTCCCCCGGCCGCACCCTATGCCGCGTCCATGACGGACATCACAGCGCACCGCACCGATCAGGCACGACGGCGCCGACTACGGTGTCCGGGTGCCCAGGAACAGAAACACGTTCTCATCCCTTGCCGCCTGGCGGCGCCGGGTCCTCGCCCGTGCCGTGCAGGGCGGCTGGCGCTGGGTGCAGGAGACCGGGTCCGTCACCGCCGAGCACCCCGGCAGGCTGCGCTTCCGCCGTCTCGGCGCGGGCACCCGGCTCGCCTTCCCGCAGGGCACGGTCTTCGGCGAGCGGTGGATCGAGATCGGCGAGTGCTGCATCGTCGCCGAGCAGGTCACGCTGACGGCGGGGATGCTGCCGGGCCTCGACCTGGGGCCGGACACCGTTCTGACGCTCGGTGACGGGGTCGTCCTCGGCCGGGGCAGCCATGTGATCGCCGACGCCCGGGTGACCATCGGCTCGGACACGTACTGCGGTCCGTACGTCTACATCACCTCGACCAATCACAGCTACGACGACCCGGACGAGCCGGTCGGCCGCCAGTGGCCCCGCTCGGAGCCGGTCACCATCGGCCCCGGCTGCTGGCTGGGCACCGGCGCCGTGATCCTGCCCGGCGCGAGGCTCGGCCGGAACGTGGTGGTCGCGGCGGGCGCGGTGGTACGCGGCGAGGTGCCGGACCACTCGGTCGTGGCGGGCGCCCCCGCGAAGGTCGTCCGTGGCTGGGACCCGGAGAAGGGCTGGCAGCCCCCGCTGCGGACCCCGGCCCCCGTCCCGATCCCGGAACACGTCACCGCCGCGCAGCTGGCCGCCCTCGCGGCCTGGGAGGCCGGCCGCGCCGGCAGCTCCGAGGCCGTGCCTTCCTGAGCGCCGGGACACGCCCCTTTCCACGCCCTGGCCTTTTCAGTCCCTAACCGGTGGCGAGCAGGACCGTGCCCACCAGGGCGAGGCCCGCGCCCGCGGCCTGGATCGCGCGGAGGCGTTCCTTGAGGTAGCCGCGGGCCGCGAGGGCCGTGACCACCGGGTAGAGGCTGGCCAGTACGGCGGCGACGGTGACCGGACCCTGCTGCGCGGCGATCGCGTACGTACCGTTCGCCGCGACGTCCGCGAGGCCCACGAAGGCGAGGGCCGGGAGCGCCGCGCGGATGACCTGGGGGCCGCCCTCGGGGAGGGCGCGGCCGCCGCGGCGCACCGAGGCGTACAGGGCTCCGCCGCCCACCAGGACGTTGGTGACCCGCTGGACGAAGAGGGCGAGGAAGAGGCCGGTGATCGTGGTGGAGGCCTCGGCGATGAGCGCCATCACGGAGCCGAAGCCGAAGGCGGCGACGAGGGTCAGGAGCACCGCCTGCCGCTGCACGGGCGCCCCGCGCAGCTCCGGTCCGCCCGCGAGGAGCACGCCGACGATCGCCACCGCGATCCCGGCGAACTGGAGCACCCCCGGTCGGTCGCCGACGAGGAGGCCGACCGACACCGGGACGACGACGCCGAGCGAGCCGAGCGGGGAGACGACGCCCATGGGGCCGAGGGCGAGCGCCTTGTAGAAGGCGAGCATGGCGGCCGGGCCGACCACGCCCGCCCCGACCGCGTACCAGAGCTCCGGTCCCGCCTCGGTCCACGCGCTGGTCGCGAGGACGACGGTGCCGAGGACGAGGACCGCGAGGAGCTGGGAGACCACGACGACCGTGAGGGCCGGTATCCGGCGCGTCAGGAGCCCGCCGCCGAAGTCGGCGACGCCCCACAGGAGGCTGGTGGCCAGGGCGAACAGCACGGTCATGAGGCCTCGTAGTCAGGGACGGCAGTACAGTGCAGTGAACATTCGGGTGCACCTCACCGTAGTTCAGTACCTTGAACTCTGTCATGCAAAATATTGGACGGAATGTGTCGGACCTCGATCAGCTCACGCAGTCGCTCGCCCGGAACCTGAAGCGCTGGCGCAAGGAGCGGGGCCTCACCCTGGACGCGCTCGCCGCACGGGCCGGAGTCAGCCGCGGCATGATCATCCAGATCGAGCAGGCCCGGACGAACCCCAGCGTCGGCACGACGGTGAAGCTGGCCGACGCCCTCGGCGTCTCCATCACGACCCTCCTCGACTACGAGCAGGGCCCCCAGGTCCGTCTCGTCCCGCCCGAGCAGGCCGTCCGCATGTGGTCCACCTCCACCGGCAGCCACACCACGCTCCTCGTCGGCACCGAGGCCCGCGGTCCCCTGGAGCTCTGGGCGTGGACCCTCATGCCGGGCGACGGCAGCGCTTCCGACCCGCACCCGGAGGGCACGGTCGAGCTGCTGCACGTCACCTCGGGCGAGCTCACCCTGGTCGTGGACGGCGAGGAACACCCGCTGCCCGCCGGCAGCTCCGCCGTCTTCGAGGCCCACAAGGCGCACGCCTACCGCAACGACGGAGCCGAGCCGGTCGAGATGACGATGGCGGTCTCCATCCCGCCCGTACGCTGAGACGAGCCGCCGCGGGCCGTACGGCGGTTGTTACCGTGCGGCCATGCGCGCACCCATCGGAGACTTCGACGACGCCAGGCCCGCCCCCGACTGCCTCGACCTGCTGACCGGCCCCGTCGCCGCCGCCGTCCGCGCCTGGACCGGGCCCGTCCCGGCCGGGCGGCTGCTGTACGTGGACACCGACCCGTCCATCGCGGACACCGCCGTCTTCGTGGAGCACTACGGGCCCGCGCTGCTCGACGAGTCCGCCAACTGCGTGGTCGTCGCGGGCAGGCGGGGCGAGACGACGACGCTGGCCGCGTGCGTCGTGAAGTCGGCGACCCGGGTCGACGTCAACGGGGTCGTACGCAAGCAACTCGGCGCCCGCAAGGCCTCGTTCGCGCCGATGGACACCGCGACCGGCGAGACCGGCATGGAGTACGGCGGCATCACCCCCATCGGCCTGCCCGCCGCCTGGCCGCTCCTCGTGGACGCCGCCGTGGTGGACACCGAGTGGGTCCTGGTCGGCAGCGGCCGCCGCCGAGGCAAGCTGATCCTGCCGGGCAAGGCCTTCGCCCAGCTCCCCGGCGCGGTCGTACTCGAAGGGCTGGGCGTACCGGTCGGCTGAGCGGAAGCGGGCCGCTCTTACCGGTACGCCGTACGCGGTGTGCCGGCGTCAGCCCAGCCGCGGGATCTCGATCGCGGGGCAGCGGTCCATGACCATGTCCAGGCCGGCCTCACGGGTACGGGCGAAGGCCGCCTCGTCGATCACGTCCAGCTGGAACCAGACCGCCTTGGCGCCGACCGCGACGGCCTCGTCGGCGATCCCGCCCGCCTGCTCGCTGTTGACGAACACATCGACGACGTCGACCGGGAAGGGGATGTCGGCCAGGGAGGCGTAACCCCGCTCGCCGTGGACCGTCTCCGCCTTCGGGTGGACCGGGACGACCCGCTTGCCGTAGCGCTGGAGGACGGCCGCCACCGCGTACGCGGCCCGCGCCTGGTTCGAGGAGAGCCCCACCACCGCCCAGGTGTCGCCCGTGGACGTCAGGATCCGTCGTACCGTCTCGGACGCGGAGTACCCGGTCGCTGCGGTGGTCGTGGTGTCGACGCTCATCTCTGCTGCTGCCTCTCCTCGGCGCGGTCCCGCTCCTTGTCCTTCGCGTCAACCAGCCTTCTCATGACGTGATTCCCGTGCGGGAGGCCGCGCGCGAGGCCTCCCCGGGAGGTCAGCCGTCCCACGCCCGCCGTTCGGCCTCCCGCGGGGCCTCCACGAGGGACGGGACGTCCGGGCCGAAGGTCATCACCGGGCGGGCCGGGTCCCACCGGCGCCAGCCCGGCTCGCCCGTCCTCGCGAAGGCCACCCAGGCCGCGTGCATGGCCGCCGCCAGGTCGCGGGGCGCGTCCGGGCCCGTCAGGGCGCGGGTCTCCGGCAGGGCGAGCGTGTCGAAGACGAAGCCGAGTTCCAGCGCGTGGCAGGCGCCGAGGCCGAGGACCGGGGAGCGCCAGGCGAACTCGTACAGGTACGTCCCGCCCAGGGCGCCGGAGTCCAGACGGGCGTCCGCGAGCCTGTTCAGCGGGATCCGCAGCAGCTTGTCCGTGGCGAGCGCGCCCAGGACCTCGCCCGGCTTCTCCGAAGGGCGGCCCGCCCGGTACACCCGGGCCGTCCGGGACGGCACCTTCGTCTTCCACAGCAGGAACCGCTGGAGCAGCGGGCCCACCCGGTCGACGACCCCGCCCGGCACGAACCACAGCCGGTACTCCTCCGTGGTGGTGCCCATCAGGAGATCCACCCCGGCCGACGCCCCGTCCGCGAGCGCCTCCGCCGGATCGCGCGGCAGCACCTCACCGTCCACGACGATCTGGAACGCGTGCCCGCCGGTCAGGGGCGAACCCCTGCCGGTCACCTCCGTCTGCGCCGTGAGCAGCCGCTCCCGGTCCACACGGGCGAACGCCTCCGCCGTGGCCGGCACCTTCAGCCGCGCGGCCACCGCCTCCGTGGTCCGGCGGGCCTCGGCGAGCGGCCGGGCGATCGGGGCGCCGCTCTGCACCACGGCCCGCCGGAACAGGCCCCGCGCGAGCGGCGAGGCGAGCAGCGCGGCGATCGAGATCGCGCCCGCCGACTCGCCGAAGACGGTCACCCGGTCCGGGTCCCCGCCGAAGGCCGTGATGTTCTCCCGCACCCAGCTCAGCGCGGCGATCTGGTCGCGGAGGCCGAGGTTCGCGGGGGCGTCGGGGAAGACCCCGAAACCCTCCACTCCGAGCCGGTAGTTGACGGAGACGAGAACCACCCCGTCCCGGGCGAAGGCGGTGCCGTCGTAGACCGGGACCGCCGAGGAGCCGTGGATCAGCGACCCGCCGTGGATCCAGACCATGACGGGCCGCCCGCCCTCCGGCGGGTCCGGCGGGAGGGGGACCGAACCCGCCCACGGCGCCCACACGTTCAGGTTCAGGCAGTCGTCGCCCGCGATGTCCGGGTCCGGGAGGAGCGTGTCGAGCGGCGGGGCGTACGGGCGCTTCGGCGCCGTCGGGCCGAAGGCCCCGGCCTCCCGCACGCCGTCCCACGGCCCGGCCGGTTCCGGCGCCCGGAACCGCAGCGGGCCCACCGGCGCCCGCGCGTAGGGCACTCCGAGGAAGGCGGCCACGCCGTCCTTCAGGACACCCCGCAGTGCCCCGGACCGGGTGCCGACCTCGGGAACCTGCTCAGCCATCGATCCCATCCCTCCCGACCCGTCGTCGCTTCAGACCAGCGCCCGCTTCAGGACCTTGCCCGTCGGGCCCAGCGGCAGCTCCTCGACGAAGCGCACGAGCCGCGGGTACTTGTGGCGGCCGAGGCGCTCCCGTGACCAGTCCACGAGCTCCTCCGCGGAGAGCGGGGCGGCGCCCTCCCGGCGTACCACCACCGCGCACACCTCCTCGCCCTTCGCCTCGTCGTGGACGCCGATCACGGCGACCTCCGAGACCGAGGGGTGACGCACCAGCACCTCCTCCACCTCGCGCGGGTAGATGTTGAAGCCGCCCCGGATGACCAGGTCCTTCTTCCGGTCGACGATCCGCAGGAAGCCGTCCTCGTCCCGTACGCCCAGGTCACCGGTGCGGAACCAGCCGTCCACGACCGCGGCCGCCGTCGCCTCCGGGTCGTCGAGGTACCCGGCGAAGACGTTGTGCCCGCGCACCACGACCTCGCCGACCTCGCCGTCCGCGAGCAGCAGGACCCGCCGGTCGACGGCCGCGTCGGCGACGCCCACCTCGACACCCCAGACCGGATGCCCGACCGTCCCCGGCCTGCGGCCCAGGTGCGGCTGGTTGAACGTGGCGACCGGCGAGGTCTCCGTCAGGCCGTACCCCTCCAGGACCTGGGTGTGGAACGTCTCCTCGAAGCGCTCCAGGACCGCGACCGGGAGCGCCGCCCCGCCCGACACGGCGGCGCGCAGGGCCGCCGGACGTACGTCGGAGCCGGCCGCCGCCTCCACCAGGGCGTGGTACATCGTCGGCACGCCCATGAAGACGGTGACGCCCTCGTCGGCGAGCACCTGAAGGGCCGCGGGGCCGCTGAATCGGGGCATCAGGACCAGCGTCGCCCCCTGGCGGAGCGTCCCGTTCATCGCGCAGGTCTGGCCGTAGCTGTGGAAGAGCGGCAGACAGCCGAGGACCACGTCGCCCGTGCCGAGCCCGAGCAGGTCCTGCGAGGTCACGGAGGCGTTCATGACGATGTTGAGATGGGTGAGCAGGGCGCCCTTCGGGCGGCCCGTCGTCCCGCTCGTGTAGAGGATCACCGCGGTGTCCGACGGCTCGGCCGGCTCGGCCGCGGCCAGCGGCTCCCGCGCCGGGGGCGCCCCCTGGAACGCCCGCACCCCGGCCGCCCGGGCGGCCTCGTCGGCGACCGCCCACAGCGGACCGCCGCTCACGACGCCCACCGCGCCGCTGTGCTCCAGGACGTACCGCACCTCGTCGGCGACGAGCAGGGCGTGGACGGGGACGACGGTCGCACCGGCCGCCAGCGCCCCGTAGTACACGCGCAGGAACTCGATCGTGTTCGGCAGCAGGACGGCCAGCCGGTCGCCCGGCTTCACCCCCGCCTCGCGCAGCCCCGCGGCGCAGCGCAGCGCCTCCGCCCACAGCTCCCCGTAGGTGAGCCGGGTTCCGCCCTCGACGACCGCGATCCGGTCGGGGAAGTGGCGGGCGGACTCGCCCAGCACGCCGGCGACGCTCAGTGACATGACACGCTCCAGGGACGCGGAGTCAACAGCTCTGTTGACGATCGGTGACACGGCACAGAATCCGTCGCGGCACCGCCCGGATGCCATGTGCGGATGCCCACCATGCGGGCCGCCGAGGTGGGCAGCGGCCCCGCCTGCCCGTCCGTCCCGTGGCATTCGCCAAAATCCGGCGCTACGGTGCCAGCCATGACGCACAACCCGGGGGGCCGGCCACGACGCACAACCCGGGGGGGCCGGCCATGACGCGCTACCCGGCGGCGCCCGGTGAGCCCGCGGGGGCGCGCTCCGGCGCGAGCCGCACCTCCAGGAGCGGAGCGGGCGGGCGGACGCACACCCCCCTGAGCGGCGCCGGCGCGCTCCGCCGCTCCCTCGCCACGACGATGCTCGCCGACATCGACCGGCTCACCGACCGCGCCGTCGACGACATCCGCGCCCACTCCGGTACGTACGCCTCCGGCGCCCCCGTCACCCGCGACGACCTCTGGGAGATCTGCCGCGACAACCTGCTGCGCGCCCTGGAGGACTTCGGCGGCCTCGAAGCGACCGGCGGTGACTTCGAGTGGGCCGCCCGCGAGACCGGCCGCCGCCGTGCGGAGCAGGGCGTGCCTCTCGACACCGTGCTCCAGGCCTACCGGCGCGGCGGCCGGGTGCTCTGGCAGGTCATGGCCGAGCACCTCCGGGTACGGGCCGGGCGGGAGTCCGACAGCCGGGACGTCGAACTGGACATGGCGAGCGGCGTCTGGGAGACCATCGACCGCTACTCGGTCGCGATGGCCGACGCGTACCGGATCGCCCAGCTGGAACTCCAGAGCCGCCAGGACACCCGGCGCGTCGCCCTCTTCGAGGCGCTGCTCGACGGCCGCGCCGACGACCCCGCCGTCGCCTCGGCCGCCGCCGCCGCGCTCGGCGTCCCCGCGGTCGACCGGTACGTCGTCGTGGTCGCGGCCCAGGACCCGGCCGCGCCGCCGCACCCCTCGCCCGTCCTGGAGGCCCAGGGCATGTGGTCGTTCTGGCGGCCCCGGTCGGGCCGGTACGCCGGCATCGTCCGGCTGCCCCGCCGCGACGCGCCCGCCGGACGGCCCACCGCCCCAGGGCGGGGGGACGATGCCGCCACGCGGGCGCTCCTCGCCGCCCTGCGCGAGCGGACCGGGGCAACCGCCGGGATCTCCCCGGAGTTCGAACGCCTCTCCCAGGCCGGGCGCGCCTTTCGGCTCGCCGAGCAGACCCTCCGCACCCTCCGGGCGGGCAGCGGCGAGGTCGCCGTGTTCGACGACCGGCTCGCGCAGGTGCTGCTCAGCGGGCGCACCGACATCGCCGAGCGGATCGTCACCGTCCACCTCGGTCCTGTGCTCGCGACCGGCGGGGAACGGGCCGCGCTCCTCACCACGCTCCGGGTCTGGCTGGACCACGGCTGTTCGGCCTCCCGGGCCGCCGAGCAGCTCTACTGCCACCGCAACACCGTCCTCAACCGCATCGGCCGCATCGCCGAGCTCACCGGCCGCTCCAGCGAGTCGGGCGAGGCGCGCCTCGGCTGGGCCCTGGCCCTGCGCGCGCTCCCTTACGCCGGGCTCACGAACGTGGCGGAACCGGCCGCCGGGGAGCGCGAGGCGGAGGGAACGTAGGCTGGCCTGATGCAGGAGCAGTACCGAACGCCGGCCCGCGAGGGTGTGCACGAGACGGAGATCAACCGCTCGCGCTTCCTCTGCACGCTCGCGCCCGTCGCCGACGAGCGGGAGGCGCAGGAGTTCGTCGCGCGCGTCCGCCGGGAGCACCCGACCGCCACCCACAACTGCTTCGCGTACGTCATCGGCGCCGACGCCTCCGTCCAGCGGGCGAGCGACGACGGCGAACCCGGCGGCACGGCGGGCGTCCCGATGCTGCAGATGCTGCTGCGCCGTGAGATGCGGTACGTCGCCGCCGTCGTCACCCGCTACTACGGCGGCGTGAAGCTCGGTGCGGGCGGCCTCATCCGCGCGTACGGCGGTGTGGTCGGCGAGGCGCTCGACGCGCTCGGCACGGTGACCCGGCAGCGCTTCCGGCTCGCCACCGTGACCGTCGACCACCAGCGGGCGGGCAAGCTGGAGAACGACCTGCGGGCGACCGGCCGCGCCGTCCGTGACGTGCGCTACAGCGACGCCGTCACGATCGAGATCGGCCTCCCGGACTCGGACGTCCCCGCCTTCCGCGCCTGGCTGGCCGACGCCACGGCGGGCACGGCCGCGTTCGAACCGGGCGGCGAGGCGTACGGCGACGCGTGAGGCGTGACGCCCGACACCCCGCCCCGGCGCCCGACCGCCCGGCGCCCGAGGCCTGACCGCCCGTGCCCGGGCCGTGGAACCCGTACGGCCCCTACCACGCCCCCCGGCGGGATAGCGTGGAGGCCGCACACGACGGGAACCGGCGGCGAGGAGCGGCGCACATGCGGGGTGGGACGGCATCGTGAGGCTCCTGCACACCTCGGACTGGCATCTCGGCCGGTCCTTCCACCGCGTCGGCCTCCTCGACGCCCAGGCCGCCTTCCTCGAACACCTGGTGGCCACCGTCCACGAACACCGTGTGGACGCCGTCCTCGTCGCCGGTGACGTCTACGACCGGGCCGTCCCCCCGCTGCCCGCCGTCGAGCTGTTCGACACCGCGCTGCACCGCCTCGCCGACGCCGGCGTGCCCACCGTCATGATCTCCGGCAACCACGACTCGGCCCGCCGCCTCGGCGTCGGCGCCGGACTCATCGAGCGGGCCGGCATCCACCTCCGTACCGACCCCGCGGGCATCGGCACCCCCGTCGTCCTCACCGACGCCCACGGCGAGGTCGCCCTCTACGGCCTGCCCTACCTGGAACCCGCCCTCGTCCGGGACCAGCTCGGCGCCGCGAAGGCCGGCCACGAGGCCGTGCTCACCGCCGCCATGGACCGGGTGCGCGCCGACCTCGCCCGCCGGCCCGCCGGCACCCGGTCCGTCGTCCTCGCCCACGCCTTCGTCGCCGGCGGCGCGCCCAGCGACAGCGAGCGGGACATCACCGTCGGCGGTGTCGCCGCCGTCCCCACCGGGATCTTCGACGGCGTCGACTACGTCGCCCTCGGCCACCTGCACGGCAGCCAGACCCTCGCGCCGCGCGTGCGCTACTCCGGCTCGCCCCTCGCGTACTCCTTCTCCGAGGCCGACCACCGCAAGACGATGTGGCTGATCGACCTGGGCCCCGACGGCGCCGTCGACACCGCGGAACGGCTCGACTGCCCCGTCCCGCGGCCCCTCGCCCGGATCAGAGGACGGCTCGACGACCTCCTCGACGACCCGGCGCTCACCCCCCACGAACAGTCCTGGGTCGAGGCCACGCTCACCGACCCGGCGCGCCCCGCCGAGCCGATGGCCCGGCTCACCGCACGCTTCCCGCACACCCTGAACCTGGTCTTCGACCCCGAGCGGACCGGGAGCGACACCGGCGCCTCCTACGCCCAGCGGCTCCGGGACCGCACCGACCAGCAGATCGCGGAGGACTTCGTGGCCCACGTACGCGGCGGAGCCACCCTCGACGGGCCCGAGCGGACGGTCCTGTACGGCGCCTTCGACGACGTACGCGTCGACACGGCCGAGCGGGAGGTGGGCCGGTGAGGCTGCACCGCCTGGAGATCACCGCCTTCGGCCCCTTCGGCGGCACGCAGACCGTCGACTTCGACGCCCTGTCCACCGCCGGACTCTTCCTCCTCCACGGACCGACCGGCGCCGGCAAGACCTCCGTCCTCGACGCCGTCTGCTTCGCCCTGTACGGGAGCGTGCCCGGCGTCCGCCAGACCCCCGGCGCCTCCCTGCGCAGCGATCACGCCCCCGTCGGCACCACCACCGAGGTCGTCCTCGACCTGACCGTGGGGGAGCGGCGCCTGGAGATCACCCGGCGCCCCGCCCAGCAGCGCCCCAAGAAGCGCGGCGGCGGCTTCACCACCGAGAAGGCACAGACCTGGCTGCGCGAGTACGACGCCGCCACCGGTACCTGGGCCGGCCTCAGCCGCTCCCACCAGGAGACGGGCGAGGAGATCACCCAGCTCGTCGGCATGAGCCGCGAGCAGTTCTGCCAGGTCGTCCTCCTCCCGCAGGGCGACTTCGCCCGCTTCCTGCGGGCCGACGCCGAGGCCCGGGGCAGGCTCCTCGGCCGCCTCTTCGACACCCGCCGCTTCGCCGCCGTCGAGGAACGCCTCGCCGAACTCCGGCGCACCGCGCAACAGCAGGTCGAGGAGGGGGACGAGCGGCTCCTCGCCCTCGCCCACCGGATGGGCCAGGCCGCCGGAGGCCTCGGCGTCGCCCGTACCTCCGTCGAGGGCAGGCCCGGCGATCCCGGGCTCGCCGAGGAGGTCCTGACCTGGGCCGCCGTCGCCCGTACGGAGGCGCGAGAGGTCCTCGACATCGCGCGCGTACGGATCGACGCCGCCGAGGCCCGGCAGGGCGCCGCCCGCGCCTCCCTCGACGCCGAGAACGACCTCGCCGCCCGCCAGGCCCGGCACGCCGACGCGCTCCTGCGCCGCGAGCGGCTCGACGCCCGCGCCCCCGAGCGCGACCGGCTGCAGGCCGCTCTCGACCGCAGCCTCAAGGCGGACCGGGTGGCGCCCGCGCTCGGACTGCGCCAGGACGCCGAGCGCGAGCACGCCGCCGCGCACGCCGCCCGGGAACGCGCCCGCGCCCTGCTGCCCCCCGACCTCGCCGACGCCGGGGCCGAACAGCTCTCCACCCGCGAACACCGGTACCGAGAGGAACTCGGCGGCCTTGAGGCGGCCCGCCGTGCCGAGCATCGCGCCGCCGTGCTCACCGAGGAGCGTGCCGTCCTCGCGCGCGAGGCGCGCGCCGACGACGACGTCCTGCGTGACGCGGCCGACTGGCTCGCCGGCTGGGAACCGCGCCGGGCCGCGCTCACCGAGCGCGTCGAGGCCGCCAGGGACGCCGCTGCCCGCGCCGAACACCTCGCGGGCCGCCTGGAGCCCGCCCGCCGCCGGCTCGCGGCGGCACGCCGCCGTGACGCCCTCGCCCTCGACACCGAGGCGGCCGAGGCGCGCCTCGCGGACGCCCGCGAGCGGCGGAACACCGCCCACGAGAGCTGGCTCGACGTCAAGTCCCGCCGTCTTGAGGGAATCGCCGCCGAACTCGCGGTCACCCTCAGCGCGGGCGACCCCTGCCAGGTCTGCGGCTCGACCGACCACCCGGCCCCCGCCCGCACCACCGCCGACCACGTCGACCGGGCCACCGAGGACGCGGCCTACGCGGCCTACACCCGCGCGGAGGAGACCCGTACGGCCGCCGAACGCGAACTGGCCGTCACCCGCGAGTCCTGGTCCACGGCCCGCGCCGAGGTCCGCGCGGGCACGGCCGCGGAAGGCCCCACGGACGAGCCCTCCGTGCTGGAACTCACCCACGAAGTAGCGGAGTTGGCCCGACTCCACGCCGAGGCCCACGCCCTCGCAGGGCAGACCCACAGCGCGCGGGAGGCCCTCGCGCGGGCCGAGCGGGAGCACGAGGAGCGCGTCGGCGCCCAGCGCGAGGCCGAGCGGCGGGTCGCCGCGCGCACCTCCCGGCGCGAGGCCCTCGACCGGGAACAGGTCGCGCTCGACGAGGAAGTCGCCCGGGGCCGCGGTGCGTTCGCCAGCGTGGCCGAGCACGCCACCCGCCTGGAACGGCGGATCGCCCTCCTGGTCGACGCCAACGGCGCCGTACGCTCCGCCGAACTCGCCGCCCAGCGCCTGAAGGAGGCCGACGACCGGCTCGCCGACGCCGCCTACCGCGCGGGTTTCGCCACCCCGGCCGAGGCCGCCGCCGCGCTCCTCCGCGAGAGCGAACGCCGGGACCACCAGCACAGCGTGGACGCCTGGCAGGCCGAGTCCGCCGCCGTGGCCGACCGGCTCGCCGAGCCCGGAACCGCGGCCGCCGCCGCGCTCCCGCCCGCCGACCCCGCCGCCGCAGCGGCCGCCCACACGGCGGCCGAACGCGCCCTCCGCGAGGCCGCCTCCGTCCTGGCCGCCGCCCGGGAACGCGCGACCGACCTCGCCGCCCTGTCCCGGCAGGCAGTGACCGAGGTGCGCCGACTGGGTCCGCTCCGCGAGGAGTACGACCGGGTGGCCCGCCTCGCCGCCCTCACCGCCGGCACCTCCGCCGAGAACGAGCGCCGGATGCGCCTGGAGTCGTACGTCCTCGCGGCGCGCCTCGAACAGGTCGCCGCCGCCGCGACCGCCCGCCTCCAGCGGATGTCCTCGGGCCGCTACACCCTCGTCCACTCCGACGCGCGCTCCGGCGGCAAGCGGGCCGGGCTCGGTCTGCACGTCGTCGACGCCTGGACCGGCAGCGAGCGCGACACCGCCACCCTCTCCGGCGGCGAGACCTTCTTCGTCTCGCTCGCGCTCGCCCTCGGCCTCGCCGACGTCGTCACGGACGAGGCGGGCGGCGTACGGCTCGACACCCTGTTCATCGACGAGGGCTTCGGCAGCCTCGACGAGCAGACGCTCGACGAGGTCCTCGACGTCCTGGACTCGCTGCGCGAGCGCGACCGCAGCGTCGGCATCGTCAGCCACGTCGGCGATCTGCGCCGGCGCATCCCGGCCCAGCTGGAGGTCGTCAAGGCGCGGCACGGGTCGGCGGTGCGACTGCGCACCGGCGCGGACGCGCTCAGCGGCTGACTCCCACCGGGACTCCCAGCGGCTGACTCCCACCTGTGGACTTCCAGCGGCTGACCTCAGCGGCTGAGCGAACGCCGGGGCAGCGGCGAGGAGTAGACGACGCTGGTGGTCACCGCGCCGAGCGTGGAGATCTTCCCGGTGATCTCCTCCAGGTGCCGCATGGAACGGGCGGCGACCTTGAGGACGAAGCAGTCGTCGCCGGTGACGTGGTGCGCCTCCAGGACCTCCGGCGTCGTGTCGATCAGGTCGTGGAACGGCTTGTAGTTGCCGTGCGGGTAGCGCAGCCGTACGAAGGCGAGGATGGGCAGGCCCAGCCGGTCCTGGTCGACGATCGCCGTGTACCCGGTGATCACCCCGGCCTCCTCCAGGCGCCGCACCCGCTCGGTCACCGCGGACGGCGACATCGACACGGTACGGGCGAGCTCGGCGAAGCTGGCGCGGCCCTCGGACTGGAGGGCCTCGATGATGCGCCAGTCGGTGGCGTCGGGGGTGTAGTCGGTGGTCATGGACGAGGAGTAGCAGGGGATTCCCCGGTCGATCAAGTGATCGACCGGGGAATCCCGCCGAGGGTGCCCTGGTGGCCCGTCTCAGAGGCGGGCGAGCTCCTCCACGAGGTCGTCGAGGCCCAGCGGGCCCTGCGAGAGCGCCGCCATGTGCCAGGCCTTCGCGTCGAAGGCGTCGCCGTGCGCCGCCCGCGCCTTGGTGCGGCCGAGCAGCCAGGCACGCTCGCCCAGCTTGTAGCCGATCGCCTGGCCCGGCATCGACAGGTAGCGGGTCATCTCGCTCTCGACGAAGGACGGCGGACGGCTGCTGTGCCGCTGGAAGAACTCCTGCGCGAGCTCCGGCGTCCACCGCTCGCCCGGGTGGAACGGCGACTCCGCCGGGATCTCCAGGCCCAGGTGCATGCCGATGTCCACGATCACCCGGCAGGCGCGCATCATCTGGCCGTCCAGGTAACCGAGGCGCCGCTCGGCGTCGGGCAGGAAGCCGAGTTCGTCCATCAGGCGCTCCGCGTAGAGCGCCCAGCCCTCCATGTTGGCGCTGATCTTGCCGATGGTCGCCTGGTAGCGGGAGAGCCGGTCGGCGACGTGCACCCACTGGGCCATCTGGAGGTGATGGCCGGGAACACCCTCGTGGTACCAGGTCGACACCAGGTCGTACACCGGGAAACGGGTCGTGCCGTCCACCGGCAGCCAGGTCCGGCCGGGGCGCGCGAAGTCCTCGGACGGGCCGGTGTAGTACGGCGCCGCGGCGCCGCCCGGCGGGGCGATCCGGGACTCCACCCGGCGCACCCGGCCGGCCAGTTCGAAGTGGGTGCCGTCGAGGGCCTCGATGGCCTCGTCCATCAGCTCCTGGAGCCAGACCCTGACCTCCTCGACGCCCTCGATGTGCGTGCCGTGCTCGTCGAGGTGGGCGAGCGCCTCCCAGGGGTCGGCGCCCGGCAGGATCCGCTCGGCCTCGGTGCGCATCTCGCCGAGCAGCCGGTGGTACTCGGTCCAGCCGTAGGCGTACGCCTGGTCGAGGTCCAGATCGGTGCCGTTGAAGAAGCGGGTCCAGCGCTGGTAGCGCTCGCGGCCGACCGTGTTCGGGGCGTCGGCGACGGCAGGGGCGTACACGTCCCGCATCCAGTCCCGCAGCGCCGTGACGGATCCGGTGGCCTCCCGGCCCGCCTCCGCCAGTTCGGTGCGCAGCTTCTCGGGCAGGGTGTCGGGCCCCGCGGCGGCGAACTCCTCGAACCAGCCCGGCCCTCCGCTCTCCGCGCCGGCCCATTCGGTGAGCTGGTCGACGAAGGTCGCGGTGGGGCGAGGCCCGGCGAACAGCTTGCGCTCCAGGCCGAGGGTGAGCGACGCGCGGTAGCCCTCCAGGGCCGCCGGGACCGCCCGCAGCCGTGCGGCGACCGCCGTCCAGTCCTCCTCGGTCTCCGTCGGCATCACGGTGAAGACGATGCGGACGCTGTGCGCGGGCGACCGCATGTTGCTGACCGCGCACAGGCCCTCCTCGGCCTCGTGCACGGCCAGTTCCGCCGTCAGGCGCTCCCGCAGCAGCCGGGCGCACCGCCGCTCCGCCTCGCTGTCCGCGCCCGGGGCGCGCTCCGCCACGTCGAGCCGGGCGAGCGTACGGCGGGCCAGGTCGGCCACGGCCCGCTGGCCGGCGGGCGAGAAGTCCGGCAGCAGTCCGGCACTCTCCTTGACTCCCAGATACGTACCGGTGATCGGGTCGAGGGCGATGAGTGCGTCGACGTGGTCGTCGGCGACCTGGCGGGGCAGCGGGCTGCTGGAAATCTCTGGCATGCGGGTCATCCTGGCGTCTCCTGAGGGCCCGCGTCACCCTCGTCCGGCCTCAGTCGGCTGACAAGGAAGGGCCCGCGGAGGGCGGCAGGAGCGGGCCGCACTCCCACTCCTGGAAGATCAGCCGGGTCTCGACGCGGGCCACCTCCCGGCGCGAGGTGAACTCGTCGAGGACGAGTCGCTGCAGGTCGGAGGGGTCCGCCACGGCCACGTGCACCAGGTAGTCGTCGGGTCCCGTCAGATGGAACAGCGCGCGGGACTCCGGCAGGGCGCGGATCCGGTCCACGAACGGACCGATCAGTTCACGCCGGTGCGGACGGACCTGGACGAGAAGGAGCGCTTCGAGGCCACGGCCGAGTTTGGCCGGATCTAGTCGTAGCTGGTGTCCGAGGATCACACCGGTGCGGCGCAGTCGCGCCACCCGGTCGAGGCAGGTGGAGGGCGCCACTCCGACCTCGGCGGCGAGCTCACGGTAGGTGGTCCGGGCGTCGTTCTGCAGGAGGCGAAGAATGTGCAGATCGACCGCGTCCAGTACGACAGAATCGGCCATCAGCCGAACGTAGCACGGCCGATTCCCCCTACTTCCCGGTATCCGTTCACAGTGCCGCCATGGACGCCATGGACTACGGCTCCTCGGTCACCCCGAGGGCCCTTGCCACCGAAGCCGTGCACGCCGGCCGCGAAGACCTCGCCTCGCTCGGGCTGCACGCCCCGCCGCTCGACCTGTCCACCACCTACCCCTCGTACGACGCGCGTGCCGAGGCCGCCCGGATCGACGAGTTCGCCACCACCGGCGCCCGGCTCGACGGGCCGCCCGTCTACGCCCGGCTCGACAACCCCACCGTCGCGCGCTTCGAGGAGGCCCTCGCCCGCCTGGAGGGCGCAGAGGCGGCCGTCGCCTTCGCCAGCGGCATGGCGGCCCTCACCGCCGTCCTCCTCGCCCGGGCGAGCCAGGGCCTGCGCCATGTGGTCGCGGTCCGCCCGCTGTACGGGTGCAGCGACCACCTGCTCGACGCGGGACTGCTCGGCACCGAGGTGACCTGGACCGATCCCGCGGGCGTCGCGGACGCGATCCGTCCCGACACCGGCCTCGTCATGGTGGAGTCGCCCGCCAACCCGACCCTCGCCGAGGCGGACATCCGAGCCCTCGCGCACTCCTGCGGCTCCGTGCCGCTCCTGGTCGACAACACCTTCGCCACCCCGGTGCTCCAGCGGCCCGTCGCCCAGGGCGCCCGCATCGTGCTGCACAGCGCCACCAAGTACCTGGGCGGGCACGGGGACGTCATGGGCGGCGTCGTCGCCTGCGACGAGGAGTTCGCCCGTACCCTCCGCCAGGTGCGCTTCGCCACCGGCGGGGTGCTGCACCCGCTCGCCGGCTACCTGCTGCTGCGGGGCTTGTCCACCCTGCCGGTACGGGTACGGGCGGCCTCCACGACCGCGGCCGAGCTGGTACGCCGGCTGGCCACCGACCCCCGGATCGCGCGGGTCCACTATCCGCGGATCGGCGGCGCGATGATCGCCTTCGAGGTCTACGGCGAACCGCACGACGTCATCGCCGGCGTCCGGCTGATCACCCCGGCCGTCAGCCTCGGCAGCGTGGACACCCTCATCCAGCACCCGGCCTCCATCAGCCACCGCATCGTGGCCGAGGGAGACCGGCGCTCGGCGGGCGTCAGCGACCGGCTCCTGCGGATGTCGGTCGGCCTCGAGGACGTCGAGGACCTGTGGCGTGATCTGACCCAGGCGCTCAGCGCTCCGCCCGTCGCACCTCTTCGTGCCGCTGCTCCTGCGGGTGTCCCTGCTGCGGCCGGCCGGCCGGTCGCGGCGCCGAGGCCAAGCGGGCGGTGATCACCAGGGTGCCCTCCTCGATCTGGTAGTCGAGGGGCAGGTTCAGCGCCCGCATCGCGGCCACCATGCCGGTGTTGGACGACTGGGTCACGGCGTACACGCTCGCGCAGCCGGCCTCCTCGGCCATCGCCACCAGCCGGCCGAGGAGTTCGGATCCGATGCCGCGCCGCTGCCAGTCGTCCTCCACCATCAGCGCGACCTCCGTCTCGTCGCCGTCCCAGAGCAGGTGCCCGAGGGCGACGAGACGGCCGGACGTCGTCTGCACGGCGAGGGTGCGCCCGAAGCGGGGGCTGAGCAGATGGTCGAGGTAGCGGTCGGCGTCGCCGACCGGGCCGTGGTAGCGCAGGCCCAGGGTGCGGGCCGAGCAGCGGTCGTGCATGGCGCGCGCGGCGGCCAGATCGCGCTGGTCGGCGCGGCGGACGGTGATCTCGTTGCCCTCGGGCAGGGTCAGGACGTCCTGGCTGCGCGGGACGCGCGGGCCGAGACGCGCTTCGAGCTCCACGAGGGCGCGGGCCCTGGCGAACTCGGTCGGGGTGAAGGGGAGGTAGGGACGCTCCACGATGAGCGTGCCGCCGTCGGGGTCGCGCAGCCGCATCACCGTCTCCTCCAGGACGCCTTCGACCGGGGCGTGTTCGCCGGTGGGGCGGCCCGTGAGGGAGACGGCGGGCACGGTGTGGAGCGTGCAGCGGCCGAGGAGCTGGCGCAGCGCGAGCGGCAGTTCGGCCGCGTCGAGCGCGGTACGGGTGGCGAGGCCGAGGACCCGGGTGGGGGTGTCCACCAGGTCGTGGGCGTCGGCCCGCTCGGTCCAGGTGTCGCGGCCGCCGGCCGCCGAGATCTCACGGGCGAGCGCCTGGGCGGAGAGGTCTGCGGGGGCGCGCAGCAGGAACTCGTCGACCGTGCCGTCGGCGAGCGGATGCGTCTGGAGCGTGAGGATGTCCACGCCCAGGCGGGCGAGGACCGTGCACAGGGCGGCGAGGCTGCCCGGCGTGTCCGCGACCGTGGTCCGCATCCTCCACAGGGTGGTCTCGACGGGTACCCCGGACTCCTCCTCGTGCTCCTGCCGCTCGCCCGTGGCGGCTGTCCCGGCCGGGTCGGAGTGCCCGCCGGGATGGCCGGAGGGCGGGGCATGGCTCGCATGACTGTGCCTCCGTGCCCACCAGGTGTGGAAGGCGGCGGTGGCGACCAGCGCGATCGCCGAGAAGACCAGCAGGGAGGGGCCCTCGGGCCCCTTGGCGATGGTCTTGGCGATCGTGTCGGCCACCACCACGGCGGTGAACAGGGCGGCGAGCTCGATCAGGTCGTGCCGCCAGTGGTGCGGACGGCGGGTGCTCTTCGAAGACGTCACATCGGTCATGACCTCACTGTGACGCAGTGGTGTTGCGTGATCACGAACGCTTTGTGACTGACGGGTTAAGCGCCCATCTAGCGGCTTAAAGAGCGATTCAGACCGTTTCTGTCAGGCTCCGATCGGTGCCCTGACGCAGTGCGTTCAGCAGGCGTCCGGCCTGCACGACCAGCTGCGTGGAACCCCGCTTCGCGGCCAGCGGGGCGAGCCCGGCGACGTCCCCGCCCGCCCCGCACCGCTCCACACAGTCGGCCGCGACCGCCAGCACCTCCCCGAGCCCGCGCACCGGCCTGGTGGCGGTGAGCAGGTCCGGCAGCATCGCCGACAGGACCGCCCACACCGTCCCGTACGCCCCGGTGAGCGCCGCCGTCCGGGCCGCGTCCGCCAGCCGGTTCGGCTTGACCGAGCCCTCCGCGACCAGCCACGCCAGCTCGCTGCCGACCTGCCGGGCGTCCAGCTCGCCCCGCGACGCCAGGACGAGCAGGGCGTCGACCGCGCGCAGCCGGTCGTCGGCGTCCGCACAGCCGAGCCCGAACGCCAGGGTCAGCAGGACCGCCCGGCCCGCCGGCCCCTCGGCCTCGGCCAGCGCCGTCAGGGGCTCGGTCGCCCCGCGCGAGTCCCCCTCGACGCAGTACGCCAGGGTCGGCAGGAGACAGGCCGCGAGGACCTCACGGTCGGCCGGCAGGACAGCGGCCCACTGCGCGCGGCCGTCCACCCAGTGGTAGCAGCGGCGTGGCGTCGCCTCCAGAACGCCGCCCAGCCACTGGAACGCGGGCGGGAACTCCTCCCGCACCGCCGGGCGGTCGGCGACGTCGACCACGATCCGGTCGAACAGCCACCACTGCATCGTGGACCGCTCCTCGCCCCGCACGAGGAACCGCACGGACGCCGCCACGGCGTCCTCCTCCCGCAGCCACTCGGCGAGCCGGCGGCCGGCCGGCGTGCCGAGCGCCGCCGCCTCCTCGGCGGCCCGCCCCGCCGACGGGTCGTCGCGCAGCACCCGTAGCAGCGCCTGGGCGAGATCGGCCGGAGCGGGCTCCGCACCCGCGTCCCGGTACTCCCGCAGCCGTGCCACCAGCACCAGCGGGTCGATCGCGCCGGTGTGCCAGGTCGGGGTGGCGAGGAGGAACGGCAGCGCGCCCGTGCCGACCAGATCGGCCGCCTCCCACAGCCGGGCGTCGAGGACCCCCGAAAGTGCCTGGTGGAAACAGGAGTCCGAGCCGTTCCCCTTCGTCCGGCCGAGGTCGATCCGCGCCCGGTCGAGCAGACCGAGCAGCCCCGCGAGCACCACCTCGGTCCCCTGGGTGTGGTGGGTGAAGTAGTGGGTCTCCTGCCATCCCGTCCGGGGGAAGGCCTCCCGCACCGCCTCCACCACGGTCGCCCGGTCCCGGTGCGCGAGGCGCACAAGCCCGTCGAGCGCCCGCTCGAAGGCCACGGGCTCCTCGGAGAGCCCCTTGGCCACCAGCTCCGCCATCAGCGCCTCGACCGTCGACGCCGGAGGCGCGACGAGCAGCCGCTCGGGCACCGGCGGCAGGATCTCCTCGTACGGCGCCCCGGCCGGCTCCTCCAGTGCGCTGCCGAACAGCGCCTCGGCGGCCTGCCGGTGCATCGGGCTCAGCAGCCCGGCGGCCTCGGCCAGCTCATCCCGCACCTCCGGGCCCACCGCCGTCAGATGACGGCCCACCAGCTTGAGAGCCCGCTCCTGGACGCTGGTGTCCTCGTTCCCGAAGGCCTCCGTCACGGCCGGCAGCAGCTCGCCCGCCGCGCCGGGCTCCCGCGCCAGCACCTTGCCGACCAGTGCCAACTGGGCCCGTACGAGCTTCTTCTCGGTCCGGAAGAGGACCCCGGCCGTCATCTCGGCGAGCGCTCCGACCGGCAGTGTCCCCGCCGACGCCAGCTCCGTCAGGACGTCCTGGGCGTATCCGGCGACGAGCGACGGCGCGTCGGCCGCGATCCCGACCCAGTCGGGGATCCGCTTCCCCAGCTCGTCCGTGTCCGGTTCGAGCAGCCGCACCATCTCCAGCGGGAAACGCAGGTTCCGGATGGGGCCGCCGCGCAGCAGCCGGGAGACGCACAGGTCCAGGACCTGAGCCCGGTCCAGGAGTCCCTCCGCGACGAGCGTCCGCAGCGCCGTGGGCCAGTGCCTCGGGGAGCCGGGACGCAGCGTCCGCGTGAACCGCTCGGGAGCCTCGGCCATCGCGAGCGCGTGGGCCACCAGGACGGGCGTCTGGGGATCCTCCCGGAGCCGCTCCAGGAGCCGGTCGTCGGTGATGTGCCAGACCCAGCCGTTGACGTAGCCGTCCGTCGGGGCGACCGTGTACCCCGAGCGGACCACGAGACCGTGCAGCAGCGGATAGCTGTTCTCCGCCACGGCCTGCCTCTTGGCCAGCCGCCCCGCCAGGTCCGCCGCCCACTCCGGATCGCGCTCGCCCAGCGCCGCGAGAGCCATCGGGCCGTCCGTGTCCCACATCAGCAGATCGCGCGCGCCGAGCCAGCTCGCGGTCTCCGCGACCCCGGTCAGACACCCGGCGCCCGCCACGTACAGCGCGCTGCGGATGCGGTTCGCCAGGTACGGGGGCGACGCCCACTGCCCGGCGCGCACCTCGGCACGCAGCGCCTTCAGCCGCGCGAGGGCCGCCTTGCGCTCGGCGGCGTCCAGCGGTTCCAGAAGCGCCGGCACGTCGGTGGTCACGCCCGCGCGTACCGCCGCGAGCAGCTTGTCGACCCCGGATTCGACCCCGGATTCGTCCTCGATGCCGACCCCGGATTCGTCCCCGACGCCGACCCCCGTCACGCCCGCCTCGTCCACACCCGTCACGCCGTCACCCATTCCGATCCCCACTCCCTCACCCGTTCCGTTCTCCACGCCGTCCCCCCTCGTGCCCGCCTCGTCCGGCCGCTCCGGCCGGGGCGTCGTCATCGCCCGGCCCCGACCGCGGCCCCGGCGCCGCGCCGGACCATCCGCACCGCGAGCGCGTGCTTGCACGGACCCCGGCGCCCCCGGTGGTCCGCCCACCACTGACAGGTGCAGCTGAGCACCCCGTCCGCCCCCCGTACCCGGTAGCGCCGTTCGCCCGAGGCCACCGTCGCCAGCTCCCCTTCGAGCGTCACCGCCCCCTCCGCGACCAGCCGGCGCGCGCTCACCAGACGCGGATTGTGCCGTTCGGCCCGGTCCGTGTCGTACGGCAGCTCCCGGTGGAAGTAGCCCGCGTCCGCCACGTCGTACCCCACCCGGCCCGCCGTGCCGAGCCGGGTCAGCGCCGCCCGGACCCGGTCGACCGTGAGCCCGGCCTGCGCCGCGAGGTCGGCCGGGTCGATCCGGGGCTCCCAGGCCAGCAGGACAGCGACCAGCTCCGCGTCCTGCGCGGCCTCCTCCGTCGCGAGCGCCTCCAGGACCCCGCCCTCACCGGAGAAGCCCCGCGCTGGATCGGGCGACAGCGTCAGGGTGAGCCGCATGCCCGGCAGGGTCAGCTCCCAGGCGCTCGCCGTGGCCAGGCCCCCGTCCGGCACCGGCCCGTACACCCGCAGGCCCGTCGCGTGCCGCAGCACCCGCTCCAGGGCGACCAGCCGGTCAGGACCCGGCAGGCACACCGATCCGGCGCCCGGCCGGGTCGTCGGCCGCAGCGACCGGCCGGACGGGGAGATCCACAGCGGCCCGCGTCCCCGGGCCTGGCCGCGCGGCAGGGACCGGAGGAAGCGGACGGCCTCCGCCCCGCTCAGCTCGGCCCGCAGATCGAACCGGGCCGAGGCGACCTGCGCCTCGGCGAAGCCCCGCAGCCAGCGGTCCGGCAGCGGGACCTTCTTCTCGACGACCGCCCCCGCGAGCGTGGTCACGGCCATCTCCTCCGGGCCCACCCGCAGATGCAGCGGATCGTCCCCGGTCATCCGCGACAGCGCCTCCCGCAGCGGGTCGTTGACGTCGACGTTGGTGGTGCCGTGCCCCGTCTCCGTACCCCCGAGTCCCTCGCCGAGCACGTCCAGGCGCGCGTACACCCCGCCGCAGCCCGAGAACGACTCGAATCGCAGCCGGTCCCCGTTCCCCGTCACCACCGGATCCAGCGACCCGGTCCTCATCCGCTGGTGGTAGCGGGCCGCGGCCACGTCGGCGACCGCGAGCAGCCCTCGGGCGGCGACCTGCGGAGAGGCCAGGAAGCCGGAGAAGAAACGGGGATGGGCCTCCGCCCCCCGGGGCGTGAGGCCCCCCGCCGTCTCCAGACCGAGCAGCCGGCCGGAGCCCGTGGACTCCAGCGCGGACGGGCGGACGTAGGCGATTGCCTGCACGGATCGCGTCATGGGTACGACGGTAGGTCCCGGCACTGACAATCACCGCGCCAGGCCTCCGCACCCGGCCTGACCAGGCGTTACTGCCCCACGCGCCCCGGCCGCAGGACCTTGCTGAACAGCACCGTCCCGCCCTCGGCGCGCAGCCGCACCGTCAGCTCCCCGCTGTGGCCGTCGATGACGACCTCGCCGAAGTACTGCGGGCTCTCCATCGGCGACAGGTTCGCCCGCTCCGGAGCCCGCACGAACACCCGCTCGGGACCGAAGGTCGCGTCGAGGGCGTTCGCCGGGAACCCGCCGGCGGCCAGCGGCCCCGACACGAACTCCCAGAACGGCGCGAAGTCCTTGAACGCCGCCCGCTCCGGCGCGTAGTGCTGCGCCGAGGTGTAGTGCACGTCCGCCGTCAGCCACACCGTGCCGGTGATCCGCCGGTGCTTGACGAACCGCAGCAGCTCGGCGATCTGGAGCTCACGGCCGAGCGGCGCGCCCGGGTCGCCCTGCGCGATCGCCTCGAAGTTCGCCGAGCCGTCCGGTACGACCAGGCCGAGGGGCATGTCCGCCGCGAGCACCTTCCACACCGCCGTGGAGGCGGCGAGCTCCCGCTTGAGCCAGGCGAGCTGCTCGGCGCCGAGGATGCCGGTGGTGTCGTCGGCCTGCCGGCCGGGGGAGTTGGCGTTCCGGTACGAGCGCATGTCGAGCACGAACACGTCGAGCAGCGGCCCGTACCGCACCACCCGGTGCATCCGGCTCCCGCGCCCACCGCGCGCGTGGAGTGTGGAGACCGGCGTGTACTCGCCGAAGGCCCGCAGGGCCCGCGCGGCGAGGACGTCCACGTCCTTCTCCGTGTAGCGGGCGTCGTCCAGGATCTGGCCCGGGTACCAGTTGTTGCGCACCTCGTGGTCGTCCCACTGCACGACCGACGGCACCTGCGCGTTGAACGCCCGGACGTTGTGGTCGAGCAGGTTGTAGCGGAAGTTGCCGCGGTACTCGTCGAGCGTCTCGGCGACCTTGGACTTCTCAGGGGTGGTGACGTTCCGCCAGATCCGGCCGTCGGGCAGCGTCACGCTGGGCTGGATCACCCCGTCGGCGTAGATCGAGTCGCCGCTGCACAGGAAGAAGTCGGGGTCGAGACGGCGCATCTCCTCGTAGGCGCGGAAGCCGCCGATGTCCGGGTTGATGCCCCAGCCCTGCCCGGCGATGTCCCCCGACCACAGGAAACGGATCCCGTCACGGCGCCGCTCCGGGGCCGTACGGAAGGTTCCGGTGACCGGCTCGCCCGTCCGGCGCGGATCGTCCGGGTCGGCGAGGGTGACCCGGTAGTGGATCTGCTCGCCTGCGGGCAGTCCGCGCAGGGCCGTGGTGCCGGTGAAGTCCGTGCCCGCGCCGATCAGCGGCCCCTGGTGGCGGCGGACGCGGCGGAACGACTCACTCGCCGAGGTCTCGACGAGCATCCGCGCCGGCCGGTCCGACCGCACCCACACCAGACCGGAGGACGCCGTGACGTCGCCCGTCTGGACCCCCCACCCGGCGCCGGGCCGGCCCGACAGCGCGAACGCGGGGGCGGCGAGGCCGGTACCGCCGAGGGTCAGCGCCGCCGAGGCGGCCAGCGACCCGCGCAGCACGCTGCGACGGGCGGGGGAGGAGGAACTGCCGGGTACGGGCTGGGACATGGAGGGGCCTCCGAGGCGGGTCCGGGCGGGGCGGTGCGTCGCCCCATGCCTAACGGCCGGGGACGGCGCCCACACGAACCCCGCGTGAACAGATCATCGGGCCTCGGCCGTCCCGTCGCCCCTGAAGGCTCGCCCGCCACCCGCCACCTGTCTCTTATACACATCTCCGAGCCCACGAGACCGTACTAGATCTCGTATGCCGTCTTCTGCTTGAAAAA
>JOBE01000011.1 GCA_000717735.1 Streptomyces griseoluteus | reverse complement strand
GGTGCGGGGGCCGGGGCGTGATGTGCGCCACCCGCCTCCGGGGCGGCGGCGCGGGCCCGCTCGGCCGTACGCTGACCCGAGTCCCACGGACCGGCCGCGGTCACCGCAACGGCGGCCAGGGCCAGTCCGAGGGCGGCGGAGCCCGCCGTGAGCTGCCACATCCTCGGCTCGGGCATTGCTGACCAGCCCCTTTCGCGATCACACACATGCGTGAGGGACACTTAATCACCGCGCGTCGTCGCGAGCATTCACTTGTGTTGATTCAGGAGGAGCCACCCGTGGAGTTCGACGTTCTCATCGAGATCCCGAAGGGATCGCGGAACAAGTACGAGGTCGACCACGAGACGGGTCGCATCCGCCTGGACCGTCGTCTCTTCACGTCGACGGCCTACCCGACCGACTACGGCTACGTCGAGAACACCCTCGGCGAGGACGGCGACCCGCTGGACGCGCTCGTCATCCTCGACGAGCCCACGTTCCCGGGCTGCCTGATCAAGTGCCGCGCGATCGGCATGTTCCGCATGACGGACGAGGCGGGCGGCGACGACAAGCTGCTGTGCGTCCCGGCCACGGACCCGCGCATGGAGCACCTGCGGGACATCCACCACGTCGCGGAGTTCGACCGCCTGGAGATCCAGCACTTCTTCGAGGTCTACAAGGACCTGGAGCCGGGCAAGTCGGTCGAGGGCGCCGACTGGGTCGGCCGCGCCGAGGCCGAGGAAGAGATCGAGAAGTCGTACGCGCGTGCCAAGGAGCAGGGCGGCCACTGAGCCCGCCGTTCCGATCGTGTGAGAAGGCGGTGCACCTCATGGGGTGCACCGCCTTTCGCACGTCCGTCGCATGCCCATACTGGAATCCACGATTCCCTGGGGAGTGAGGCGGACAGAGTGGTGGCGGAGCCGGGCGGCTCGAAGAACGGTCCGGAAGAGGCTCCGGAGGACCGGAAGCCGCAGTCGGACGAGGCGCGGAGCGCGTTCGTGCCGCCGGCCGGCGTGGAGCAGCCCGCGCCGCCGGAGGAGGAGCACCCGACCTCCGAGTTCGCCATCCCGCCAGGACTCACCACGGAGCCGCCGGCCGAGCATGAGGGTTCGGCGTTCGCGACGCCCGCGACCTACTCGGCGAAGAACTCGCCGCCCGCCTTCACCCCGGCGTACGGGGTGCCGCTGGTGCGGATGTCGCAGGACGCGCCGTGGCAGGACCGGATGCGGACCATGCTGCGGCTGCCGGTGGGTGAGCGGCCGGTGCCGGAGGCGCCGCGCAAGGAGGACGAGGCCGGTCCTTCGGTGCCGCGCGTGCTCGACCTGACGCTGCGCATCGGCGAGCTGCTGCTGGCGGGTGGGGAGGGCGCGGAGGACGTCGAGGCGGCGATGTTCGCCATCTGCCGTTCGTACGGTCTCGACCGGGTCGAGCCGACGGTGACGTTCACCCTGCTGGCCGTCACGTACCAGCCGTCCCTCGTGGACGATCCGATCACGGCGAACCGGACGGTACGGCGCCGGGGAACGGACTACACGCGGCTCGCGGCGGTGTACACGCTGCTCGCCGACATCAACGCGCAGGCCCACGAGGTGACGCCCGAGGAGGCCTACCGGCGGCTCGCGGAGATACGGCGCAACCGGCACCCGTACCCGGGGTGGGTCCTCACGTCGGCGGCCGGGGTGCTGGCCGGTGCGGCCTCGGTGCTCCTCGGCGGCGACACGACGGTCTTCTTCGTGGCGGCGCTCGGCGCGGTGCTCGGTGACCGGCTGGCGTGGTTCTGCGCGGGGCGCGGGCTGCCGGAGTTCTACCAGTTCCTGGTGGCGGCGATGCCGCCGGCGGCGATGGGTGTGCTCCTGACGCTGCTGCACGCGGATCTGCGGCCGTCGGCGGTGATCACGGGTGGCCTGTTCGCGCTGATCCCGGGACGGGCGCTCGTGGCGGCGGTGCAGGACGGTCTGACCGGTTTCTACATCACGGCGTCGGCCAGACTCCTGGAGGTCGCGTACTTCTTCGTCGCGATCGTGGTGGGTGTGCTGTCGGTGCTCTACATCGCCGTGCAGTTCGACGCGCAGCTCAATCCCGAGGGTGCGCTGCGGGCGGTGGAACGGCCGGTGACGCAGATCCTGGCGTCGATGGTGCTGTGCGCGACCTTCGCGGTCCTGTTGCAGCAGTCGCGGTCGACGGTGCTGTTCGCGACCCTGAACGGCGGGGTGGCGTGGGTGATCTACGCGTCGATCGCGGTGACCGCGGAAGGCTCCGCGGTGATGGCGACGGCGGTGGCGGCGGGTCTGGTGGGGCTCTTCGGGCAGCTGATCGCCCGCTACCACCACACGTCGTCGCTGCCGTACGTGACGGCGGCGATCGGCCCGCTGCTGCCCGGTTCCGCGACGTACTTCGGGGTGCTCGCGATCGCCCAGAACAACCTGGACCAGGGCTTCGCGTCGCTGGCGAAGGCGGCGGCCCTGGCCCTGGCGATCGCGATCGGGGTGAACCTGGGAGGCGAGCTGGCCCGCCTCTTCATGCAGGCCCCGGGCGCGGCTGCGGCGCGGCGTGCGGCGAAGCGCACCCGGGGGTTCTGACGGCTCTTCCTGGGCGCCGGTCCCTGGATCTCAGCGCTTGGCGTGGCGGCCGCGGGGGTTCTGGGGGTTGGGGGTGCCGGGGGCGTCGTGGTCGCCCCGTGCCTGCTCCTTCTTGGACTGGGAGCGGGCCTTGAGGAACTCGATCACGATGGGGATCACGGAGATCAGGACGATGCCGATCAGGATCATCTCGATGTGCTTGTGCACGAAGTCGATCTTGCCGAGGGAGGCGCCGAGCAGGGTCACGCCCGCGCCCCACAGCACGCCGCCGATGATGTTGAACGTGATGAACGAGCGGTAGTTCATGCGGCTGACGCCGGCGATGATCGGTGTGAACGTCCGCACGATGGGGACGAAGCGGGCCAGGATCAGCGACTTCGGGCCGTGCTTCTCGAAGAACTCGTGGGCCTTCTCGACGTTCTCCTGCTTGAAGAGCTTCGAGTCGGGCCGCTTGAAGAGGGCCGGGCCCACCTTCCGGCCGAAGAGGTAGCCGACCTGGTCGCCGATGATCGCGGCGGCCACGATCAGGGTGCAGACCATCCACAGCGGCTGGTCGAGCTTTCCTGTGGTGACGAGCAGGCCGGTGGTGAAGAGCAGCGAGTCGCCGGGCAGGAAGAACCCGATGAGGAGTCCGGACTCGGCGAAGACGATGACGAGGACACCGATCAGACCAAAGGTCTGGATCAGATAGTCCGGGTCCAGCCAGCTCGGTCCGAGGGCAAGCGTGTTCACGGGTTCCGGGCTCCTGCGGTCGGTGGGGGCATGGGGGACGGGCTGGCCCCAAGCTATCAACGCGAGCGGAACGCGCCCGGTTCCACCCGGGGCCCACGGGATGCGGACGGGGCGCCCGCCCCTGAGGCTGGGGGGTCAGGAGGTGTATGCCGATGGGCATCGAGGAGTACGGAGGCGGCCAGGGGCCGCATCCCGACGTGCTGGTCGTGACGACGAACGACGTGCCGGGGTTCGAGGTCCGGCAGGTGATCGGCGAGGTCTTCGGCCTCACCGTCCGCTCCCGCCATCTGGGCAGCCAGATCGGAGCCGGCTTGAAGTCGATGATCGGCGGGGAGCTGAAGGGCCTGACGAAGACGCTGGTGGAGACCCGCAACCAGGCGATGCAACGCCTGGTGGAGCAGGCCCAGGCACGCGGCGCGAACGCCGTGCTCATGTTCCGCTTCGACGTGACGGAGGCGGCGGACGTGGGCACGGAGGTCTGCGCGTACGGCACGGCGGTGGTCATCGCACCACGCGCCTGAGCCGGACGCCGGTGACCGGGACCGGGGCTCTTCGGGGCCGGTCCGCTTCGCGTGGCGGCCTGACGTGTCATGAGGTGGACGTCCGTTCGGTCCCGTTCTCGTGATGTTATGCGGCATTCATCCACTTATGGTGAGGCGGTGGCTACCGATCATGCTCCGCCCCCGTCGTCACCCTCCGCCCACGAGACCCCGCTGCGGGTCCTCCTGCCGCAGGTGCTTCCCGCGCTCGTGGTCGGGGTGGGGGCGGCCCTGCTGTTCCTCGGGATCAGCGCGCTGTCGGAGGAGTTCCAGGGCGTCCTCTGGCACGACCTGCCGGACGCCCTCGGCATCGGCGGATACTCCTCCCTCTGGATCATCACCATGCTCACGGCGACCGGCATCGCCGTGGGCCTGATCATCTGGAAGGCGCCCGGGCACGCCGGTCCCGATCCGGCCGCCGAAGGCCTCGGCGGAGCACCGCTCGCCCCCGTGGTCGTCCCGGGACTGCTGCTCGCGAGCGCCCTCGGACTCGCCGGCGGCGTCAGCCTCGGCCCCGAGAACCCCATCATCGCCAGCAACATCGCCCTCGCCTACTGGCTCGGCCGCAAGGCCGCTCCCGCAATGCCGGGCGCCATCTGGGTCTCCCTCGCCACGGCCGCCACCATCGGCGCCCTCTTCGGCACCCCCGTCGCCGCCGCCCTCGTGATCTCCGAGGCCCTCACGGGGCAGCCGGGGCCCGGCTCCCTCTGGGACCGGCTCTTCGCCCCGCTCGTCGCCGCCGGCGCCGGCGCGATGACCACCCAGCTCCTCGCCGAACCCAGCTTCGACGTGGGCCTCCCGCCGCTCACCGACCCCGGCTGGGGCGACCTCCTCGCCGCCCTCGTGATCGCCTCCGCCGCGGCCGTCTTCGGCCTCGCCGCCTGCTATCTGTTCCCCTACGTCCACGCCGCCTTCCAACGCCTGCGCCACCCGATGGTGATGCTGCCCCTCGGCGGCCTCGTCCTCGGCCTCCTGGGCGCCCTCGGCGGGCCGCTGACCCTCTTCAAGGGCCTGGAGGAGGTCAAGGAACTCACCTCCTCGATCGGCGGCTGGTCCTCGGGCGAGCTCGCCAAGTTCGCCGCGATCAAACTCCTCGCCCTCCTCGTCGCCGCCTCCTGCGGCTTCCGGGGCGGCCGGATCTTCCCCGCCGTCTTCATCGGCGCCGCCTTCGGGCTCCTCGCCCAGGCCCTCGTCCCCGAGGTCCATCCGGCGGTCGCCGTCTCGTCCGCGGTCCTCGGCGTCCTGCTCGCCACCACCCGGCAGGGCTGGATCAGCCTCTTCACCGGCGCCGTCCTCGCCGCCTCCCCCGCGATGCTCGCCCTGCTCTGCCTCGCCTCCCTCCCCGCCTGGTTGATCGTCACCGGCCGCCCCCAGCTCGAACTCGACAAACACGGCCACGCCCTGCGCTGACCCCACCTCCGCACCGCCCCCGCCCCACCGGACCGAAGGAGTTCCCATGCCGCTGCACCAGGGCCCCGCCACCTCACCCTCCCAGCCGGACCGACGGCTCGCCCTCAACCCCTTCTTCGGGGCGGCCGACCCGCTCGGCGGCATGACCGAGGCCCCGCCCCACCACCGGCTGCCCGACGGGCCCCTGCCCCCGGCGAGCGCCTATCAGCTCGTCCACGACGAGCTGATGCTCGACGGCAACTCCCGGCTCAACCTGGCCACCTTCGTCACCACCTGGATGGAGCCCCAGGCCGCGGTGCTGATGGCCGAGTGCCGCGACAAGAACATGATCGACAAGGACGAGTACCCGCGCACCGCAGAACTGGAGCGCCGCTGCGTGGCCATGCTCGCCGACCTGTGGAACGCCCCCGACCCGTCCACCGCCGTCGGCTGCTCCACCACCGGCTCCAGCGAGGCCTGCATGCTCGCCGGCATGGCCCTCAAGCGCCGCTGGGCCCAGCGGAACGCCGACCGCTATCCGGGCTCGGCCCGCCCCAACCTGGTGATGGGCGTCAACGTCCAGGTCTGCTGGGAGAAGTTCTGCAACTTCTGGGAGGTCGAGGCCCGGCTCGTCCCCATGGAGGGCGAACGCTTCCACCTCGACGCCGAGTCCGCCGCCGCGCTCTGCGACGAGAACACCATCGGAGTCGTCGCCGTCCTCGGCTCCACCTTCGACGGCTCCTACGAACCGGTCGCCGAGATCTGCGCCGCTCTGGACGCGCTCCAGGAACGGACCGGTCTCGACATCCCCGTCCACGTCGACGGCGCCTCCGGCGCCATGGTCGCCCCCTTCATCGACGAGGACCTGGTGTGGGACTTCCGGCTCCCCCGCGTCTCCTCCATCAACACCTCCGGTCACAAGTACGGCCTGGTCTACCCGGGCGTCGGCTGGGCCCTGTGGCGCTCACCCGCCGAACTCCCCGAGGAACTCGTCTTCCGCGTCAACTACCTGGGCGGCGACATGCCCACCTTCGCCCTCAATTTTTCCCGGCCGGGCGCCCAGGTCGTCGCGCAGTACTACACCTTCCTGAGGCTCGGCCGGGAGGGCTACCGGGCGGTGCAGCAGACCTCCCGGGACATCGCCCGGGGCCTCGCCGAACGCATCGAGGCCATGGGCGACTTCCGGCTCCTCACCCGCGGCGGCCAACTGCCCGTCTTCGCCTTCACCACCGCTCCCGACGTCACCTCCTTCGACGTCTTCGACGTGTCACGGCGGCTGCGCGAACGGGGCTGGCTGGTCCCCGCCTACACCTTCCCCGCCGACCGCGAGGACCTCTCCGTCCTGCGCGTGGTCTGCCGCAACGGCTTCTCGGCCGACCTGGCCGCGCTCCTCGTCGAGGACCTGGGCCGGCTGCTGCCCGAACTACGGCGCCAGTCCGGCCCCTTCACCCACGACAAGAGCGCGGCGACCTCCTTCCACCACTGAACGGTCAGGGCGTCCGGTTCTCGCAGGCCAGACCGAACTCCGACCACCGCACCCCGTCGGCGGTCAGCTCGTACCGGCAGCTCGACGACTCACGCAGCAGACCGAGCGGGGTGCGGCGGGTGTGGTGGCTTCCCTCGTCGAGCCGGACGAAGGAACGGCCGCCGTCCAGGCTCCGGTAGCCCGCCTGCTCCCCGCCGATCTCGACCCGGCCGCCGGGCCCCGGGACCGGCAGGCCCAGGAGCGTCCGCGGCTCCGCGGTCGGGCCCGTGGTCCACATCCGCTGCCACGTCCTGCCGCCGTCGAGGGACCTGTGCAGCGCCCGCATCGGGTTCTTGACGGGTTCGCCGCCCGTCAGCTCCCCCATCTCCGCCGCGTACACCCCGTCCTGGCCCACCGCGACCGACGTGTACCACCCGTGGCCGGTGGCCGGCGGGCTCGGCAGCCGGCCGACCGTCCAGGCGCGCCCCCCGTCCCGGGAGACGGCGACCGCCGCCCGCCCCGAGAGCGGGTCCGTGCCGGAGACCCACCAGGACCCGTCGGGCTCCGGCTGTCCCGCGGGCAGGGGACGCGCCCCGAGCAGCGGCACCCGGGCCAGCGCCCGGCGCCGCCCGTCCTGGGGCGACACGACCACGAGACGCTCCCGCTCGCACGCGTCGGGATGGCCCCCTGCGGGCGAGGCGCAGTCGGTGGTGAGCACCGCGCCCGCGGGTATCTCCGGGGTCGTCCCGACCGTACGCCGGTCCACCGCCCGCCAGCTGCGGCCGCCGTCCCGGGTGAACCAGTTCCGCGCGTCCTGGGGCTCGACGGCCCCGTCCTCGATGAGCGCCCGGCCCGGCCCGAGCGCGAGGAGGTGGGCCGAGATGCCGTCCGTGCCCGTGGTCCGGGGCAGCGGGGACTTCCGCAGCACCCACTCCTTCGCCCCGGCGTCCCGCACGGCCACGTGCTGCCGGCAGAAGCCGGTCTCCGGCGTCGCCGGGTCGCTCACGCACTCGGCGAGCAGCGCGAACCCGCTGCCGTCCCGCGCGAGGCCCACACTGTGCGCCTCACCGGGCAGCCCCGGCGCGGACGGTATCCGCGGCGGCGCCCCGAACGTCCCCGGCGAAGCGGAAGCCGCCGGAGCGCCCCCGGCACCCGCCGAACCGGACGGACCGGACGACCCCGCCGAACCCGAGGCACCCGCCTGGTGCGCCGAACCCGAAGCCCCCGAACCCGGACCCGTCCCCGTACACCCCGCCAGTACCACCAACGCCAGCACCGTCACCAGCGCCACGACGGCGCCGGCCACCCCACCCACCTGCCTGCGCATCGCACGTCCCCCTGTCCTCCCCGGCACGGTCCGCGGTGAACCGCTGCTTTCAATACACCGCTCGCCGCCCCCGGGTTCCCACCTCCGCGCCGCTACTTCCCCAGCCGCCCGAACCTCCGTACCGCGAGCGGGAAGAAGAGCACCAGGAGCACCACGGGCCACACCACCGCCGCCCAGACCTGCCCCGGTTCGCCGCCCGGGTTCCCGAAGAGCTCACGGACCGCCGTCGCGGTCGCCGACATCGGGTTCCACTCCACGAACGTGCCGAGCCAGCCCGGCATCGAGTCCGGCGACGCGAAGGCGTTGGACAGGAATCCGATCGGCCAGACCAGGATCTGCACCGCCTGCACCAGCTCGGCCCGCCCGGCGACCAGCGCGAGGAAGATCCCGATCCACAGCATCGCGAAGCGCAGCAGGAGCAGCAGTCCCAGCGCCCCCAGGGTGCTCCCGAGGCCCCCGTTCGCCCGCCAGCCGATCGCGTAGCCGACCCCGACCATCACGAGGAGTCCGACCGTCGACTGGAGCATGTCGGCGGCGGACCGCCCGACCAGCACGGCCCCGTCGGTCATCGGCATCGAGCGGAACCGGTCGATCACGCCCTTGTTCAGGTCCTGGGTCACCGCCGTCATGGTGCCTTCGAGCCCGAACACCATGGTCAGGGTGAGCATCCCGGGCACCAGGAAGTCGACGTAGTCGCCCTCGACGCTCCGCCCTCCGCCGACCAGGTAGCCGAACATCAGCAGCATCATCACCGGGAACACGAGCCCGACCAGGACCTGCACCGGCTGCCGCGCCCAGCGCGCCAGCTCCCGGCGGGTCATCGTCCAGCAGTCGCTCACCACGTACGCCGCGCTCATGCCGCCACCTCCTTCCGCCGGGACGCGTCCCGGCCCGGCTCCCCGTCGGTCAGATGCAGGAAGGCCTCGTCGAGCGTCGGCCGCCGCAGGGCGATGTCCTCCGCCTCGATCCCGGCCGCCCCCAGGGCCCGTACGGTCGCGGTGAGCGAGGCCATCCGGTCCGCCACCGGCGCGCTGAGCCGCCGCCGGTCGGCGTCCACACTGACCTCGGCCCGCGCCGCGGGCAGCAGCCCGGCCGCCTCTTCGAGCCGCGCCGCGTCCCGTACGACCACGTCGATGCGGTCCGAGCCGACCCGCGCCTTGAGCCCGTCGGCCGTGCCGTCCGCCACGACCCTGCCCTGGTCCACGACCGAGATCCGGTCGGCGAGCTGGTCGGCCTCCTCCAGGTACTGGGTGGTGAGCAGCACCGTGGTGCCGCCGCCGACGAGGGAGCGCACCGACTCCCAGACCTCGCCGCGGCCCCGCGGGTCGAGACCGGTCGTCGGCTCGTCGAGGAAGAGCACCTCGGGCTCCGTGATCAGCGAGGCGGCCAGGTCGAGCCGCCGCCGCATGCCGCCGCTGAACTGCTTGACGGGCTTGCGGCCGGTGTCGGCGAGGCCGAAGCGCTCCAGGAGCTCGTCGGCCCGGATCCCGGCACCGCGTGCGCCGAGATGGTGGAGCCTGCCGAACATCTCCAGGTTCTGCCGGCCTCCCAGCTCCTCGTCGAGGGCCGCGTGCTGTCCGAGCAGCCCGATCCGCCGCCGTACCTCCCGGGCCTCGGTCCGTACGTCGTGCCCCGCCACCCGCACCAGGCCCTCGTCGTGGCGCAGCAGGGTCGCCAGGATCCGTACCGTCGTGGTCTTGCCCGCGCCGTTGGGGCCGAGCAGGCCGTGGACGGTGCCGCGTCCGACGGTCAGGTCGAGGCCCGCGAGGGCGTCCTTCTCGCCGTACCGCTTGCGGGCGCCCTCCACGAGGATCGCGTCCCTGTTCATTTCCGATTCCTCCCGAAAAAGCCTTAGTCAAATTTGACCAGTTGCCCACCGACGGAGGAAGTTATGCCCTCCCGGGCTTCTAGTCAACCTTGATTAGTCGCCGGATTCCACCGACTCGGTCGGCGCCGCCCGCTCCGGCCGGCCCGTCGCGAACGGGTTCTCCTGGCCCTCGGCGAGGACGCCCACGAAGGGCTCCCCCTCGCCGGCGAACACGTACGCCCCGCCCTCGATCCGCTCGATCAGGCCGAGCGTCCACTCCTTGCCCGCGTCGGCCGAGTGCACCCACAGGTGCATGATCTCGCCGATGTGCCCGAGCTGACCGGGGCCGCCCTCCGGCGTGTAGTACTCGGTGACCGCCGCCCGCCACTCGTCGAGCGCCCGCACCCGCCGGCGCAGCAGCTCCGCCGCCTCCTCGCGGGGCAGGTCCACGATGAAGCCGATGCCGGCCGACAGGACGTCCATCTTCTGGTCGTACGTGGTCAGGGCCTCGCGCAGCAGCGTGAAGTACTCCTCCGTGCCGAGGTCCGTCAGCTCGTACTCGACGCGCGGCGGCCCGCCCACCGTGCTCGGCGCCACCTCGTACGCGTGCAGCAGTCCCTGCTTCGCCATCTGCTTCAGCGCGTGGTAGATCGAGCCGGGCTTGGCGTGCGACCACTCGTGCGCGCCCCAGTACTCCAGGTCGTTGCGCACCTGGTAGCCGTGGGCGCGGCCGTGCTGCTTGACCGCGCCCAGGACGAGAAGACGGATCGCCGACATCCCACGTACCTCCTAGTCAATTTTGACCAGGGTACGCGCGCGGGGGGTCACCGCCCCTGCTCCTCCGCGATCAGGTCGAAGGAGCCCCTGCCGTCCAGGGACTCGCGGATGATGTCCGCGTGGCCGGCGTGCCGGCCCGCCTCCTGGACGAGGTGCAGCAGCATCCAGCGGACCGACACCCGGCCGTCCTTCGGGAACCAGGGCGCCTCCGGCAGCGGGAAGGTGTCGCCCAGGTCCGGCACGGAGCGGACGAAGTCCTCGGTCTCCTTCGCCACGCCCGCCCAGAACTCCGTGATCTCCGGGACCGTCTCCTCGCCCACGAGCCGGAAGGCGTCGCCCCAGGTCTCCTGGGTGCGCTGCCGCTCGTTCGGCCGCTGCTGCGCCAGCCGGAGCCAGTTCAGCTCGACCTCGGCGACGTGCTTGAGCAGGCCGGAGAGGCTCAGCTCGCTGGCGCTGGGACGGCTCGCCGCCTGCTCCTCGGTGAGACCGAGGAGCGAGCGGCGGATCGCGGCACGCTGGGCCTCGATGAAGTTGAGGAGCGCGCCGCGCTCGTCACCGTGGGCCTCCGTGGGAACAAGGGCAACCATGATGTCCGCCTTCCGCATGTACGTCGCTGTCGTGGACCTTCTCGACACCGACCACGCTACGGAGGCTTGCGGACAACCGCGGTCCGCAACGGAATCAGAACGGGAACCGGCTCCGGCCGTGCTGGATCGAGATCCACTTCTGGGTGGTGAACACGTCCACCATCGCGTCGCCGTTGAGCCGCCCGATGCCCGAGTGCTTCTCGCCGCCGAAGGGCACGATCGGCTCGTCGTGCACGGTGCCGTCGTTGATGTGGATCATGCCGGTGTGGATGCGCTTGGCGATCCGTACGCCCCGCTCGACGTCCGCCGTGTGGACGGCGCCGCTGAGCCCGTACGGGGTGTCGTTGGCGATCCGTACGGCCTCCGCCTCCCCGTCGAAGGGGACGATCAGGGCCACTGGACCGAAGATCTCCTGGCCCAGGATCGGGGCGTCCGGCGCGAAGCCGGTGAGGACCGAAGGGGAGACGAGGTTGCCGTCCACCGTGCCGTGCAGCAGCGCCGTCGCACCGGCCGCCACCGTCTGGTCGACGAGCGAGGAGACGGCTTCCGCCTGCTGGGAGTTGATGAGCGGACCGATGTGGGTGGCGGGGTCGGCCGGGTCGCCGACGCGCAGGGTCTTCACCTTCGCCACGAACTTCTCGGTGAACTCCTCCTCCAGGGTGCGGTCCACCAGGATGCGGTTGGCCGCCATGCAGACCTGGCCCTGGTGCACGAAGCGACTGAAGACGGCCGCGTCCACCGCGTAGTCGACGTCGGCGTCGTCGAGGACGATCAGGGCGCTGTTGCCGCCGAGTTCGAGGACGGCGTGCTTGAAGTTCTGCGCGCAGACCGTGGCGACGTGGCGGCCGACCTTGTCGGAGCCGGTGAAGGAGATGACCTTCGGGACCGGGTGGGTCAGGAGCGCGTCGCCGATCTCGGCGATGTCGGTGACCACGACGTTGAGCAGACCGGCAGGCAGACCGGCCTCCTCGAACACCTTGGCGACGAGGGTGCCGCCGCAGATCGGGGTGTTCTGGTGCGGCTTGAGGACGACCGCGTTGCCGAGCGCGAGCGCCGGCGCGACCGACTTGATCGAGAGGAGGAAGGGGAAGTTGAACGGCGAGATGACTCCGACGACGCCGACCGGTACGCGGTAGACGCGGTTCTCCTTGCCGTCGACCGGCGACGGCAGGATGCGGCCCTCGGGGCGCAGCGCGAGCTGGACCGCCTCGCGCAGGAACTCCTTGGCGAGGTGCAGCTCGAAGGCGGCCTTGAGGCGGGTGCCGCCCAGCTCGGCGACGATCGTCTCGGCGATCTCCCCCTCGCGGTCCTCGATGATCCGCAGCGCCCGCTCGAAGACGAGGCGGCGGGTGTACGGGTTGGTCTCGGCCCACTCGGCCTGGGCGCGCTCGGCTGCCCGGTAGGCGCGGTCGACCTCACCGGCGGTGGCGACGGTGATCGACGCGAGCTTCTCCCCGGTGTACGGGTTGAAGTCGATGATGTCCCACGAGCCACTGCCCGGCTTCCACTCGCCGTCGATGTACTGGTGGGCCAGGTCGGTGAAGTGCGACATGGATCGAGACCCCTCTACCCGCTCTACCTCTGTACGGATGACAGAAGTGACGTCGGAACTGATGTCACGTCATCGTACTGATGTGTCAGGTGAGTTGAAGGATGCCTCGGAGAAGATCGCGGCTTTCGGCCGGATCCGGTCCGTCCTTCTGCAGCCGCTCCATCACCCGCTCGTACTGGGCGACCTCCTCGCGCTTGTCGAGGTAGAGGGCGCTGGTGAGCTGCTCCAGGTAGACGAGGTCGGAGAGGTCGGACTCGGGGAAGCGCAGCATCGTGAAGGCGCCGCTCTCGCCCGCGTGGCCGCCGAAGCTGAAGGGCATGACCTGGAGCGTGACGCCCGGGTGCTCGGACATCTCGATGAGGTGCCTCAACTGGCCCTGCATGACGGCCCGGTCACCGTAGGGGCGGCGCAGCGCGGCCTCGTCGAGGACGGCGTGGAACTGCGGGGCGCGCTCGGAGACGAGGACCTTCTGCCGTTCGAGGCGCAGGGCGACCCGCCGGTCGATCTCGGCGCTGGGGGCGCCGGGCATGCCCCGGCTGACGACGGCCTGGGCGTACGCCTCGGTCTGCAACAGGCCGTGGACGAACTGCACTTCGTAGACGCGGATGAGGGAGGCGGATCCTTCGAGGCCGATGTACGTCTGGAACCAGCCCGGCAGGACGTCGCCGTAACTGTGCCACCAGCCCGCGACGTTGGCCTCGCGGGCGAGCCCGAGGAGCGAGCCGCGCTCGGCCTCGTCACCCACTCCGTACAGCGTGAGCAGGTCTTCGACGTCCCTGGCCTTGAAGCTCACCCGTCCCAACTCCATACGACTGATCTTGGATTCGGACGCGCGGATGGAATAGCCGGCCGCCTCGCGGGTGATCCCGCGCGACTCGCGCAACCGCCTCAGCTGGGAGCCCAGCAGGATGCGCCGCACCACACTCCCGCTCGTTCCGCTCGATTCGCCTGCGGTCACGGCTCTCAGCCTCCCCTTTACGGTGTCGAGCCCCCGTCGAGCCCCGGATTCTGCCACCAAACGCTTCAGCGCGTACACATTCGATTACGGAAAGGCGGCGAGATCCGGGCATCCGCGGGTGCGGCGCGGGCGGATTCCGGGGCCGCCGCCCCGAAGTTTCCCGGAAGTTTCCCAGAACCTGTGGATGACTTATGCACAGATTAGGCACGGGGACGGACAGGTCAGGCGCGTGCACGTGCATCTGCCCTTGCATCCAGTGGTCGCATTCGGAAGCATGGAGCCCGCGCAGCCGCGTACTCGTTCGTGTTGTCGTGTTGTAGCACCACAGTCGCGATTCCCGGGAGTGCCTCGCATGGGGACGAATGGATCGACCGTGCTCGAGCCGTTACGGCAGGGCCTTCCGCCGATCGATCCCGGCGCCGTCTCCACCTCCGCCTCCTGCGCACTGCCCGCGCGGTACGAAGCCGTGCGGGGGGCCCGGAAGTTCACCAGCGCGACGCTGGACCGCTGGGAACTCACCGAGCGCTTCGACGACGTGGCCCTGGTCGTCTCCGAACTCGTCACCAACGCGCTCCGCCACGCGGTGCCCGCCGACGCACCTCCGGAAGAAGGCCAGAACCCACCGGTTCGGCTGCACCTGATGCGCTGGTCCTCGCGCCTGGTGTGCGCCGTGCGCGACCCGAGCCAGGAGAGCCCGGAGGCGCGCGCCGGCGAGGAGGACTTCGCCGCCGAGTCGGGACGCGGACTGTTCCTCGTGGACTCGTTCAGCGACAGCTGGGGGTGGCATCCGCTCGCCGGAACCCTGCGGGGCAAGGTGGTGTGGGCGCTGTTCCGGGTCGGACCGGAGCAGGGCACGACCTGAGCGGGACGTGACCCGTACGGACAGGACATGAGAAGGGCCCGGGCGGTGTCCGCCCGGGCCCTTCTCATGTCCTGTCCGTACGAACGGGCGCTCAGACCAGGTGGTCGAACTCCCCGTCCTTGACGCCGAGCAGGAGCGCCTCTATCTCCGCGGGCGTGTAGACGAGAGCGGGGCCTTCGGGGTGGCGCGAGTTGCGTACGGCAACGTTTCCCCCCGGCAGTTTGGCGAACTCCACGCAGGACCCCTGGGAGTTGCTGTGCCTGCTCTTCTGCCACTGGACACCTCGCAGCTCCGTGGCCGCCATGCCGTTGTACGCGTGATGCGCAGGATGCACTGGTAGCTCCCCGAGTTGCGTGGTGCAGTAGTCAACTTCCTCGGATCATAGCCGTGTTCACCAAGTCGATGCATGAGCAGATGCACGTGCACGGGGGGTGGCGTAGTGGCTACGCGACTCAGCGTGCTACCCGCCGGTAAGTGAGAGCGGCGCGGGGCGCGCCGACAGGGGGCCCGTCGGGACGGTCAGCGCTCCTCCCTGAAGTCGACGTGCCGGCGCACGATCGGGTCGAACTTGCGCAGGGTGAGGCGGTCGGGGTCGTTGCGGCGGTTCTTCCGCGTGACGTAGGTGAATCCGGTACCGGCTGTGGACCGGAGCTTGATGACGGGGCGGAGTTCGTTGCGTGCCATGGTGTGTAGAGTAAATGAAAATGGTTCCCATTTTCTAATGTCTCGACGGAGAGGTAGGTCACCCGTGTCCGCCCACTGCCAGCTGACCGGAGCGCGCCCCGGATTCGGCAACCGGATCTCGCACTCCCACCGGCGCACCTCACGCCGCTTCGACCCCAACATCCAGCACAAGCGCTACTGGCTGCCCGGCGAGGGCCGATACGTCCGGCTCACCCTCAGCGCCCGCGCGATCAAGACCGTCGACACCATCGGCGTCGAGGCCGCCGTGGCCCGCATCCGGGCGCGCGGAGGGAAGGTCTGATGGCCAAGCGCAGCAAGATCGCACGCAACGAGCACCGGAAGACGGTCGTGGCGCGGTACGCCGAGCGGCGGGCCGAGCTCAAGGAGACCATCCGCCGCCCCGGCACCCCCGCCGAGGAACGCGAGGCGGCGGTGCGCGAACTGAACCGCCAGCCCCGGGACGCGAGCGCCACCCGGATCCGCAACCGCGACGCCGTGGACGGCCGCCCGCGCGGCCACCTGCGGAAGTTCGGCCTGTCCAGGGTCCGGGTCAGGGGGCAGGCGCACGCGGGGTTCCTTCCGGGGGTGCGCAAGGCTTCTTGGTGAGGGGCGGCCGCCTGGTGGGGCCGCGGGCTCCGCGCAGGCCCGCAGGCGACTGACCGGCCGGGACAGGACCCGCCGGCCTCACCGGGCGCGCGTGGACTCCATCAGTGCCGTCGTGACCTCGTCCAGGGCCTCCAGAAGCAACGTGGCGCCCTTGTGCAGCAGGAAGTGGTCCGGCGGGTCGTCCGACCAGGCGTCCAGCGTCTCGCGCAGGTCGTCCCAGTGCGGCTCCTTGCGCTCCCGTACCTCCTTGGCGCCCCGTTCCGTCGCCCGGTGCAGGGACTCCGCGAGGGTCGCGGCGGGCGGCAGGGGCGGAGCGCCGTGCTCCGGCAGATGTGCCTCCAGGAGCATCGCCACCCGCCCGAACTCCGCGAGCGCGTGGTCTGCCTGCTCCACCGCCGCGTGCGAGAGGCCCCGGTGCCGTACCGGTTCGTGCGTCGCGCGCTCCACGGCCTCCTGCCAGGCGATCCTGGCCGCGCGGGTGTCGAGGAGCGCCTCCCGTACGTCGGGGCTGCCCGTACCCGCCGGATCGGCGTACCGCGCCGTGACGACCGCCGCGTACCGGCCGACCGACGCCAGCCAGTCCGCGAGCCGGCCGCGCAGCCTGGGCGTCTCCCAGGCCGGGTAGACGGCGTACGCGAGCATCGCGAAGATCCCACCGAGCAGGGTCAGCGTCACCCGGTCCCGCACGGTCTGGGTCAGGCCGGCACCCTCCATGCCGAGAAGGAACACGACGTACGCGGCGACGAAGACCTGACCGGCCGCGTACCCCGTCCGCATCAGCAGGTACATCGCGAAGGCGCACACCACCGCGAGCGCCGCCGACAGGTACGTGCCCGGGTCCGCCGACCGCACCACCGCCGTCGCGAGGGCCACCCCGACCAGGGCTCGGTGGGCGCTGCGCCCCGGCGGAAGGCGGGGGCGATGCGGCTTCCGGCGCCGCTGGTCCCGCCGGTGCGGCTTCCGCCGGCGCTGGTCCCGGCGGTGCCGGTTCCGCCGGTGCGGGTTCCGCCGGTGCGGGTTCCGCCGGTGCTGGTCCCGCCGGTGCTGGTCCCGCCGGTGCTGGTCCCGGCGCTGCTGGTCCCGGGGGAAGGCCCCCCGACCGGCCCCCGTCAGCCCTCTACGCCCCGGCGGCCCGGGTGGAGGCCCGCTCTGTCCGCTGCCGATGCGCCGTGTGTCCAGCCCGCCTCGTCCCAGGCCGCCCTGACCCGGGTCGCGCGGGTTTCCGGGAAGAGTTCGTCCGTCCGGGTGGTGACCGCGAGGTCCCGGGAGGCCAGGGCCGGGAGGAGGGTCGGGGTCTCGGCGGCGACCCGGCGGGACGTCGTCGAGAGGCGGGTGCCGAGCCGGTTCGCGTACGCCAGCAGGAAGGACTGCCGGAAGGACTTCGTGCGCTTGCGTCCGCCGGCCCGCTGCTCCGCCTCCGCCCGCGTCATCGCCGCCGTCCCCTGCACCAGCAGCGACGTGTACAGCAGTTCCACCGGGTCGAGGTCCCCCTCGAAGCCGACCACCGTCGAGAAGCCGTACGCCTCGTTCCACACCGCCCGGCAGTGGTTCGCCGTCGCCACCGCGTCGAGGAGGATCGCCTTCGCCTGCTCGTACGGCGGCTCGACCCCGATCCTGATCGCCCCCGGCGTCTCCGGCGACGGCGCCCCCGCCGCGAGCGTCACCTCGTCCAGGCTGTGCCGGGCCATCAGCTCCTGCGCCTTGGCGGTGAGCGCCTCCGCCTCCTCCGGGTACCCGGTCGCCTCCGCCTTCGCGAGCAGCGCCCTGATCCGGCTGAGCATCCGGGGCTCCCCGGCCGCCGCCGGCGGCAGCGTCTCGCCCGGGACGGGGCCGACGGCGTCCAGGCGCGGCAGCCGGACCAGGAGCCGGTACAGCTCCAGGACGGTCGTCGCGTACGAGAAGCGGTCCGTCGGCCGCGTGGGTACCGCGTCGAGCGCGTCGAGCTGGGCCTGCCAGCGGCGCGGCAGGGTCCCGTACCGGGCCGTCTCGGACCGGATCAGGCCGGTGAGGACCTGGACGTGCTCGTCCGACAGGTCACGGCGCGCCATCCGGACGACGTCCGCCGGCTGCCAGCCCCTCGTCCACAGCGTGCGGACGAACTCCTCGCCCCGCCGCGTCCGTTCCGCGTCCGCGCCCGGGTCGGCGGCCAGCAGCGACGCCGCCGTGTCGAGCGACCCGTCGTCGCTCGCGTACAGGGCCTCGAAGGCCTTGCCGATGGTCGTGCCGTCGCCCGTACTCACTCCGTACCCCTCGTCGTGCCCGTCGCCGTACCCGTCATCGCGTCCGTCGCCGTACCCGTCATCGCGCCCGTCGTCGCGCCTCCTGCGTCCCTCGCGTCCCACTGCTCGCGCGAGCGGGCGATCACCGCGCGGTGGTCGAGCGACCAGTCCACGAGCTGCTTGATCAGGTGGGTCATGCTGCGCCCGGTCTCCGTCAGCGCGTACTCCACCTGCGGCGGCGTCGTCGGGTACACCGTCCGCGAGACGAGGCCGTCCCGTTCGAGGCGGCGCAGCGTCAGGGTCAGCATCCGCTGCGAGATGCCCGTGACCAGCCGCTGCAGTTCCCTGAACCGCCTCGCGCCGGCGGCGAGTTCGACGACGACGAACACGCTCCACTTGCCGCCGAGCCGGTCCTGCACGTCCCGTACCCCGCAGTCCTCGGCACAGCTCACCAAGGGCTCGGTGGTTACCTCCGTGTGCCCCTCCGACATCAATGTGCCTCCTTCCGCGATCTTCCCCGTCCCCCCACGATGGTCTCAGCCATCACGACCCTCGGGGGAAACCATGCTGCTCGTCACCGGCGTCTCCGGCGCCCTCGGCTCGCTCGTCGCCGAACGGCTCACCGGCCGTGCCGACGTCGTCCTCGGTACGCGCGCGGGGCTGCCCGGCACCCGCCGCCTCGACTTCGACGCGCCCGAGACCCTCCCGGCGGCCTTCGCCGGAGTGGACACGCTCCTGCTGATATCCGCCGGCTACGGCGAGGACGACACGGTCGTCGCCCGTCACGGGGCCGCGATCTCGGCCGCCGAGCGGGCGGGCGTCCGGCACGTCGTCTACACGAGCCTCTCCGGCGACGGCGACCACCTCACGTACGCGCTCGCACACCGCTGGACCGAGCGGCGGCTGCGGTGCTCCACGACCCTCGACTGGACGATCCTCCGCAACGGCCTCTACGCCGAGTTCCTCACCTGGATCGCCACGCCCGACGCCGACAACCGCATCACCGGCCCCCTCGGCGAGGGCCGGCTCGCCGCCGTCGCCCGCGCCGACCTCGCCGACGTCGCGGTGTACGTGGCGACGGACCCGGCCGCCCACCGGAACCGGGTGTACGAGCTCGTGGGCGAGCGCCCCCTCGGCGGCGCCGACCTCGCGGCGGCCCTGGGGGCCACGTACGCCCCCGGCACCCTCGCGGACGCCCGCGCCACCGTCGCGGCCTCCGGGGCCGTGCCCTTCCAGGTGCCGATGGTGGCGAGCACGTACTCGGCCATCGCCCACGGCTTCATGGACGGTACGGGCGTCGAGAGCGATCTGCGGGCGCTGCTCGGCGGTCGCGAACCCCTCGACGCGCTCGACGTGTTCGTGAAGGCCGTACGGGAGGGGTAGGGCCAGGCCTACCTCGCGGACACCCGGCAGTGGTCGTGATCGCGGGCGGCGGAAACGGTTCGCTTGGGGCATGACCACGACCGCTGCCAGCGCCAGCGCCACCGCCCCCGCCGTACGGCTCCGCGGGCTCACCCGGCACCACCGGGACGTCCGCGCCCTCGACGGCGTCGACCTCGACTTCCACGCCGGTACCTTCACCGCCGTCATGGGCCCCTCGGGTTCCGGCAAGTCCACGCTGCTCCAGTGCGCGGCCGGGCTCGACCGGCCCACCGCAGGGCGGGTGGAGGTCGGCGGCACCTCTCTCGAAGGGCTCGGCGAGCGGCGTCTGACCCTGCTGCGGCGGGACCGGATCGGCTTCGTCTTCCAGTCCTTCAACCTGCTGCCCGCGCTCACGGCCGCGCAGAACGTGGCCCTGCCCCTCCGGCTCGCCGGCCGCCGCCCGTCCCGTACGGAGGTACGGGAGGCGCTGGCCCGCGTCGGTCTCGCGGGGCGGGAGCGGCACCGGCCCGGCGAGCTGTCCGGCGGGCAGCAGCAACGGGTCGCCATCGCCCGGGCGTTGATCACCCGGCCTGCCGTCCTCTTCGGCGACGAGCCGACCGGCGCGCTCGACTCGACGACGAGCCGCGAGGTGCTCGACATGCTGCGGGAGCTCGTCGACCGCGACGGGCAGACGATCGTCATGGTCACCCACGATCCGGTGGCGGCGGCCCGCGCGGACCGGGTGGTCTTCCTGGTGGACGGCCGCGTGGCGGGCGAGCTGCGGGCTCCGACCGTGGAGACGGTCACGGCCCGGATGACGGCCCTTGAGACGGGGACGGCGACCTCGGCGACCGCATCCGGAGCACCCGCCTCGCCCAGGACGGCCACCTCGATCGCCGCGCTCACGTCGATCGGGACGTCCGCCTCCCCCGGAACGGCCACCCCGACCGGCACGCCCGCCTCCCCTTCCACCACCGGCCGGAGGTCCTCGTGCTGACCGTCGTCCTCTCCGGGCTACGGGCCCGCTGGGCCTCCTTCCTCGGGGGTTTCGTCGCGCTCGCCCTCGGTGTCGGGCTGCTCGCCACCATGGGGCTCGGACTCTCCGCCACATTTCACGCGCCCGAACGTTCTCCGCAGCGATTCGCCTCCTCGCCCGTCGTGGTGCAGGGTCAGGACCGGCTGACGCTCGACGTGCGGCGCGGGCCGTCGACCGTGTCCGTGGAGCGGCGGCTCGATCATCCACAGCCTGTGGACAAAGACGTGCTCCGCGAGCTGCACGCCCGCTGGACGGTCACCCCCTCGGACGCCGACCGCCCCGATTCCGGCCGCCCCGACGCCGTCGGCGTCAACGCCCCCGCCGCCGAGGTCCGGGCCCTCGTGGGCGACCGCGCCCAGGTCCTCACCGGCGCCGACCGGGTCCGCGCCGACCCCGACCCCGAGCGGGACGCCGCCGCGCTCGTCGCCCTCAACGCCCTGCTCGGCACCTCCGGCGGCGTCACCGCCTTCGTCTCGGTCTTCGTCGTCGCCTCCACCTTCGCGTTCGCCGTGGCACTGCGCCGGCGCGAGTTCGGGCTGCTCAGGACCGCCGGGGCCACCCCGGGCCAGATCCGGCGGCTCCTCCTCGCCGAAGCCGCGGCCCTCGGCGTGCTCGCCTCCGCCGCCGGGTGCGCGCTCGGCGCCCTGGGGGCGCCCCTGCTCGCCAGGGCCCTGGTCGACGGCGGTCTGGCGCCCGGGTGGTTCGCGGTCGGCGGGGCGACCTGGCCCTTCCACGCCGCCTTCTGGACGGGTGTGACCGTCGCCCTCGCCGGAGCCGTGGCCGCCTCCCGGCGCGCCGGGAAGGTCGGACCGACGGCGGCGCTCCGCGAGGCGGACGTCGACGCCGACACCCTGCCGCTCGGCCGCGCCCTCCTCGGTACGGGCCTGCTCCTGTCCGGTCTGGGGCTCCTGGTCTGGACGTACGCCACCGAGCCGTCAGCGCTGCTCAAGCGGAAGACGTACACGACCCTTCCGATGCTCCTGATCACCGGTGTCGCCCTGCTCTCCCCGCTGCTCGTCCGGCCGGTGGCCCGGCTGCTGCGGCTGCGGGGCGCGGTGGGGACGCTGGTACGGGAGAACAGCGCGGCCTCCGTACGCCGTACCGCCGCCGTCGCCGCGCCCGTCCTCGTGACCGTGGCGCTCGCCGGGACGCTCTTCGGGTCGGCGACGAGCGTCACGCGGACGAAGGGGGTCGAGGCGCGGGAGCAGACGGCCGCCGAGTACGTCGTCGCCGGCGACGGTCTGAAGCCGGTGACGGCCCCGCCCGGAGCCGTCGTCTCGGCGACCGGGACGACCTCCGTGTTCGTACGGGACGGGGCCGAGACCGTCGTGAAGTACCAGGCGCGGGCGGTGGCCGACCCGGCGGCCTTCGCCGACGTGGCCCGGCTGCCCGTGGTCGCCGGCGACCTGCGGGACCTCGACGACCGGTCGATCGTGGTCAACGAGGAGTTCGAACGGCACTGGGTGGGCGAGACCGTCGAGGTCTGGCGCGCGGACGGGACCGGACCCGTACGGCTCCGGGTGGCGGCCGTCCTCGCCCTGGGGACGGGCGACAACGGGCCGTACGTCACCCGGGCGAACGCGCCCGGCTCCGCCCCCGACCGGATCGACGCGCGCGGCGGCGGTACGGCCACGGTCCGGGCCCTGGAGGCGAGCGGCGGCGCCGTCAGGTCCGCCGACGCGTGGGCCGCCACGGGGCACCGGGAGGGCGGCAACCCGCAGAACCGGCTCGGCATGATCCTCGTCCTCGGGATCGCCCTGGTCTACACGGTGATCGGCCTGGCCAACACGCTGCTCATGGCGACCTCCGTACGCGGCGGGGAACTGTCCTCGCTGCGGCTCGCCGGAGCCACCCGGGCGCAGATCCTGCGGGTCGTGACGGGCGAGGCGACGCTCGCCGTCGCGATCGGCACACTGCTCGGCCTCGCGGTGACCGCGCTCGTCCTCGGCACCCTGGGCGCGGGCCTGGCCGCCCTGTCGGCGCCGGTGGCCCTGGCCCTCCCGTGGGGCACGGTCAGCGCGGCGGCGGGCTCGTGCGCGACGGTCGCGGTCGCCGCGTCGGCCCTCCCCGCGTGGCGCCTGACCCGCTGACCGGCGAAGGTGGACGGACGGGGCGGTGACCGGGGTCGGAGCCGGGTCACCGCCCCACCCACGCGCGCGTACCCGGCGCTATATGCGCGTGGGCCCGCCGACCGCCCCGCCCACGCGCGCGTACCCCGCGCTATGCCCCACCCACGCGCGCGTACCCGGTGCTATGCGCCGCCCACACCCCCGGGCCGCCTCAGCCCCCGGCCGCCTCCGCGGACTTCGCCGCCCGCCATTCCGGTGCGAGGACCGACCAGACCTCCATGTCGTGGCGCTTGCCCCGGTAGGAGTAGTCCTCCCTCAGGACGCCGTCCCTCGTCATGCCGAGGCGTCGGGCCACCGCGATGCTGGGCTCGTTGCCGGAGGCCACCACCCACTCCACCCGGTGGATGCCCCGTACCTCGATCGCCCAGTCGACGAGTGCCCGTGCCGCCCGGGTCACCAGGCCCTTGCCGACGCCCGCCGGCTCCAGCCAGCAGCCCGCCTCCGCCGTGCCGGCGCGGGTGTCCAGGGTCCGGAGGATCACCGCGCCGACGAGGGTGCCGTCGGACCAGATGCCGTGGATGCGGCCCGTGTCGGCGGCCGCCTTCTCGGCGTACGTACGGAGGAAGGCGCGGCTCGACTCCAGGTCGGTCACGACGTCGGGGAGCCCGTTGCGCGCGCCGATGAACTCGCGTCCCCGGTCCATGTGCGCCAGGAACTCCTCGGCCTGCCACGGTTCGAGCGGGCGCAGCTCCGCGCCGTCGTCCCCGAGGGGTATCGCGTACATCATCGTCGTTTGCACCTTCCACATGGGGATCCGGCAGTCACGGCGGACGGATCCTCTCACCTGTCCACCGCGACGTGCCGCGTCCTCACGGGATCAGGACCAACTTGCCCCGCACGTGCCCCGATTCGCTCAGTTCCTGGGCCCGCGCCGCCTCCTTCAGGGGCAGGGTGTCCGCGAGCCGGACCGCGAGGGTGCCCTCCGCCGCCTGGCGGGCGTGGGCCGTGAGCCCGGCCCGTACCGCGTCCGGGTCGCCCACGACCCCGGAGAAAGCGATCCCGTACTTCTCCGCCTCCACGTCCGCGATCGTCGCGATCCGCCCCTTGCGTGCCGCGCCCTCCCCGCCGAGGAGTTCGATCGCGACCGGCAGCACACCGTGCCCGGCCGCGTCGAAGACCGCGTCGACGCCGTCGGGGGCGGCGGCCCGCACCCGGTCGGCCAGGCCCTCCCCGTACGTCACCGGGATCGCGCCGAGCCCGCGCAGATAGGCGTGGTTGGCCTCGGAGGCGCTGCCGACGACCGTGATCCCGGCCGCGACGGCGAGCTGGACGCCCACCGAGCCGACGACACCCGCCGCGCCGTGCAGGAACAGCGTCTCTCCCGCCCGGACGCCGATCAGGTCCAGGACGCGCCGTGCCGTCTCCCCCGCCACCGGGAGGCTCGCGGCGGCCTCCCAGGAGAGCCCGGCGGGCTTGGGGGCGACGATGCCGGCGACGGCGTACTCGGCGTAGGCGCCGGTCTTCGTCCAGCCGAGGACCTCGTCGCCGACGGCGAGACCGGTGACGCCCTCGCCGAGTCCGTGGACGGTGCCGGCGAACTCCAGGCCGGGGACGGCCGGGAAGGTCGTCGGGTAGAACTCCTCGACCCAGCCGTAACGGCGCTTCCAGTCCACCGGGTTGACCCCGACCGCCGCGACCTTGACGCGGACCTCGCCGGGGCCGGGCTCCGGCACGGCGACACCGGTCGTGTGGCGCAGCACCCCGGGGCCACCGAACTCCTCGTACACGATCGCTTCCATCTCAGCCTCCAGCGCTGCCTGTTCACGCTTCCCGCTCGTCGATCTCTTCGACGAGTCCAAGGCTGCGCCCCCGGCCACCCGCTCCCCGCCCTCCCAACGGCCAGTCCCACCTGGCCGGAAGACCGGCCGCGGCCTGTCCTTGGCCCCGTACGCTCGCGGTATGGACGCGCTCACACTGGCCACCGCGTACGAGATCATCCGGCAGCCGCTCGGGGAGATCCTCCCCAAGGTGTCGGCCGCCCTCGACCCCCTCGTCCCGCACGTGGACGCGGCCGAACTCTCCACCCACTGCGCCCACTCCCCCTTCAAGACCCTCGGCGGTACGGAGCTGCTCACCGCCGCCGAACTGGCGCCGCTGCTCGCGGCGGGCGTGCCCGGGAGCCCCTGGCAGGGCACGGCGACGATCGGCGGCCGGGAGCGCGAGGTCGTCGCCGTCACCAGCCACGCGACCCGTCGCGGAGCGGTCCTCGTCCTCGTACGGGAGGACGGCGCCGCCCCGGTGGACGCGGGCGCGCTCACCGTGGCGCAGGCCCTGTGGGACCTGGTGTCGGCCCACTTCGACCGGTTCGCGACGGAGGCCATGCCGGGGGCCCTCGCCCGTTCGCGGGCGGCGGCCGACACCCGGGCCCGGGTGATCGCGGAGCTGACCACCTCGCACACGGCGGCGCTCTCCGGCGTCCTCGGCGTGCTGCGCAGCCGCGCCCTCGACGACACGACCGCCCGGGCGACCGCGACCGACCTGGCCGCCGCCGCGCTGATCGACATGCGGACGGAGCAGCGGCGGGACCGGGCGCTCGCCGAGGAGCCCGCCCAGGACGCGTTCGAGCGGCTCGCCGGCGAACTCCGGCCGATGCTGCGGCACAGTCCCGTCCGGCTCGACCTGGGGGCACCGGACTCGGACCGCTCGCTCGCGGCGGACGTGGCGCACAGCGCGCGGGCCATCGTCCGCGCGCTGCTCCTGATCGTGCTCGAACAGGACTCGGTGCGCCGGATCCACGTCGGCTGGCAGCTCACCGAGCACGAGCTGCGGGCCTCCGTGCGGGACGACGGCGCGGGCGCGCTCGCCCCCTGCGACCTGGGGGCGGGCACGATCCGCGACCGGCTCGACGTGCTCGGCGGGCGGCTCGACATGGACGCGGTCCCCGGCTGGGGCACGACGATCACGGCGGTGCTCCCGCTGGCGGCGCCGGCCGCGCCGGTCGGGGCGGCGCACCCGCTGGCCGGTCTCGGCGAGCGGGAGGTGCAGGTCCTGAAGCACCTGGCCCTGGGGCACCGCAACCGGCGGATCGCCGAGGAGCTGCACATCAGCGAGTCGACGGTGAAGTTCCACGTCGCGAACATCCTGAACAAGTTGGACGTCGGCTCCCGGGGCGAGGCGGCGGCGCTGTTCCACGCGGCGGCGTAGCGGCCCGGCTCGCGAGCGGCCGGCCGGCCCGCCTCCGGGGCGCTGTCAGTGGCGGGTGCCAGACTCGTACCCATGAGCGAGAGGTGGGCGCTGGCGGCCGAGGCCGAGGGGGACGGAGCGCTGCTCGTGCCCCTCGGTCCGGACGGGCTGCCCGCCGGGGAGGTGCGGCGCGAGCCGGACCTGGTGGCGGCCGTACGGGCCCGGCCCGAGGTGGCCCGCTGGGTGTGGCGGTCGACGGCCGAGGTGTACCCACGGCTGCTCGCCGCCGGGGTGCGGGTCGAGCGGTGCTACGACATGGAGGACGCCGAGCAGTTGCTCCTGGGGCACGAGGGGCGGCTCGGCGAGCCCCGTTCGGCGGCGGCGGCCTGGGCGCGCCTGCGGAACGCGCCGGTGCCGCCCGATCCGCCGCAGCGGGGCGCGGAGCCGGGTTCGCAGGACTCCCTCTTCGAGCCCCGGCCCGTGGTCTCCGTCCCCTTCGACGGCCTCCTCGCGGTCTACGCGGAGCAGCTGCGCCGCCACGACCGGGCGGAGCACCCGGGCAGGATGCGGCTGCTCACAGCAGCCGAGTCGGCGGGGATGCTGGTGGCCGCCGAGATGCACAGGTCCGGGCTGCCGTGGCGGGCGGACGTGCACCGGGACCTGCTGCACGAGCTGCTGGGCGAGCGGTACGCGGGCGGGGGCGAGCCGCGCCGCCTCGCCGAGCTGGCGGAGGAGGTGTCCGCGGCGTTCGGCCGCCGGGTCCGGCCCGACCTGCCCGCCGATGTGGTGAAGGCCTTCGCGGGGGCCGGCGTCCGGCTGAGATCCACCCGGCGCTGGGAGCTGGAGGAGCTGGACCACCCGGCGGTGGAGCCGCTGATCGCGTACAAGAAGCTGTACCGGATCTGGACGGCGCACGGCTGGTCGTGGCTGCAGGACTGGGTGCGGGACGGGCGCTTCCGGCCCGAGTACCTGCCGGGGGGCACGGTCAGCGGGCGCTGGACGACCAACGGCGGCGGGGCCCTGCAGATCCCGAAGGTGATCCGGCGGGCGGTGGTCGCGGACCCGGGCTGGCGCCTGGTGGTGGCCGACGCCGACCAGATGGAGCCGCGGGTGCTCGCCGCGATCTCCCGCGACCCGGGCCTGATGGAGGTGGCGGGGCACCCGGACGACCTGTACACCCGGCTGTCGGACCGGGCGTTCTCCGGCGACCGCGCGCACGCGAAGCTCGCGCTCCTGGGCGCGATCTACGGACAGACCAGCGGCGACGGCCTGAAGAACCTGGCGGCGCTGCGGCGCCGGTTCCCGCGCGCGGTGGCCTATGTCGACGACGCGGCGAAGGCGGGCGAGGAGGGCCGGCTCGTACGGACCTGGCTGGGCAGAACCAGCCCGCGCGCGGTGGGCGCGGGCGAGGACGAGGAGGCGGGCCTGCCGCAGGAGGGCGGTGAACCGGAGGCGGCGGAAGCGGAGTTCACGCCGGGGTACGCCTCGGGGAACGCGCGGGCGCGGGGCCGGTTCACCCGCAACTTCGTGGTGCAGGGCAGCGCCGCCGACTGGGCGCTGCTGATGCTGGCGGCACTGCGGCGGTCCCTCGCGGGCATGCGGGCGGAGCTGGTGTTCTTCCAGCACGACGAGGTGATCGTGCACTGCCCCGCGGAGGAGGCGGAGGCGGTCACGGAGGCGATCCGCGGGGCCGGGGACGAGGCGGGCCGGATCGCGTTCGGCGAGACGCCGGTGCGGTTCCCGTTCACGACGGCCACGGTCGAGCGGTACGCGGACGCGAAGTAGGCGCGGTGGTGGGGACGTTGCCCGTACCTGCCGCGCCTCCCCCGGTCACTTCAGCGGCAGCTTCTGCCACGCGGGGCTCAGCGCGATCGCCTTCAGCTGGTCCGTCGTCAGCACGGGCTCGGCGCGCGTGGCGTCCTCGTGCTGTCCCTTGGAGTTGTAGGCGGAGACCGAGACGCGGAAGCCCTTCGGCGTGATCGTGTCGACGGTCCACCGCACGACTCCGGCGCCGCCCTGCTCGCCGGGCTGCTTGATGGTCCTGACCTTGCGGCCGTCGGGCAGGGTGGTGACGTCCGCACCGCCGAAGAGAACGCCCCTGAGCTGCTCGGCGGAGGGCTGGACAGTGACGCTGACGAGGCCGCGGCCCTCGCCGTCGTCGACGACGAGGTAGGCGTGGCCGTACGGCGCGTCCATGTCGGCCACCGTGAGGCTCTTGGGCAGGAGGGAGCGCAGGGTGGCCCGGATGGCGGGACCGCTCGGCGCCGGCGGCAGCTGCGCGTCGCCGCGCTTCTTCATGTCCGGCTCGGTGACGAGTTGGTTCAGGAACGGGATCCAGGCGTCGGCGGTGACCAGCGCCTTCATCTGGGCGGGCGTGAAGGGCGGGTTCTCGCGGCTGATCTCGGCGCCCTTCTCGGCGGCGGCGTTGTACGCGCTCGCGTCGACGAGGAAGCCGTCCTTGGTGAGCAGGACCGCCCGCCAGTGCTTGGTCTCCTCGCGCCTGTCGGGGTACTCGTACCCCTGGAAGACCATGAGACGCGAGCCGTTCGGCAGGGGCTCGCTGGTGCAGTCGTCGTGGGGGACGCCGGCCTCCGAGGGGCAGGTCACCTGCCCCTCGCCCGACTCGGCGGTATCGCCGGCGCGGAAGAGGCCGACGGTGACGCCGGCCTTGCCCTCGCCGTCGTCGTAGACGCCCCTGACGGACCGGCCCGTGCCGCCCAGGTTGTCGATCTCCCAGGTGCCGGCCGGAGTGCTGGCCTTGAGGACGGCCGCGAGTTCCTCGACCGGGATCTGCGGCATCACCGGCTCGCCCGTTTCGGGCCCGGCCGAGTCGGTGGTGGGCTGGGGGCCCGCGACGGAGACCTGCTCGGACCCGCCGACGAGCGAGAGCAGCGAGCCTCCGTACACCCCGCCGATGCCGACGGCGGCGAGCGCGAGGGCGCCGCCGGTCACGGCGAGGCGGCGGCGGACCAGGCGGCGGCGGCCGCGCTTGAGCCCGCCCGCGACCAGCTCGCGCCGGTCGTCGACGGCGAAGCCGTCACCGGTTTGGCGCAGGACCGCGCCGAGCTCCTCCTCGAAACCCTCGTGCTGGGGATCAACGTTCTGGGGCATGTCGAATTCACCGTCTCCGGTCGGGGGTGATGGATGGCGGAAAAGAGCGGAAAGAGAAGCGGAGAGAGGGGTGAGGTGAGGTGCCGAGCGGTCGCGCTCAGCGGGCGGCGAACTCCGTCAGGTTCCCGCCGAGCCGCTGCCGCAGCTTGCCGAGCGCCCGCACGCAGCGGGTCCGTACCGCTGCGGAGCTGACGTGCAGGGCGTCGGCGGTCTCCTCGATGCTGCGGTCCTCCCAGTACCGCAGCACCACGACCGCCCGGTCCTTGGGTGCGAGCGCGGCCAGCGCGTCGAGCAGCGCGATACGGAGCGCCGGGTCCTCGCCGGTGTCGGGGGCGCGGTCGGGCAGTTCGCCGAGCGGGCGCTCGGTGGCCGAGCGGCGCCGCTGGTGGCTGAGGAACGTGCGCACGAGCACGGTCTGGGCGTACGCGGCGGGGTTCCCGACCCTCGCCATGCGGCCCCAGTGGGCGTACATCCGGCCGAGCGTCTCCTGCGTGAGGTCCTCGGCGAGATGGGTGTCGCCGCTGGTCAGCAAGCATGCCGAGCGGAACAGATGGCCCGTGCGTGCGGAGGCGAACTCCTGGAACTCGTCCGCGCGGGACTTTCTCATGCCCCTCCTTTCCGTCGCGGTCACGTGCTGCGGCCGCCATACACCCCATTGACGCGGTGGGGCCGCGCAAATGTTTCAGGGCTCGTTCCGGAAATTGAGGCAGGTGTCCCGCTGGACGCATCCAAAGAAGTGGAACCGGGTAATCCTGTTGTATGAACACTCTCAGCGCAGCCCAGACCCTGGCCGCGGGAGTCTGGCAGTCCGGCCTCGGCCAGTTCCTCGCGGGACTCGTCGTCGTCTTCGTACTGATCGGAGCGGTCTGGCTCGGATTCCGGGTCCGCGACCGCGAGCCGCGGCCGCCCAGGCCCGACGAACAGCCGCACCGGCCGGAGACCGAGCGGCCGCCGGGCGAGACGTCCGAATACCGCAGGCCTGCGGAGATGCCGCAGACGGACGGCGAACACCGGCTCATGCCCTACCAGCTCAAGGGCTCGGGCACCTCGGGCACGGAGACGTCCCCCGACCCGCCGTCGGAGGAGAAGCGCAAGTGGGGCGGCATCTCCAGCGGAGGCTTCGGAAGCGGTGGCACGGGGCACGGCGACTGACCATGCACCCGACGGAGGGTCACCCGACGGAGATCACCGACGGAGGTCGTACTCCGTGGATGACGAAAACCGTGAATGGCGAAGACCGTGAACGGCGAAGACCGTGAATGACGAAGGCGTCCGCCCGGCCACGCCGGAGACCCTCTTCGACAAGGATCGCCCGCGTCTGCGGGCGGTCGCCCACCGCCTGCTCGGCACGTCCACCGAGGCCGAGGAGGCGGTGGAGGACGCACGGAGGACCTGGCGGCGGCCGGAGGACCCTGTCGCCGGGGTCGCCCGCGTCTGCCTGGCCCGGCTCCGCGCGCGCGAGACCCACCGCGGACGCCCGTGGGACCCATGGGACCCCTGGGTCGCGGGGGAACCGACCTCGCAGGACGACCGCACCGGCTCCGAGCAACCCCCGCAAACGGTCCTGGACCGGCTGACGCCCCCGGAACGCCTCGCCTTCGTGCTGCACGACGAGTTCGCCGTCCCGTTCGAGGAGATCGCCCCGGTCCTCGACCACACCCCGGCCGCGACCCGTCGCCTCGCGGCCCGCGCCGCCCACCGGCTGCGGGAGGCGGAGGACATGCCCGCGCAGGACCTGCCCCGTCAGCGGGAGGTCGTCGGGGCCCTCCTGACCGCCGCGCGGAACGGCGACGCGGCCGCCCTCGCGGCCCTCCTCGACCCGGACGTGGTGCTGCGGGCCGACGCCGCGGCCGTACGGGCCGGGGCGACGGGCGCACACGGCCCCGCAGCGGTCTACGAGGCCCTGGGGGGCCGGGTGGCCACGGCCGGGAAAGCCCTGGTGGACGGGGCGGCGGGCCTGGCATGGCCCGCGGAGGGAGAACCGGAGATGGTCCTCGCCTTCACGGTCCTGGACGGCCGGGTCACCTCCGTGGACGCCCTGTCCGACGCGGAGCACCTGCGCCGCCTGGACCTCCGGCTCACGCCCCCAGGACACTCCCCGCCCGCGAGGCCACATGAGCGGGCGGCGCGAGATCCGGAGGAAGCACGGGGTCGGTGACCGGTTCGCCGAACGTGGTCACCACCGGCAGCACCCCCGCCCACAGGCCGAGGGCCGCGTCCTCGGAGTCGCCGTCGTCCGGCGGGCCGCTGCGGGTCTTCACGGAGGCCTCGGTGAGGTCGAGCGCGAGGACGGAGGTCGCGGCGAGTTCCTTGCGGCTGGGCTGTCGCACGTACTCCCACTGGCCCGGGGAGCTCTGCTCGGTCAGCGCCCGGAGTCCGCGCAGCTTCTCCTCCGGGTCGGTCACGAGCCTCGGTATGCCGTAGACCATCGCACAGCGGTAGTTGACGCCGTGTTCGAAGACGGAACGGGCCAGGACGAGCCCGTCGACATGGGTGACCGTGACGCAGACGGTGGTGTCGGGGGCCTGGACCAGGCTGCGGCTGGCGACCGAGCCGTGGAGGTAGAGCACGTCGCCCTCCACGCCGTACGCGGTGGGCACGACCATCGTCGTACCGTCGACGGGAACGCCGAGGTGGCAGAGGAAACCGGCCGCGAGCACGGCGTCCAGATCGGCGCGCCGGTGGCTGCCCTTCTCCCGCATGCGCCGCAGCCGGGTCCGCTCGGTGACGGCGAGGTCACCCGTGTCCGACGGTTCGCCGGTGGCTTCTGTGGTGGGGCTCATGCTGCCCTCTCGCTCCGCCTACCGGTTGGTTGCTTGTGGTGTTGTACGGGGTTCCCGCCCGCGCCCGCCACAGGCGCCCACCTGTCGGAACGAGCCGGCCGTTCACCGTCCGGCGGTCGGCGGAAGGCACGCGCTGACCAGGAAGCCACCGTCCCGTGTAGGCCCCGCCTCGAAGGCGCCGCCCAGGAGTTGGACCCGTTCGCGGAGACCGATCAGGCCGTGACCGCCGTGGGGCAGGTCCGGCCGCGGGACCGTCGGATCGGGCGGGCCGCTGCGGACCTCGACGCGCAGCCCGTCGGCCTCCGCCCGGACCGCTATCGCCGTCCGGGCGCCGGGAGCGTGCTTGCGTACGTTGGTCAGCGTCTCCTGGACCGTACGGAACACGGCCCGCTCCACGGCCTCCGGGAACCGGTCCTCCAGGCCGTCGGCGATGTCGCAGTCGACGGCGACCCCGCCGCTCTCGATCAGCCGGGGAATGTCGGAGAGGCGGGGCTGCGGGCTGAGCTGCTCACTGTTCCCGCCCGCCGCGCGCAGGACGCCCACCAGCTGGCGCAGTTCGACGAGGGTCCGGACGGACAGCTCGCGGATCGTCGCGGCGGCGTCGCGGGACACGGGGTCCCGGGCGCCCACCTTGAGGGCACCCGCCTGGAGGCTGATCAGGGACACCTGGTGGGCGACCACGTCGTGCATCTCGCGGGCCAGCCGGACCCGTTCCGTGGCGAGGACCCGCTCCGCGAGCAGCCGGTCCTCGCGGCCCCGGGAGCGGGTGAGCTCCGCCAGGCGGGCCGCGAGTTCACGGCGGGTGGTGACGAAGAGGCCGAAGACGACGGGCGCCCCGGCGCTCACGAACGCGTCGATGACCCGCAGCGCGAGCTCCCGGGACGGGGACGGCACCAGATCGTCCGCGAGGGGGTACGGCACGAGGTGGGCGACGGCGACCAGCGCCGCGCACAGCGCCAGGAGCCGGCGGTCGGCACGCCGGCAGGCGACGGTGTACAGGGCGATGAGCGGGGCGAAGGCGACGTACCCGACGTAGAGCCCCGGCAGGGTGGCGAGCAGCACGGTCACCGGCAGGCGGTGGCGCAGCAGGAGGGCCGCGGCGGCGAACAGCGCCGACCCGAGTTCGGGGCCGGGCGGGACGCCGTTGACGAGCACCGCCTCGACACCGCACACGACGACCGGGACGCCCCTGGTCAGCGGCGCCGGAAGCCAGGCCGGAAGCCAGGCCGGACGCCACGCCGGAAGAGCGCTCAACCGGGCTCTCCGCAGACGGGGTTCGGTCCGCCGAGGTACGTACGGCCGAAGTACGCACGGCCGACGAGCCCGGCGCGGTCGGCGATGACGGCGGCCTGGACCCGGTTGACGCCGCCGAGCTTGGCGAGCACCACGCTGACGTGGTCCTTGACCGTGCTGCCGGCGAGCCCCAGACGCTCGGCAGCCTGCAGGTTCGACAGCCCTTCGCCGAGCAGCGCGAGCACGTCCCGCTCGCGCGCCGTGAGCAACTGGACGGCCTGCACGGCCTGTCGGTCGCTCCCGGCGGGCGCGGGGTCCGTGAAGTGGTCGACGACGGTACGGGTGACGCCGGGGCCCAGCACACTGCTCCCGCCGGCCAGCACCCGTACGGACCGCACCAGTTGCTCCGGTTCCGTGTCCTTCAGGAGGAACCCCGTGGCGCCGAGCCGCAGGGCGGGCCCGAGGTACTCGTCGGCGTCGAACGTGGTCAGCATCGCGACGGCGGGAAGCCGCCCCGCGAGGGCGGTCCGCAGTCCGCGCAGCACGGTCAGGCCGTCCTCGTCCGGCATCCGGATGTCGAGGAGCACCACATCGGGCCGGTGCGCGACGACGGTGGGCACCGCCTGTCCGCCGCCGCAGTCCGCGACGACCTGGATGTCACTCGCGGAGGACAGGATGAGGCGCAGCACGGAACGGACGAGCTGTTCGTCGTCCACCACGACTGCGCGGATCACGGTCTCTCCTCCGTCAGGTACGTCCGTCAGGACGGTTCAACGCCCCGGTCACTCTAGGGAGGCCCGGATCGTCCGGCGGCCCCGGGCCGCCCGGGGCCGCCCGGGGCCGGGGCCCGCCGGGGCCGGCGCGGGGGCGGGGCGCTCACCCCGCATGGGCGACCTCCACCGTCTCGCGGAGTTCCGGCAGGATCCTGCGCAGCACCTCGAAGGCCGGGCCGCCGCGCCCGGCGAGCGCCGCGAGCCTCTGCCGGTACGCCCAGGAGTCCGCCTCGCTGACGACGGTGCGCAGGCCGCCCGCCGCGGCCAGCGTGACCAGAGCGGCGTCCCGGTCGGGCAGCGCGTCGGCGGGCTCCTCGCCGCGCAGCGTCCGTACGGCCTGATGCCGCAGGGTGTCGCCCGCCTCGGTGAGGCGGAGGTTCACGGTCGTCACGGGGACGACGCCGCCGAGGCGGTGGGTGTCGAGGCTCAGATGGCCGGCCTCCGCGAGCTGTTCCCGCACGGCGGTGAGGGTGGGCTTCACGCCCTGGTTGATCCAGCCCTTCCAGGCCAGGGGCCGGGAGCGGGCTATCAGCTCGGCCAGCTCGTCGAGCGCCGGCTCTCCCGTCGACGCCCGCTCGCCCACGGCGGGCCTGCCACCGGCGTCGGCGAGCAGCCCGCGCAGGGCCAGCTCCGCCAGCGCCCCGGCCCGCACCACATGGCCGATGGTGTCGGTGCTGGTGAGCTTCTGCTTGTCCGTGTTCCACGCGAGGAGGTACAGACGGGCCGGGAGTGAAAGCTGGTGCTGCGGCATGGGAGCCCTCCTGGGGACGACGCGTGGTCGAGTCGCGTCACAGGAGCGAGCCTAGGCAGCGGCGCCGGGGCACCACATCACCTGCCCGAACGATTCGACCCCCGCCGCCCGGCGGGTTTGAGAACGTTGCGTTCACGACTCGGGCACACCCGCCCGCACCGGCCCAGGGCATGAAAAAACCCCAGGTCACGGCGAGTGAGTCCTGGGGTAATTCCGAGCCGCCTTCGGGATTCGAACCCGAGACCTACGCATTACGAGTGCGTTGCTCTGGCCAACTGAGCTAAGGCGGCTTGCCGTGCAGACCCATGTTGGGTGCAGCAGCGCGGCCAAGTCTACACAGTTTCCGGGGGCGCTCCGACCACCCCCGGATCATGGCTATGAGCAGCGCTTTCCGTCCTGCGGAGGCGTGCCTTCCAGGAGGTAGGTGTTGACGGCCGTGTCGACGCAGTCGCTGCCCCGGCCGTACGCCGTGTGGCCGTCGCCCTCGTACGTCAGGAGCGTGCCGGAGGAGAGCTGGCCGGCGAGGGACTGGGCCCACTTGTACGGGGTGGCCGGGTCGCGGGTGGTGCCGACGACCAGGATCGGGGCGGCGCCTTCGGCGGTGATGCGGTGCGGCCGGCCCGTGGCCGGGGTCGGCCAGGAGGTGCAGTTGAGGGCCGCCCAGGCGAGACCCTCGCCGAAGACCGGGGAGGCCTTCTCGAAGGACGGGACGGCCTTCTCGACGTCGGCGGGGCCCGTGTAGGCCGGCGGCAGGTCCAGGCAGTTCACGGCGGCGTTGGCGAACATGAGGTTGGCGTACGTGCCGTCCGCCTCCCGCTCGTAGTAGCTGTCGGCCAGGGCGAGGAGGCCCGAGCCCTCGCCGCCGATCGCCCGGGTGAGGGCCTCGCGCAGCTGGGGCCAGGCGCCCTCGTCGTACATCGCGGCGATCACGCCGGTGGTGGCGAGGGACTCGCCGAGCGGGCGGCTCTCGCCGGTGGGCACGGGCTCGGCGTCCACGTCGCGGAAGAACTTCTTCATGGCCTCGCCGGCCGCCGCGACCGACTCCGTGCCGAGCGGGCAGTCCGGCTTGCGCACGCAGTCCGCGGCGAAGGCCCGGAACGCGGTCTCGAAGCCGCCGGTCTGGTCGCGGTTGAGCTCGACCGCCGGCAACGACGGGTCCATCGCCCCGTCGAGGACGAGACGGCCGACCCGGCCGGGGAAGAGTTCGGCGTAGGTGGCGCCGAGGAACGTGCCGTACGAAGCCCCCACGTAACTCAGCTTCTCGTCGCCGAGCACCGCCCGCAGGATGTCCATGTCACGGGCCGTCTCGACGGTGGAGACGTGCGGCAGGATCTTCCCCGACCGCTTCTCGCAGCCGGCCGCGAACTCCTTGAAGGCCGCGCTGAGCGCGGCGGTCTCCACGGCGTCGTCGGGGGTCTGGTCGACCTGCGTGTACGTGTCCATCTGCGGGCCCGTCAGGCACTCGACGGGCTCGCTGCGGGCGACTCCGCGGGGGTCGACGGCCACCATGTCGTAGCGGGCGCGGACGGGTGCCGGGTACCCGATGCCGGCGTACCCCTGGAGGTAGCCGACAGCGGAGCCGCCGGGGCCGCCCGGGTTGACCAGGAGCGAACCGAGCCGCTTGCCCGGGCCGGTCGCCCGGACCCGGGAGACGGCCAGCGCGATCTCGCCGCCGTCCGGCTTCGCGTAGTCGAGCGGGGCGCGCAGGGTGGCGCACTGGAAGCCGGTGACTCCGCAGTCGCGCCACGTCAGCTTCTGGGCGTAGTACTTCCGCAACGCCTCGGCGTCGGGTGAGCTCGACGGGGCCGAGCGGGCCGCTGTGGTGCGGGACGCCGCCGCGTCGCTTCCGCTCGTGCAGCCGGAGAGGATCAGCCCGGCGGCCGCGAGGGCCGTGGCGGACGTACGGAGCAAACGCCTGGAGTCCATTGCCGGAGCGTATCCGGACCGGTACGGACCGTGTCCAATCGTGTCGTGTCCGCCTTGGTGACCCGGCCCGGGGAACGGGCGCCCGGGTTCAGCCGCGCAGCGCCAGCGTCATCGCCTCCACCGCGAGCAGCGGTGCCACGTTCCGGTCGAGGGCCACGCGGCAGGCCAGGACCGCCTCGATCCGGCGGAGGGTGCGCTCCGGGGTGGTGTCCCGGGCGATCCGCTCCAGCGCGTCCCGTACGTCCGTGTTGGCCAGGGGCGCCCCCGAGCGCAGCTGGAGGACGAGGACGTCGCGGTAGAAGCCGGTCAGTTCGGTGAGGGCGAGGTCCAGGCTGTCGATCTGCGTCCGCTTCTTGCGCCGCTTCTGGTCCGCCTCAAGGTCCTTCATCATGCCGGACGTGCCGCGCGGCAGCCGCTCGCCGGGGCCCACGCCGAGAGCCGCCTTCAGCTCCTCCGTCTCCTTGGCGTCGGACTCCTCCGCCACCTGGTCCGCGTCCTCCGTCGCCGTGTCGATCAGCTCCTGGGCGGCCTTCAGGCAGCCGCCGACGTCGTCGACCCGCAGGGGCACCTTGAGGACGGCGGCCCTGCGCGCCCGGGCCCGCCCGTCGGTGGCGAGCCGCCGGGCCCGGTCGATGTGTCCCTGGGTGGCCCGGGCGGCGGCGTGGGCCGTCTCGGGGTCGATGCCGTCGCGCCGCACGAGGACGTCGGCGACCGCGTCCACCGGAGGCGTCCGCAGGTTGAGGTGGCGGCAGCGGGAGCGGATCGTGGGCAGTACGTCCTCGATCGAGGGCGCGCAGAGCAGCCAGACGGTACGGGGAGCGGGCTCCTCCACGGCCTTCAGGACCGCGTTGGCCGACTTCTCGTTCAGCCGCTCGGCGTCGGCCACCAGGATCACCTGCCAGCGGCCGTTCGCCGGCGCGGTGTACGACTTGCGGACGGTGTCGCGCATGTCCTCGACGCGCACCACGGCACCGACGGCGGTGACCGTGGTGATGTCGGCGTGGGTGCCGACCAGCGCCGTGTGACAGCCGGTGCAGAAGCCGCAGCCCGGCGCCCCGCCCAGCGCCCGGTCGGGGCTCACGCACTGCAGCGCGGCGGCGAACGCCCGCGCGGCGGTCTCCACCCCGGACCCCGGCGGACCGGTGAAGAGCCAGGCGTGGGTCATCTGGGAGGTGTCGGGCTCGGGCTCCCCCGCGGCATGGGCGGTGACGAGCGCGTCGGCGTCCCGCGCGGCGGCGGAGAGCTGCTCCTCGACCCGTGTCTGTCCGACCAGGTCGTCCCATACGGCCATGTCTGCCCCTCCTCAGGTACGCCTCCCATTGTGGGGCAGTCCTCTGACAACCCCCGCCGGACGGCGGAGGGGCACGTCGTGTCAGGCGCCCGCCGCGGGCCCGACCGCGTGGACGGCCTCGGGCCTCGGGCGTCGGGCCTCAGGCCTCGCGGCGGGTCCGGGTGAGCCAGAGGCCGACCGCGGAGCCGAGCACCGCCACGCCCGAGGCGGCGCCCGCCGCGATGTGGGTGGCGCCGGTCAGTCCGGCGAAGATGTTGAGGTAGACGTTGCCGAGGGCGCCCGCCGCGAGCAGCAACCAGAAAAGGAACCGCATGGAGATCTCCGTGATTCGGAAGGGTGGGTGAGTGGGCGGCGATGAGCCGTGATCCGTACGGCTTCCATCCTCGGCGGTCCGCCGATCCGCACACAGCGGTGCACGCCCCCGGACCGATGGTGGTGCCTGCTCCACCGCGCCCCTCGGGTGCTCCCGCATAACCTGGCCGCATGCGCGACGCGATCAGAGAAGCGGCCCGGGCGTCGCTCCACCTCCTGAGCGGTGCCGCGATCGCGGTCCTCTGTCAGCTGATGGTCCCCGTAGCCCTCTTCACGGTCCTCCTCACCGTCACCGTCATCGGCGCCGGAGTGCTCCCCGAGAGCGTGCTGCTGCTGCGCCGGCTCGCCGGACGGGAACGGCGCAGGGCCGCCGCGTGGACCGGAGCGCCCCTCCCGGAGGCGTACCTTCCGCTCGAAGGACCGCTCCCCGCGCGCGTGCGCACCGCCGTCAGCGACCCCGGCACCGCCCGGGACCTGGTCTGGGCCGGCGCGCAGCTGGTCTACGGCCTGCTGCTCTGGTGCGCCTCGCTGGTGCTGTGGGCACCCGCCCTGATGGTCGACGGCGTGGTGGCCCTGCTCGCCGGACGGCGGCCGGTGGTCCTGCCGCTCATCGGCCGGCTCGCCGACCTCGGGGCAGAGTGGTCGCGCGCCCTGCTCGCCCCCGCCCCTTCGGCCGCCCGGGACGCCGCGCTCGCCGCCCGCGTCGAGCAGCTGACGGCCACCCGCGCGGGTGCGGTCGCCGCCCACGGCGCCGAGCTGCGCCGGATCGAACGCGATCTACACGACGGCGCGCAGGCCCGGCTCGTGGCGCTCTCCATGCGGATCGGCCTGGCCAGGCGGGCGTACGACTCCGATCCCGCCACCGCGCGGAAGCTCCTGGACGACGCGCAGACGCAGACGGAGGAGGCGCTGTCCGAACTGCGGCACGTGGTCCGGGGCATCCATCCGCCGATCCTCACCGACCGAGGCCTGACCGGGGCGGTACGCGCCCTCGCCGCGAGCAGCGGCCTGGAGGTGGAGGTGTCCGTGACCGGTCCGGCCGGCCACGGAGAGCCCCCGGACCCGGACCCCGCGGTCGGCCGCGCCCCCGCCGCCGTCGAGGCCGCCGCGTACTTCGTGGTCGCCGAGGCCCTCACCAACGCCGCCAAGCACAGCGGCGCGGACCGCGCCTCCGTCACCCTCGCCCGGGAACCGTCCGCCCTGCGCATACGCGTGGAGGACGCCGGCCGCGGCGGGGCCGAGGCCGGTGAGCGCGACGGCTCCGGGCTCACCGGCATGCGCCGCCGGGTCGCCGCACTCGACGGAACCGTACGACTGACCAGCCCCGAAGGCGGCCCGACCCTGATAGAAGTGGAGCTTCCGTGCGCGTGGTGATCGCCGAGGACAACGCCCTCCTGCGGGAGGGCCTCGTGCTGCTGCTGACCTCCTCCGGCCACGAGGTCGCCGGGGTCGCGGCCACCGGGCCCGAGATCCTGCCGCTGCTCCTCGAACACAGTCCCGACGTGGCCGTCCTCGACGTGCGGCTGCCGCCCGGTTTCCGCGACGAGGGACTGCGGGCGGCACTCGCGGCCCGCGAACGGCTGCCGGAACTTCCGGTGCTCGTGCTCTCCCAGTACGTGGAGGAGGCCTACGCGGCCGAGCTCCTCGGGGGCGGCGCGGGGGGCGTCGGCTACCTCCTGAAGGACCGGGTGGGGCGGGTGGACGAGTTCCTCGACGCCCTGGAGCGGGTCGCCTCCGGCGGTACGGCCCTGGACCCGGAGGTCGTCACCGAGCTCCTCGCACGCCGCCGCGACGACCCCCTGAAGTCCCTCACGCCCCGCGAGCGCGAGGTTCTGGAGCTGATGGCCCAGGGGCACGACAACGGCACCATCGCCCGCTCGATGGTGGTCACCGAGCGGGCCGTGCACAAGCACGTCGGCAACGTCTTCCTGAAGCTCGGCCTGCCGCCGGGCGACAGCGGCGGCCACCGCCGGGTCCTCGCCGTGCTCGCGTACCTCGACGCCTGACCGGCACCTCGCCGCGCCCGCCCTCAGGCCCCGGCGCCCGGACGGCGCGGAGCGGCCGCCCGGGCGGGGTCACCGGCCCAGGCGGCGCCCCGAGGCCGGCAGGAACACGCCCGCGACCACGGTGACCACCACCGTGCCGGCGATCAATCCGAGCTGCGCGGGCGGCAGGTACGGCAGGCCGCCGGTGAGCGACCAGGCGAAGGCCGTCAGCGGAAGCGCCGCCACCACGACCCCCATGAGCAGGCCTGTGGCGGTCAGGAAGCCCGCCTCGATGCCGAGCATCCGGCGCAGCTGGCCGGCCGACGCGCCCACCTGGCCGAGCAGCCGGAGTTCGCCGCGCCGTCCGGCTCCGATCAGGGTGAGGGTGCTGAGGACGGAGAGCAGGGTGAGCCCGCCGATCGCGGCGACGATCACGGCCGACACGAGCCCGTTCAGCTCGGCGCCCGGCGGGGACACCCGCTCGGGTACGACGGGGCCTTCCGTGGAGGTCCGCTCCGGGGCGGCCAGGACGCGTGCGGGATACGGATCGCTCATGTGCGGGGCCAGTTCGGCCTTCGGCAGGAGGAACTCACCGAGGGCGAGCGAGCGTTCGTACACCGCCACGACCCGCAACCGCTTCGGCGTGCCGTCGCCCAGGCGCAGCTCGACCGTGGAACCGGCCTTCACGTCGAGGGACTCGGCCATGGTGGCGCCGACCGCGACCGTGCCCTTGCCGGCGAGCCCGGCCAGGTCGCCGGAGACGACACCCGGGTCGAGCGTGCCCGCCAGGCCCGAGGCGTCCACGCCCAGGACGGGAAGCCGGTCGAGACGCGGCGTACCGGCCTCGGTCCGGGCCAGGACGACCGAAGAGCGCAGCACGTCCGTGGCCGATTCGACCCCGGGCCGTTTCCGCACCTGCTCCGCCGTCGTGCCGGAGACCGCGAGGCCGGCGGTCGTCGCGGCCCGCGCCTGCGCGTCCGCGGCCCGTTCCATGGTGGTGCCCGCCGAGAGCTGCACCAACGCGAAGGAGGTGACGAGGACGACCGGGACGAGCGCCGCTCCGAGGCGGCGGGAGTGCGCGTGCGCGCCGGCGGCGGTCAGCCGTCCGGGCGCGCCGCCGAGCCCGCGGAAGGCCGGCTCCAGGACCTTGGTCGCGGCCCGTGCGATCCACGGCCCGAGCAGGGCGCACCCGGAGACCAGCGTCACCGTGGCGGCTCCGGCGGCCGCCGCGGCGGCGTCACCGCCCTGGAACGCGGCCATACCGGCCGACGCCACGCCCGCCGTGAGCAGCGCGATCCCGGCGACGCGCCGCGTGCCGCCCTTCCCGGGGCGCCCGGGCCTGCGGGTCGCGAAGAGCACGACGAGCCGGGTGACGGCCACCACGACGACGGCGATGAGAACCGGGGACGCCGCGAGCAGCCAGTTCGGGGCGGGGAGTTCGAGGCCTTCGGGTACGACTCCGTCACGGGCCCGCAGCGTGGACCGCAGCACCAGGAAGACCGGTACGGCCGCGACCGCGCCGAGCAGCGCCGCGAGTCCCGCCACCCTGGTCACCTCCCGGCCGGCCGCCGCCCGTATCTGACGGGGTGTGGCACCGATCGAGAGCAGCAGGTCGCGCTCGGCGACGCGCTGCTGAAGGGCCTGCGCGACGAGCGAGGCGAGGATGAGGACGGCGACGAGGACGACGGTCCCCGAGACGGCCGCGAGGAGCTGGAGGAGTTCCTGACGCGCGGGCGGCGCGGCGAGGTGCTCGGCACCGCCCCGGCCGTCGCCGGTGAGCGCCCGGAGCGGCTGCCCGGACGCGGTGTCCTTGAGCCCGGCCCGGTCCAGGGCCGCCCGCACGCGCGCGTGGAGGGTGTCCACGGGTACGCCGGGCTCGGCGAGGATGCCGACGGCATCGACGGCACCCGGGTGTCCGGCGAGCTTCCTGGCCTCCGCCGACGTGACGTACAGCACGGCGGGCCCGTCGGCGATCCCGACCACCGTGTGTCCGGCGACGGTGTCCCCGACGCGGACCCCGGTCCCGGCCCCCGCCGGGACTCTGGCGCCCAGGCCCGGGCCCGCACCCGCACCCATGACCGCCTCGCCCGCGCGGCGCGGCTCCCGGCCGTCGACGAGCCGGTACGGGGCGAGCCGGGCCGCCTCCCAGGACCGTCCCGTCTGGACCCGCGCCTCGGCGGGACCGGAGCCCGAAAGGGGACCGGAGCCCGAAGCGGCACCGGCGCCCGAAGCGGCACCGGCGCCCGAAGCGGGACCTGCGCCCAAGGCGGCACCGGCGCCCGGAGCCGCGCCGGCGCCACCGGCCGCGACCGGCTCCCGCACCACGAAGGAGAGGTCGGGGATCGCGGCCCGGACCCCCGGGACCGCCCGCAGCACGTCGACAGCGGCGCTCGGGATCCGTACCCGCTCGGTCAGACCCACCTTCTCCGTGGTGGTCTCGCCACCCCAGGGCGTCGTCGTCCAGCGGACCTCCTGGTCTCCCGCGACGACGACGGGCGCAGCCGCGTACCACTCCACGCGCGCGTGGCCGAGTCCGGCCGAACCGAGCGCCAGGGCGAGGGCGCCGAGCAGGGCGGAGGTGACGGCGACGGCCGCGAACACGGCCGTCCACGCCTTCCGGTGCGTCCTCAGCGACCGGGCCGAGAGCAGCCGGACCGCGGGGTTCGCCCGGGGCGTCATCGGGCCGACGCCGTCCGGCGGTGCCCGTCACCGGCGCGGGCGCCCAGCATCTCCCGCACCCCGGTCTCCTCCGGGCGGTCGAGGCGCCCGACGAGCCGGCCCCCGTCGAGGAACACGGCCTCGTCCGTCCAGGCGGCGGCCACCGGGTCGTGGGTGACGAGGACGACCGTGGTCCCCCGCTCGTCGACCGCGCGCCGCAGCAGGGCCAGGACCCCGGCAGCCGTGACCGGGTCCAGCGCCGCGGTCGGCTCGTCGGCGAAGACGACCTCGGGTTCGTTGACCAGGGCGCGGGCGATGGCCACCCGCTGCCGCTGGCCGCCGGACAGGTTCTCCGGCATGTCCCCGGCCCGATCGGCGAGCCCGACGGCGGCGAGGCCCGCGAGGGCGAGGGCGTCGAGCGCCCGGCCCCCGCGGGCCCCGGCGAGGAGCAGCGGCAGGGTGACGTTCTCCCGCACGTCGAGGGCGGAGACGAGGTTCAGCGACTGGAAGACGAAGCCGATCCGGTCCCGCCGGAGCCGGGTGAGGCCGGTCGCCTTCAGCGTGGCGAGGTCGGTCCCCCCGATCCGTACGGTCCCGGTCGTCGGTCGTTCGAGCCCGGCCGCGCACCGCAGCAGGGTGGACTTGCCGGAACCCGACCGGCCCATCACCGCGAGGAAGCGGCCGCGCGGCACCGTCAGGCTCACCCGGTCGAGCGCGGGAGCCCCTCGCCCGTACGTCCGGGTCACCCCGTCGAGGGTGAGGGCGGCATCGAGGGCGCGGGCGGCACCGTTCTCCGTCACTGCTGTCGTCGTCATACCGACAACGCTAGAAAAACGCAGGTCAGAACAGTATGGGGCTGACTGCCCGAGTGGGGGTGGAGCTAGCTCCACCCCCACGGCGGGGGTCAGCGCCGGGGGCCCTCGTCCTCGTCGTCGTGCGGGCCGAACAGCTCGTCCGCGAGGGTCGGGAGATCGTCGAGCGGAGTCTCCTCAGCCCAGTCGGAGCGGCGGCGCGGCCGGCCGTTCTCGTCGAGCTGGGGCAGCTCACGGGTCCGGTCGTCGGCACCGTGCGACGCGGCCCGCGAGGCCCGTGCGTCCTGCGCGCCCTGTGCCTCCCGTGCGCCTCGTGCGTCCCGGAAGATGCCCGGCGGGACCCGGTCGACGGGGTCGGACGTCGGGGTGTCCCGTACGGGAGGCAGCACGGAGGTCGCCTCCGCGTCCCGCACCAGGGGCAGGACCGCGGTCTCGTCATTGCCCCCGCGCTCCTGCTCCTCGCGGATCCGGGGCAGGACGGACGTCTCGTCCTGCGGCTCCGCAATCTTCACGATCGGGGTGGCGACGGTGACCTCGTCGGGCGAGACGGTGGGCGCCTCCGGCTCCTCGCCCGGCTTCACGAGCCGCTTCCCGTCGCTCTTCCCGTCCCTCTTCCCGTCCTGCCGCACGGCCGTACGCGGATCGTTCCGCGGGTCCGGCTTCACGACGGGGGTCGCCTGGGTGACCTCGTTCGCGGAGAGCTCCACGGCCTCGGCCGCGACCTTCTCCCGAGCGGCCTTCTCCTCGGCAGCGGCCTTCTCCGCCGCCTTCTTCTCGGCGGCCGCCCGCTGACGGGCCTCCTTCGCCGCCTCGGCCCGCTGCGCCGCGGCCACCTCCGCGGCCGCCCGTTCGGCCGCCGCACGCTCCGCCGCGGCCTTCGCGGCGGCCTCGGCCGCGACCTTCGCCGCGGCCGCCTTGGCCGCGGTCTCCTCCGCCGCCTTCGCGGCGGCGGAGGCCTCGGCCATCCGGCGGGCCTCCTCGGCGCGGAGCAGGGCCTCCTCGGCCTTGCGCTGCTTCTCCCGGCGGCGTTCCTCCGCCTCGGCCCGCAGCCGGGCCTCTTCCTCGGCCTCCTTGCGGAGCCGTTCCTGCTCCTCCTGGCGCGCCTTCTCCTCCGCCGCGAGCCGCTTCCGCTCCTCCTCGGCGGCGGCCTCGGCCGCGATCCGGGCCTCCTCGGCCCGGCGCCGGGCCTCCTCCGCCTGCCGTTCGGCCTCCAGGCGGCGCGCCTCTTCCTCCTCGCGCCGCTTGCGCTCCTCCTCCTCGGCGCGGAGCTTGGCGAGCTGTTCCTGGCGCTCGCGCTCCAGGCGCTCCTCCTCGGCCTTGCGGGCGGCTTCCTCCTCCGCCCGGCGGCGCGCCTCCTCCTCGGCCTTCCTGCGGGCCTCCTCGACGGCCTTCACCTCGGCCTCGGAGAGCGGCAGCATCCGGTCGAGCCGGTGACGTACGACGGTGGTGACGGCCTCGGGCTCCTGGCCCGCGTCGACGACGAGGTAGCGGCTGGGGTCGGCGGCGGCGAGGGCGAGGAAACCGGCCCGTACGCGCGCGTGGAACTCCGGCGGCTCGGACTCGAGGCGGTCGGGCGCCTCGGTGAACCGTTCCCGCGCGGTCTCGGGGGCGACGTCGAGGACCACGGTCAGGTGCGGGACGAGGCCGTCGGTCGCCCAGCGCGAGATACGGGCGATCTCCGTCGGGGACAGGTCGCGGCCCGCGCCCTGGTAGGCCACGGACGAGTCGATGTACCGGTCGGAGAGGACGATCGCGCCCCGCTCCAGGGCCGGCCGGACCAGGGAGTCGACGTGCTCGGCGCGGTCGGCCGCGTACAGCAGGGCCTCGGCGCGGTTCGAGAGCCCCGCGGAGGACACGTCGAGGAGGATCGAGCGGAGCCGCTTGCCGATCGGGGTGGCGCCGGGTTCGCGGGTGACGACGACCTCGTGGCCCTTGGCGCGGATCCACTCGGCGAGGGCCTGGACCTGGGTGGACTTGCCGGCGCCGTCGCCGCCCTCCAGGGCGATGAAGAAGCCGGTCTGCGAGGGCGCCTGCACCGGGTCGGAGCCGCGCAGCGCGTCGCGCAGGTCGCGGCGGAGCGGGACGCCCGCCCGGTCGTCGGTCTTGGCGAGGACGAGCGCGGCGACGGGCAGCAGCAGGGCGCCGATCAGCGCCAGCGTGAAGGCGGCGCCGCCGTGCGCGAAGACGAACTCGCCGGAGGCGAGGCGGTGCGGGCCGATCGCGGCGGCGAGCAACGGGGCGGCGAGCGCGCCGATGCCCATGCCGACGCGGGCGGTGGCCTGAAGGTGCTCGGTGGTCCGGGCCCTGCGGGGCTCCTCGGTCTCCTGGTCGACGAGGGTGTGGCCGATGTTCGCGGCGACTCCGGCCGCGTATCCGGCGAGGACGGCGAGGAACAGCACGGTCGCCGTGTCCGGCACCAGGCCCATCGCGATGAGGGCGACGCCGGTGACGGCGGTGACGAGGGCGAGCAGCCGGCGCCGGGACAGCACGGGCAGGACGGAGCCCGCGGTGCGGATGCCGACGGCGGTCGCGCCGCTGAGCGCCAGGATCAGGAGGGCGTACGTGACGGGGCCGCCGCCCAGGTCGTACGCGTGGAGGACGGAGACGGACGCGGCGGCGGCGATGGCCCCGGCGACCGTGGCGCAGGTGAGGACGAGCAGCTGTACGGCTCCGGTGCGGCCCTTCTCGGCGGCGGGCCGGCGCAGGCCCTCCAGCGGCGAACGGGGCCGGGGCGTCTCTCCGCCCGGCAGCACCATCGCGTACAGGACGGTGATGGAGGCGGCGAAGAGGCCGGCGGCGACGTACGAGCCGAGGGCGGCCTGGTGCTGCGAGAACCAGTCGATCCCCAGGCCGAGCAGGTCGCCGACGAGGGTGGCGGCGAACAGCGCGGCCGCGGCGGCCGGGACGGCGAGGAAGCCGGTGCGCAGGGAGAGCCGCCGCAGCGCGCCGAGGTGGTCGGGCAGCGGGCGTACGGCCCCGCCCTCGATCGGCGGGGCGGGCAGCAGCGCGGGCGCGGCGCCTTCGCGGCTGATCGTCCAGAGCCGTTCGGCTGCTCCGGTGACGAAGACGGTGCCGAGCAGGTACCAGAGGGCGCTGCCGGGGGTCCAGTCGATCCACAGGGGTGCGACGACGAGCAGCGCGATCCGGACACCGTCGGCGCCGATCATGGTCCAGCGCCGGTCGAGCGGGCCGCCGGGCCCGGTGAGCGCGGTCAGCGGGCCGAGGAGGACGGCCCCGAAGAGGACCGACGCGAGGAGGCGGACGCCGACGACGGCGGCCACGGCGAACGCGGCGCCCCGCTCTCCCCCGCCGAGCGCGCCCTCGGAGACGGCCGCCTGGAGGCCGAGGAGGACGAGGACGAGGAGGGCGAGGGCGTCACCGGTGCCGCCTGCGAGGTGGGCGCTCCACAGCCGGCGCAGCGGCTGATGGCGCAAGAGGGCCCGTACGGCACGCTCCCGGGAATCCGCGACGAGTGCGGCGTCGGAATCGCCGAGGCGGTCTGGCTGCTCTGCTCGCGTCATCCGTCCACCCTATCCGGACGGCCTTGCTCCTCGCGGCCCGTGCCCGAACATCAGGACGAGCCTGTGACAGGCATGAAGGGTGGGGTGGAGGCACGTGTGCCTCCACCCCACCCTTCATGCCTGTCCTGCGAGGACTACTCCGGCTTCGCCGCCGCCGCCGTCTTCTTCGCGGCGGTCGTCTTCTTGGCCGTCGTCGTCTTCTTCGCGGCCGTCTTCTTGGCGGCTGTGGCGGTGGTCTTCTTCGCCGCCGTCTTGGTGGCCGTCTTCTTGGCCGGGGCCTTCTTCGCCGGGGCCTTCTTGGCGGTCTTCTTCGCCGGTCCCTTGGCGCGCTTCTCCGCGAGGAGCTCGTAACCGCGCTCCGGCGTGATCGTCTCCACGCTGTCGTCGGTGCGCAGGGTGGCGTTGGTCTCGCCGTCGGTCACGTACGGGCCGAAGCGCCCGTCCTTGACGACCACGGGCTTCTCGCTGACCGGGTCGGTGCCCAGCTCCTTCAGCGGCGGCTTGGCCGCGGCCCGGCCCCGCTGCTTCGGCTGGGCGTAGATCGCGAGCGCCTCTTCGAGGGTGATCGTGAAGAGCTGCTCCTCGTCGGTGAGCGACCGCGAGTCCGTGCCCTTCTTCAGGTACGGGCCGTAGCGGCCGTTCTGCGCGGTGATCTCGACGCCCTCGGCGTCCGTGCCGACGACCCTGGGCAGGGACATCAGCCGGAGCGCGTCCTCCAGGGTGACGGTGTCGAGGCTCATCGACTTGAAGAGGGAGGCCGTCCGGGGCTTGACCGCGTTCTTGCCGGTCTTCGGGGTGCCCTCGGGCAGGATCTCGGTGACGTACGGGCCGTAGCGGCCGTCCTTCGCGACGATCTGGTGGCCGGTGGCCGGGTCGGCGCCCAGCTCGAAGTCGCCGCTCGGCTTGGCGAGCAGCTCCTCGGCGAGTTCGACGGTCAGCTCGTCGGGCGCGAGCTCGTCGGGGACGTCGGCGCGCTGGTGGCCCTCGGCCTCCTTCTCGCCGCGCTCCACGTACGGGCCGTAGCGGCCGACGCGCAGGACGATGTCGTTGCCGACGGGGAAGGAGGAGATCTCGCGCGCGTCGATCGCGCCGAGGTCGGTGACGAGCTCCTTGAGGCCGCCGAGGTGGTCGCCGTCGCCGTTCCCGGCGTCCGCCGCACCGCCCTCGCCCGTGCCCTGGCCCTGACCGAAGTAGAAGCGCTTCAGCCACGGCACGGACTTGGCCTCGCCCCGCGCGATGCGGTCGAGGTCGTCCTCCATCCGCGCGGTGAAGTCGTAGTCGACGAGCCGCCCGAAGTGGGTCTCCAGGAGGTTGACGACGGCGAAGCTCAGGAAGGACGGGACGAGCGCCGTGCCCTTCTTGAAGACGTAGCCGCGGTCGAGGATGGTGCCGATGATCGACGCGTACGTCGACGGGCGGCCGATCTCTCGCTCTTCCAGCTCCTTGACCAGCGAGGCCTCGGTGTAGCGGGCCGGCGGCTTGGTCGCGTGGCCGTCCGAGGTGATCTCCTCGGCGCTCAGCGCGTCGCCCTCGGCGACCTGCGGCAGACGCCGCTCGCGGTCGTCGAGCTCCGCGTTCGGGTCGTCGGCGCCTTCCACGTACGCCTTCATGAAGCCGTGGAAGGTGATCGTCTTGCCGGACGCGCTGAACTCGGCGTCGCGGCCGTCGGCGGCCCGGCCGCCGATCTTCACGGTGACCGAGTTGCCGGTCGCGTCCTTCATCTGGGAGGCGACGGTCCGCTTCCAGATCAGTTCGTACAGCCGGAACTGGTCGCCGGTCAGGCCGGTCTCCGCCGGGGTGCGGAAACGATCACCCGAAGGGCGGATCGCCTCGTGCGCCTCCTGCGCGTTCTTGACCTTGCCCGCGTAGACGCGGGGCTTCTCCGGCAGGTAGTCGGCGCCGTACAGCTGCGTGACCTGCGCCCGCGCCGCCGCGACGGCGGTGTCGGAGAGGGTCGTGGAGTCCGTACGCATGTAGGTGATGAAGCCGTTCTCGTACAGCTTCTGCGCCACCTGCATGGTCGCCTTCGCACCGAAGCCCAGCTTGCGGCTCGCCTCCTGCTGGAGGGTGGTGGTCCGGAAGGGGGCGTACGGGGAACGACGGTACGGCTTCGACTCGACCGAGCGCACCGCGAACGCGGTGTCGGCGAGCGCGGCGGCGAGTGCCCGCGCGTTCGCCTCGTCCAGGTGGAGCACGCTCTCGCTCTTGAGGCGTCCGTCGGCACCGAAGTCACGGCCCTGCGCGACCCGCTTGCCGTCGACCGCCGCGAGGCGCGCGACCAGCTGGGACGGGTCGGAGGCGTCACCGGAGCGGCCGGTGCCGAAGGTGCCGGTGAGGTCCCAGTACTCGGCGGAACGGAAGGCGATGCGCTCGCGCTCCCGCTCGACGACGAGCCGGGTGGCGACGGACTGCACCCGCCCGGCGGACAGCCGCGGCATGACCTTCTTCCACAGGACCGGCGAGACCTCGTAGCCGTACAGCCGGTCGAGGATGCGGCGGGTCTCCTGGGCGTCGACCATGCGCTGGTTCAGCTCGCGCGGGTTGGCGACGGCCTCGCGGATCGCGTCCTTGGTGATCTCGTGGAAGACCATCCGGTGGACCGGGACCTTGGGCTTCAGGACTTCCTGGAGGTGCCACGCGATGGCCTCGCCCTCGCGGTCCTCATCGGTGGCGAGGTAGAGCTCGTCGGACTCCGCCAGGAGCTCCTTGAGCTTCCTGACCTGCGCCTTCTTGTCGGCGTTGACGACGTAGATGGGCTGGAAGTCGTGCTCGACGTCGACGCCGAGGCGGCGGACCTCACCCGTGTACTTCTCGGGCACCTCGGCGGCGCCGCTGGGGAGGTCGCGGATGTGCCCGACGCTCGCCTCGACGACGTAGCCGGGGCCGAGGTAGCCCTTGATCGTCTTCGCCTTGGCAGGCGACTCGACGATGACGAGTCGGCGGCCGCCGTGTGCGGCTTCGCTGGTCGGGGACAACTTCGCTCTTCTCTCCGGATCGACACTCTCTGGCACGTACGGTGCTGGCACGCACGGCAGCGGCACGGACGGTGACGCTCCCGTCGCTGCGGAGTGTGACGGTACAACCCGCCCCCGTGTCAAACGGCGAAAGCCCGCAACGGCCACTCGAACGGTAACCCGAGTCCTGGCATTCCTGCCGCCCGGACTCCCGGTCGGGCGGGGCGGGACCTCCGCGCCGGAGGTCGCGGGGAGAGATCGCGGGAGGGATCAGAGCCTGGCGAAGCACCAGCCGCCGAGGACGAGGAAGGCAGCGCCGAAGAGGCTAGTCAGCGCGACGGCGGTGCCCGGCGCGACCCCGTACACGACGGGCTCGCGGTGCAGCGTCCGCACGGTGGTCCACAGCAGCAGCGCGCCTCCGAACAGCGTGAACGCCGCTCCCGCGAAGATCGCCGGCCCGCTCTCCATGCCCGTACCCCGTTCCGTCCACGTGCGGTGTTCGCTTCCCGGAGCCGAGGCTGACACCTCTGGGCGTCGTGGGCGCGAATTCCGGGTGAACGACGCGGAGCGTCCCGTACGTATTCACGAAGATGGCCGGTAGTGACCCACCCCTCACTTCCTCTTCCGTCACATCGGTTCGAGTCATGTCACATCGGTTCGAGTCATCTCACATCGTGTCGAGCGTGGCCCGGCGCCTGCTGCCCCGCTCGAAGAGCGCGAGCAGGGCGACGGCGACCAGCGCCCACCCGGCGCCCACCGCCAGCTCCGCCCCGAGCAGGGCCCGGTCCAGTCCGGTGCCCGCGGTCAGCCCGCGCGCCGCGTCCGCCGCGTGCGTGAGCGGCAGCAGCTCACCGACGGCCCGCATCCACTGCGGCAGGGTCTCCCGGGGCACGGCGGCCCCGGTCAGGAGGAGCAGCCCCGAACTGGCCACGTTCGACACCAGGAACACGTCACGGAAGCGGAGTCCGAGCGCGCCCAGGGCGAGCCCGAACGCCGAACAGGCACCCGCGGCGACGAGCAGCACCAGGGCGAGACCGGGCAGCGCCCCGGCGGGCACGGGCAGCCCGAGGACGAGCGAGGCGGCGGCGAGCACGAAGGCGCTGACGAACAGCCCGTTGAGCACGTACGGGAGGGCGCGTCCGACCCACAGCGGGACCCGGTGGCGGGGTGAGAGCAGGACGGCGCCCAGCGTGCCGTACCGGCGCTCGTTGGCGACGGCCATCGTGCCGCCGTACACGCAGGAGGCGGAAGCTGCGAGGACGGCGTTGCCCACGAGATGGAAACGGTCGTCGGCGACGCCCAGTTCCCGTCCGAGGAAGACGAAGAAGAAGACCTGGAGCAGCGGCCCGACCAGCAGGGTTCCGATGAACATCGGCGGGGTGGTCCAGTTGAACAGCGCCCGGTAGGAGATCGCCCCGCCGACGACGACGAGCCGCGCGGTGCCGAGGAAGCGGAACATGGCTCTCTGGCCTTTCAGGAGGAGGGAACTCACGTGAGGGCGAGGGTGGCCGCGGCGCGCGCCCGGCGCTCCACACGGCCGAGGACGAGAACGGCTGCCAGGGCGTATCCGGCCCCGAGCGCGACGGCTGCGAGCAGCGGCGCGACCACGTCGCCGCCGGAGGTCGCCGCGTGCACGGCCCGCGCGCCCCAGGTGGTGGGCAGCGCCCACGAGACCGGGTGCGTCCAGGCGGGCAGCACGGTCACGGGCACGAGCAGCCCGGACAGCAGCCAGACGGGGGTGTCGAGCGGGTTCGCGAGCGCGTTGGCGTTGCGCAGCAGGACGAAGGTCGCGGCGAGCAGGAGGCCCATCATGCCGAGCGCGAGGACGCACACCGGGACGGCGACCAGGAAGAGCAGCGGATGCGCGAAGTCGAGCGGCACGTCGAAGAGCAGCACGCCCCACAGGACGGTCGCGCCCATCGCGTACGTGCCGATGACGGTGGTCGCCAGGGTGATCGGCAGCAGGACGAGCGCGAGCGGCGTCGGCGCGACGACCAGGGTCTCCAGGGTGCCGAGCCAGCGCTGGTTCTGCACCGCGCCGCCCGAGCCGAAGAGCACCGAGCCCCAGATGCCCATGAGTCCGGCCCCGACGGAGGCGGTGAGCAGCCGGTCCGGGTCTCCGGCGGCGCGGAACAGGTAGACGGCGAGGGTCGCGTACACGAGCGGGACGAGGACGGCGAAGGTGATCTCGAGCGGCGACCGCGACATGTACGAGACATGGGTGCGCACCCCGACGAGGACCAGCCGCGGCACGCGCTTCACGAGGGGGCTGGTGCTCATGCCGGCACCACCTCCTGCGGGGTGCCGCCCGCCGCCTCCTCCACGATCGCGATGTACGCGTCCTCCAGGGACGGTTCGCGGCTCGTGACCCGGCCGATCCGTACGCCGTCGAGCGCGGCCAGGACCGGCCCGTGCAGCTCGGCGGCCCCGCGCCCGGTCTGCACCGTGACGATCTGCAGCGCGCCCCTGTCCTCCGCGGACACCCCTCGTACACCCGGTACGCGCCGCAGCCTGTCGAGCCGCTCCTCGTCCACGCCGTAGGCCTCGACCTCCAGCACATCCCGTTCCTTCACCAGGGACTTGAGGCTGTCGGGGGTGCCGAGGGCACGGATCCGGCCGCCCGCGATGACGGCGATCCGGTCGCAGAGCTCGTCCGCCTCGGCCATGTAGTGGGTGGTGAGGAGGACGGTCGTGCCGGCCGCCGCCAGGTCGGCGACCGTGCGGCGCAGGTCGCGGGCGGCGACGGGGTCGACGCCGATGGACGGCTCGTCGAGGAAGAGGACGTCGGGGCGGTGGAGCAGACCGCGGGCGATGTGGAGGCGCTGCCGCATGCCGCGCGAATAGCCCTCGACCCGCTCCTTCTCCCGGCCCGTCAGGCCCACCAGGTCGAGGAGTTCGGCGATGCGCCGCTTCTGGTCGCGTGCGCCGACCCCGTACAGCTCGGCGAAGTAGCGGAGGTTGTCGAGCGCGGACAGCCGGTCGTACAGGCCCCTGTCGCCGCCGAAGACGTACCCGATGCGACGGCGGACGGCGACGGGGTCGCGGGCCACGTCGTGGCCGAACACCCGCGCGGTGCCGGAGGTCGGCAGGAGCAGGGTGTTGAGCATCTTGATGGTGGTCGTCTTGCCGGCGCCGTTGGGCCCGAGCAGGCCGAACAGCTCCCCCGGAGCCACCTCGAACGTGACCCCGCGCACGGCGTCGGTCTCGGTACGCCGGGACTTCGGCCACCCGGTCCTGCTGGTGTAGGTGCGGCGCAGCGCGTCCGCCTCGATTGCGAGCATGTGCCGGACGGTAGAAGCGGGGAGAGGGGCCGGGCCATCGATTCGGGAGCCCCCGAATCGTCGCCCCGGCCCGGCTGCTCTCAGGCGACCGCGTGCAGCACGCCCTCGCCGGTGAGCAGCGCGAGCAGCGACCGGCCCGTGTCCGTGAGCTGGTAGTACACCGAGCGTCCGACGCGGTGCCGCGTGACGATGCCGGCCTCCGCGAGCACCGACAGGTGCTCGGATACGGTGCTCGGCGCGAGGCCGAGCCGGTCGGCGAGCCCCGCCGTGGTGAGCGGCCCGCCCAGCTCGCGCAGGACCGCCGCGCGACCCCGGCCGAGCATCAGGCCGAGCCGGTCCTCTGCGGCGGGCTCGGGCGGTTCGCGCAGGGCGGCGGCGCCCCGGGCCTGGAAGCTGAGCGCGAACACCTCGGGGTCGTCCGTCGAGTACAGCCGGCAGCCCTCCGCGAAGACCAGCGGCACGAGCACGAGACGCCGCTCTCCGGGCGCGTACTCCGCGTCGATGTACTTGGTCAGTTCGAGTACGGGGGACTGCCACCGCCCCCGCTTCTCAAGGCCCGCGAACAGCGCGTCGACGCCCTCCGTCGCGAACGTCCTGGCCCGGACCAGCACTTCGTCCTCGACGAGCCGCCGCATCGTCGGCCAGTACGGCTCGATCGCGCCCTCCCAGTAGGCCGCGTACGCGTCGGCGAGCGCCGCGCAGGCCGCCTCCGGGTCCTTCAGATAGGGCTGTACGAAGGGCGCGTCGGCCATGCCGGGGTAGCAGACGTCCACCTGGGCGCGGACGAACTCCGGGTCGGTGGCCCGCAGCACGGCCAGCTCCTCGTGGACGTTGACCGTGCCGAACGGCCCGGGCAGCAGGAAGTCGGAGACCTCTCGCCGGCCCTCGACGAACAGGTCCCACAGCGGGCGGAGCCGGTCGTCCTCCCGCCACACCTCGCGCGCCTGCCCGACCCACTCCTGGTAGGGCCAGGAGGGGTGGCGGTGCGGCAGCGCGAGGTGCATCGAGCAGAACGCGTCCCGCAGCGGGCTGATCGCGATCCGGGTCGCCCCGAGCGAGGCCTCGTCCAGCTCGATCCGTATCAAGCGCCGCTCTCCTCGCCGTACTGCTCGCCGTGCTCCCCCGACGTCCCGGCTCCGACGGGAAGCAGGAAGCCCTCCTCGACGAGCAGCCGGATCGCCTGCGGGGTGCGGTCCCGCAGTATGACCGGGTCCTCGCCCATCAGCTGCCCGATCGCGTCGAGGATGCGGCCCGCGCTGAGGGTGCCGTCGCACACCCCGGCGAAACCGGCGCCGACGTGGTCGACCCTGGTGGCGCGGCGCATGCCCCGGTTCTGCCGGAGCACGACGTGCTCGGGGTCCTCGGCACCCGGAAGCCCGACCTGCTCCTGCACCACCTCGGGCGCGAGGGTGAACCGGTCGGCGAGCAGGGCGGCGTCGTCGTGTCCGCGCAGGTAGTCCTGGCGCTCGAAGTGGGCGCGGACGGCGGGGCCGAGGGGCTGCTCGACGGGGTGCGGCCACTCCTCGACCAGGATCGACGGCTCGACCTCGCCGGACGCCACCGCCGCGTTCCGCCGGATCGTGATCCAGCCGAAGCCCACCGCGCGCGTCTTGCGGGACTCGAACTCGTCGAGCCAGCGCTCGTACGCCAGCCGGTACGCCTCCGGGTCACCGCGGTGGTCGCCGCTGTCCCGCAGCCACAGCTCCGCGTACTGGGTGACGTCCTGGACCTCGCGCTGCACGATCCAGGCGTCGCAGCCCGCGGGCACCCAGGACCGCAGCCGCTCCTGCCACTCCTCGCCCTCGACGTGCTGCCAGTTGGCGAGGAACTGGGCGTATCCGCCGTCGTTGAGCCGCTCGCCCGCCTGCTGCACGAGCGTGCGGCACAGGTCGTCGCCGCCCATCCCGCCGTCCCGGTAGGTGAGCCGGGCGCCGGGCGAGATCACGAACGGCGGGTTGGAGACGATCAGGTCGTACGTGTCCCCCTCGACCGGCTCGAAGAGCGAGCCCGTGAGCAGCTCGGCCTCCCGGGCCCCGGACAGGGCGAGCGTCAGCCGGGTGAAGTCCAGGGCGCGCGGGTTGAGGTCGGTCGCGGTGACCAGGGTGGCGTGCTGGGCGGCGTGCAGCGCCTGGATGCCGGAGCCGGTGCCGAGGTCGAGCGCGGAGGCCACCGGCGTGCGGACGGTGATGCCGGCGAGGGTCGTGGAGGCGCCGCCGACACCGAGGACGACGCCCTCGGCGTTCTTGCCGATGCCGCCTGCGCCGCCGACGGCGCAGCCCAGGTCGGAGACGATGAACCAGTCCTCGCCGTCCGGCCCGCCGTAGGGCCGGACGTCGACCGTCGCGGACACGGTGTCGTCCTCGCGGACCACCCAGCCGTCGGCGAGGGCCTCGGCGAGCGGCAGCGCGGCGGCGGCCCGGTCGTGCGCGACGGCCTGCTGGAGCAGGAAGAGCCGGACGAGGCTCTCCAGCGGGGAGTCGCCGCGGGTGGCGCGCAGAGCGGGCACGGTCTCGCTGCGCGCGAGCGCCGCGTAGGCCGGGGCGCCGAGCAGGTCGAGCAGGCCGTCGGCGGTGAAGTCGGCGGCGAGCAGGGCCTCGCGCAGACGGGCGGCGTGCGCGGGCACCGGGAGGCGGGGAGGCAGGCTGGTCGTACTCACCGCCCCATTGTGACCGCCGCCACCGACATCCGGGCGCCCGACCCGGCCACGGCGGACGGCGGTCCGGGAAAGCCGGCGGCCGGCATGCGTGCGGCCCGGCGTGCGGGCCCGGCATGCGGGGCCCGGCGTGCGGGTACGAACACCCGTCCGACCGCCCGGCCGGTTGACCGCCCGGTTGACCGCCCGGTTGACCGCCCGGCCTCCGGCCGGGACCTACTCCTCGGTCTTCGTGCCCGAGGTCGTCTTGCTCGGCTTCGTGGAGGCCTTGCCCGTGGGCTCCGCGTCCGATCCCTTGTCCGAGCCCGAGTCCGAGTCCGAGTCCGAGTCCGAGGAGGTGGAGCCGGGCTGCGGCGAGGCGGAGCCGGAGGTCTTCGGCGGGACCGAGGCGGTGGGCTTCTGGCAGCCGGGCTGCTTCGCCATCGCCTGGCCCAGTTCGCCCTCCTCCAGCTTGGACAGGGCGTCCTGGTCCATCTTCTCGATCTTGGTCAGGCCGTCGGCGACGCTCTGGAGGCCGTCCGCGAACTTCTGCTGGTTCGTCGGGTCCAGCGCGTCGACCTGCTTCTTGAGCCCCTCGTACGCCACCGCGGTGGCGTTGAGCTCCCTGATCGCGTCCTGCTGGATCTTCTGGCCGTTCTCGACGGGCGGGACCCCGGCGCTCTCGACGGCCTTGGCGAGCGCGCGGTCGGCGTTGGCGATGTCCTGGAACGCCTTCGAGTCGGCGGCCTGGATCTCGGCGGGCTTGCTGTCGGCGGCCGTCGAAATGATGATCTGGTGGGCGTCGGCCCGCTTCTGGATCTGGGGCTTCGCCTGGTCGCAGAACGTCTTCGCCCAGTCACCCACCTTGTCGCCCTCGTCTTCGCTGCAACCGGACAGCGCGAGTACGAGCACCGCGCCGCCGGACAGTACGGCCGCAAGCTTCTTGTTCACCGGATCGGTCCCTTCCAAGGCTCTCGGCCCCGGAACATACACGCCGAACGGGCTACTTCCACCTTTCGTACGACTGATTCGACCAGGATTGCAGCCTTTTGAACCAAGGGAGAGACGTCACATCAGCCCCGTAAACACACGGGAATGAGACGGACGCCACGTCAGGACACGGTCACCGAGCGCCTTTTGGAGACCCATACCGCTCCGACGACGACGAGCAGCGCGAGCCCCGCGACCGCCGCCCGCAGTCCGGCGCTGGCATCGCCGCCGTAGCTGAACCGTACGACCGCCGGGGCGATGAGCAGCGCCACCAAATTCATCACCTTCAGGAGCGGGTTGATCGCCGGGCCCGCCGTGTCCTTGAACGGGTCGCCGACCGTGTCCCCGATGACGGTCGCCTCGTGCGCCTCGCTGCCCTTGCCGCCGTGGTTGCCGTCCTCGACCAGCTTCTTCGCGTTGTCCCAGGCGCCGCCGGAGTTGGCGAGGAAGACCGCCATCAGCGCGCCCGTGCCGATCGCCCCGGCGAGGTACGCGCCGAGCGGGCCGACCCCCAGCGCGAAACCGACCGCGATCGGGGCCAGCACGGCGAGCAGCCCGGGCGTGGCGAGTTCACGCAACGCGTCCTTGGTGCAGATGTCGACGACCCGTCCGTACTCCGGTTTCTCGGTGTAGTTCATGATCCCGGGGTGCTCGCGGAACTGCCGCCGCACCTCGTACACCACCGATCCCGCCGACCGGGACACCGCGTTGATCGCGAGCCCCGAGAAGAGGAAGACGACCGCCGCGCCGAGGATCAGACCGAAGAGGTTGTTGGGCTGCGAGATGTCCATCGAGAGCGTCACCGCGTCCGCCTTCGCGCCGACCTCGGCGACCGAGGTCGCGATGGCGTCCCGGTACGAGCCGAAGAGCGCGGCGGCCGCCAGGACGGCGGTGGCGATGGCGATGCCCTTGGTGATGGCCTTCGTCGTGTTGCCGACGGCGTCCAGATCGGTGAGGACCTGAGCCCCGGCGCCCTGGACGTCCCCGGACATCTCCGCGATGCCCTGGGCGTTGTCGGCGACCGGGCCGAAGGTGTCCATGGCGACGATCACCCCGACGGTGGTGAGCAGCCCCGTCCCGGCGAGCGCCACCGCGAACAGCGCCAGCATGATCGAGGATCCGCCGAGCAGGAACGCCCCGTACACGGTGAGGCCGATCAGGAAGGCCGTGTAGACGGCGGACTCCATGCCGAGGGCCACGCCCGCGAGGACGACGGTCGCGGGGCCGGTGAGCGAGGACTTGCCGATGTCCCTGACCGGCCGCCGGCTCGTCTCCGTGAAGTAGCCGGTGAGCTGCTGGATCAGGGCGGCGAGGACGATGCCGAGGGCGACGGCGACCAGGGCGAGGACGCGGGGATCGCCGGCGTGGTCCCGGATGCCCGGCTCGGTGACGCCCTGGAGCTCGGCGTACGACGACGGGAGGTACACGAAGGCGGCGACGGCGACGCCGACGAGTGAGATCACGGCCGAGACGAGGAACCCGCGGTTGATCGCGGTCATCCCGCCCCGGTCGGCGCGCCGCGGGGAGACCGCGAAGATGCCGATCACCGCGGTGATCACGCCGATCGCCGGCACGATCAGCGGGAACGCGAGGCCGTGGTCGCCGAAGGCCGCCTTGCCGAGGATGAGCGCGGCGACCAGGGTCACGGCGTACGACTCGAAGAGGTCGGCCGCCATGCCCGCGCAGTCGCCGACGTTGTCGCCCACGTTGTCGGCGATGGTGGCCGCGTTGCGCGGGTCGTCCTCCGGGATGCCCTGCTCGACCTTGCCGACCAGGTCGGCGCCGACGTCGGCGGCCTTGGTGAAGATGCCGCCGCCCACCCTCATGAACATGGCGATGAGCGCGGCACCGAGCCCGAATCCCTCCAGGACCTTGGGCGCGTCGGCGGCGTAGACGAGGACGACACAGGCCGCCCCGAGCAGCCCGAGGCCCACCGTGCACATGCCGACGACCCCGCCGGTGCGGAACGCGATCCGCATGGCCCGGTGCGCGACCTCGGTCAGGCTCTTCGCCGGTTCGCCCTCCGCCGGAGTGGCCTCCCTGGCCGCCGCGGCGACCCGCACGTTGGCCCGTACGGCGAGCCGCATGCCGATGTAGCCGGTGACCGCCGAGAAGAGCGCCCCGACCAGGAAGAACAGGGAACGTCCGGCGCGCTGTGACCAGTTGTCCGCGGGCAGCAGCATCAGCAGGAAGAACACGGCGGCCGCGAAGACGGCGAGGGTCCGCAGCTGCCGCGCGAGGTAGGCGTTGGCCCCCTCCTGCACGGCTGCGGCGATCTCCCTCATCTTCTCGGTGCCCTCACCGGCGGCGAGCACCTGTCGGACGAGGAGCCGGGCGACGACCAGCGCGGCGAGGGCGACGGCGCCGACGACGATCACGATCGTCCGGTTCCCGCTCGTGAGCACCGCCGCGGCGAGAGAAGTGGGGTACATGGGGACGGATCATAGGGAGACACACCGGGACATACTGGGATGCCGGAGGCCCACCCGCGCGGATGCACCAATCGCAGCCCGGGAAAAGGAAGAGGCCCCGCGATGCGGGGCCTCTTCCTCTACAGGTACACGCTTACGAGTACAGGTACACGCTTACGGGTCAGGACAGAACGTCCGCCGAACTCACCGGCCAGCTCATCCGGATCGTGCCGCCGAACTCACCGGCGCTCACCTCGACGTCGTCGACGAGCCCGCGGATCACCGCGAGCCCCATCTCGTCCTCACCGTCGGCGTCGTCGAAGTCCTCGGCCGGAGCCTCGGACCGCGCGCCGGGGACACCGGCGGCGTCGGCCGCCGCCACCCCCGCGCCCGGCACCTCGTCGCCGACCTCGATGGAGAACGTCTTCTCCTCCTCGGTCAGCACGACCCTGATGGGGGTCGTGACGCCGTTGCTGCGGTGCAGCCCGACCGCACGGGAACAGGCCTCACCCACGGCGAGACGAACCTCGTCGAGGACCGCCTCGTCCACGCCGGCCCGGCGCGCGACCGCGGCCGCCACCAGGCGGGCCGTACGGACGTGCTCGGGCTGAGCGCTGAAGCGGAGTTCAACGGTGGCCATACGAACCCCCTGGGCTCAGTCGACGGCGTTGACGGCCTCGTCGACCGAGGTGTGGATCGGGAACACCTTGGTGAGACCCGTGATCCGGAAAATCTTGAGAATGCGCTCCTGGTTGCAGACCAGACGCAGCGAGCCCTCATGCGCGCGGACGCGCTTCAGACCACCGACGAGCACACCGAGGCCCGTGGAGTCCAGGAAGTCCACGCCCTCCATGTCGACAACCAGGTGGTAGCTGCCGTCGTTCACCAACTCGACCAACTGCTCGCGCAGCTTGGGCGCGGTATACACATCAATCTCGCCACCGACCTCGACGACCGTACGGTCACCACCAGCGCCGGACACATTGCGAGTCGACAGGGACAGGTCCACGGATCCTCCAGCACCTTGCTATCGAACGATCGTCCCCCGGGGTCTCCCGGACGGAGTCAGGGAACTGATCGTCAGCCGCGATGGCATTCAATCACTTACCAGCAGCCATGCACGACGCCTTGGAAGCATTGTCCGTCATGGCAGTGACACACTCGGTGCCGATGGCCAAGAATCAGCGCCCCCGTCGTCCAGCCGGAGACATGGGCAACAGACCCTCCCCCGGCATGGTCCTCGACCGGCTCTCCTCGGGCGAGAGCCGGGCCGCGCGCATCACTCATACGGAGCACATGCCCGCCCGGGAGGGTCGTCATGCCGTCTGGCCGCACCGCATCCGCCCGGAGGTGATCGCGGCGATCGAGGCGGCCGGGATCGAGCACCCCTGGGCCCACCAGGCGCAGGCCGCCGAGCACGCCCTCGACGGCGAATCCGTCGTGATCTCCACCGGAACCGCCTCGGGCAAGTCGCTCGCCTACCTCGCCCCGGTCCTCAGCACCCTCCTGGACGGCTCCGAGGCCCCCAACGGGCGCGGCGCCACCGCCCTGTACCTCGCGCCCACCAAGGCCCTCGCCGCCGACCAGCGACGCGCCGTACGGGAACTGGCCGCCCCGCTCGGCAACCGGATCCGCCCCGCCGTCTACGACGGCGACACCCCGGTCGAGGAACGCGAGTGGGTCCGCCAGTACGCGAACTACGTCCTCACCAACCCCGACATGCTGCACCGGGGCATCCTCCCGTCCCACCCCAGGTGGGCCTCCTTCCTGCGCTCCCTGCGCTACGTCGTGATCGACGAGTGCCACACCTACCGGGGCGTCTTCGGCTCCCACGTCGCCCAGGTGCTGCGGCGACTGCGCCGGATCTGCGCCCGGTACGGCTCCGAACCGGTCTTCCTCCTCGCCTCCGCCACCTCCGCCGACCCCGCCGTGGCCGCAGGCCGCCTCACGGGCCTCACGGTCACCGAGGTCTCCGACGACGCCTCCCCGCGCGGCGAGCTGGTCTTCGCGCTGTGGGAGCCGCCGCTGACCGAGCTGCACGGCGAGCGCGGCGCGCCCGTGCGCCGCACCGCCACGGCCGAGACGGCGGACCTGCTGACCGATCTGACCCGCCAGGGCGTCCGCTCGGTCGCCTTCGTCCGCTCCCGGCGCGGCGCGGAGCTGATCTCGGTGATCGCCCAGGAGCGGCTCGCCGAGACCGACCGGTCCCTCGCCCGGCGTGTCGCCGCCTACCGGGGCGGCTACCTGCCCGAGGAGCGCCGCGCCCTGGAGCGGGCCCTGCACTCCGGCGAGCTCCTCGGCCTGGCCGCCACGACCGCCCTGGAGCTGGGCGTTGACGTCTCGGGCCTGGACGCGGTCCTGATCGCCGGTTACCCGGGCACCCGGGCGTCCCTGTGGCAGCAGGCTGGCCGCGCCGGCCGCTCGGGCGAGGGCGCCCTCGCGATCCTCATCGCCCGCGACGACCCGCTGGACACCTTCCTGGTCCACCACCCGGAGGCGATCTTCGACCAGCCGGTCGAATCGACCGTCCTGGACCCCGACAACCCCTACGTGCTCGCCCCCCATCTGTGCGCCGCCGCCGCGGAGCTCCCGCTCACCGAACCGGACCTGGCCCTCTTCGGCCCGGCCGTCCCCGATCTGCTGCCCCAGCTGGAGGGCGCCGGCCTGCTGCGCCGCCGCTCCACCGGCTGGTACTGGACCCGCCGCGAGCGGGCCGCCGACCTCACCGACATCCGGGGCGGCGGCGGCAGCCCCGTCCGGATCGTCGAGGCCGGCACCGGCCGCCTCCTCGGCACCGTCGACGAGGCCGCCTCCCACACCGCCGTCCACGAGGGCGCCGTCCACCTCCACCAGGGCCGCACCTACCTGGTGCGGGAGCTGGACCTCAAGGACTCCGTGGCCCTCGTGGAGGAGGCCGTCCCGCCGTATTCCACCACCGCCCGCGACACCACCTCCATCGCCGTACTCGACACCGACACCGAGATCCCCTGGGGAGCCGGCCGCCTCTGCTACGGCTCCGTCGAGGTCACCAACCAGGTGGTCTCCTTCCTGCGCCGCCGGCTGATCACGGGCGAGGTCCTCGGCGAGACCAAGCTCGACCTCCCGCCCCGCACCCTGCGCACCCGGGCCGTGTGGTGGACGGTCACCGAGGACCAGCTCGACGCCGCCCGGATCACCCCGGAGATCCTCGGAGGCGCGCTGCACGCCGCCGAACACGCCTCCATCGGCATGCTGCCGCTGTTCGCGACCTGCGACCGCTGGGACATCGGCGGCGTCTCCGTGCCGCTCCACCCCGACACCCTGCTGCCGACCGTCTTCGTGTACGACGGCCATCCGGGCGGCGCGGGGTTCGCCGAGCGGGCCTTCCACACGGCCCGCGCCTGGCTGACCGCCACCCGGGAGGCCATCGCCTCCTGCGAGTGCGAGGCGGGCTGCCCCTCCTGCATCCAGTCCCCGAAGTGCGGCAACGGCAACGATCCGCTCCACAAGCGGGGTGCCGTCCGCCTCCTCACGGAGATCCTCCGGGAGGCCCCTGAGCCCTCGGCGACCCCGGAAGGCCCGGAGGCTCCCGCAGGCCCGGAGGCTCCGCCTGCTGCGGCCCCACAGGGCCCCCAGGGCCCGCCCGCGACCTGACCTCGGGCCGGTAGGGGCCGCGCACGGCCCGGGCGGTCACCTCCGCGCGTTCGCCCCGCACCGCGCACCGCACCAGCTCGGCACTCTGCGCCGCGGCCACCCGCGCGGCGACGGCGCACGCCTCGGCCTCGCCCCACAGCGCCCGGTCCGCGGCGGCCAGGGCTGCCAGGTCGGCGGCCCCGCCGGCCCGGTGCCGGGCCGCCACCGCCTGTCCGAGCACGAGCACCGCCCCGAACACCACGCACAGCGCACAGGCCGCGAACGCCGCCCACACGGTCGCCGCACCCCGGTCGGACCCACGGCCGCCCCGCCCCGGAGCCGAGCCGGTCACCGCGCGCCCCCTGGCTCCGGACCCACGGCCGCCACGCCGCCGGCCACCGTGTCCTCCGCGAGGGCCGCCGCGTCCGCCCGCAGGGTGATGCCCAGGCCCCGGGGGCCAGGGGCCCTGGCCTCCACCGTCACCCGCCACAGCTCCCCCGCCCGCGTCACCGACACCCGTGCTCCGTCGGGCGCGGCGGACCGCGCGGCCGACTCGGCGGAGGACAACGGCTCGGAGCGGGCCGCGGCCCGTGCTCCGGCCCGTGCCGCGTCCACGCACCGGATCTGCGCGGCGGCCGCCGCCAGCCCCCAGAGCAGCGTCACCGTGAACAGGGCGAGGACGGGCAGCGCCATCGCCGCCTCCACCGTCACGAAACCCCGGTCAGAACGACGCATCGAGAGCCTTCCCGATCACCGACTCCAGCGCTCCCGAGACCGCCCCGCTCGTCACGATCTTGTACAGCACCGCGGCGAACGCCGCCGCGGCGATCGTTCCCACCGCGTACTCGGACGTGGTCATCCCCGCGTCCCGGCGCGCCGCCGCCGTCCGCCGCGTCCACCATCCACATACCACCGCCGCCGCCTTGCCTGCCATGACTGCCGTGCCTGCCATTCCGTGCTCCTCGTTCCGTCGTCGCCTGTCGCGTTTCGTCATGTCTCGTCCGGCCGTGCCCGGCCGTGTCCGGCCGTGTCCGCCGTTCATCCGTCCAGGAGTCCCGTCGCGAGGCCGATCACCACCGGGGCCACCCCCACCGCCAGGAAGGCGGGCAGGAAGCAGAGCCCCACGGGCGCGCTGATCAGGACCTGCGCCCGGCGCGCCCTGGCCTCCGCCGTACGGGCGCGGGCCGACCGCAGCGCCGCCGCGTGCCGGGCGACGGCCTCCGCCGCCGGCGCACCCGAGGAACCGGCCCGCTCCATGCAGCGGGCCAGCCCTGCGGCGCCCGGTATCGCGCCGAACCTCCGCCACACCTCGGCCGGTTCGCCGCCGAGCCGGAGTTCGGCCGCCGTACGGGTCAAACGCTCACCCAGCGGCCCGCCGAGGGAACGGCCGACGGCCTCCGCCGCCTCCCCCGGTCCGGCTCCTGCCGAGGCACAGGCGGCCAACAGGTCGGCCGCCAGCGGAAGATGGCGCGCCGCCTCCTCGTCGTCCACCACCGGGGACGAGGAACTCCTCGCCTCGCTTCGCCGGACACCGGCTGCCACCAGCGCCCCGGCGAGCAGGCCGCCGAACACGCCGAACAGCGCCCAGCCGAGACCGGCCCCCGCGAGGGGCGCCAGCCGGCGCCCCACCCACCGGGGCAGCCCGGTCCGGGACTTCACGGCCCGTGGCGCCGGTGCCGGGAACAGGCTTCTCACTCGCCGCCGCATTCCACGCGCCCGCCGGCCGTTCACCACCTCCCGGACGGCCTGCGCGCAGCAGACCAGGGCCAGGACCACGAGTACCGCCAGTTGAAAGGCCGCGATCACGCCCGCTCCCCTCCTCGTACGATCCGTGCGGACCACCACAGTCCGGCCGCCTCCAGAGCCCCGCCCAGGGCCAGGCAGCCCAGGCCCGCCGGCGTGTGCAGCAGCACCCGCAGCGGGTCGGCGCCCAGGGCCGCTCCGAGGGCGATGCCCGCCACCGGGAGCAGCGCGAGGACCGCCACCGTCGCCCAGGCTCCGGCCAGTCCGGCCCGCAACCGCTCCCGCCGCTCGTGGTGCTCCCGCAGGGCCGCCTCCAGCCGGTCGAGCCCGGCGGCCAGGCCCGCGCCCCCGTCCACGGCCACCTGCCAGCAGGCCGCCATGCCCGCGAGCCCGTCGGCGCCGTCCTGCCCGGCCGCCCTCCGCAGTGCGTCCGGCACGTCCCCGCCGAACCGGGCCGCCGCCAGCACCGCCGCCTCCTCATCGCCCAGCGCTCCCGTCTCCCGGGCCGCGAAGGACAGTGCCTGGGCGGGCTGCCACCCGGCTCTCAGCTCCCCGACGACCGCCCCGCACAAGGCCACCACCCGCTCGCCCCTCGCCTCCCGTTCCCTCCGGCGCCCGGCCGCCCGCAGCCGCCGCGCCACCAGCGGCACCGCGACCGCCCCCGCCACCAGCGGCAGCGGCGACGCGCCGAGCACCGCGACGACCCCTGCCACCGGCAGACACAGCCACGCCCGCCGTCCGCGCACCACGGCCCACCACCGCGCGCCCAGGGCCCACAAGCGGCCACCCCGGGCTCCGCGAGCGCCGGAGCAGCCGGAGCCGCCGCGTACGAGCACCGCCCGCGCCCTGTTCACCCCACGGCGCCGCTCGGCCGCCCACCCCAGCGCGAGGCTCGCGCAGAGCGCCGCCGCGCCGTGGGCCACGGCCTGGACCGGCACCGGTTCCGTCGTCACCACGAGCCCGCTCCGATCAGCGAGCCCAGCCGCTCCCAGCCACGCTCCCGCTCGAAGCCGGACGCGCCCCACCGCAGCGCAGGAACCGTCCGCACGAGACCGTCCCGGTCCCGCTCCAGGACGTGCACCTCGGCGATCCGCCGCTGCCCGCCCCGGTCCCGCGCCAGGTGCAGCACGACCGACAGGCCGGCTCCCAACTGGCTGTGCAGGGCGGCCCGGTCGAGCCCCGCCGCCGTCCCCAGGGCTTCGAGCCGCGCCGGTACGTCCGCCGCGGTGTTGGCGTGGACAGTTCCCGAGCCGCCTTCATGACCTGTGTTGAGGGCGGCGAGCAGGTCCACCGCCTCGGGGCCTCTGACCTCTCCGACCACCAGCCGGTCGGGCCTCATCCGAAGGGCCTGCCGGACGAGGTCCCGCAGGGTGACGAGACCGGCGCCCTCCTGGTTCGCGGGCCGCGCCTCAAGACGCACCACATGCGGGTGGTCCGGCCGCAGCTCCGCCGAGTCCTCGGCGAGGACGATCCGCTCCCGCTCCCCGACCAGGCCGAGCAGGGAGGCGAGCAGCGTGGTCTTCCCGAACTCAGCGACAAGACACCGCTAATCCGGCAGACTTGCGCCATGAAGACGACCAAGACCCCATTCGGACAGCGCACGCGGGCAGTCATCTACGTCCGCATCAGCCAGGACCGGACCGGCGCCCACCTCGGCGTCGACCGGCAGCGCGAGGACTGCGAGGCCCTCGCCGCCCGCAACGGCTGGGACGTCGTCGAGATCTACGTCGACAACGACATCAGCGCCTACTCGGGCAAGAAACGGCCCGACTACCGCCGTATGCTCCAGAATCTCTCCGAAGGCACGGCCACCGTCGTCATCGCCTGGCACAACGACCGCCTCCACCGCTCCCCCACCGAGCTGGAGGAGTACATCGACATCTCCGAACGCCACGGCGTGTCCACCCACACCGTCCAGGCCGGCCACCTCGACCTGTCCACCCCGTCCGGCCGCATGACCGCGCGCATCCATGGCGCCGTCGCCCGGCACGAGTCCGAGCACAAGGCCGAGCGCGTCGCCCGCGCCCGGCAGCAGAAAGCCATCGCCGGCGAATGGGGAGGCGGGATTCGCCCGTTCGGATGGGGGGTGCCCACTGGCAAGACGAAGAAGGTCCTCGTCAAGGAGACCGGTGAAGAGGCGGAGGTCCCGGTCCTCGACATGAACAAGCTCGTACCCGAGGAGGCCGCCGCCCTGGCGCACGGGCACGAGATGCTCCTGTCCGGGCAGTCCCTGAAGGGCTGGATTCGGTGGCTCGCCGACAAGGGGTTCGTCACGGCTCGCGGCAATCCGATCGGCATGGTCGAAGGCCGAGACATGCTCCTGAGGCCGAGGAACGCCGGAATCGCCGTCTACAAGGGCGAAGAGGTCGGGCCCGGCCTCTGGACGCCTGTCGTCCCGGTCGAGCAGCACAGAGCCGTCGTGGCCCTCCTGAATGACCCCACCCGCAAGACGACTCCCGGCGCGACCCCGAAGTGGTTCGGCTCGCTCATCTACGAGTGCCCGCACCCTGGGTGTGGCAACACCCTGCGGGTCACGAAGGGTGGTCGGGCGAAGCTCCCTGGGTACCGCTGTGGGGACAACCATGGAGGAGCACGCCGGGCGGACCGCCTGGACGAGTACATCGAGGACGTCATCATCGAGCGGCTGTCCCGGCGTGACGCGGTCGACTTGCTCCAGCCCACTCCCGAGGGCATCGACGTCTCAGCCCTCCAGAAGGAGAGCGAGGAGATCCGCCGGCGCCTCACCGACCTCGCCGCCCTGTTCGGTTCCGGCCAGATCGATATGGCTCAGTTCACCCAGGGGTCGGACACTGCGCGCGCCCAGCTCGAAGGCGTCAACCAGCAGCTGGCGAAGGCGGCGACGAAGGACCCGCTCGTCCCGCTGGTGGGGGTCCCCGACGTCCGGGCCGCATGGAATCGGCTGGTTTTGGAGCAGCGCCGCCAGGTCCTCCGCACGCTCATGCGAGTCCGGGTACACAAAAGCCGCCCAGGCAGGATGCCGGACGGCGGGTACTTCGATTACGAGAGCATCGAGATCTTGTGGCGGAGGGTGTCGGCCCCCTCCGCCAACGGCTAACGCGCGCCGCCCTCCGAGCGCGGCGCCCGGATCACGTGCTTCTATGCGGTGCCTTCGACGAGGCGTAGGTGACGAGGAGCGAACGTTCCGGCGTAAGGCTGTTCGGTCTGCCCCGCGACGTATCCCTTGGCGTATGCGTCGACCAGCTTCCCCTCTGCCTCTTTGCGCAGGGCCGCAGCGCTCTGCCACACCTCGGTCCGCTCCAGGCGCAGCTGGATGTTGGCGAGTTTCAGCTCGGTCCGCTCGACGATGAGGCCGAGGTGCTCGGCCCGGATTTCCAGACACACGGCCTCCGCCTTCCGCTGCCGCTCCGCTGTCTCACGGGCATGGGCCTCCGTGCGCAGTTGAGACTCGTAGCGCAGCTTCTCGTAGTGCTTGGCTTCCTTGGCCGCGAGCTCGGCACTCATCGCGGCTGCGAGCATCTGAAGTTCAACAGTCTCGCGCCGCGCCTCCGCGAGGGTGCGTTCCAACCCGGCTTTCGCCATGCGCAGGTAGATCGCGTAGCAGCCGACGGCAGCCTCGATAAGGGCGCCCGTGACCACGGCAACGAGCGGGATAACCCACTCGGTCGCCTGGATCAGGCCCCCGGCAACCCCGACCGCCGCAACGAACCAAGCCGCCCTCTCGACTTGACTCAGGGCTCGCCAGATGGCCGGCAGGGCCGGCCGCCCGGCTCCCTCTTCCACGTGTGCTTCATTCACGCGCTCCTCCTCGCCTCTTGGCTGGCGGTTCGCTCCCTCTGCACCAGTGCCTCGGTCATGGTCGCGAACGCCTCGATCATCTCGGGCGATGTGATGCCGATGCGCCGTGCGACCTCGCGAGGATCCAGGGGGGGCCTCGGGCCCTCGTCTGGGATGGCCCGTAGGGATTCCTCGGAGATCACGCCGGCCTCAACAAGCATGCGCCCGACGTGTACGTGCAGTGCCTGCGCCAGAGACTCGAAGAACATCGGGTCCGGAATGGTCAGGCCGGCCAGCATGCGGCTCACGCTGGCGGGGGCCATGCCCGCGTCTGCGGCGAGAGCTTTCTTGCCCCCACCACGCGGACTGTCGATGTCGTATCCGGCCTTGCGGGCGGCGTCCGACACGTACCGACCGAACCGCTGGGCCCGCGTGGGGACGGGGTCCTCCTCAGTCGTCATACGTACACGCTAGCAAGCAAGTACTTGCTGCACTACAAGTACCAGGATCCTTGCGCGCACGCAACTAGTTTCGATAGGCCCCATTTCAGGCACACCAGTCACTCCCGTGAGGCTTAGCTTCCTTGCGAGGACGCTAAATGCGACGTAGCGTGCTTGTCAGGAAGCACGTACAGCATGCTCCCTAGGAAGGACGCTCATGCCCAAGTACCGGCTGCGTACGGAAGCGCTCAGCCGAGCCGCCGCCTCGAAGGGGGACCGCAGCGGCTACGCCATCGCCAAGAGGACGGGGCTGGACCAGGCCCTCATCTCGCGGTGGCGTCGGGGCCTCAGCGCCCCGAGCACCAACTCCCTGGTGGTCCTGTGCACCACCTACGGGCTCTCCCTCACCGACCTCGTCGGCCCGGCGGACGCCCCGGAAAACAGCGAAGCCGCAGCGGGGGCAACCGCAGCGGCTTCGAGCGAACGCACCATCCCGAACCGCGTAGCAGCAGACCAGAGGGAACGCTCGTGACCATCATCGCAGCCCCCACCGACAGCGCAAAGCGGCCCGTCGGCCAGCGCCTTCCGGCCACGCCCGTCCGACCGCCCCGGCCCGCCGGCTACTGGGAGCGGATCGACCGCCTCATCGCCAAGGCCCCGCCGCTCACCGACGCACAGCGCGCCCGCATCCGCGTCCTCGTCCACCAGTCCGCCCCGCAGAAGGCCCCGTGAGCGGCCCGTTCCTCGGCGCCCTGCGCGTGGACCTGGAGGGGCAGCGCGCTCGGTACGAGTGCCTGCGCCCCGGCTGCCCCCACCGCGTCGAGGGCCCCGTCTGCGCCACCGACCTCGTTCCCGGCCCGGACGGCACTCCCGTCCGGGGCGGGGCGGCCCGGGTCGCCGACTTCACCGAGCGCGTCAAGGACTACCACCTCACCACGTACCACCCTGGAGAGAGCACCCAGTGAGCGACGAGCAGACCACAGACCTGCGGGCCGCCGCGGCCGAGCTGCACGCCGCAGGCCTGTGCGTCCTCCCCATCAAGGCCGACGGGTCCAAGGGTCCGGCCGTCCGCAGCTGGACCCCGTACAAGTCCCAGCGCAGCACCCCCGCCGACCACGACCAGTGGTTCGGCGGGGGCCGCCCCGGCGGCATCGCCGTCATCTACGGCGCCGTCTCGGGCGCCGTAGAGATGATCGAGTTCGAGGGCCTGGCCGTCCGCGAGGGCGTCCTCGACGACGTCACCGAGGTCATGGACGCGTCCGGACTCGGCAGCGTCTGGGCCGCCATCCGGAACGGGTGGGCCACCGAGTCGCCGTCCGGCGGGGTCCACTACCGCGTCCGCGTCGACGGCGCCCCGGTCCGCCCGAACATCAAGCTCGCCTCCCGGCTCGCCGAGGAGCACGAGTACACCCCCGAGGAGCGGCAGCGCGTCGCCGAGAAGCCCGGAACTCGCATCGTCCGCGTTCTCGTTGAGACGCGCGGCGAAGGCGGGTACGGCCTCGTCGAACCGTCCGGCGGTACCGTCCACGCCTCCGGCCGGCCGTACCTGCGCATCGCCGGGGGGCCCGGCACCATCCCGACAATCCCTGCCGACGAGATGGACGCCGTCCGCTCCGTCTGCCGGATGTTCGACACCCTGCCGAAGGCGGAGACGCCGAAGAGCGCGCCGAAGAGCACCAAGCCGCCGCTCCCCGGTGGCGGCCTGCGCCCCGGCGAGGACTTCGAGCAGCGCGCCACATGGGAGGAGATCCTCGACGGCGTGTTCCGGCCGATCCGGTCCGTCGGCGGCACCACCTATTGGGGGTGGGCCGACGGCGCCCGCGGGCCGAAGGCGACGACCGGCCGGGACAGCGCGGCCGATCGTCTGTACGTCTTCACGACGTCCTCCGAGTTCCAGGCCGAGGTTCCCTACACCAAGTTCGGCGCCTACGCCCTGCTCCGGCACGGAGGCGACCACAAGGCAGCGGCCGCCGAGCTGCGCCGCCAGGGGTTCGGCTCCGAGCCGGAGCGCCGACGCCTGACCCCGGCCCGGCCGGTCGAGGCGTGGTCCGACGGCTCGGCCGCACTCGACCCGGCATACGAGCCGGAGGAGGGCGAGGCGCCGGAGCGGCACCTCCAGGCCGTACCGGACCGGCCCGAGCTGGACATCACCAACGAGGCCGACGGGCTCGACGGCATCCTCGCGCTCATGGCGGCTGGCCGCCTGCCCGACCTCTACAAGAGGTCCACGGGCCCCTGCTGGGTGCACCGGGACGACCTCGGCGACCCGGTCGTCCACCAGCTGGCCACCGACAACTTGCGCGCCTACTTGGCGGACCACGTCACCACCTACGTGGTGAAGCGGGACGCCGAGGGCGTGCCGAGCGAGGCGCGCGAGCTACTCATGCCGAAGAGCTGCGGCACCCTACTCGGCCGGAAGGACTGGCCACTGCCCTCGCTCCGGGGCATCATCACCTCCCCCGTCGTCCGGCCGGACGGCACTCTCGTCACCGCCCCCGGATACGACCGGGCAACCGGCCTCTTCCTGGCTCCGCGGGTACCGGTCCGCCGTCTTCAGCCGACCGTCACGACGGAGAGCCTGGAGCGCGCGAAGGAGATCGTCCTCGGGCAGGTCCTCGCCGACTTCCCATGGGTCGCCGCGTCCGACCGGGCCCACTACATGGCCGCGCTCCTGACGCCAATCCTGCGTCCGCACTTTCACGGGCCCACGCCGATGTTCGTCATCTCCGCAACGTCTCCTGGCTCCGGCAAGTCGCTCCTGAAAGACCTGTTGGCGCACTGCTACGGGGTGGCCGATACGGCATGGCCGGAGAACGACACCGAGCTCCGTAAGAGCATCACCACGCAGCTGTACACCACCGGCAGCCCTGTCGTCGCATTCGACAACCTGCCCAACGGCTACGTGATGCGGAGCTCGGTCCTGTCCGCGCTGCTCACCGGGGAGACCTGGGGAGACCGCATCCTCGGCGCCACCGGCAAGGTGACCATGCGCAATGACCGCGTGTGGGTCGCAACAGGCAACGGACTCCGGACATCTGCGGACAACGGGCGCAGGGTCATGTGGGTCCGGCTCGACCCCGACTGCCCGGACCCCGACCAGCGCGACGGCTTCACCGTCGGCGACCTGCGCCCGTGGCTCCGCGACAACGCGTCCACGCTCGTCGCCGCGCTCGTCACGCTCGTCCGGGCCTGGCTCGCCGCCGGGGCCCCGCGCATCCGCACCCGGAAAGGCGACTACTCCGAGTGGGCCACGATGCTCGCCGGCCTCCTCGGGTTCCTCGGCGTCACCGGCTTCAACGCCGACCAGGGCGACGCCGCCCTCGACCAGGACGACGAGCTCGCCGAGTGGACCGCCTTCCTGGAGATGTGGGACGAACAGCTCGGCCGCAACCCGGTCCCGGTGGGTCGGGTGATCGCGGGTCTCCCCGAGCACGTCCCGCGCCTGCGCGATGGCGAGGCGCCATCCGCCAAGCAGCTCGGGCTCTGGCTCAAGTCCAGGGCGGGCCGGTACTTCGGCACCCACAAGGTGGTCCGGGTCTACGACTCCCACAAGAAACAGAACCTGTGGCGCGTCGAGTCCCACGCCGACCGCGGCACCGGCACACACGAGGGCTGACCGTGTCGGCCGATGCGGGGAGTGCGGGGAGTGCCGCCAGGTCTGCGGGTACTTCCGCAGACCCCCCGCACCGGCCGCCACCAGCGCACAAGCGGGGAGGCGGGGAGTTGCGGGGAGTTCCCGCCACTCCTTCTACCGCACGCGCACCACACACGTATTGCGCACCACACATACGTCGTGTCGATCACGACAACCGGAAGAGCCCCGGCATGAGGGGTGAAGGGGAACTCCCCGCAACTCCCCGCACTCCCCGCGACATTGCAGCTCACCCCCTATGCGGCGCTCCTGCGGACTACCCGCAGCAACTCCCGCGACTCCCCGCACTACCCGCAGAACCCCAGCAACCAAAACGAGGTGACCCATGACCACCAACCTCTTCGCCCCCCGCCCTTACCAGCGCGAGGCCATCACTGCTCTCCGTCAGGGCTGGGCCGCCGGCCCGAACCGGCTGGCCGTCGTCCTGCCGACCGGCGCCGGTAAGACCGTGGTCTTCTCCAACCTGATCAGCGAGTGCCTGCCCGAGATGCGCGGGCAGCGCGCTCTGGTCCTCGCCCACCGCGAGGAGCTCATCGAACAGGCCGCCACGAAGATCCGGGCCGTCCGCCCCGACCTCCGGGTGGGCATCGTCAAGGCCGAGCGCGACGAGCACCAGGACGTGGACGTCATCGTCGCCAGCGTCCAGACCCTCGCCGTCGAGCGGCGCCGCCAGGCCATCCGGGACATCGGCCTCGTCATCGTCGACGAGTGCCACCACGCCGCCGCCCGCACCTACATGGAGGTGCTGGAGCACGTCGGCGCCTGGCGCGGCGTCCCGGTGGCCGGGTTCACTGCGACTCTCACGCGGACCGACGGAGGCCTAGCCGAGGTCTGGCAGGACGTCGTCTTCACCCTCGACATCCTCGACATGATCAGCGACGGCTACCTCTGCGACGTCCGGGGCAAGCGGATCACCGTCGACACCCTCGACCTCGACACCGTCCGCACCCGCGGCGGCGACCTCGTCGACGGCCAGCTCGGCCGCGCCCTGGAGGACTCCGGCGCCCTCGACGCCATCGCGAAGGCCTACCTGGACCACGCGCCGGACCGGCCCGGCGTCGTCTTCACCCCGACCGTCGCGACCGCGCAGGCCGCTGCCGAGTCCCTCCGCGCGGTCGGCATCACTGCCGCGCCGGTGTGGGGCGACATGGGCCGCGACGAGCGGCGTGAGACCCTCGCCCGCTACAACGGTGGTGACGTCCAGGTCCTCACCAACTGCATGATGCTCACCGAGGGGTTCGACGCCCCGCACACCAGCTGCATCGTGGTCGCCCGCCCGACCAAGTCGCCCGGCCTGTATGTGCAGATGGTCGGCCGCGGCCTCCGGCCGGCCCCGGGCAAGAAGGACGCGCTCCTCCTGGACGTCATGGGCTCGGCCACCCGCCACAAGCTCGCGAGCATGGTGGATCTCACCGCCCGCGAGCTCGCTCCGGCCGAGGAGGGCAAGAGCCTGCGGGAGACCGCGGAGGAGGCCGCCGTCGTCGCCGAGCGCCGCCAGCTGGCCGCGCGCGTCGAGGCGGAGGAGATCAACTTGTTCGGCTCGTCCGGCGTGCGGTGGCTCCGGACCCCGGCGGGGGTGTGGTTCATCCGGGTGGCCAACGACCAGTTCCTCTTCCTCTCCCGGGTCCCGGACACGCGCCTGTACCGGATGCGCCGCTGGACCACGGTCGGCGGCATCGAGGCGCCCCACGAAGACGTCGCCCGTCCCCTGGCCGAGGCGCTCGCGTGGCTGGAGGAGCAGGCCCGACGGCTGGCCCCGACCGCGCTCGTCGCGCGCCAGGCCGGGTGGCGGAGCCGCCAGCCGTCCCCGAAGCAGATCGGCCTCTGCCGACGCCTCGGGCTCACGGTCCCGCGCGGGAGCACGGCAGGCGACGTCACCGACCTCATCGACACGCACCGCGTCGCCGCGGTCCTCGGCTCGCTCATCCTGCCCGCCGCGTGAACGCCCGGACCTGTCGCTATCAGGTCCGGGCGCGCCACCCATCCCACCACACCCCAGGAGCACCCCTGATGACCGACCAGACCCCCGCCCCGGACGAAACCCCGATGGGCTTTCGCATCCCCGCCCTCACCGTCGCCTGCCCCACGTGCGGGTCGGAGTCCGGAGTGCTGTGCACGTCGCACGGTGGCACCCGCACCCGCTTCCACGACGTCCACCAGACCCGCACCGCCGCCCACAAGGAGCAGACCCGATGACCGAGCTCACCAAGCAGCAGCGCGCCGCCCGCCAGAGGCAGGCCCGCGACGCCATCGAGAAGGGACTGCGCGAGTCCCACCACATCTGGCACCAGACCCCGTCCCGCCTGGACTGGGCTGCCGACGCCGCCCTCGACGCGCTCGGCGACCTCGCCGCCGAGATCCTCGTCGACGGCACGATGATGCGCTGCCTCACCATCAAGAACGGCGTCGCCACCCTCGAACTCTCCGAGGCCACCGAGATCCTCAAGATCTACGTCGCCGCCATGCGCGGAGTCCTCGACGGGTACGGCGCCGAGAACTACGTCGAGACCGAGATGTCGGCCCCGGCCCCGACGGTGTCCATGGACCTGCGGCATGGCCCCGACCCCCGCGACTCATACACCGTCACCATCCAGCGTCGTACCGGGACGACGCCGCACCAGTTTCGCGAGCGCGCCGAGCAGCAGCGCGACGAGGTGCTCCGCATCGTCACCGAATACGTCGTCGCGTCGAACGACGTCGGCGGCCTCGACTGCAACGACCTCGCCGACCGACTCGCCACTGCCGGCTACCCGCTCCCCGACGAGGAGGACGAGGACTAATGAGCAACCGCCACTCCCCCACCCGTACCGCCCGCACCCGCACCCGCACCGAGCGCCGCGCGACTCTCCTCGTACTGCTCGACCGCCTCGACCGCCTTTCCCCCGCCGAGGCCGCCCTGCTCCTGGAGTACGCACACGCCGAGCTCGCAGCCTCCGACGCCCTGCGTTCCACTCAGGTCGGCCTCGAGCGCGCCCTACAGCAGGCGCAGGAGCAGATCCGCGCGGCCGAGGCCGCCATCGTCGAGACCGAGGCGGAACGCGACACCCTCGGCCACTACCTGAACGCCGTCCGCCGCGAGCTCGGCGGCACCGTGCCCTGGCCCGACCTCCCCCACGCCGTCCGCCAGCTCGCCGCCGAGCGACCCACGACCGCCCGCGACCACCCGGAGGAGCCGTGACCCCCTGCCAGATGTGCGACACCCACCCCACCGGCGGATACCTCTGCCCCGGGTGCACCCGCACCCTCGTCGAGCAGCTGCTCCGCATGCCCGCCCTGTACCGCGCGCTCGGCGCGTTCCTGCCGCCCGCCGCCCACGGCGCCCAGCACGGCAGCCACGGCCCGGCGGCCGAGGCGCCCCTGCCCGTGTCCGAGCACGTTCTCGACCTGCGGGGGCCCGGCGGCATGGTCGGCATCCTGGAGGCGCAGCGTGCGGCACTGCACGCGGCCCGCGGCTGGGCCGCGCCCGTCCTCGGTGTCGGCGTCCTCAACCGTGTCACCCTGGCTGCCGGGGCCCTGGCCCACTCCCTCGACTGGGCTGCCGAGTCCTGGCCCGACGCCGGCGACCTCGCCCGCACGATCAGGGACCTCCACGGGTCGGCGGCGAGCGTTGTGCATCCGCGCTTGGCCGAGGAGCGTGGCACCCGGCTCGGAATGTGCCCGCAGCTGGTAAGCGAGAACGAGGCCGAGGGTGTCTGCGGCGCGGTCCTGCGGCACTACCCCGGAGACCGCGCGGTGACGTGCCGGTGGTGCGGGACCGTGTACGAGCCGCACGCCTGGACCGCCCTGCGCGAGTGGATCGACTACGAGGAGTCGAACGCCGCGCTCCAACAGGCGAGTTGAGCCGGACCAGCCTCGACTATCACACCCCCCTGTGATACGTTCTCCCTCGTGAACACCGAACCCTGGCGGGTCCGGTTCGCGAGGGAGGACGAGCTGGTGGAACAGCTCCAGTCCCAACTGCTGGAGGCCGCCGCACGCCGGGGTCAGGCTGCCGTCGAGGGTCTGGACGAACTCGGCAGCGTCTACGCGGTCGCGAAAGCCACCGGCAGGAGCTGGACCGCGATCAACAACGCGATCAACAAGTACCGAACAACCGAATAGAGCGAGGGCCGGACGACAGCTCACCGGGTGGTGGAACACCCAGTGGCGCGCGCGTCGCCCGACCCTCCGACCGACACCCATCCTGACTAGACCAGGAGGATCGGCCATGGCCGATGATGTCATGCGCACCCACGCGCCCGTACCCCCGTCGGGGATCACCGAGGAGACCCGCAGTCTCCTCGCCCAGCTCGCCGACACCCTTGAGCGAGTCCACCCCAACGCCGAGATGAACGAGGGCATCCGCCTCGCGCGCCCCCTCGTCCTCGCCGAGCGGCTCCACGGACCCACCGAGGCCGCGTTCGCCGCCGAGCAGGACCTGCTCGCCGCGATGCCCTTCGTCCGCCACCCGCAGACCCGCGGCGAGTACGCCGCGCAGCTCCGCCTCATCGCGCAGGGGGTCACCCAGTGACCACCGTCAGCACCGCCGGCCTCGACCCGCTGTACGACCCGACCCGCGACCCCGCCCCGAGGCCCCTCCCGGTCGACGCCGCCCGGCGCCTCGCCCAAGAGGCCCTCGACGCCTGCGCCGCCTCGGACATCCACAGCCTCGCCGCCATGCTCATGGCCGCGAGCACCCTGGACTACCGGCTCCGGTCGCTCCTCGCCGCCCTCGACGCCGAGGAAGGCCGCACGCCATGACCACCACCCGCGAACTCACCGGCGGACAGATCGCCGTCCTCGCCGCCGCCGCCGTCCCCATGGTCGCCGTCGGCGCCGGCGGAGGCTGGGCCACCTTCACCAACGTGACCGTCGAGTTCGGCCGCGCCGAGACCGCCCTCGGCGCCGTCGCCGCCGGCGAAGGCGTCACCCTCGTCCTGGCCCTCGTCATGGTCGGCCTGACCATGCTCGGCCAGGCCGCCCCCGCCCCCGTCCGCGTCGGCCTCTGGCTCGCCCCGGCCGCCGCCTCCGTCATCGGCCTCGCCGTCGCCGACACCCTCACCGAGGCCGTCGTCTACGCCGTGACCCCCATGGGCATGAGCGGCGCCGCCGAAGGGCTCGGGCTCGTCGCCCGCCGGATCGTCGTCTACCGCACCCGCGCCGACGCCGAGGTCGCCCGCCGCAACGCCGCCGCCGCCCGCGCCCTCGCCTACCACCAGGCGCGCGCCGCCCGGCACCCCGGGCGCATCGCCCGATGGCGCTCCGAGCGTGCCACCTGGCGCATCGCCCGCATCATCGGCGCCGGAGACGCCGAACTCTCCGACGAGCTCCTCGGCGTCCAGCGGGTCCGGGTCGCCGACGGCGCTGACGCCGCGCTCCGCACGATGATGGGAGCCCCTACCCCCACCCCCGCCCCGGAGCCGACGGCGCCGGCCCCGAACCGGCACTCGGCGCGGGAGGTCCTGCGGCGCCGCTTCGCCGAGATGGACCCCGCGGACGTCATCCGTATCACCGGTGATGCGCACCCTGATGCGACGCCGGTCGAGCTCGCCTCTCTCCTCGTCGAACACGGGGTGATCGTGGACGCGGTCGACGTGGTCCTCGTCCTCGGGCGCCCCCCGGCCCGAGCCACCCTGGAGCGCGACGACGCGGATGATGCGCCCGGTGATGCGGACGATGCGCAGCAGCTCCCTCCGCTGCCTGCGCCCTCGAAGGCCGCCGCCATCCTCACCGCCGCCGAAGTCCTCGGGCCGGACGCCAGGGCTGCCGACATCGTGGCCCGCGTCGGTCGCATCAACGGCATCACGACGGATGCGCCCTACGTCCGCACCGTCCTGTCCCGGGCCCGGCCGAAGGACACCGGGGAGAAGCCGCGCCCGATGGAGGGCGGATTCCTGTGATCACCTTCCACGCCCTCGGCTACTACGGCCTCCTCGGCATCCCCGCCGCCGCGCTCCTCACCCGCCTCGCCCCGGCCGGGTCGACCGCGCGCCGCATCACCGCGCGCATCACCCTCGCCGCCCTCCTGCTCGTCGCCGCGATCATCGCGCTCTCGTACTGAGGACCCCCGATGAACATGAACCTCCTCGCCGCCATCGACACCGCCGCCGCCCACACCATGGCCGCCCCGGCCGCCGCCTCCGGACAGGGCGGCTCCGTCCCGATCTCCGTCCTCCTGATCCTCGCCCTCAGCGGCATCGCCTGGTGGATGCACAAGCACGGCAAGGACACCAAGAAGCTCCAGCTGCTCCCCGGGTTCGTCTGCCTCGGCCTCGGCCTCTCCCTCTCCGGCACCCAGATCGGCACCATGGTCGCCATGCTCTTTGGGAACGTCGCGCAGATGGTCGCCAACCTGGCCGGCACCGTCTGACCGTGGGCAGCGACCCCGAGGCCGACACCCTCGAACTGCCGCCTGTACCCGCCTTCGGGCGCGGGCGGCCTCGATGGGCAGCGCAGCGGATCCACCGCCGCCGCCTCGCCGCCGGACACCGTGAGCTCCTCGCCCGCACCACGGCCTGGCCCCTCACCGGACGGATCGGCGGAGCAGCGTTCGGCAGCCTCATGGCCTGGCGTACCGCACACGACCAGCCGCGCCTGCTCGCCATCACCGCGGGGGCCTACGCCTTCGCCGCATGGCGCGCCGGACGGCCCGTCCCGCCCGTACCACCCACCGAGGAGGAGCTCCAGCGCCGCGTGCTCATCGGTGTTCGGACCCTCATCGGCGACCGGCCTGGGATCCACCTCCGTGAGCTCTACGCAGCGCTCCAGGCCCGCCCGGCCGCCGCCCACCTCGACGACGTCCGCCTTCGCGCTCTCCTCATCCGCTGCGGAGTCCCGATCCACAAGAGCCTCCGTATCGGCACCGAGACCGGGCGCAGCGGCATCAAGGCCGCCGACGTTGAGGCCCTCCTCTCCCCCACACCCGTAGACACCCCCGACGAGGCTGTTGACACAGGTCAGGCACCCGACGCCGAGCCTGTAGACCAGCCGTAGAAGGGGCCGTAGACCACCCGGAGACCCACATGCGACACCTGCTCACGGCCCTCGCCGCCCTCACCGGCGCCGACTACTGCGCGGCCTGCGGCTGGTGGACCCGGCCGAACTGCGGCCACTGACCACCGCCCCCTCACCCACTGCACCACCCACCGAAGGAGAGACACCATGTCCTACGACCACCACGACATCACCATCCGAGGACGCATCGCCCACCCCAACGGCGGAGCCGTGGCCTGCCCGCAGTGCGCCGCCACCGAGGAACTGACCATCTACGGGCCTGACGGCGGCGCCGGCCGCCTCATGTGCCCCGACGGTCACCACTTCGCGCCCCCCGCGCCCATCGACCCCGTCGACCTCCTCACCCGCGCCGCCGCCGACCCGCGCACGGAGTACCTGAACTGACCGTCACCTCAACTGTCAGTGCCCACGGCTACGGTGCCCACATCAGCATTTGGACTGATTGCGCGCTGGCTGCCCGCAGCTCGGACTCTGCCCTCGTCGGGAACAGCGCCCCGCCGAGGGCAGAGGCATGATGGGGATCATGGAGTACCTACACCCGCCCGCCGGCACCCTCACCACATCCCTCGCCGCCCTCGCCGCTGGAGTGCAGCCCGCGACCATCCGCGACTGGGTGAGGCGCGGCATCCTCACCCGCTGCGGCGGCTCCCCCCTGCGCCCCCTCTACCGCGTCGAGGACGTTCAGGCCGCCCGCGTCGCGGCCAAGCCGTACAGCGGGAACCGGCGAAAGGACAAGGCCGCTTGACGTGGGCAAACGGATAGGCCACGCTTTCGGAAGACAGCCATGCCCGGAAACGGGCGGCGCACACGCTCACGACGGCCCCGACCACCCTTTGGTCGGGGCCGTTCGCGTCCCCAGACCGGCCCGTCCGCGATCCCCGACGCGGACGGGCCTTCCCACACCGGAGGCGACCATGGCCCGCATCCAGATCCTCGAACTCCCCATGGAGGGCTCCGGCGACGAGCTGACCACCCCGTTCGTCTTCGTCATCGACCAAGTGTCCGCCGAGGAGGAGCAGCACTTCGGGCGAGGCGCCAGCACGCTGGAAGCGTTCGCCACCCGGTGCGGCGCACGCGGCACCCTCGTGGTCCCTGCCACGCTCGATATCGGATAGAAGGAGGCGCAATGGCTGCCTGGACTGCCCAGCACCGCCTGTCCGTCTACAGGCAGGTCGAGACGACCGCCGGCCCCGTGACCGAGCGAGGGCAGGTGTGGGCAGACACCCGGCCTACAGGGCGCGTGCACCTCCTGTGCAACTGCGGCTGGACCTCCGGATGGATCGACCACACGGACATGCCCAGCCGCGAACAGCTCCGGGCCGAGCACGGCGTTCCCCTCACGAGCCTGAGCGTCTGATGCCACGCACAGCCGCCTCGGTCGCGCCTGAGCCCCGGCACGACGACTACGCCACCACCGAGGCGTACGAGCATGTCTGGTACACCTGGCGCGCCCAACGCCGCGACGGCCACCTCAACAGCGACGAGATGAACGCGCAGTTCGCCGTCATCGAGGACCACATCCGAGCGATCTGCAGGAGGTAGTCATGGTCACCACCCTTGGCCGCGCCCCTGGCATCCCCCGCTGGGTCGGCGCCCGCACCCACCTCACGTGGCCCGGCTACGCCGCGACACACACCGGGGCCCCGGACGGCCCGCTGAGCGTCACCCTCGTCGTGCACGTTCCGCGCATCCGTGGCGCCCTCTACGGTCTCTGGGTGCTCCTCACGCGCAGGGCGACCTGAGTTGCCCAGCCGCGCCCCACGACGTTGTACGACACCCGGCTGCGGCGCCATGGCCACCCCCCCTGCCTCGAAGTGCGCCCCGCACGACAAGCGCCGGCCCCGCCGCTCGGCCTCGGCCAAGGGCTACGGGCGCGAGCACGAGCAGCGGTTTCGTGCCGGGGTCCTGGAGCGGGACGCCACGTGCGTGCTCTGCAGGAGCACTGCGGCCACCCAGGCCGACCACTGGCCGCTGTCCAAGCGCGAGCTGCAGGCGCGCGGCCTGGACGAGCACGACCCCCGCCGAGGCCGCGGCCTGTGCGCCTCGTGCCACTCGAAGGAGACCGCCCGCCACCAGCCCGGAGGCTGGAACGACGGGCCTCGCTACTGATCGTCACGGTCCAGCGTGGGGGGAGGGGGCCTCCAATCCCTGGCCAGGGGACCCGCGGAACGCGGGGGGGAGCCCAGGCACGCCTTGACAGGTATCGGGATCCGCCGTACCGGGCCTGTCCGACGTAACCGAATGTCACCGGAGGTGATCATGGGGCAGCGAGGACCCGCGCCCAAGCCGACTGTGCTGCGCGTGCTGCACGGCGACCGCGCGGACCGCATCAACACCGACGAGCCGCAGCCTGACCAGGGCGACATCACCGCGCCGGCCTGGCTCCGGACGGACGCCGTCGAGGTGTGGGAGTCCCTCGCGGACGACCTCATCACCAAGGGAGTCCTGACCCCTTGGGACGTCGAGGCGTTCGCCAACTGGTGTGACGCGGTGGCCCGTCGGCGCGAGGCCGCCGAGCACGTCGCGGCCGAGGGCGCCGTCGTCGAGCACCCGGTGTTCAACAAGAACGGCGACATCAGCGGGCACCGGATGGGCAAGAACGCGTGGTTGATGGCGCTGGACGCGGCCGACGCGCAGGTGCAGCGGTACGGCGCCCGGTTCGGCCTGACCCCGAGCGACCGCGCGCAGCTGCACATCGGCGGCCAGGAGAAGCCCGGCGGAGCGGAGCGCCTGCTGTCCTGACCGATGTGAGGGGGTGCCATGACTGCCGGGACCACCACCCGCCCGGCCCGTAGCAAGGCAGCCACCAGGCCGCGTGGCCGCGCCCGGGCGATGACGTTCAACCACCACAAGCGGTGGCGGCCGGCCTCGCGGCGGGGCGACATCTGCGGGTACACCCTCGACGGGAAGACGTGCGAGCGGCGCGGCGCGCACTACTGCGAGCCGCGCGCGGACCGGGTCGTGGCGTTCTTCGCCGAGCTCCTCGTCCACCCCGCCGGCGCCCTGGCGAACACCCGGTTCGTCCTGGCGTCGTGGCAGGAACACGAGATCATCCGGCCGCTGTTCGGCGAGGTCCACTGGTCGGACCAGTGGGGCCGGTACGTCCGCCGGTACTCCCGCGCCACGATCGTCATGGCGAGGAAGAACGGCAAGTCCGCGATCCTGTCCGGCATCGCGCTCTACATGCTGTGCGGGGACGGCGAGGAGTCCGCCGAGGTCTACGGCGCGGCCGCCACGATCCGCCAGGCGGGCAAGGTCTTCGAGCCGTGTAAGAAGATGATGCTCAAGAGCCCGCTCCTGGCGGCCCGGCTCGAGCACGTCAAGGCCGCGCGGCGCATCGTCGACGAGCGGACCGGCAGTCACTACGAGGTCATCCCGGCCGACGCCGACAACGAGCTCGGGCACTCGCCGCACTGCTTCATCCTCGACGAGGTCCTCTCCCAGCCGGACGACTCGCTGTGGCAGGCGATGCGTACCGGCACCGGTGCCCGCACCCAGCCGCTCATGCTGGCGATCACCACCGAGACCAGCCAGCAGTACTCCTTCGGCGCCGAGTTCATCGACGAGGCCGACCGCGTCCTCGAGGACCCGGCCCGCGCGCCGCACCACTTCGTGTTCGTGCGCAAGACCCCGCGCACGCCCGACGAACTGGAGCGGCTGCACCGGCTGTTTCCCGGGCGCCCCGATCTGCCGGTCTCCCTGGACTGGTCCGACGAGACGAACTGGGCCTGGGCAAACCCCGCGCTCGGGACGTTCCTGTCCATCCAGTCCCTGAGGGAAGAGGCCAAGGAAGCCGTCGGGGACCGCAAGGCCCTGCACGCCTTCCTGCAGTTCCGGCTCAACCAGCGCGTCTCGGAGGTGTCGCGCTGGATCGCGATGGACCTGTGGGACATGAACGCCCGCGAGATCGCCCCGAACCCCGGATGGATCGCCGGCCGCCTGGAAGGCCAGCGATGCTGGGGCGGCCTCGACCTCTCTTCCAAGCTCGACCTCACCGCGTGGGCGCTGTACTTCCCGGGCGGCGAGATCGTGTGGCGGTTCTGGGCACCACAGTCCGTCGCCCCGATCCTCGACAAGTTCACCGACGGGAAGTTCTCCGAGTGGGCCGAGGACGGCTGGGTCACGCTGACCGACGGCGACACCATCGACTACGACACGATCTACGACGACATCGAGACCGACCACAACCTCTACAAGATCATCGACGCCACCTACGACAAGTGGTGCGGTGAGCCGGTCCGGCAGGCCATCGCCAAGCGGACCCGGCTCAAGATGGTCGAGTCGGACACGACGTTCACGCGGATGACGCCGCCCATGAACGAGTTCATGCGCGGCCTCAAGGCCCGCGAGTACGCGCACTTCGGGAACCCCGTCGCCCGCTGGATGGCGGACAACCTGGAGTGCAAGAGCCCCCGCGACGACCCCGACCGCGTCCGCCCGGTCAAGCCCTCGCGCGACAAGACCGGCAAGCGCATCGACGGCATGCCCGCGCTGTTCTTCGCCATCGACGGAGGCCTGCGCGGCCTGCCCGCCCCGTCCATCTACGAGAGCCAGAGCATGGCCCTCTGACCCCGGAAGGAGGCAGCCATGGACCGCGTGGACCCGTGGGACTACCTCGCGCTGCTCGGCATCGTGCTGCTCGGCACCGGCCTCGGCCTGCTCGCCCCCTGGCTCGGCCTCGCGTCCGCCGGCCTCGCGCTCCTGGCCCTCGGCGTTGCCGGAGCGATCTCCGCCGAACGCGCCACCCGCTCCCACACCCAGAAGGGAGGCTGAGGTGGGATTCCTGCGCAGTGCCCTGTCCGGTCTCGCTACCCCGGAGAAGTGGGTGGAGGACTGGATGCGCGGCGGGTCGGTCAACTCGGCCGGGATCCGCGTGGACCAGGACACGGCCCTGACCTACAGCCCGTTCTTCGCCGGCGTGCGGGTGCTGTCCGAGGACCTGGCCGGCCTGCCGCTGTTTCTCTACGAGAGGTTGGCCCCGCGCGGTAAGCAGCGTGCCACCAGCCACCCGCTGTACGCGCTGCTGCACGACCAGCCCAACGACATGATGTCCTCGGCGTGGCTGCGCGAGGTGCTGACCAGCCATGCGATCACGTGGGGCAACGGCATCGCCCACGTCGTCTCCCACCCGCGCACCGGCGTGATCGAGGAGATCTGGCCGCTGCGGCCCGACCGGGTCACCATCGGGGTGAAGCGCACCGGGCCCGGCCGGTTCGAGCGGCGCTACCGGTACGACGACGACGTCAACGGGATCCACACCGTCCTCCTGCCGCACGAGGTCCTGCACATCTCCGGCCTCGGCTACGACGGCGTCCAGGGCTACCCGGTCGTCGAGCTCGCCGCCAACGCGATCGGTCTCGGCCTGGCCACCGAGCACCACGGCGCGAAAGTTTTCTCGAACAGTGCCGCACCGGGAGGCGCGCTGACCCACCCAGGCAGCCTCTCCCCCGAGGCCCGCAAGCGGATGGCGGACGACTGGGAGAACATCCACCGGGGCATCGACCGCGCGCACCGCGTGGCGGTCCTCGAGGAGGGGGTGACGTTCCAGCAGGTCGGCGTCCCCAACGACTCCGCGCAGTTCCTGGAGACCCGCAAGCTGCAGGTGACCGAGATGGCGCGGTGGCTGCGCCTGCCGCCGCACAAGATCGGCGACCTGGACAGGGCGACGTTCTCCAACATCGAGCAGCAGCAGCTGGACTACGTGACGTCCGCGCTGAACGTGTGGCTCGTCCGGTGGGAGCAAGGGGTCCTCACCCAGCTGCTCCTGAAGGAGGAGCGGCAGCGCTACTACTCCGAGTTCCTCGTCGACTCGCTGCTCCGCGGCGACACCGCCGCCCGCTACGCCGCCTACGCCGTGGGCCGCCAGTGGGGATGGCTGTCCGCCAACGACGTCCGCGACCGCGAGAACATGAACCCCATCGAGGGCGGCGACGACTACCTCGTCCCGCTCAACATGGTGCCCGCCGGCCGCAGCCGCCTCGCCCTGGAGACCGCGGACGGCGCCCGCGTCTCGCGCATGGCGCGGCTGCTCGCCGGACGCCAGGCCGTTCGGGAGTCCCTCGCCGAACGGTGGGGGACGAAGATCGAGCAGTCCGACCAGGAGGTGGCCGACCTCGAAGCGAAGAAGGTCGGCGCCCTGATCGCCGAGCATCTCCTTCCCGAGCGCGGCCGGCGCCGCTCGCTCGCAGCGTTCCTCACCGCGCTGCGCCTGCTCTACGCGGACGACGGCCCGATCATGGAGCGGCTCGCCGAGCTGTGGGTGCCGCTCATGACCGCCTTCGCGGACGACGTCGCCGTCCAGGCCGCCGAGGAGGTCGCGTTCGAGGAGGCCGTCGACCTGTCCGTGTGGGCGCAGGCCTACGCCCTGTCGCACGCCTCGTACCAGGTCTCGTCCTCCTACGGCCAGCTGCGCAACGTGGTCGAGGCGACCGAGGGCACGCCCGAGGACATCGCCGAGGCCGTCGTCGAGCGGCTCGCGAAGTGGCAGGCCGAGCGTCCCGAGCAGACCGCGCGGTGGGAGGCCTCGCAGCTGCCGAACGCCGCGGCCCGCGAGACGTGGAAAGAGGCCGGCGTCACCAAGGTGCAGTGGGTAGCGCGCGGCTCGAAGAACTGCCCGTACTGCACCAAGCTCGACGGCGCGATCCGGGAGATCGAGACGCCGTTCGTCGCCAAGGGCGACGAGGTCGAGGGCGACGAGGACGGCGAGAAGCTCGTCGCCAAGCGCAACACCTTCCACCCCCCGGTCCATCCGGGCTGTGACTGCGAGGTGATCCCCGTTGTCGAGTGACCAGCGCATCGAGAAGGGCCGCTGTACCGCATGCGGCGAGCCTGCCGAACGGAGCCCGTCCGGGGCGTGGCGGCACACCGCCAGGTCCTGCGGCCTGATCGCCCCGCGTGCCGAGTTCAGGCCTCGGCAGCAGAGCAGCCCGCGCGACCGACAGGCCAAGGAACCGAGGAGGGCCCGATGAAGGGACAACGGCACTACGTGCGCGGCTACGTCCAGCGCGCCGACGGCGATGAGGCGGGCAAGCCGCTGACGATCATCGCCGCGACCGAGGGCCGCAAGGGCGACGGCCTCAACCTGACCATGAAGGGCGCCGAGCTCGGACGCTTCGAGTCCAACCCCGTGGTCGGGTACGGGCACTCCTACTGGGGCCGTGACGGCCTGCCGATCGGCCGGTCCGACAAGACGTGGATCGACGGCGACAAGCTGCGCATGAGCATCAGCTTCGACCAGGAGGACGAGTTCGCCCGCACGGTCGAGCGGAAGTACCGCGGCGGCTACATGAACGCCTTCTCCATCGGCTTCGACGTCTGGAACATCGACGACGCCGGCGTCCCCGAGGGCTGGGAGCTGTTCGAAGTCAGCGCCGTCCCTCTGCCCATGGACCCCAACGCGATCGTCGAATCCGGCCGCCAGCTCGTCATGCCCCGCGGGCTCCTCGATATCCCCGACGCCCTGACCGAGGCCGACATCGACCGGCTGTCCCACGTCGTACGCGCGGGCGCGGTGCTGTCGAAGAAGAACAAGGGCCTCGTCTCCGCCGCGCGTGACGCTCTCACCGAGCTCCTCGACGCGGCCGGCGGCACCGACGAGGACGACGAGCGGGCCGCCCCGCTCGTCGACCAGGCCCGCCTGCTCCGGCTCGCCGGACTCTGATCCCCCCGCGCCGCGCAGCCGCGCGGGGCACCCACACCCACCGAAGGGAACCTGCGATGCCCAACATCCGGGAGCTGCGCACCAAGCGCACCAAGCTCGGCGCCGACGCCCGAGCGCTCATGGAGACCGCCGAGACCGAGGGCCGCTCGATGACGTCCGAGGAGGAGGTGCGGTTCGACAAGCTCATGGAGGAGCGCGACGGCGTCGACCGCACCATCGAGCGGGCCGAGAAGCTCGAGGACGACGAGCGCGACGAGGGCGCCCGCGAGGGCCTGGAGCGCGGCGGGACCCGCGGCGGCGAGGAGGCCATGGGCGCGCTGCGCGCCTACCTCCTCGGCGGCCGGTCCGTCCTCACCGAGCGCCAGGCCCGCGCGCTCAACGCCGGCCACGACCCCGAGGGCGGGTTCCTCGTCGCTCCGCAGCAGTTCGTCAAGGACCTCCTCAAGGGCGTCGACGACATGGTCGCGCTGCGCGGCCTGGCCACCGTGCACCAGCTCACGCAGGCCGAGTCCCTCGGCGTGCCCACCCTCGACACCGACCTCGGTGACGCCGACTGGACGAGCGAACTCGCCACCGGCAACCAGGACGACGCGATGCGGTTCGGCAAGCGCGAGCTCCGCCCGCACCCGCTGGCCAAGCGGGTCAAGATCAGCCGCAAGCTGATGCGCGCCTCGACGACGAACCCCGAGACCCTCGTCCGCGACCGCATGGCCTACAAGTTCGGCGTCACCGCCGAGAAGGCCTACATGGTCGGCGACGGGAACCAGAAGCCGCTCGGCCTGTTCACGGCCCACGCCGACGGCATCCCCACGTCCCGCGACGTGGACGTCTCCACCTCGGGCACCGGGTTCACCAACGTCGCCGCGGGCAACGCCGCCGACGACCTCATCACCGCCAAGTACACGCTCAAGGGCGCGTACCACCGGCGCGCGTCGTGGCTGTTCCACCGGCTGATGATCGCGTCCGTGCGCAAGCTCAAGGACGGCGACGGGAACTACATCTGGCGGGCCGGCCTCACCGACGGCGAGCCGGACAAGATCCTCGACATCCCGTTCATCATGAGCGAGTTCGCCCCGTCGACGTTCGGCGACGGCGACTACGTCGGCCTCCTCGGTGACTTCTCCTACTACTGGATCGCCGAGGCCCTGCAGTTCGAGGTCCAGCGCCTCAACGAGCTGTACGCCGAGACGAACCAGGTCGGGTTCATCGGCCGCCAGGAGGCCGACGGCATGCCCGTCCTCGCCGAGGCGTTCGTGCGCCTGCAGTCCAACGACGTCGTGCCGTAACCCGGCACCCCCGTCCAGCGCAGGCCCACACCAGACAGGAGCAGCACCCATGCGCAGCGACATCAAGAACCACCTGGACATCGCCACCACCCTCACCCCGGCCGCGCGGGTCGACACCGCGACCGGGACCGGGGTGGACCTGGCGAACTACGACGCGGCCGCCGTCGTCATCACCACCGGCGTCGTCGCCAACGCAGCGTTCTCCATCGAGATCCAGGAGTCCGACGCCCTCGCCTCCGGGTACACCGCGGTGGCCAACGCCGACCTCGACGGCACCGAGCCCGCCACCCTCACCGCGTCCACGGTCACCGTCATCGGCTACCACGGCATCAAGCGCTACATCCGCGCCGTCGCCACCGACGCCGGCACCGGCGACGCCTCGTTCGGTGTGACCGTCGTCCGCGGCAAGGGCCGCGTCAAGCCCTGACCCCTGCCCCACACTCACGGCCGCCCGGGCCCCGCCATCGATGGCGGGGCCCGGCCGCGTCCAGGACCACAGGAGGACCGCCATGCGAGTCGAGATGCTCCGCCTCATGGTGAACCCGAAGTACGGCACGCAGCCCGAGGGCTCGATCGTCGACATGGACGACGACGACGCCGAACGCAGGATCGCCGCCGGAGAGTGCCGGCCCCTCGAGGAGCCGAGGAAGAAGCGCGGCGGCCGCCCCGCCAAGACCGCCACCCCGCCGCCCCCGGCTCCGATCGACGGCCCGGTGGCCGTCGAGGACATGACCGTCGACCAGCTCAAGATCTACGCCGCCGACCACGACATCGACCTCGGCGACGCCCGCCTCAAGGACGAGATCCGGGCCACCGTGGCCGCCGAGCTCGAGCGCCGCCGCGACGAGGACGAGGGGACCGGGGACTGATGGCGTACGCCAGCGCGGACGACCTGCGCCGCCTCCTGCGCATCGACAGCTTCACCGACGAGGACACCGCGACGGCCGAGCTCCTGATCGAACTCGCGCAGGGAGTCATCGAGGACGAGACCGGCCAGGCCCTCGAGCAGTCCGAGGACACCGTCATCCTCGACGGACCGACGGACGAGGACCCCCGCTACCACCCCGCGAGCGGCTCACGGAAGCTGATCCTGCCGCGCTGGCCCGTCACCGCGGTCGCCTCCGTCACCCTCACCGAGGACGACGACGAGCTCACGTTCGGGAAGGAGGCCGACTACACGTGGCGGGCCGCCGGCATCCTGCACAGGCGCGGCGCCGAGTGGCCGAGCCACGACCGGGCGATCGAGGTCACCTACACCGCCGGGTACAGCACCATCCCGCCGGGCCTCAAGCGCATGTGCCTGCGCCTGGCGGTGGCCGCCTGGTCCAACCCGGAGTTCCTCTCCGCCGAGACCCTCGGCGACCACTCCCGCTCGTTCTCTGCCGAGGCCCTCGGAATGGAGCTCACCGCGGCCGACCGGCGCACCCTCGGCGCGTACCGGGCCCGGACATGATCGGCCACCTCCTGAACCGGACGCTGCAGGTGTGGCGCCCGGTCACCGTCGACGACGGGTACGGCGGCCAGGAGACCACCCTCGTCCGCCAGGAGGACGACGTCCGGGGCAAGGTCGACCAGCCGTCCGCCTCCGACAGGCTGCTCGCGCAGCAGGCCGGCGCCGAGCACACCCACGACGTGTTCCTCCTGCCGGCCGCCGACGTCGCCCGCGGCGACGAGCTGCGCGGAGGCGGACAGGTCCTCAAGGTCACATCCGTCGTCGAGCCGTCCAGCACCCGCTACCGCAAGGCCGAGTGCAAGCTGATCCAGCGGCAGGGAGGGTGACATGACCCGCTCCGGGATGACCGTGGAAATCCTCGGCGCCGACCGGCTGCGCACCCAGCTGGAGGACCTCGGCGAGGACATCATCGCCGCGCTGAGGAAGGCGGTGCGCGAGTCCGCCGAGGCCGTCAAGGCCGACACCCAACGCGACGTCGCCAAGGACACCCGCAACCTGCACGACAAGGTCGACATCAAGTACAAGGACGACGACCTCACCGCCGTCGTCGGCTGGCACAACGACACCGAGTACTACGCCCGGTTCCTGGAGTACGGCACCCGCCGCGTCCAGGCCCGGCCCGCGCTCCGCCCCGCCCTGGAAGCCGAGCGCGGCCGGTACAAGGCCCGGCTGACCGACGAGGTACGGAGGGCCCTGAGGTGACGATCCCGCCGCCCGTCTCCCCCATGCTCGCGATCCAGGGCGCCATCAGGTCCCTGCTCGTGGCCGACGCCGAGCTGCAGTCTCTCGGCGTCTCCGTCTACGACTACCTGCCGGAGAACGTGCCGTACCCGTTCATCGTGATCGGTGAGGCAACCGAGGTACCCGCCAACGCGCACGACCGGCACGGCTGGGAGACCGTTCCGACCCTGCACGTGTGGGATCAGTACCGCGGGTTCAAGCGGGTGCTGCAGATCGGCGGCCGCCTCACCGCGCTCCTGGACCACCAGCCGCTCACCGTCCCCGGCTACGACCACATCGTCACCCGCTTCGAGTTCGGCCAGCCGCTGACCGACCCCGAGCCACCGGGCGACATCCGCCACCTCGTGCAGCGCTACCGCGTCGTCACCGCGCAGCCAGCCTGACCCGCCCCTCTTCTCCATCCGTCCGGGCCTGCTGTGGCCCCGGGAACTCACCCCTACCTGAAGGAGGACCGATGGCAGCGCTGACAGTCACCACGGCCACCACCGTCGGAGGCATCGCCGACCTGGCGGGCGCGGCCGTGGCCGCCGCCGGCGGAGGGGACACCGCCCCAGTGGGGCCGGGGCTCGCCCTGGTCGTCTTCAACGGCGACGCGTCCCCGCACACCGCCACCATCGCCACCCCCGGCACGGTCGACGGCCACGCGATCGCGGACGCCACGCTCGTCGTGGCCGCCGGAGACGTCGGGATCATCCCGCTGACCAACCTCTTCCGCGGCGCCACCGGCCGGGCCGCGATCACCTACGACGCCGTCACCTCGGTGACCGTCGCCGTCATCAAGATCGGAGCCTGACCCATGGCAGGTAAGGACGCATTCGGCAGCCAGTTCCTCCGCGACTCCACCGGGTCCGGCTCGTTCGTCCTGGTCGCCAACGTGACCGACATCAGCGGCCCGAGCCGCAGCCGCGAGGCGATCGAGGTCACCGCGCACGACTCCCCGAACAAGTACCGCGAGTTCATCAAGGGCCTGAAGGACGGCGGCGAGGTCGAGATCACCCTCAACTACGACCCCGGCAACGCCACGCACTCCGCCCTCGACGCCGACTTCGAGGAGGACGACCTCCGCGACTACCAGGTGATCATCCTGCCGGGCGAGGCCGACGAGCACACGTGGGAGTTCTCCGCCCTCATCACCGACCTCGGCGACGAGTACCCGACCGAGGGCCAGATGGAACGCACCGCCACGTTCAAGATCTCCGGCATGCCCACCCTCACCCCGACCGGCTGAACCGAGAAGGAGACCGACGCACCATGGCATCGCTCAAGGACCAGATCCGCAAGGCGCAGGACATCAAGCACCAGGACGACGTGGAGATCCCCGAGTGGGCGCCCGGCGCCCGGTTCCGGGTGACCGGCCTGCCGTCCGGTGACTGGGAGGCCTACCAGAACTCCCTGGCGAAGATGACCCGCAAGGACGAGGCGACCGGCGTCGAGATGACGATCAAGAGCCGCAAGGCCGAGATCGTCGCCAAGGGACTGCGGGACCAGGAGACCGGCGAGCTGGTGTTCCCCGACCTGCGCGAGGGCATCGCCATCCTGTCCAAGCGCTCCGGCGGGATCGTCAACGGCCTGTTCAACCTCATCCGTCACCTGTCCGACGAGGACCGGGACTTCTCGCAGAAGGTCCAGGCCGCCGAGGGGGATTTCGGCGACGGCCAGAGCTGAGGCTGCTCTACGACCTCAGCGTGGCCTACCGCATCCCCCCCGGCGAGGTGATGGAACGGTTCACCGAGGAGGAGATGATCCGCCTCGTCGCCTACCAGAACCTCTACGGCCCCCTCGGACCCAAGCGGCTGGACTACGTGGCCGCCCGCCTCGGCATGGACGTGGCCGCCCCCCACATGAAGAAGGGCGTCCGCCCCAAGCTGTCCGATCACCTCGTGCAGTGGAGCCGCAACGCCCGCCCGCGCAAGACCGGCCGTGAGCTGCTCGCCGTCGTCAAGGGCATCCACGCAGGCCTCACCGGGTCGGAAAGGAAGACGCGATGACCGTCCTGGACGAACTGCTCGTCCGTATCGGCATGGACTCCTCCGGTGTCGAGGAAGGCGTACAGGAGACCAACAGCCGTCTCGACGGCCTCGCCGCCCCGGCCGCCGCCGCCGGCCTCGCCGCGGGCGCGGTGTTCGCGGCGGGCATCGCCTCGGCCATGAACATCGCCGAGGCGGAGCACAAGCTGCAGAACCAGCTCGGCCTGACCTCGGTGGAGGCCGAGCGCGCCGGGGGGATCGCCGGTGACGTCTTCTCCGAGGGGTTCGGTGAGTCTCTCGAGGAGGTCACCACCGCTCTGGGCGGCGTCCACTCCGGCATCGGGAAACTCGGCACGTTCACCGACGCCGAGCTGCAGGACATGTCCAAGTCCGCCCTTGCGCTGGCCAAGACGTTCGAGGTCGACGTCGCCGACGCGACGGGAGCCGTGGGCCAGCTCATCAAGACCGGACTGGTCACGGACGCCACCGAAGGATTCGACCTCGTCACCAAGGCGATGCAGCAAGTCCCCGCCGAGCTCCGCGACGACCTGCTGCCCACCATTCAGGAGTACTCGACTCAGTTCCGCCGCGTCGGCCTGGACGGCCAGACATCCATGGGCCTGCTCGTCCAGGCCGTCAAGGCCGGCGCCCGTGACCTTGACCAGGTCGCCGACGGTATTGGCCAGTTCGGCGAGAAGGCACTGGCCGGCGGTACGGCCGTGGACGAGGCGTTCAAGAGCATCGGGCTCAGCAGCGAGGACATGGCGGCGCTCATCGGCAAGGGAGGCGACTCCGCTGAGAAGGCGCTGCAGATGACGATGGACGCGCTACGCGGCACCTCAAACGAGCAGGTCAAGCTCAACGCCGCAGCGGCCCTGTTCGGTGACCCCGCAAACGTGATGGGCGAGGCACTGTTCGCGCTCAACCCCGCCACCGCTGCTGCCTCCTCCGGCATGGACACAGCGGCCGGCGCGTCGAAGAAGCTGACCGACTCCATGGCGGCCTCGCCCGCGCAGCAGATGGACGCCGCGATGCGGACGCTGCAGACCACCCTCGGCGAGAGCTTCCTGCCGATCCTCAAGTCGGTCTCGGGGTTCATCGGCGAGAACAAGGACGCGATCAAGGAGTGGATGCCGATCATCCTCATCCTGGTCGCCACCCTCGGCGTGATGGCGGCCGCCATCTGGGTCGTGAACATTGCGATGATGGCCAACCCGATCGGTCTGATCATCGCAGGCATCATCGCCCTGATCGCCGTGATCGTCGTGATCATCATGAAGTGGGACGAGATCGCAGCCGCGACGAAAGAGGTCTGGGACGCGATCCTTGTGATCCTCAGCTACGCCTGGCAGTGGCTGGCGACCAAGGCACAGAAGACCTGGGACGCGCTCTCCAAGGTGTTCTCCATCGGCTGGGCCTGGCTGAAGATGCACGTCTTCGAGCCCATCGGGCGGTTCTTCACGCAGACGATCCCCGGCTGGATGGTCGCCGGCGTCCTGGGGATCAAGAAGATCTGGAACGACGCCATCACCTGGTTCAAGAGCATCCCCGACAAGATCGCTTCTGGCTTGTCCGGCATGTGGTCCTGGGTCACCCAGGGCCTGAAGGACGCCCTCAACGCCGCCATCAGCCTGATCAACAGCGGGATCTGGTTCATCAACGACAAGCTCATCGGCAGCGTGAACATGTTGCCGGGCATGAGCGTGCCCTACATCCCGTTCATCCCGTACCTGGCCGCGGGCGGCATCACCACCGGGCCGACCGTCGCCATGATCGGCGAAGGCAGCGAGCAGGAAGCCGTCCTGCCCCTGTCCAAGCTCGAACAGCTCATCGCGATGCCGACCACGATGGCCGCACCGTCCACGGGCAAAGTCCAGCCGTTCGAGATCCGCATCATCCCGTCCGTCAACTCCGGCGCGTTCCGGGACGCGTTCAGCTACGACGTCCGCACCACCGCCGGCGGATCCGTGGCCCGCTACGCAGGAGAGGACGTCTGATGGTTGCCCTGCCGCCGCCGGACCTGTTCGAGCTGTACTACGACGGGACGTTCCACAACCGCACCGCCGATGTGCGGGCCTCGGCCGGGGTCACGATGTCGCGCGGAGTGTCCGCCGAGGGCACACGCGCGGATCCCTCGACCGCCGACATCCTGCTCGGCAACCGCCACGGCGACTACTCCCGGCGCAACCCGGCCAGTTCGCTGTACGGGAAGATCGGCCCGAACACCCCGATGCGGTACTCCATCGAGGCCGGCCACCCCTACCTCCTGCTCCCCGGGGACGCCTCGTCCGCACTCACCACCCCGGACCACGCCTCGCTCGGCGTCACGGACCTCGACCTGCGCATCGAGCTCGCCATCGACGACTACGGCGTCTACACCGAACTCGCCTCGCGGTTCTCGACCTCCGGCAACAACAGGGCCTGGTCTTTCCAACTGCCTGCCGGCAGCCTGCAGCTGGCCTGGTACCCGGACGGCTCGTTCGCCAGCCAGAAGGTAGCGAACGCGCCCCTGCCCGTGCCCGCCGTGCCTGGCGACCGCATCGCCCTGCGGGTCGTCCTCGACGTCGACAACGGGGCCGGCGGGCACCTCGTCTCCTTCTACTGGGCCCCGACGATCGACGCCACCGTGTGGATTCCCCTCGGCAGCGGCTCCGATGGGGCAGGCACCACCACGCTCATCGACGGCACCGCCGGCATCCACCTGGGTACCAACACCGGGCTCGTCGGCAACGGCATCAACGGCCGCGTCTACGCCTTCGAGCTGTGGGACGCCGCCACCGGCGTCCGCAAGGTGAGTGTCGACTTCTCCACCGCCGAGGCGGGCGACACCAGCTTCACGGACCCGGGTGGCCTGGTGTGGACGGTGGCCGGAGCCGCCACCCTGTCCAACCGCCATGTCCGCATGGCGGGCGAGGTCCCGGCCTGGCCGCCGCAGCGCGATCTCTCCGGGGCCGACCGGACCGTGCAGATCACCCCCGCCGGGATCACCCGCCGTCTCGACGCGGGCAACAAGCCGTTGGAGAGCGCCTACCTGCGGTTCATCCGGGCCGCGGGCCCCCTCGAGTGCTGGCCACTGACCGACGGCACGCAGACCACCGCCGCGACCTCCCTGATCGCCCAGGCGCCGATGCCCCCACAGTTCTCCTTCGGCCGGGGCCCGGTGCAGTGGACCGAGGGCAACCTCGCCGACTGGCTCGAACCCGTGGCACTGATCCCGCCGTCCACCGATGCCACCATGCGCGGCCTGGTCCCCACCACGGTCGCCCTCGTCTCCGGCTGGTCCGTCGACTTCGCCGTCTCCGGCCTCGTCGAGGGCAGCATCGACCTGCAGGTCGTCGACCGCGGCGCCGGAACGGACGCCGACAACCGGCTCGGGTTCACCCTCGACCTGGATCCCGCCGCCAACGACCTCTCCCTCACCGTCGTCGCCGTCGGCGCCACCAGCTCATCCAGCTCGTTCCTGGGCAACGTCGCCGCTCCGGGCATCTTCGACGCCCTGCCGCACCACATCCGGCTCACCGTCCAGCCACAACCCGGACTTGGCAACTCGAACTGGACGATCTACGTCGACGGAGAGGCCCGCGACGGAGGCACCTACGCCGTCGTCGCCAAGGCGCCGCTGTCCGTCCGCCTGGGGTGGTTCCAGAGCGCGGTGACGTCCAACACGCCGTCCGTCGGGTTCATCACCGTGTGGCCCCTGACCCTGGCCGCGCCCACGGCCGAGACCATGTACACCGCGCTGCTCGGGTTCCAGGGCGAGACAGCCGGCGCCCGGTTCTTGCGCCTGTGCGACGAGCAGGGGGTCCCGGCCGTCCTCAAGGGGGCCGCCGCCGACACCACCGAACTCGGCGTACAGCAACGGGAACGCTTCCTCGACGCGCTCGCCTCCATCGCCCGCGCGGATGGTGGATACGTCCTCGAGCAGCGTGCCGACCGTGCGCTGCTCTACCGGACCCGGGCCAGCCTCTACAACCAGCCCCCGGCGCTCACGCTCGACTTCTCCACCGGGGTGATCTCCGAGCCGTTCCGGCCGCTGGACGACGAGAAGCTCACCGAGAACGACGTCACGGTGACCAGGGAGGGGGGCACGTTCGGGCAGGCCTCGAGGGAGACGATTGCCGAGGGGCCGAACTCCGTCGAGGCCATCGGCCGCTACGACGTAGCCCACACCCTCTCGCTCGCCGATGACTCCCAGGCCCTACAGCAGGCCGGGTGGCGCCTGCACGTCGGCACCGTCGACGGGCTGCGCTACCCGCAGATCACCCTCGACCTCGGCAACCCGCGTGTCTGGCCCCTGATCCGGGACATCTACCTCGCCGACGTCGGCGACAAGATCCGGCTCACCAACCTGCCGGACGACCACGGGCCGGACGACGTCGACCTCCTCATCCGCGGCTACAAGGAGACCGTCACCGAGAAGAAGTGGACCGTCACGTTCACCTGCACCCCGGCCGGCCCCTACGACGTCCTGCAGCTGGACGCCCTCGTCTACGGACGTCTCGACACCGACGGAACCACCCTGGGCACCGGCGTCTCGTCGAGCGCCACCAGCATGCAGCTCGTGTCCGATCCCGGCCCCGGGTGGATCACGACCGCCACCCACCCCACAGAGTTCCCGTTCGACGTGGTGATCGGCGGGGAACGGGTCACGGTCACCGGAATCACCGCCGGTGCTCTCGACGCGTTCGGCCGGACCGTGGCCTCCGGGTGGGGCAGCGCGGACACCGGAGGCGCCTGGACAAGCACCGGAGGCAGCGCAGCGGACTACGCGGTCGGCTCCGGTGTCGGCAGCCACACCCTGGCAACCGTCAACGTCTCCCGCCGCAGCACGATCACCTCACCCGCCGCCGACTTCGACCTGTACGTGACCGTCGCCGCGTCCGCCGTCGCCACCGGCGCCAGCATCTTCGGAGGGCTGATCGCCCGCGTGGCCGGCCCGGACGACCTGTACTACGCACGGGCCGAGTTCACGACGGCCGGGGCGGTCATCCTCGCCATCCGCGAGCGCGCGGCCGGCGTCGAATCCACCCTCGCCACCTTCACCACGCCCTACACGTACACCGCCGGCGCCCAGTTCCGGCTCCGGTTCCAGACGGCGGGAACGACCCTGCGGGCCCGGGTGTGGCCGGTGGCGAGCGGCGAGCCGACGGAATGGCAGGTCTCCACCACGGACTCGACACTCACGGCCGCCGGGTCCATCGGCTGCCGGTCGATCCTCGCCACCGGCAACACCAACGTCAGCCCCGTCGTCCGCTACGACAACCTGCTGATGGCCAACCCCCAGCTCGCCACCGTCACCCGATCCGTCAACGGCGTCGTCAAGGCCCACGCCGCAGGGGCCGATATCCGGCTCGCCCAACCGATGGCCCTCGCCCTGTAAGGAGGCTCCATGTACACGCCGTTCCTCGCCGGCGAGATCCTCACCGCCGGGAAGATCAACAGTAGGCTCGTGGAGGAAATCATGGAGTGGACGCCGATCGCTGACATCGGCACGTTCTCCGCCGGGTTCTCTGCCGCCTCGTACACCCCCCGCATGCGCAAGCTGCGTTTCCTCGGCGCGGAGCGCTGGGAGTACGAGGGCCGCATCACCGTCGTGGCGGCCACCATCACCCCCAATACCAACGTCACCGCGTTCACGTTCAACGTCGGCTATCGGCCGTCCTTCGAACACGGATGGCAGGTCACGGGAGGGGCGACAGGCTTCTACGGAGTGCGCTGCACGATCTCGTCCGGTGGCCTGCTCCAGGTCGGCGTACCCACCGCCGCCCCGAACACGACCACGGGCATCCTGCTCGACGGCCTGTTCATCGACGCACCCATCTGACCCGCCCCACCCCCGCACGCCCCGCGCCATCGGCCGGGGCTTCTGTCATATCTGGAGGTCTCATGGCCAAGACTGGCCCCCAGCGCTACCCCGGCGCGTCCTTCGCGTACTGGTGGGGCGACCGGTACGACGGCGCCGCGATGGAGATCAACGCCGTCGTCTGGCACACCACCGAGGGCACCACCCTGCCCACCTACGGCGGCGGCGCCAGCGCCCCCACACTCACCGCCGTCCCCGACTCCGGCGCCAAGAAGCTCCGCTGGTACCAGCACTTCGACCTGGAGCAGTCCGCCCGCGCCCTCGTCGACCGGGCTGGCGGCATCACCACCAACCGCAACAACTTGGCCCAGGTGGAGTTGGTCGGCACGTGCGACCCGGCCACGCACCGACGCTGGGCGGCCGAGGGGCGCCAGCACATCTTCTGGCCCGAGGCCCCGGACTGGGCGCTGCGCGAGGTCGCCGCGTTCGTCCGCTGGCTCCACCAGAACCACGGCGTGCCGATGACGTCGACCGTGACGTGGCGGGCCTACCCCGGAAGCTACGGGCAGAGCGCGCCGCAGCGCCTTTCCGCCGAGGCGTTCAACCAGTACACCGGCCACCTCGGCCACCAGCACGTCCCCGAGGGCAACGACCACGGCGACCCCGGCAACTTCGACATGGCGCGCGTGCTGCGGTACGCCGCCGCAACCCCTGAGGAGGACCCCGTCATGGCCCTGTCCGACAACGACGTCGACCGCGTCGCGCTCGCGGTGCTGGCGTACCGCAACCAGAAGGCCGACGAGGCGTCGAAGAAGGCCGGCCGCCGGATCCCGGACGTCTACGGCTACATCGTCCAGACCTTCGCCACCGTCACGACCATCGCCGCCGACGTGAAAAAGATCCTCGCCATCGTCTCCAAGGGAGCCTGACCATGTCCGACGCCGCCAAGCGCACCGCGCGCACCGTTCTCCAGTCCGCCCTCGGCATCGCCGTCGTCCTGCCCGCGGTCGTCTCCGCGTCCGGGGTTCCCGAGGCCCTGCCGTGGGTTGCTGGCGCCCTGGCCGTCGCGGGTGGCTTCGCCCGAGTCATGGCCCTCCCGGGAGTGCAGTCGCTCCTGCCGTCCTGGCTGCGCACCGACGACCCGGCAGCACAGTGATGACGCCGACCGAGTCCGCCCACGTTGCCCTGGAGCTGGAGAAGCTGAGAGGCACCATGGAGGCCGGGTTCGCCCGTACGGACGGCTCTCTCGCCCTCCTCGTCCAGCGCGGCGACCAGACCGACAAGCGGCTCGACGACCACGACAACCGTCTCGACACGCTGGAGCGCTCCCGCTGGCCGCTTCCCTCGCTCGCCGTCCTCGTCGCCCTCGCTGGGCTCATCTACCAACTCATCCAGAAGTGAGCCCGCCCCCTCTGCCTTCGGGCGGAGGGGGCGGCTTTCTGCGTTACAGATCACACGACAATGGCCTTGCCCCATACCCTGGCAGGTGTCGAGTCTGTTCAGAGATTGGGGCAAGGCCGTGTCACCTGATGCTACCCCGGACCCGTACGCCGACCCGGTACGTTTCGGGACGCGACTCCAGATCCTGCGCCAGCACCGCGGCATGACCCGGGAGGTCCTCGCCGGCCTTATCGGCATGTCGGTCGAGTGGGTCAAGAGGGTCGAGAGCGGGCGGATCGAGGAGCCGGGACTCAGTACCGTACTGCGGGCCGCCGAGGCTCTTCGGGTCCGCGACCTCTCCGAGCTCACAGGACGCAGCGACATGCACGCTCCTCTCTTCCAAGGACCCGGCCACCCCCGCCTCGCCGCCGTCCGAGCCGCGGTCGACACCCTGCCGCTGGGTTCGTCCACCGCGGCCCCGCCGCGCGCCGAGCACCTCGCGGCGCGGCTCGCGGTCGCATGGCAGTCCCGGCACTCGGCGCCGAACCACCGCGAGATCGTGGGCGGCCTGCTGCCGGGCCTCATCCGCGATGCCCACCTCGCCGTGCAGCACGCCGAGACCCAGGCTGACTGGCGTGCCGCGCAGGCGGTGCTCAGCGAGACCTACTCCCTGTCGCAGTTCTTCCTGGCCTACCAGCCCGACCCATCATTGTTGTGGCGGGTCGCGGAGCGCAGCATGGTGGCCGCCGCCCAGTCCACGGACCCCCACGCCATCGGCGTCTCCGCCTGGCTCATGGCCCAAGCGCACCGCGACTCCGGACCCGGGCACTACGACGCCGCGGACGCCGTCACCATGCAGGCGCTCGAGCACCTCACCCCCCTGCTGCCCGACGCCGACGACCGCGTCCTGGCGATCGCTGGCGCCCTCCAGTTCGAAGCCGGGTACACCGCGGCCCGCCGGGGCAGCAAGGGCACCGCGTGGAGGCACTGGAGCAAGGCGCGGAAGATGGCGAAGGCCCTACCGGGCGGCTACTTCCACCCCGTGACCAGCTTCTCCCAGGCCATCATCGGCGCCCACGCGGTCACCGTGGCGGTGGAGCTCCACTCCGGCGGCGAGTCCGTACGGCAGGCCGCCCGGGCGGACGCCATGACGATCCCGTCCCGGCCGCGCCGGGCCCGCCACCGCATCGAGGAGGCCCGCGGCTACCAGCTCGACGGACAGCCCGACGTGGCCATTGCGACGCTGGAGAAAGCCCACCAGTCGGCGCCGGAGACCATCCGGTACAACGGGTACGCGAAGGCCCTGATCCTCGAGGAGTGCTCGGCCCGCGCCGCCGGCCGCCGCGAGCGAGCCTCCCGCCTGGCGGTGAAGGTCGGCCTGCTGGCCGCCTGAGACAAGGGGGTATTTTCGTACCCCTCACGCTCGCCCGCCCCCCCTACCGTCGCAGTACCGACAGCCCCGCGACGGTAGGGAGCACCCGATGCCCGAGCAGTCCGAGCGCACCATTGAGGTGAATCTCAGTGTGCCCCTCCTCCAGATCGCTACGTCCGTGGAGGAGCACGCCGAGGACGAGGCCGAACGGGACGCGACCGCCGCCCTCGCCTTCCGGCACACCGAGCAGGCCGCCAACGTCGCGGCCATGACCAACCAGCTGCTGACCCGCGTCGAGGGCCTGGCCGTCGGCGTTGAGCGCATTCCGGCATGCCGCCGCGGCGCGAGTGGAGTTGGCGCTCTCGCGACGTGGCAGAGGCTCAAGGCTCAGGGGCCCGCCCCCGACCCGCTCGGGAACTGGTCGTACATGCGCAGCCTCGCCCACGCGGCCCTCGGGATGGTCACCAGCCTGCGCGACCACCGCGCGGCCGAGCAGCCGAGGTCGTTCGTCGGCCGCCCCGACATGCCGCCCCTCACCCCCGGAGCCCCGTGAGGGAGTGGCAGCGGCAGACGCTCTACTGCCTGATCGTTCTCGGCCTCCTCGCCGCCCTCGTTCTCGGCATCACTCCGGATGGATCCGGCCCGCCTGCCTAGACTGGCTCGGCTGCCACCGACCGAAAGATCACAAAATGCGCCTCAACACCTTCCACGCTTTCGCCATCGCCGCACTGGCCGACGCGCCCGACGTCCTGTCCTCGGAACCGTGGGACCGTGGCGAGGAGCACCTCCGGGGCATCCACGTCACGCTCACCACCGGCGCCCAGGTCTGGATCGGTGTCACCTCCGCGGCTGCCCCGGGCGACAAGGGGGACGGCCCCGAGATCCCCGTCGAAGGCGAGCCGCCGGCCGAGGTCCCGTGGCCCACGTTGTTCGAGGACGGGAAGACCACGCCCGCTCGACTCCAGGAGTACTTCGCGGCCGCCCTCGCCAACAGCGGGAACAAGCAGATCGCCGAGGCCGCCCCGTACGGCACCGACGCCCAGCACCCCGGATTCGGCGCCACCTTCCACAGTGAGGCCAAGGGCTTCTGCCTGTTCCACCACACCGCCCGCCAGGGCCAGACGCTCGGAGGCCGCGCATTCGACCTCCAGGGCGTCATCTGACCCTCCCCGGCATCGACTGGGGAGTGCACCGCACCACCATCAGCACCACCTACCAAGGAGGACCTGATCGTGAGCAAGCGATTCGACCCCGGCATGTGTGAGGGGAACTGCCCGGTCTGCGGCGCGGGCGTAGGCTCCCCGCCCGGCTCCCCGACCACGATGCATCAGCGCGGCGGGACCGGCACCGAGACCTGCCCCGGCAGCGGCTCGCCCGCCCTGTAGCACTCCCCCAGCCCCGGCCGGACCGTCCCCGGCCGGGGCTACTGCACGAGGTCTCCAAGCGGCACGTCAAGCGCCTGGGCGATTTGGAGCAGGAGGCCGAGGCTCGGATCGCTGATGCCGTACTCAATGCGGTGGATGGTCTTGTGGTCGACCCCGACTAGGTTCGCGAGTCGCAGTTGCGACAGGTTCGCGCGCTCGCGCGCGGCGCGGATCCGGGAACCGATCGCCTGACGGCGGCTCAGCACCCACGCAGGCTGTTCGGAGGGCATCCCCCCAACGTCAGGCGTCCATGATCATCTTGTCTTTACCTGACAAGGTAAAAAGTTTGATCTTGAAGGTTTATGGGCACTACAGGTACACATACCTCAGGGGGAACAGATGTGCGATTCTACTCGCCCCCTTTGGTCGCCTATAAGCCACGACTCGAACAGCACAGGAAAGACCCGCCGATGAAAGCATTCCGCGCCCTCTCCAGAATCCTCCGAGCGTGCGCCGTATGTGGATATCGGGGAGGCATCGGGGCGCCGACCGTCATCGCCGACGTCCGCGAGGGCGCCCCCATCTACGGCTGCGCCAAGCACGCCCGCAGCCTCGCCAGCCCACCTCGCGAGCTGATTGAGCGGCTCGCCCAGCTCCGGGACCTTCGCCAGCGAGGCGGGCATTTCGGCCCGCCCGAGGAGCATGGCCACCCCGACAGCGACAACCTTCGAATCGAAGGCGCCAGGCATCATCCGTGAACACCCGGGCCGGGAAAGCGTAAACCCGCTGGTCAGAGCCCTGATGCCAGCTGCGCGGCAGGGGCTGTGCCTTCGCGGATCCCGTTGCAACAGCAGGGGTGTCATAACCCAGTGTTGGGGTTCCCCGTCCCCGTGCCGCCGCTGACCAGGTACGACACCCGGGCGCCGATCAGGGCGCGCAGGATCGGGGCCCCGCCGGGCGGCACGGTGCCTGCCTCCGCGAGCTCCTCCAGGGTGAAGGCGCGGGGACGCACCACCCGCAGCGAGAGGCAGGTCGAGCCGACCGCCACCGGCGGCAGCACGGCGTGCATCCGGGTGCCGTCGGGCAGCCGCGCGTCCACCCAGGGCCGGGCGTCGTCGAGCCTGCGTCCGGCCACCGCCGCGAGGCGCTGGGCGAGCCTGCGTACGGCGGCGGCGTCGGAGAAGGACACGGGGGCCCGTTCGAGACCGGCGCCCCGGTCCACCCACACCCGGTCGGGCGCCGAGACCAGGACGTCGGTGACGGCGGGGTCGGCGAGGAGCGGCTCCAGGGGGCCGGTGCCGATCAGTTCGCACCGCAACTCCTCTGCGGCGCCGAGGACTTCCGCGTCGCCGAGCAGCCGCCCCTGGGCGCGCAGCGCCGCCGCCACCCGCGCCGGGGTGGGGTCCGACCCGCTGGCCGCGAGTCGCTGCCGTACGGCGTCGAGCAGCCCCGCACCGCCACCGGCGCCGCCTCCCGCCCCGGTCACGCCGCACCGCCGGTGCCGAGGGCCCACGTCCAGAACGCGTCGCAGAACCGGCCGAGCGGCCCACGGGGCTCGGCGCCCGGCGGCACACCCGCGTCCTGGTCCTCCACGATCCCCGGGTCGTAGGGCAGTTCGCCGACCAGGGGCAGCCGCAGGGCGTCGGCGACCCATCGTTCGTCGAGTCCCGCCGCGTACGGGCCACGGACCACGGCCCGCAGGTCACGCACGCCCACGGAGAGCGTCGAGGCGACCCGGTGTGCCGCCGCGACGGCCCTCAACTCACCGGGAACGACGAGCAGTCCGAGGTCGAGCTGCGCCTGCGCCTCGGCGGCCGCCGCGTCGGTTCCGCGCGGCAGGTCGACGACCACGACTCCGCCCCGGCGGCGAGCCGCCGCCAGCACGGACCGTACGGCCTCGGACGGCACCGCCTCCGCGGGTTCTCTGCCCCAGCTGAGCACGCGGACTCCCCGCACGGACGGCAGGGACTCCTCCAGGGCGCCGCCGGCCAGGCGGCCCTTCGAGGCCGCGAAGTCGGGCCAGCGCCTGCCCTCCTCGCGCTCGCCGCCCAGCAGCACGTCGAGTCCACCGCCCAGCGGGTCGCCGTCGACGAGCAGGGTGCGCCGCCCGGTCCGCGCGGCGGCGAGCGCGAGCCCGCAGGCCAGGGTGGAGGCGCCGGCGCCCCCGCGCCCGCCGACGACCCCGACGGTCAGCGCCTGCCGGCCCACGCCTTCGGCAGCGTCGGCGATGCGGTCGACGAGGAGGGCCTCGGCGTCCGGCAGCCTGAGCACGCCCTCGGCGCCGATCTCGACGGCCAGTCGCCACACCGCCGGATCGTCGTGGTCACGGCCGACGAGAACGGTCCCGGGGCGGCGCACCGCTCCCCGGCAGCGGGCCGCGGCGTCGTCGCCGACCAGGACGAGGGGCGGATCGGTCCAGCTCGCCCGCCGCTCCGGCACCCGGTGGTGCACCTCGGGCTCGACTCCGGCCGCGGCGCACAGCCGAAGGAGGTCGTCGAGCAGCCCCAGGTCCTCGGTGACGATCAGCGGCCCGGTGCGGCGCGGCTCGTCGGCGCCCGGGGCATCCGGTCCGCCCTGCGCCTCCGGTCCGCCCGCTGCCGAAGCCGACGCCGTCACCCCGGTCCTGGATGTCCTGAACGTCTCCATGGCACACGCCCTCTCGTGATTCCCGCCGACCGCGAACTTCGCGACAGGAATCACCGTGGGGCCGTACCGGAAATCTTGGGGATCTCACCGAAAAACTGTGGATATCCGAAGCCCTGTGAATATCTTCGTCACCTCTCCGGGGGCTGTCCGGAACGCAGCCCGCCGGTTACTGTGAGTGATGAATCGAGGGTCGGACCGAGCGCCGGCCGCATCGCGGCCGACGGCCGAAAGGAAGGGAGCAGACGATGTCCCACAGCACCGAAACGGCTCCGGACATGCGACGACCCCCGCCGGGGGGGAGAGCGGGGGTCGTCTTTCCGGCCGACTCGGGGGGGGAGGAGCCGGGCCGGGTTAGCACGGTCGCGAACGATCCGTGACTTCCATGGTGTACCCGAGAGCCTTCTCAGGCAAACCCACACGCCCCAGCGTAAGCCGAATGGCCGCCACCTATGCTCAGGCTTGTGGAAAACCACTCCTTGCCGCGCACAGCCGCCTTCTTTGACCTGGACAAGACGGTCATTGCGAAGTCCTCGACGCTGACCTTCAGCAAGTCCTTCTACCGGGGCGGACTGATCAGCCGCCGCGCCGCCCTGCGGACGGCGTACATCCAGTTCGTCTTCCTGGCGGGCGGGGCCGATCACGATCAGATGGAGCGGATGCGCGAATATCTTTCCGCGCTCTGCAAAGGCTGGAACGTCGCCCAGGTGAAGGAGCTCGTCGCCGAGACCCTTCACGACCTGATCGACCCGATCATCTACGACGAGGCGGCCTCCCTCATCGAGGAGCACCACGCCGCGGGCCGCGACGTCGTGATCGTCTCGACGTCCGGGGCCGAGGTCGTCGAGCCGATCGGCGAGATGCTCGGGGCCGACCGGGTCGTCGCCACCCGGATGGTGGTCGGCGAGGACGGCTGCTTCACCGGGGAGGTGGAGTACTACGCCTACGGGCCGACGAAGGCCGAGGCGGTCCGCGACCTCGCGGAGTCGGAGGGCTACGACCTCTCGCGCTGCTATGCGTACAGCGATTCGGCGACCGACATCCCCATGCTGGAGGCCGTCGGCCACCCGTACGCGGTCAATCCCGACCGGGCGCTGCGCCGGGAGGCCGTGGCCCGGGAATGGCCGGTTCTCGCCTTCGAGAAGCCGGTACGGCTGAAGCAGCGGCTTCCCGCGTTCCGGATGCCGCCCCGCCCCACGCTCGTCGCGGCGGCGGCCGTCGGTGCGGCCGCCCTGGGCGCCGGACTGGTCTGGTACGCCTCGCGCCGGCGCCAGGCGGCACGGGCCCCTCGACCGGCCGAGGCCTTTGCCCGGATTTGAGTGAGGAGCAAAGAAGCGGAGCCAGCACTTTCGCTTCCACTCGGACAGGAGTAGAAAGGAATCAGGCCCGCGAGACCGAGGACATCCGAGAGGATCACCTGTTGAGCATGAAGGCCCCACGGACCTAGCACAGAAACCAAGCACCCACGCGACGTCGACCCGTCGATTACGGGCCAGCCGCACCAGGCCAAGGGCAAAGCACCCGGCCTGATGGGCACATATCGAGGACGCATGGTAACTGGGTGGACGTGCCAGCGGCGGTACCAGAACTGGTACCGCCGCAACCCTTTTCAGGCCGCGCCGCGCTGAAGCGCCTCACAGACGGCCGTCGACTCACGGACACCGAGTTCGACCGCGCGCCCGCAGTGCGCGATCCAGCCGCCCACGCCCTCCGGGCTCCCCGAGAGGTACCCCTCGAACGCCGCGAGGTACGCCGCCCGCCCCTGCTCCGCGTGGCCGACCTCCGCCGGGCAGACCGCCTTGGGGTCGAGGCCGCTCCCGACCAGCACGATCCGCTCCGCCGCCCGCGCGACGAGACCGTTGTACGAGGTGAAGGGGCGCAGCGCGAGCAGCTCGCCGTGCACCACGGCGGCCGTCACGAGCGCCGGGGCCTCACTGCCCGCGACGATCAGCTCCGCGAGGCCTTCAAGCCGTCCCGCGACCTCGGTGGGGGACGGCAGCGGGGCTGTGACGAGCGGTTCGTCGACCGTCTCGCCGTCCAGCCGCGGCCGCCCCACGGAGTCACCGGGCACGCTCGAGCCGGAGCCTCCCGCCTCATACGCACCCGAGCCGGCTACGCCCGAGCCCGGGTCGCCCGCGGCGACCAGGTGGAGCCGGGCGAGCACCCGCAGCGGCGACTGGCGCCAGATGGAGAGCAGCTGCCCGGCCTCGGCGCCGAGCCGCAGGGCGGCCCCGACCGCGCGGGCCTCGGAGTCGGCGCCGAAGTCCGTGCGCCGGCGGACCTCTTCCAGGGCCCAGTCGGCACCGGAGAGGGCGGCCGAGCCGCGCGCGCCGCGCAGGGCCGCCTCGGAGGAGATCTCGTTGCTGCGGCGCCGCATCACACGGTGGCCGTAGACCCGGTCGACGGCCTTGCGTACGGAGTCCACCGCGTCGGCGACGCCCGGCAGGGAGCCGAGGGCGGCCAAGGGGTCAGAGGCGTGCGTACTCATAGGTAGGGAGGCTACGCGCCCCGGCGCTCCGCCCCACGATGGAGTGGTCTTCTTCACGCACCTTGACCACGGGCCGCGTTCATGCCGCTACCCTAGGTGAACATGAAGATCGCTTTCGTGGGGAAGGGCGGCAGCGGCAAGACCACGCTGTCCTCGCTCTTCATCCGCCACCTCGCCGCCAACGAAGCCCCGGTCGTGGCCATCGACGCCGACATCAACCAGCACCTGGGCGCCGCGCTCGGCCTGCCCGACGCGGAGGCCGCCGCGCTGCCCGCGATGGGCGCGCACCTGCCGCTCATCAAGGAGTACCTGCGGGGCACGAACCCGCGGATCGTCTCCGCCGACACGATGATCAAGACGACGCCGCCCGGGGAGGGTTCGCGGCTGCTGCGGGTCCGCGAGGAGAACCCGGTCTACGAGGCCTGCGCGCGACCGGTCCGGCTCGACGACGGCGACATCCGTCTGATGGCGACCGGTCCCTTCACGGAGTCGGACCTCGGGGTCTCCTGCTATCACTCGAAGGTCGGCGCGGTGGAGCTCTGCCTCAACCACCTGGTCGACGGCCCGGACGAGTACGTGGTCGTCGACATGACCGCGGGCTCGGACTCCTTCGCCTCCGGCCTCTTCACCCGCTTCGACATGACCTTCCTGGTCGCCGAGCCGACCCGCAAGGGCGTCTCGGTCTACCGGCAGTACAAGGAATACGCGCGGGACTTCGGCGTCGCGCTCAAGGTCGTCGGCAACAAGGTGCAGGGCGAGGACGATCTCGACTTCCTGCGTGCGGAGGTCGGTGACGACCTGCTCGTGACGGTGGGCCACTCGGACTGGGTGCGCGCCATGGAGAAGGGCCGTCCGCCCCGCTTCGAGCACCTGGAGGCGGAGAACCGGATGTCGCTCCAGGCCCTCCAGGACGCGGCGGACGACTCGTACGCCGACCGCGACTGGGACCGCTACACGCGCCAGATGGTCCACTTCCACCTGCGCAACGCGGAGAGCTGGGGCAACGCCAAGACGGGAGCGGATCTGGCTGCGCAGGTCGATCCCGAGTTCGTGCTCGGTGATCCGATGGCCGCCGCGCCCGGCCTCGGCTGACGGCGTCACGGCCCACGACGGGGCCGACCTGCCGGCACAGGTCGGCCCCGGGTTCGTGCGGTGCGCAGGGATCAGTGCCGTTCGGCCTGCTTGGCACCTGCCGCGGGGACGGCCGGCGGGGCCGCGAGGAAGCCCGCCCAGCCGCCCGGCGGGGCCTCGCCGACCTTCAGGGTGCGCATCTTGGCGATGACGTCGGGGTCCTGGGCGTCGAGCCAGTCGGCGAGCTGGCGGAAGGACACGCACTTGACGTCCTTCTGCACGCACACCGTGGCGATGGTCTCCTCGATGGCCCGCATGTACGTGCCACCGTTCCAGGACTCGAAGTGGTTGCCGATGACGAGCGGCGCGCGGTTGCCCCGGTAGGAGCGCTCGAAGGCCTGCACCAGGCCGTCCCGCATCTGGTCGCCCCAGTACCGGTGCTGGGACGGGTCGCCCTGGGTGGTGCCGGGCGACTGGTTGACCAGGAAGTTGTAGTCCATGGCCAGCGTCTGGAAGGCGCGGCCCGGGACGGGCACGAGGTGCATCGACAGGTCCCAGAGGCCCGTGTCCTTCTTGGGCCAGATCTGGTCGTTGACGCCGCTCGTGTCGTAGCGGAAGCCCATCTGCGCCGCCGCCCGCACGAAGTTCTTCCGGCCTTCGAGGCAGGGGGTGCGTGCGCCGACGAGTTCCTTCTCGTAGTCGAAGGGCAGCGGCTGCTCCGCGGTCAGGCCCGCGTTGGTCTTCCAGTTCTTGACGAAGGACTTGGCCTGGTTGATCTCGCTCTTCCAGTCCTCGACCGACCAGTTGCCGACGCCGCTCTCCTTCCCGCAGAAGTGCCCGTTGAAGTGGGTGCCGACCTCGTTGCCCTCCAGCCAGGCGGCACGCAGTTCGCGGACGGTGGCGCGGATGCCCTCGGTGTCGTTGAAGCCGATGTCGGAGCGTCCGGCGCTGTGCTGCGGCGGGTCGTAGAGCTTCCGCTTCTCCTCGGGCAGCAGGTACACGCCGCTGAGGAAGTACGTCATGGTGGCGTCGTACTTCTTGCCCACGGAGCGGAAGTGCGAGAACAGCTTCTGGCTGTCCTCGCCGGCGCCGTCCCACGAGAAGACGACGAACTGCGGCGGGGTCTCGCCCGGCTTGAGGCGCTGCCAGACGGGCTGGTGGGGCTGGGCGCCGGTGAAGGCCGTGGAGCCGTCGCCGATCAGCCGGACCGCGTTCGGCGGGGCCGCTGCCGGCCCCTTCTTGGCGCCCGCGCCGCCCGGCGCCCCCTTCGTGGCGTCGCCGTCGGAGCCCGAGCAGCCGGCGAGGCCGGCGATCAGGGCGACGGCGAGGGCACCGGCGGCGAGCGTCTTCCTGGGGACTGCCTTGTGGACTGCGGTCCTTCTCCCGGCGGCTGGCATCCGCCCACCTCTCCTCAGAGCACGTTCCGTACGAGCCGCGTCAACGTCGCACCACTCGCCCTGGGGAGATGAAACGACAAGCGGCAATCCGTTCGCCTATCACCGGAACCGGTGAATCATTGCCCTGTTTGCCCCGAAAATAATGCCGGAGACTTTACTCTCCATTACGATCCATTTACCGAGCGTTGATCCTCGCCCTGGGCGGGGTCCCGCCGGAATCCCGCCGCTGCACGCCGTGACCCACGGCCGCGAGCCCCCAGTTCGTCCCGCACGAACCGCGACCGCGCTGCCCCGGAGGAGACGGGAATGACCCTCTGCACCCCTGACCGCATCACCAACAGGCCCGAAGTCCAGCGGCCCCACAGCCCGCCGGACGGACCCCGCCGCTTCCGCATCCCCGGCGCCGACCTGTCCGCCTCGGTCGCCGTCTTCCTGATCGCCCTGCCGCTCTCGCTCGGCATCGCGCTCGCCACCGGAGCCCCGCTCCAGGCCGGCCTGGTGGCCGCCGCCGTCGGCGGCATCGTCGCCGGCCGCTTCGGCGGCGCCCCGCTCCAGGTGAGCGGCCCCGCGGCGGGCCTCACCGTCGTGACCGCCGAGCTCATCCAGCGGTACGGCTGGCGCACCACCTGCGCCATCACCGTCCTCGCCGGACTCACCCAACTCGCCCTTTCCGCACTCCGCGTGGCCCGCTCGGCGCTCGCCGTCTCCCCCGCGATCGTGCACGGCATGGTGGCCGGCATCGGCGTCACCATCGCCCTCGCCCAACTCCACATCGTGCTCGGCGGCACCCCGCAGAGCTCCGCCGTGGACAACGTCCTGGGCCTGCCCGCCCAGCTGGCGGACATCCGCCCGGCCGCCCTCGCCCTCAGCGCCCTCACCGTGGCCGGGCTGCTGTGCTGGCCCCGGCTGCCGGGCCGCGCCGGGCGGCTCGCACGGATGGTTCCCGCCGCGCTCGTCGCGGTGGCCGGGGCCACGGCGGTGGCGACGTTCGCCGGGATCGCCGTACCCCGCGTCGACCTGCCGTCCTGGAGCAGCCACGCCCTGCCCGGCCTGCCCGAGGGCCCGGTGCTCGGCATCGCGGCCGGAGTGCTGACCATCACGCTGGTGACCAGCGTGCAGTCGCTGCTCTCCGCCGTGGCGGTCGACAAGCTGGTCGCCGCCCGGCCGGACGGCGGGCAGGGTGTTCCGCGTGCCGCTCTCGACCGTGAACTCGCCGGTCAGGGCGCGGCCAACGTGGTCTCCGGGGCGCTCGGCGGGCTGCCGGTCGCGGGTGTCGCGGTCCGCAGCGTCGCCAACGTGTCGGCGGGCGCGAAGACCCGCGCCTCCACGATGCTGCACGGCCTGTGGATCGTGCTCGCGGCCCTCCTGCTCGTTCCCCTGCTGGACCTGATCCCGCTGCCCGCGCTCGCCGCGCTGGTGATGGTGGTCGGCATCCAGATGGTCAGCATCACCCACATCCGTACGGTCACCCAGCACCGTGAGGTCGTCGTCTACGCGGTGACGGTGGCCGGCGTGGTCCTCGTCGGCATCCTGGAGGGCGTCGCCCTCGGCATCGCCGTGGCCGTCGCGGTCGCCCTGCACCGGCTCGCCCGCACCCGGATCACCCGCGAGGACAAGGACGGACGCCATCTGCTGCGCGTGCGGGGCCAGCTGACCTTCCTCGCCGTCCCCCGGCTGAGCCGCGCCCTGCACCAACTGCCTTACGGCTCCGACGTGGTGGTCGAACTCGACGGGTCCTTCATGGACCACGCGGCGTACGAGACGCTGAGCGACTGGGCCGCCGGGCACCTCGCCCACGGCGGTACGGTCGAGACGACGGGACCGTCCGGCGTGCGGATCGCCGAGCCGGCCCCCGCCGCCGCGTCGGCCGCCGCCGCGCACACCTGCTGCCGGCCCTGGACGCCGTGGCACAACCACCAGTGCGGGGAGCAGCCGGCCGACCGGCCGGACGCGCCCGACGAGTCGACGGAGCCGGCCGAGCCCCGGCGTGCGACGGGGCTGCATCTGGCCAGCGGCATCGGCAAGTTCCAGCGGAACACGGCCCCGCTCGTACGGGACGAGCTGGCGCGGCTCGCCCGGGAGGGCCAGACGCCTTCGCAGCTGTTCCTGACCTGTGCCGACTCCCGTCTGGTCACCAGCATGATCACGTCGAGCGGCCCCGGTGACCTGTTCACCGTGCGCAACGTCGGCAACCTGGTCCCCCTCCCCGGCGAGGAGAGCGGCGACGACTCGGTGGCGGCGGCGATCGAGTACGCGGTGGAGGTGCTGCGGGTCGCGTCGATCACCGTCTGCGGCCACTCCGGCTGCGGCGCGATGCAGGCCCTCCTGAACGGCGGTCCCGACGACCCGCCGACCCCGCTCCGCCGCTGGCTGCGCCACGGCCGGCCCAGCCTGGAGCGGATGGCGAGCCGGAGACACGCCTGGGCCCGGATCTCCGGACGCCTTCCGGCGGACGCGGTCGAGCAGCTCTGTCTGACGAACGTGGTCCAGCAGCTGGATCACCTGCGGGCGTACGAGCCGGTGGCGCGGCGGCTCGCCGAGGGCACGCTCACGCTGCACGGCATGTACTTCCACGTGGGCGAGGCGCAGGCGTACCTGCTCTCGGGGACGGACGAGGTGCACAGCTACGACGACGTGTTCACCCAGGTCATGCCGACGGACCCGCTGGAGACGGCCCGCGCGTCCTGACCGCACGGGCGCTCCGGACGCTTCGCCTCCGGCCGGAACCCGCGCGCCCTGAACCTTCCGCTTCCCCCGTCCGTGAGACTGTGTGGCCCCTTCTCCCCCCGCTCGGGAAGAAGGGGCCCCCGCACGCCATTCGCCCAACAGGTCTAAACCAATTGTCCGGAGGCTCTTGTCACCCGGGCATCTGACTGATGAGCTATGACGCGGGACACATACGCACAGAGGACGCCCTGGGAAAGGGAGATGTCGTGAGCAACGAAAGCCTGGCCAATCTGCTTCGGGAAGAGCGTCGATTTTCGCCGCCCGCCGAGCTGGCCGCGCACGCCAACGTGACGGCGGAGGCGTACGAGCAGGCCAAGGCGGACAGGCTGGGCTTCTGGGCCGAGCAGGCCAAGCGCCTGACCTGGGCCACCGAGCCGACCGAGACGCTCGACTGGTCGAACCCGCCGTTCGCCAAGTGGTTCGCCGACGGTGAGCTGAACGTGGCGTACAACTGCGTCGACCGCCACGTCGAGGCCGGCCACGGCGACCGGGTCGCCATCCACTTCGAGGGCGAGCCGGGCGACAGCCGCGCGATCACCTACGCCGAGCTCAAGGACGAGGTCTCCAAGGCGGCCAACGCCCTGACCGAGCTGGGCGTCCGCAAGGGCGACCGGGTCGCCGTCTACCTGCCGATGATCCCCGAGGCCGCCATCACGATGCTGGCCTGCGCCCGCGTCGGCGCCGCCCACTCGGTGGTCTTCGGCGGCTTCTCGGCCGACGCCGTCGCCTCCCGCATCCAGGACGCCGACGCCAAGCTGGTCGTCACGGCCGACGGCGGCTACCGCCGGGGCAAGCCGAGCGCCCTCAAGCCGGCCATCGACGAGGCCGTCGCCAAGTGTCCGCAGGTCGAGCACGTCCTCGTGGTCCGCCGTACGGGCCAGGAGACCGCCTTCACCGAGGGCCGCGACGTGTGGTGGGACGACATCGTCGCCCGCCAGTCCGCCGAGCACACCCCGGAGGCCTTCGAGGCGGAGCACCCGCTCTTCATCCTCTACACCTCCGGGACGACGGGGAAGCCGAAGGGCATCCTGCACACCTCCGGCGGCTACCTCACCCAGGCCGCGTACACCCACCACGCCGTCTTCGACCTCAAGCCGGAGACCGACGTCTACTGGTGCACCGCCGACATCGGCTGGGTCACCGGGCACTCGTACATCGTCTACGGCCCGCTGGCCAACGGCGCGACGCAGGTCATGTACGAGGGCACCCCGGACACCCCGCACCAGGGCCGCTTCTGGGAGATCGTGCAGAAGTACGGCGTCACGATCCTCTACACGGCGCCCACCGCGATCCGCACGTTCATGAAGTGGGGAGACGACATCCCCGCGAAGTTCGACCTCTCCAGCCTCCGCGTCCTCGGCTCGGTCGGCGAGCCGATCAACCCGGAGGCCTGGGTCTGGTACCGCGAGCACATCGGCGCCGGGAAGACCCCGATCGTGGACACCTGGTGGCAGACAGAGACCGGCGCGATGATGATCTCGCCGCTGCCGGGCGTCACCGAGACCAAGCCGGGCTCCGCCCAGCGTCCGCTGCCGGGCATCGCGGCCACCGTCGTCGACGACGAGGCCAACGAGGTCCCGAACGGCGGCGGCGGTTACCTGGTCCTCACCGAGCCGTGGCCGTCGATGCTCCGCACCATCTGGGGCGACGACCAGCGCTACATCGACACGTACTGGTCCCGCTTCGAGGGCAAGTACTTCGCCGGCGACGGGGCCAAGAAGGACGAGGACGGCGACATCTGGCTGCTCGGCCGGGTCGACGACGTCATGCTCGTCTCCGGGCACAACATCTCGACCACCGAGGTCGAGTCGGCCCTCGTCTCCCACCCGTCCGTCGCCGAGGCGGCCGTCGTCGGCGCCGCCGACGAGACGACCGGTCAGGCGATCGTCGCCTTCGTCATCCTGCGCGGTTCGGCGAGCCAGGACGAGGGCCTGGTCGCCGAGCTGCGCAACCACGTCGGCGCGACCCTCGGCCCGATCGCCAAGCCGAAGCGGGTCCTGCCGGTGGCGGAGCTGCCGAAGACCCGCTCGGGCAAGATCATGCGCCGTCTGCTGCGCGACGTCGCCGAGAACCGGGAGCTGGGTGACGTCACCACACTGACCGACTCGTCGGTCATGTCCCTCATCCAGACCCAGCTGCCGGCCGCCTCCAGCGAGGACTGAGCCCGACCCGTACGCCGCGAACGCCCGCCCCGAGCTCCTGGGGGCGGGCGTTCGCGTCTCGCCACATCCGACGGGACGAACAGGGCAAAGCTCCCTAGAGTGAATCCCGCCGGACGTCGCCCGCGCTCGTTAGGTAAAGTAAAGACCGCGTCAGTGACGCGACAAGAGAACCTAGGTGCGCCGGGAAGTCTGGTCGGCAATGTGATTCGTCCTGCCCGCCCGACCGGAGGATCCCCGTGGCCGCCCCCGCACCGACCGACGACCGCAAGCACGACGACCGCAGGTTCCTCGGCCGTCTCTCCCTGCCCGAGCGGCGCTATCTCGCCGATGCCCTGCGCACCGAGACCGTCGGCGGCGTACTGCTCCTCGTCGCCGCCGTCGCCGCCCTCGTCTGGGCCAACACGCTGAGCGGCAGCTACGAGGCGGTCAGCGACTTCCACGTCGGCCCCGCCGCCCTCGGTCTCGACCTGTCGATCCAGCACTGGGCCGCCGACGGCCTCCTCGCGATCTTCTTCTTCGTCGCCGGCATCGAACTCAAGCGCGAGCTCGTCGCGGGCGAGCTGCGCGACCCCAGGGCCGCCGCGCTCCCCGTCGTCGCCGCCCTCTGCGGCATGGCCGCGCCCGCCCTCGTCTACGTCCTGGTCAACGCCCTCGGCAACGGCTCGATGGACGGCTGGGCCGTGCCCACCGCGACCGACATCGCCTTCGCGCTCGCCGTCCTCGCCGTCATCGGCACCTCGCTGCCGTCCGCGCTGCGCGCCTTCCTGCTGACCTTGGCCGTCGTCGACGACCTCTTCGCGATCCTGATCATCGCGATCTTCTTCACCAGCGACCTGAACTTCGCCGCGCTCGGCGGCGCCCTCGCGGGCCTCGTCCTCTTCTGGCTGCTGCTCCGCAAGGGCGTGCGGGGCTGGTACGTGTACGTGCCGCTGGCCCTGGTCATCTGGGCGCTGATGTACAACAGCGGCATCCACGCCACGATCGCCGGCGTCTCCATGGGCCTGATGCTGCGCTGCACCACCCGGGACGGCGAGCAGCACTCCCCCGGCGAGCACATCGAGCACCTCGTCCGCCCGATCTCGGCCGGCCTCGCCGTACCGCTGTTCGCGCTCTTCTCGGCCGGCGTCAGCGTCTCCGGCGGTGCGATCGGGAACGTCTTCACCCAGCCGGTCACCCTGGGCGTGGTCCTCGGCCTGGTCGTCGGCAAGGCCGTCGGCATCTTCGGCGGCACCTGGCTCGCCGCCCGCTTCACCCGGGCCGAGCTCAACCCCGACCTGGCCTGGCCGGACGTGTTCGCCGTCGCCTCCCTCGCCGGAATCGGCTTCACCGTCTCGCTCCTCATCGGCGAACTCGCCTTCGCCGGGGACGCCGCCCTCACCGACGAGGTGAAGGCCGCCGTCCTGATGGGCTCCCTGATCGCGGCCGTCCTCGCCTCCGTCCTGCTGAAGCTGCGGGTCCGCAGGTACCAGTCGCTCGTGGCCGCCGAGGAGCGCGACGACGACGAGGACGGCATCCCCGACATCTACGAGGAGGACAACCCGGCGTACCACCTGCGGATGGCCGAGATCCACGAGCGGAAGGCCGCCGAACACAGGGAGCGCGCCCGACTGGCGGGGGCACCGCGCGATGAGGCCGACCGTCCGGCATGATCTGAGTCGGACCGCAGAAGAGAAGAGGGAGCACCGATGAGCGACCCGTTCGACGGAACCGAGCGCAGCCTCGGCCAGTTGGTCGCCTCGGCGACCGCCGAGATGTCCGCGCTGGTGCACGATGAGATCGCCCTGGCCAAGGCCGAGCTGCGGCAGGACGTCAAGCGTGGCGGGATCGGCAGCATCCTGGGTGTCGGCGCCCTGGTGGTACTGCTGTTCTCGCTGCCGATGCTGAGCTTCGCGCTCGCGTACGCGATCAACACCTGGACCGGCGGGCACAACGGCAACGGGGGCTGGAACCTCGTCTGGTGCTTCCTGCTGTCCTTCGCCTTCAATGTGCTGGTCGCGGGCCTCCTCGGGGCGATCGCCTTCGCCAAGTTCAAGAAGGTGAAGCCGCCGGAGAGGTCCATCGCCTCCGCGAAGCAGACCGCGGCGATCATGCAGAACGCGAAGCCGCACCCCCGTCCGGCCGAGCGCCCGGCCCTTGAGAAGGCCGAGTCTGTGGCACGCTCGTCCGTATGACCCTTCCCGAGAGCAACGGCAACGGCGGGCCCGTACGGCTCGACGGGCCCTGGACCCATCGCGACGTGGCCGCCAACGGCGCGCGTTTCCACATCGCCGAGATGGGCGACGGGCCGCTGGTGCTGCTGCTGCACGGTTTCCCGCAGTTCTGGTGGACCTGGCGCCACCAGCTGCCCGCGCTCGCCGACGCGGGGTTCCGGGCGGTCGCGATGGACCTGCGCGGGGTGGGCGGCAGCGACCGCACCCCCCGGGGTTACGACCCCGCCAACCTCGCCCTCGACATCACCGGCGTCGTGCGCTCGCTCGGCGAGCCGGACGCGGCGCTCGTCGGGCACGGCCTCGGCGGATACCTCGCCTGGACGGCGGCCGTGATGCGGCCCAAGCTGGTGCGCCGGCTCGCGGTCTCCTCTATGCCGCACCCGCGCCGCTGGCGCTCGGCGATGCTCTCCGACTTCGCCCAGTCGCGGGCCGGTTCGCACGTCTGGGGCTTCCAGCGGCCGTGGCTGCCGGAGCGTCAGCTCGTCGCGGACGACGCGGCGCTCGTCGGTGAGCTGATCCGGGACTGGTCGGGACCGCAGCCCCGGCGCGACGCGGACGACGAGGCGATCGAGGTGTACCGGCGGGCGATGCTGATCCCGTCGACGGCGCACTGCTCGATCGAGCCGTACCGCTGGATGGTGCGCTCCCTGGCCCGCCCGGACGGCATCCAGTTCAACCGGCGCATGAAGCGGCCGGTGCGGGTGCCGACGCTCCATCTGCACGGCTCCCTGGACCCGGTGATGCGGACCAGGAGCGCGGCGGGGTCGGGCGAGTACGTGGAGGCGCCGTACCGCTGGCGGCTCTTCGACGGGCTCGGTCACTTCCCGCACGAGGAGGACCCGGTGGCCTTCTCCACGGAGCTGGTCAACTGGCTGAAGGACCCCGAGCCCGACCGCTGACGGGCCCTCTCCCGCAGAGGCGTACAGATTTCCTTCGAACGGCCATGTGCCCCGCGCATACTCCAATTGGCGGGCCCTCAGGCGGTTACCGACCTTGGGCCACGGGCAGACGTCGAGGTATGGGCTGGACGCACGACTACGGTGACACGACAGCACGCAACCGCCGCTCGGCCACCGCGCCGAGTTCCCGCGAGGGGGGTGGCCCGCCGGACGCCGGCGGCGCGCACACCGTGCAGGACGTGGGGATCTCGCGCATCCTGCGCCGCCGGGCCCGCTGGGTCTCGGCCAGACTCCGCCATCCCCGCGACACCGCCTAGTCAGGCGGCCCCCGGGACCGCCACGGAGTGCGGGCCCGGGACGACCGGGCGGGGACCTACAGAGCGCAGGCCTGGCTGTCGACCTGCTGGTCGGCGGTCCGGCCGCGCTCGATGTCCTCGCGGATCTCGTCGACCGTCAGCGCGTAGCCGGTGTTCGGGTCGTCGAGGGAGCGGGCGAAGATCACGCCGTACACCTCGCCGTCCTCGGTGAGGAGCGGGCCGCCGGAGTTGCCCTGCCGGACCGTCGTGTACAGCGAGTACACGTCCCTGCGCACATCGCCACGGCGGTAGATGTCGGGTCCGTCGGCGTTGATACGGCCCCGCACGCGCGCCGAGCGCACGTCGTACGAGCCGTTCTCCGGGAACCCGGCGACGATCGCGTTGTCGCCGCTGCGGGCGTCGTCCTCGGTGAAGCGCAGCGGGGTGGCCTTCAGGTCCGGCACGTCCAGGACGGCGATGTCGCGCTGCCAGTCGTAGAGGACGACCTTGGCGTCGTACGTCTTGCCCTCGCCCCCTATCTGGACGGTCGGCTCGTCGACTCCGCCGACCACATGGGCGTTGGTCATGACCCGGCGCTCCGCGAAGACGAAGCCGGTCCCTTCGAGGACCTTGCCGCAGCTCTGCGCCGTGCCGACGACCTTGACGATGGAGCGCTGGGCGCGGGCGGCGACCGGGCTGCCGACAAGCGCCGGGTCCGGCGGCAGGACCTCGGTGATGGGTTCGTTCACGAAGGGGTCGAAGACCTGCGGGAAGCCGTTGCGGGCCAGCGTCGAGCTGAAGTCGTCGAACCAGCCGGAGACCTGGTCCGGCATCACCTCCTCGACGCCGCGCAGCACCATCGAGTCCTTCACCCGCTTGCTCAGGGCGGTCAGCGAGGAGCCGCCGAGGGCCGAGCCGATGAGCCAGGCCACGAGCAGCATCGCGACGACGTTGACCAGGGCGCCGCCGGTGGCGTCCAGGGCGCGCACGGGCGACCAGGTGATGTGGCGGCGCAGCTTGTTGCCGAGGTGGGTGGTGAAGGCCTGGCCGACTGAGGCGCAGACGATGACCACCATCACGAAGACGACCGTCGCCGTGGTGGAGACCTCGCTGCTGTCGGTCAGCTGGTCCCAGAGGACCGGAAGCAGCAGAACGGCGACGAGACCGCCGCCGAGGAAGCCGATCACGGACAGGATGCCGACCACGAATCCCTGGCGGTAACCGATGATCGCGAACCACACGGCGGCGAGCAGCAACAAGATGTCCAGCACGTTCACCGTCAATTGCCTCGCAGATTCGTTTCCGGTCGCCGGGGTTCAGCCTGTCATGAGCGCCAGTCGAGCGGGACCTGCTTGGACCGGTCCCAGGGGCGCTCCCAGCCGGAGAAGTGCAGCAGGCGGTCGATCACACCGGCCGTGAAACCCCAGACCAGAGCGGATGCGACGAGGAACGCGGGGCCCTGGTGGCCACTCGGGTGGATCGCGGTGGCGCGGTTGGCGGGATCCGTGAGATCCGCCACGGGGACGGTGAAGACCCGGGCGGTCTCTCCGGGGTCGACGACCCCGACCGGGCTCGGGGCGCGCCACCAGCCGAGGACCGGGGTGACGACGAAGCCGCTGACGGGGATGTAGAGCCGGGGCAGCACGCCGAAGAGCTGGACGCCCGCCGGGTCGAGGCCGGTCTCCTCCTGGGCCTCGCGCAGGGCGGCCCGCAGCAGGCCGCCGTCCGCCGGGTCGCCGTCCTCGGGGTCGAGGGCGCCGCCGGGGAACGAGGGCTGTCCGGCGTGCGAGCGCAGGCTGCCGGCGCGCTCCATGAGCAGCAGCTCGGGGCCGCGCTCCCCCTCGCCGAAGAGGACGAGGACGGCGGACTGGCGTCCGGCGCCGCTCGCGGGCGGCAGGAAGCGGCTCAGCTGCTCGGGCTCGACCGTGCGGGCGGCCCGGTCGACGGGCCCGAGCCAGTCGGGCAGCCCGTCGCGGCTGACAAGCCCGCCGGTGCCGGGCTCGTGGATCTCTTCGTCAGTGCGCGTCATAGGCACCCCCGTTGTTGCACAACGCCATCGGTGGACGGGTTCGTTCCCCGGGCCCGTGGGGGCCTTTCCGGGGGCCGGGCTCAGTCGCCGGCGCCGAGGGGCGGCGCCGGGAGGCCGGGGTAGCCGGGCGGCGGGTTGAGCCGCTGGCCGGGGAAGCCGCCCTTCTCGTACTTGAGCAGCTTCCTCGCCTTCTCGGGGTCGGTCTCGCCCTCTCCGTACGAGGGGCAGAGGTGGGTGATCGGGCAGGCGCCGCAGGCGGGCTTGCGGGCGTGGCAGATCCGGCGGCCGTGGAAGATCACCCGGTGCGAGAGCATCGTCCACTCGCTCTTCGGGAAGATCTCGGCGATCTCCGCCTCGATCTTCACCGGGTCATCCTGCTCGGTCCACTTCCAGCGCCGGACCAGCCGCATGAAGTGGGTGTCCACGGTGATGCCGGGGACCCCGAAGGCGTTGCCGAGGACGACGAAGGCGGTCTTGCGGCCGACGCCGGGCAGCTTGACGAGGTCGTCGAGGCGGCCGGGGACCTCGCCCCCGAAGTCGTCCCTGAGGACGGCGGCGAGGCCCATGATCGACTTGGTCTTGGCGCGGAAGAAGCCGGTGGGGCGGATGAGCTCCTCGACCTCCTCGGGCACGGCGGCGGCGAGGTCCTCGGGCGTGGGGTACCTGGCGAAGAGGGCGGGGGTGGTCTGGTTGACCCGCAGGTCGGTGGTCTGGGCGGAGAGGACCGTGGCGACGAGCAGCTCGAAGGGATTGCGGAAGTCGAGCTCGGGGTGGGCGTACGGATAGACCTCGGCCAGTTCGCGGTTGATCTTGCGGGCCCTGCGGACCATCGCGAGACGCGATTCGGGCTTCGCTGCCTTCCGATTTGAGGCTTTCGCCCGTTTCGACACGCCGTGTTCGCCCACGGCGGAATTACCTTCGGCCGACACTCTTTCAGCCCCCTTGGCCTGCGCTCTCACCGGCGAGTTGGACACCCGACCAGCCTAGGGGCCGACACCGACATCCGCCCCGGGCGTGGCCGATCAGCCCCCAATCGGGCCCCTGACGTACGGACCGGCGGCTCGGTACGTCAAACTTGTTGTGATTGATCGCACTGTTTTGTACGTCCGGCATCATGGGACGCAGGTCCCTGAGCAGGTCGACAGTATGGAGAGAACTCGTGGACGACGTTCTGCGGCGCGCCCCGCTCTTCGCGGCGCTCGATGACGAGCAGGCTGCCGAGCTGCGCGCCTCGATGAGTGAGGCGACGCTCGCCCGTGGCGACGCTCTCTTCCACGAGGGCGACCCCGGCGACCGCCTGTACGTGGTCACCGAGGGCAAGGTGAAGCTGCACCGCACCTCCCCCGACGGCCGCGAGAACATGCTGGCCGTCCTCGGCCCCGGCGAGCTGATCGGCGAGCTGTCGCTGTTCGACCCGGGCCCGCGCACCGCGACCGCGACCGCGCTGACCGAGGTGAAGCTGCTCGGCCTGGGCCACGGCGACCTCCAGCCCTGGCTGAACGCCCGCCCGGAGGTGGCCACCGCGCTGCTCCGCGCGGTCGCCCGCCGCCTTCGCAAGACCAACGACCAGATGTCCGACCTGGTCTTCTCCGACGTCCCGGGCCGTGTCGCCCGCGCGCTCCTCGACCTGTCGCGCCGCTTCGGCGTGCAGTCGGAGGAGGGCATCCACGTCGTCCACGACCTCACCCAGGAGGAGCTGGCCCAGCTGGTCGGCGCCTCCCGCGAGACGGTCAACAAGGCGCTCGCCGACTTCGCCCAGCGCGGCTGGCTGCGCCTGGAGGCCCGCGCCGTGATCCTCCTCGACGTGGAGCGCCTCGCGAAGCGCTCGCGATAGCCACCGCTGTACACCGCCGTACGTGAAAGGCCGCCCCGGTCGTCGGACCGGGGCGGCCTTTCACGTGTGCGCGGAGGGGCGGGTCAGTGCCCGGCTCCCCGCTCGGATCAGCGCTTGGAACCGTCCACGATCACCGGCGCCGAGGAACCGCTCGCGCAGGGCACGGTGTAGATCGGGTTCTGCGCCGCGGCCTCCTTGAACGCGTCGATGCACTGGTTCATCAGGACCCTGTCCGTCAGCGACTCGTTGAGGATCTTGTTGGCGCGGGCGATGCCCTCCGCCTCGATCCGGCGCCGGTCGGACTCGGCCTTGGCGGTGCGGGCGGCCTCAAGGGCGCGCTCGGTGGCCTGCTGCTGCTGGATCTTGCGGTCGATCTGGTCCTGCAGCGCCTTGGACGGCTTCACGTTGCGCAGGTTGACCGTGGTCACGTCGATGCCGCGCGGGGCGAGCCGCTCCTTGACCAGCTCGCCGATCTCGGCGTTGATCTTCTCGCGAGCCGAGCTGTAGCCCTCTTCGCTGGTGTGGCGGGCGAAGACGTTGCGGATGATCTCCCGGCTGTCCGGGAAGACCAGCCGCTGCTGGATGGCGGCCTCACTGCCGGCGAGCCGGTACAGCTCCACGGCCTTGGTCGGCGCGACGGCCCACTTCACCGTCACCTCGACCTCCATCACGCCGCCCTGCGAGGAACGCACCTCGACGACGTCCCTGTCGGAGAGGTTGAGGTCCACCGGGCGGGTGGAGAAGGTGGTGACCGTCGTGAACGGCGAGATCACGTTCACGCCGGGCGTCATGGGCGTACCCACCTTGCCGAAGGTCACCGGCACGCCGACCTCGTACGCGCCGACGACGTGGATGATGCTGGTGACGCCCGCGAGGAGGGCGGCGATGAGCGCGCCCAGCGCGCCGAGGCGCAAGGGAGAGCGGTCCGTGGACCGCCCCACGGCGAACAGCACGCCCGCCGCGATGAGCAGGATGATGGCCAGGACGAACACGAGAATCCCCCCGATGAAACGACTACTGATACTGCCGATGTAAAGGGACCGTAAAGCATGGCGTGTCCCCTGGACCATGCCGGGTCCCGGCAACACCACCCAGGGCGTCACTGCCGCCGCATGACCCCCTCCCCCGGGCGCGGCCGTCAGATCAGGCCACGCTCCCGCAGGTACTCCAGCTGTGCCCGTACGGACAGCTCGGCGGCGGGCCACAGCGAGCGGTCCACGTCCGCGTACACATGGGCGACGACCTCCGCCGCCGTCCGGTGGCCGCTCACGACCGCCGCCTCCACCTGAGCGAGCCTGCTCGCCCTGTGCGCGAGATAGAACTCCAGGACCCCCTGGGCGTCCTCCAGGACCGGCCCGTGCCCCGGCAGGACCGTGTGCACCCCGTCGTCGACCGTGAGCGAGTGCAGCCGCCGCAGCGAGTCCAGATAGTCGCCCAGCCGCCCGTCCGGATGCGCCACGAACGTCGTCCCGCGCCCCAGGACGGTGTCCCCGGAGAGCACCGCGCGGTCGGCCGGCAGATGGAAGGAGAGCGAGTCCGATGTGTGGCCGGGCGTCGGGACGACCCGCAGCTCAAGACCGCCGACCGACACCACGTCCCCGGCGCCGAGTCCCTCGTCGCCGAGCCGCAGCGCCGGGTCGAGGGCCCGTACGGCCGTCCCGGTCAGCTCGGCGAAGCGGCCCGCGCCCTCCGCGTGGTCCGGGTGGCCGTGGGTCAGCAATGTGAGCGCGATCCGCTTGCCGAGCTTCTCCGCGGTCTCGATCACGCGGCCCAGATGACTCTCGTCGAGCGGGCCGGGGTCGACCACGACGGCGAGTTCCGAGCCGGGCTCGGAGAGGAGCCAGGTGTTGGTGCCGTCGAGGGTCATCGCGGACGGGTTCGGCGCGAGGACGTTCACGGCGCGGGCGGTCGCGGGCCCGGAGACCACGACTCCGCGCGGCTGTCCCGGCAGGGCGGCGGCGTCGCTCATCGCTCGCCTCCCGCCGATCCCGCCGATCCCGCCGATCCCGCCGATCCCGCCGATCCCGCCGATCCCGCCGATCCCGCCGATCCCGCCGGAATGATCTTGGTGAACTCCTCGTGTCCCGGCCAGCTCAGGACCAGCTCGTCGCCCTCCAGACGTGCCTGCGCGAGCACCGGCGCCAGTTCCTGTTCCGCGGCCCCCGCGAGCGCCTCGGCAGCCGTCCCGTACCGCTCCAGGGCCCGCAGGGTCGAGATCGTCGGCGGCATCATCGTCAGCTCGCCCCGGTCGTAGCCGGCGGCGGCCTCCGCGGGGCGGATCCAGACGGTGCGGTCGGCCTCGGTGGAGGCGTTCCTGGTGCGCTGCCCGGCCGGCAGCGCGGCCACGAAGAACCAGGTGTCGTACCGCCGCTGCTCGAACTCCGGCGTGATCCAGCGGGCCCACGCGCCGAGCAGGTCGGAGCGGAGCACGAGCCCGCGCCGGTCGAGGAAGTCGGCGAAGGACAGCTCCCGGGCGACGAGCGCCTCCCGGTCCCGCTCCCAGTCCTCGCCGGTCGTGTCGCCGACCACGGTGCACTCGGTCGGCCCGGCGAGCAGGACGCCCGCCTCCTCGTACGTCTCGCGTACGGCGGCGCAGACCACGGCCTGGGCCTGCGCGGGGTCGTCGAGGCCGAGGCGGGCCGCCCAGGTCTCCCGCGAGGGCCCCGCCCAGCGCACCGGATGCTCGTCGCGCGGGTCCACGCCACCGCCGGGGTAGGCGTACGCGCCGCCCGCGAAGGCCATGGAGGTACGGCGGCGCAGCATGTGGACGTCGGGCCCGGCGGCCCCGTCCCGCAGGAGCAGGACGGTCGCGGCCCGCCGGGGGGCCACCGGGACGAGCTCACCGGCGGCGAGGGCGCGGATGCGGTCGGGCCACTCGGGCGGGTACCACTGACCATTCGACATGGCCGGATGCTATGCGCAAGCACCGGAATGCACGAGAGCCGATCCCCTCACGCGGTACGCGCGGGGAACCGGCTCTTGACGTACGGCGAAGAGGCCGACGCGAGGAGGTCAGGCCTCGACCAGCTCCACCTGGACCTCGACCTCGACCGGGGCGTCGAGCGGCAGCACGGTCACGCCGACGGCGCTGCGCGCGTGCACGCCCTTGTCGCCGAGGACGGCGCCGAGCAGCTCGCTGGCGCCGTTGATGACGCCCGGCTGTCCGGTGAAGTCGGGGGCGGAGGCGACGAAGCCGACGACCTTCACGACCCGCTTGATCCGGTCCAGGTCACCGGCGACCGACTTCACGGCCGCCAGCGCGTTCAGCGCGCAGGTGGCCGCGAGCTGCTTGGCCTCCTCCGCGGTGACCTCGCCGCCGACCTTGCCGCTCAGCTGGAGCTTGCCGTCCACCATCGGGAGCTGGCCCGAGGTGTAGACGTACACGCCCGACTGCACGGCCGGCTGGTAGGCGGCCAGCGGCGGCACGACCGCCGGCAGGGTCAGGCCCAGCTCGGCGAGCTTCGCCTCGACGGCCCCGCTCACGACTTGGCCCGCTTCAGGTAGGCCACGAGCTGCTCGGGGTTGTTCGGCCCGGGTACGACCTGGACGAGCTCCCAGCCGTCCTCGCCCCAGGTGTCCAGAATCTGCTTGGTCGCGTGCACCAGAAGCGGCACCGTGACGTACTCCCACTTGGTCATGGAGGCGACTGTATCCGCTGCCGCGGGGGTGCCCTTCGAGGCGGCCCCCCACCGCTGCCCCGAAGCCTCCCCTAGGGGGCTTCTCCGGGGCAGCCTCCTGATTGGGCGCCGCCGCCAGTGGTTAGGCTCGACTACGTGAGCAGGCTTCAGGTCGTCAGCGGCAAGGGTGGTACCGGTAAGACGACGGTCGCCGCCGCCCTCGCGCTCGCCCTCGCGACGGAGGGCAAGCGCACCCTCCTCGTCGAGGTCGAAGGCAGGCAGGGCATCGCACAGCTCTTCGAGACGGAAGCGCTTCCCTACGAGGAGCGCAAGATCGCCGTCGCCCCGGGCGGCGGGGAGGTGTACGCGCTGGCGATCGACGCCGAGCGCGCGCTCCTCGACTACCTCCAGATGTTCTACAAACTGGGCAGTGCGGGGCGGGCCCTGAAGAAGCTCGGCGCGATCGACTTCGCGACGACGATAGCGCCGGGCGTACGGGACGTCCTGCTGACCGGCAAGGCCTGTGAGGCGGTCCGGCGGCGCGAGAAGCACGGCGGGCACACCTACGACCACGTGGTCATGGACGCACCGCCCACCGGCCGCATCACCCGCTTCCTCAACGTCAACGACGAGGTGGCCGGCCTGGCCAGGATCGGTCCGATACACAACCAGGCGCAGGCCGTCATGCGGGTCCTCAAGTCATCCGAGACGGCCGTCCATCTGGTGACCCTCCTGGAGGAGATGCCGGTCCAGGAGACGGCGGACGGCATCGCGGAGCTGCGGGACGCCGAACTGCCGGTGGGGCGGGTGGTGGTGAACATGGTCAGGCCGCACGTCCTCGACGAGGCGGCGGTACGGGCCGCCTCCGGCGACCACCGGGAGGCCATCGCCAGGACGCTGGCCTCCGCGGGTGTCACGGGCGGCACGACGCTGGTCGAGCCGCTGCTCGACCAGGCCGCCGAGCACGCCCGGCGGGTGGAGCTGGAGCGGGCGCAGCGCGCGGTCCTGGACGGCGTCGGCGTCCCCTCGTTCGAGCTCCCCTTCCTGGGGGACGGGGCGGACATCGCGGGGCTCTACCGGCTGGCGAAGGAACTGCGGAGGCAAGGGGTGGGCGACGCGTGACCGAGAAGGCGACGGAGGGGCTCGACACGGCTCCCGGTCCGGACGACGGCGGCATGACTTCCGGTTCGAGCGGGCGCGACACGGCTGCCGATCCGAACGGGCCTGACGCGGCGCCCGGTTCGAGCGGGCTCGACGCCGTGCCCGTCCTCCGGCTCGACCCGCTGATCGACGACCTGGGCACCCGCATCATCGTCTGCTGCGGTGCCGGCGGGGTCGGCAAGACGACGACGGCCGCGGCCCTCGGCGTGCGGGCGGCGGAGCGCGGCCGGCGGGTCGTCGTCCTCACCATCGACCCGGCCCGCCGCCTCGCCCAGTCGATGGGGATCGACTCCCTCGACAACACCCCGCGGAAGGTCGCGGGCATCAAGGGCTCCGACGGCGGCGAACTGCACGCCATGATGCTGGACATGAAGCGGACCTTCGACGAGATCGTCGAGGCGCACGCGGACCCCGAGCGGGCGCGGGCGATCCTGGAGAACCCCTTCTACCAGTCCCTCTCGGCCGGATTCGCCGGTACGCAGGAGTACATGGCGATGGAGAAGCTGGGGCAGCTCCGGGCGCGCGACGAGTGGGACCTGATCGTCGTCGACACCCCGCCGTCCCGGTCCGCCCTGGACTTCCTGGACGCGCCGAAGCGGCTCGGGTCCTTCCTCGACGGAAAGTTCATCAAGCTGCTGATGGCACCGGCGAAGGTGGGCGGCCGGGCCGGGATGAAGTTCCTCAACGTCGGCATGTCGATGATGACCGGGACCTTGGGAAAACTGCTCGGGGGTCAGTTCCTCAAGGACGTGCAGACGTTCGTCGCGGCGATGGACACGATGTTCGGCGGCTTCCGTACCCGCGCGGACGCCACGTACCGGCTGCTCCAGGCCCCGGGCACGGCGTTCCTCGTGGTGGCCACTCCGGAGCGCGACGCGCTGCGCGAGGCGGCGTACTTCGTGGAGCGGCTGGCCGCCGAGGGGATGCCCCTCGCGGGTCTCGTCCTCAATCGGGTGCACGGCAGTGGTGCCGCCCGGCTGTCGGCCGAGCGGGCGCGGGCGGCCGCGGAAAATCTTGACGAGGGGCGCATTGTGGATCAGAGGGGCGGGAAGACTGGTCGCAGTGGCTCCCCGACCACGGAGTCCGAGCCGTCCGATCTCGCCACCGCCGCCGCAACTCCCGTACCCGAGGCTGCCCCCACAGCCGAACCGGCACAGGAAACAGACGCAGACGACGTAGACGTACGACATCTCACCGCGGGACTTCTGCACCTGCATGCCGAGCGCATGCGGGTGCTCGCGCGTGAGCAGCGCACGCGTGACCGCTTCACGGCGCTCCACCCCGAGGTGGCCGTGACCGAAGTGGCGGCCCTGCCCGGCGATGTGCACGACCTCGCCGGACTGCGGGCCATCGGTGACCGGCTCACGACCGGAGGAAGACCTTCGGCCTGACCGGGGGTCCAGCGCCTGTCCGGCCCTGACCCTTCTCCCTGTTCCGCCGGGGCGCCCTAGCCCACGGCGGCATACGCCTCGTACGTCGCGTCGTCCTCGATGGCCACGGGCAGCAGGCCCGCTCCCCGCTCGTACTCCGTGCGCGCGGTCTCCAGGAGCCGGCGCCACGAGGTGACGGTCGGCCTGCGGCGCAGCAGGGCGCGTCGCTCGCGCTCCGTCATGCCGCCCCACACACCGAACTCCACGCGGTTGTCGAGGGCGTCGGCGAGGCACTCGGTCCGCACCGGGCATCCGGTGCACACCGCCTTTGCCCTGTTCTGTGCCGCTCCCTGCACGAAAAGTTCATCCGGATCGGTAGTGCGGCAGGCCGCCTGCGCACTCCAGTCAGCTACCCAGCCCATACCGGCGCCGTCCTCTCCCGAATCGAGGCTCCCCCACGGCGGCAGCGGCATATTCACCGCTGCCAGTTGGGACGTTACGGAAGGTAGACACAGCGCAACACCCCCTTCGGGCCCAATCTTGGATGGCCCGAACGGACTATGCGTACGCGTCAGATCACCCAGGGGAGTGAGCGAAGGACATGCGTGTGATAGCGGACATATCGCCCAGACGCGCCCTTCCTCGGCGGGACCACTTCGGGCGCCGCGTGACACATGAGCCGGATTCGGACGCGAGGTTCCCGTGTTTCGGGGTCACGGGAATGCGCGCCGCTGTCACACCCGGGTCGTGATGCGGGACCACACTGCTGTGACAGTTGGGAGCAGCTTAGGCCAAGGCATATACGCCTGTCCGGCGAATGAGAACGTCGGCGCCCGGGCGGCGAGACCGCGGCCCGGGGCCCCTGGATGTCACGGTCTGGTACGCGAACGCTCCGAGAAGCCCCCGCTCTGCGGTACGCACAGAACTTCGGATTAGGCTGCCCCCCATGGCAAAGAAGCGCTCGGGCGGTGGTCTGACCGGGACCCAGCAGGCCGCCAAGTTCCTCGGTGTCAGTGTGCTCGCCGGAGCCGTGCTGGCAGGCATCGCCCTGCCCGCCGCCGGCGCACTGGGGCTGGCCGCGAAGGGCACGGTGGAGGGTTTCGACGAGATCCCCTCCAACCTGAAGACCCCACCGCTGAGTCAGCGCACCACGATCCTCGACTCCGAGGGCGGGCTCCTCGCCACGGTGTACTCGCGGGACCGGAAGGTCGTGCCGCTGGACAAGATCTCGCCGTACATGCAGAAGGCGATCGTCGCGATCGAGGACGGGCGCTTCTACGAGCACGGGGCGATCGACCTCAAGGGCGTGCTCCGCGCGATCAACCGCAACGCGCAGGAGGGCGGGGTCGCGCAGGGCGCGTCGACGCTCACCCAGCAGTACGTGAAGAACGTCTTCGTCGAGGAGGCGGGTGACGACCCCGAGAAGGTCGCGCAGGCCACCCAGCAGACCATCGGCCGCAAGGTCCGCGAGCTGAAGTTCGCGATCCAGGTCGAGGAGGAGCTGGGCAAGCACAAGATCCTGGAGAACTACCTCAACATCACGTTCTTCGGGCAGCAGGCCTACGGCATCGAGGCCGCCTCGCAGCGGTACTTCTCCAAGCACGCCGCCGACCTGAACCTGGGCGAGGCCGCGATGATGGCCGGCCTGGTCCAGTCGCCGAGCCGCTACGACCCCATCAACGACATCCAGGAAGCCACCAAGCGCCGCAACGTGGTCCTCCAGCGGATGGCCGACGTCGGGGACGTCAGCCAGGCCGAGGCGGACAAGGCGAAGGCGGCCCCGCTCAAGCTGAAGGTCAAGACCCCGAAGAACGGCTGCATCACCGCCGTCGACGGCTCGGGCTTCTTCTGCGACTACGTCCGCAAGACGATCCTCAGCGACCCGATCTTCGGCAAGACGGCCGAGGAGCGCCAGAAGCTGTGGAACCTGGGCGGTCTCACCGTCAGGACCACGCTCGACCCGAAGGCGCAGGCGGCGACCAACGAGGCCGCCGTGGCCAAGGTGAACAAGGACGACGGGGTCGCGACCGCCGTCGTCCAGGTCCAGCCCGGGACCGGCAAGATCCTGTCGATGAGCCAGTCCCGCCCGTACGGCCTGGACCAGAAGCAGCACCAGACCACGCTCAACCTCGCCGTCGGCAGCAAGATGGGCGGCACCACCTACGGCTTCCCGGTCGGCTCGACCTTCAAGCCGATCACGGCCGCCGCCGCCCTGGAGAAGGGGCTGAGCCCGGCGCAGAGCTTCGACACGCCGTGGAAGATCGCCATGCAGGAGAGCGATTTCACGCGCTGCGACGGCAGGCCGGCGGGCAACCAGGAGTGGCCGGTCCAGAACGAGCTCGAGTCGGAGAAGGGGGCGTACGACATGACGAGCGCCCTCGGCAAGTCCATCAACACCTACTTCGCCAAGCTGGAGCAGATGGCCGGCCTCTGCGAGACGCTGACGATGGCGAAGAAGGTGGGCTACGAGCGCGAGCTGGGCAAGCCCATCAGGCAGAGCCCCTCCGCCACGCTCGGCAGCCTGGAGAGCACCCCGCTCGACATGGCCTCCGTCTACGCGACCTTCGCCAACCGCGGCATGTACTGCACCCCGGTCGCGATCGAGTCCGTCAAGGCCGCCAACGGCGACAAGCTCAACGTGCCGCAGACCAAGTGCACGCGCGCGATGAGCGACCGGACCGCCGACACCATCAACCAGATGCTGAAGGGCGTCGTCGAGGACGGCACCGGTACCCGAGCCGGTCTGAGCGACCGGGACAACGCGGGCAAGACCGGTACCACCGAGGGCCGCAAGGACGCCTGGTTCGTCGGCTACACGCCGAACCTGTCGACCGCCGTCTGGGTCGGTGACGACGTCGGCAAGCGCGACGAGATGTTCGACATCACCATCGGCGGCGTCTACTACGACAAGGTCTGCGGTGGCTGCCTTCCCGGTCCCATCTGGAGGATCGCGATGACGGGCGCCCTGGACCCCTCCGAGAGGCCGCAGTTCAACCCCATCTCCGTACCGAGGGCCGAGAAGCCCAAGGACCCGGAGAAGGAGGGCGACGAGGGCCCGGACAAGCCCCGCAAGCCGGCTGACGACAAGCCGGGCGACACCGACCCGATCAACCCCTTCCCCGACATCACGATCCCGCCGGAGATGCTGACCGGCGGAAACGGCAACGGCCGCGGCGGAAACCGCTGACGCCACGGCCGTAGCAGCAGAGGTACGAGGAAGGGCGCCCCACCACGGTGGGGCGCCCTTCCTCGTACCGGCTCAGCGCCGACACGTACCGGCTGAGCACGGACGTACCGGCTCAGCGCCGGATCAGCCCGCGAGCAGCTTCTTCACCGAGGCGGCGACCCGGCCGCCGTCGGCCTGACCGGCCACCTTCGGGTTCACGATCTTCATGACGGCGCCCATGGCGCGCGGCCCCTCGGCGCCCGCCGCCTTCGCCTCCTCGACGGCCGCCGCGACGATCCCGTCGAGCTCCTCGTCGCTGAGCTGCTTCGGCAGGTACGCGTCGAGGAGTACGCCCTCGGCCCGCTCCCGCTCGGCGGACTCGGCACGGCCGCCCTGGGCGAAGGCGTCCGCGGCCTCGCGGCGCTTCTTCGCCTCCTTGGCGATCACCTTCTGCACCTCGTCGTCGGAGAGTTCGCGCTTGGTCTTGCCCGCGACCTCCTGCTTGGAGATCTCGGTGATGGTCAGCCGGAGGGTCGAGGAGCGCAGTTCGTCGCGCTCCCGGATCGCGGCGTTGAGGTCGGCCTGGAGCTTCGCCTTCAGCGTGGTCATGAGGTCAAGTGTGTCAGGTGAGCAGCCCCACCCGCCCGCGCATTTACGCTCCACGGGTCTGCGACGATGGGGGAATGCGCGCACGGTACGGGCTCCCCCTGAAGATCACGGCAGGCCTCACGGCGACGGCCGCCGCCGGAATCGTCTACGCGGCCGGCTACGAGGCCCGATCGTTCCGGCTCCGCCGCGTGACGGTCCCGGTGCTCCCACCCGGCATGAGCGACCTGCGGGTCCTCCAGGTCTCCGACATCCACATGGTGAGCGGCCAGCGCAAGAAGCGCGCCTGGCTCCAGTCCCTCGCGGGGCTCCGCCCGGACTTCGTCGTCAACACCGGTGACAACCTGTCCGATCCGGACGCGGTACCGGAGGTGCTCGACGCGCTCGGCCCGCTGATGGAGTTCCCCGGGGTGTACGTCTTCGGGTCCAACGACTACTACGGGCCCAAGCTGCGCAACCCCGCCCGCTACCTCCTGGAGAAGGCCCAGGGCCGCCACGGCCTCAACGGCAACAAGCCCGCCGTCGGCGCCGTCCACAACCCCTGGGAGGGGATGCGGGACGCCTTCGACGCGGCGGGCTGGGTCAACCTCACCAACACCCGCGGCCGGCTCCGACTGCCGCGGGCGGAGCTGGCGTTCACCGGTCTCGACGACCCGCACATCAAGCGCGACCGGTACGAGCGGGTGGCCGGCGGCCCCGACGGGACGGCCGACTTCACGCTGGGCGTGGTCCACGCCCCGTACCTGCGCTCGCTCGACGCCTTCACGGCCGACGGGTACGAGCTGATCCTCGCCGGGCACACCCACGGCGGGCAGCTGTGCATCCCCTTCTACGGGGCACTGGTCACCAACTGCGACCTGGACACCGACCGGGTGAAGGGACTCTCCACCCACACGGCCGGCGACCGGACCTCCTACCTGCACGTCTCGGCGGGCTGCGGCACCAACCGGTTCACCCCGGTCCGCTTCGCCTGCCCGCCCGAGGTCACCCTGCTCACCCTGACGGCCCGCGCCTGAGCCCTTACGGTGAGGGCATGCTCACGCCGGACTCCGCGGCCGTGCCGGCCTCCGCCGTCACGCCTCCCGCCCCGCCCCGCCGCGCCCGTACGCGGGGGCCTTCCGGGGCCTGCTCGCCCTGTCGGCGGCGACGGGGCTCGTCATCGGGTGCGTGTACGGGAACGTGCTCGTCGTCCTGAGCTTCTTCACCATCTGGTCCAACATCCTGGTCGCCCTCGGCTGGGGCGCCCTCCGCGCCTGGACCCGCCGCCCGCCGCTCCCCGCGGCGCCCTGCTCTCCCCCGGCGCCCCGACCCGCTACACGTACCCCTTCCTGGACGTCACCGCCCACGGCTACGCCGCCGTCCTCACGAACGCCGTCGTCCTCGGCGCGGCCTTCTACGCCCTGGGCCTCGCGATCGTCGGCCTCGACCGCATCCGACCTGCGCCACGACGCCCCGGAAACCGGATTTCGTCTCAGCGCGCGCGTGGGCTAAAGTAATCGATGTCGCCGCGACGAGAACAACAGAGCAGCGACATCGGGGTGTAGCGCAGCTTGGCAGCGCGCTTCGTTCGGGACGAAGAGGTCGTGGGTTCAAATCCCGCCACCCCGACAGCCGTAAGACCAGTTCAGGGGCCTGATCCACTCAGTGGATCAGGCCCCTGAGTGGGTTCCGGAGCCCTCGGCACGGCGGGCGGTGGTCACGAGGCGAGGAGCCGGCTCTTCTGCGCCGCGAACTCCTCCTCGGTCAGGACGCCTTGTTCCTTCAGCTGTCCGAGTTCCTTGAGCTGAGCGATCTTGCTGCTCATGTCGTCGACCGGTGCGGCAGGCGCCGGCGCCGGGGGAGGTGCCGGTGCGAGCTGTTCGGGTGCCGCCGGTTCCTGCTGGGCCCAGCGGCCCGCCTGGCGCCGTGAGACCCGGTTGGAGACCGCGGTCGCCGTCCCGGCCACCACGGCGGTGCGTGCCACACCTCGAAGAAGTCCTGGCATGTCGGTCCTCCTTGCTTGTGCTCAGGGGCGTGAGGCAGCGGGGCCGTCGCCGCCCTCTGCCGCCTCCGCGGCTTCGAGCGAGGCCAGGAGGGCTTGTACGGGGATGCGTCCGCCCGCCACGAGCTGAGCGCCGCCGCGCCGCAGGGCGCGCGCGAGGGGAGCGGCCCAGAGGTTCTCGTACACCAGGATTCCCGCCGCGTTGCCGGGTTCGAGCGCCATCCCCGCCTCGTCGATGTCGTCCTGGCCCAGGAGCCCGGACGAGGCGCCCTCGAACACGGACAGGTCGAGCCGGCCGTCACCGTCCAGATCCGCCAGCTCCAGACCGACGACGCTCCCGTCGACGTCCTTGCGTACGAACAGGAGGTCGAGAACGCGGATGACGCCCCGGTCCACCAGGTCGAGAAGCAGGGGGAAGCCCTCACCCGTCATGCGGTTGCCCGAGAACTCGATGACCAGGAAGTCGACCGGTCCCATGTCTTCGAATGCGTCGCTCATGGCCACTCCGTACACGCCGCTCGCAGGACTTGGCCGCGCCCGTTTCATCCCTCCGCATCCTGCGGGGCATGGTCGGACGGAGCTCTCCGTCCATTGCAGCATTGGCCGGAACGCTCCGCATGTCCGCCCGTCGCCGCCAGGTCAGAAGCCTGATCCGCGCGTGCGGGTCAGGCCTCTGCGTGGTTTCCGGGTTCGCTCGCCAAGCGCCCCACTCCCTCGTCTCAGGCGTCGGTCGACGGTCCGGCCGACTCGGCGGCGCGGCGGTACTCGGCGTTGATGCGCTGGGCTTCTTCGAGCTGGTCCTCGAGGATGATGATGCGGCAGGCGGCTTCGATGGGGGTGCCCTGGTCGACGAGTTCGCGGGCGCGGGCGGCGATGCGCAGCTGGTAGCGGGAGTAGCGGCGGTGGCCGCCCTCCGAGCGCAGCGGGGTGATCAGGCGGGCTTCGCCGATGGCACGGAGGAAGCTCTGGCTCGTGCCGAGCATT